>CP092781.1:1425458-2138187 GCA_022493055.1 Staphylococcus roterodami | reverse complement strand
TAATATGAAAACCATAGTCCTTAAGAGCCCAAGCAGCATGTTCACGACTTGAACCGCATCCAAAATTATCTCCTGTAATTAAAATAGATGCCCCTTTATATTGTGGTTTGTTAGGATTGAAATCTGGATTATCTGAACCATCTGGTAAATAACGCCATTCATCAAAAGCGAATGGACCGAAACCACTTTTTGAAATTCGTTTTAAGTGAACTTTAGGAATAATTTGATCTGTATCAATATTGTCATTGAATAGTGGAACAATTTTTCCTTTATATGTCGTAATAGGTTTGATTGCTGACATGTTAAACAACCACCTTTCTTACATCTACAAACTTACCATGAATGGCTGCTGCCGCTGCCATAGCAGGGGATACAAGATGAGTTCTGGCCCCTTTACCTTGTCGTCCTTCAAAGTTTCTGTTACTTGTAGAAGCGCAATGTACACCATCAGGTACTTGGTCTGGGTTCATACCTAAACACATTGAACATCCTGGCTCGCGCCATTCAAATCCGGCATTTTTAAATATAGTATCTAGACCTAGTTTTTCAGCTTCTTTTTTAACAGTACGAGATCCTGGAACGACAATAGCTGTAATATTTGGATGTACTTTATTACCTTTAACAATATGACTAGCTTCAATTAAATCTGAAAGTCTAGCATTTGTACATGAACCAAGGAAGACATATCCTAAGTTGATGTCTTCAGCTTTTTGACCAGGTTGTAATCCCATATAATCATATGCACGTTGGTCGTTGATATCATTGATTTCTGGAAATGGCTCGCTGAAATTAACACCCATTTCAGGATTTGTACCCCAAGTTACTTGTGGTTCTAATGTGGTAACATCAAGTTCGATAACACGATCAAATATTGCATCGTCATCAGAATAAAGTTCTCTCCAACTATCGACTGATTTAGTAAAATTTTCTGCAAAAGGGCGGCCTTTAACATATTCAAATGTTGTTTCATCAGGTTGAATAATGCCGTATTTTGCGCCACCTTCAATTGCCATATTACATATGGTCATTCTGCCATCCATTGAAAGATTTTTAATTGTTTCTCCAGTAAATTCCAAAGCATAGCCTGTACCAAAATCAACACCGTATGTTTTGATTAAATGTAGAATAATGTCTTTAGCATAGACACCAGTAGGCAAGGTGCCATTTATATCAATTTTTAAATTTTTGGGCTTTGTTTGCCAAAGTGTCTGTGTTGCAAAGACATGTTCAACTTCACTTGTCCCAATTCCGAAAGCAATTGCCCCAAATGCACCATGTGTTGCTGTATGTGAATCACCACAAACAATCGTTTTACCTGGTTGTGTTAATCCTGTTTCAGGACCAACCATATGCACGATTCCTTGTTCATCAGAGCCCATATCAAAAATATGCACACCAAAGTCTGTAGCATTTCTTTGTAGTGTTGTGATTTGCTTGTTAGCAATTTCATCTTTAATATTAAAAATATCAATGGTAGGAACATTGTGATCAAGTGTTGCAAATGTTAAATCTGGGCGTCTTAATTTTCTATTTTGAAGTCTAAGTCCTTCAAATGCTTGAGGAGAAGTAACTTCATGTATAAGGTGTAAATCAATGTATAATAGTTGAGGTTCGCCCAATTTACCGTATAACACATGTTTATTCCACACCTTGTCAAATAATGTTTGACCCATTTACATCTCCCCCTTAATGATTCAATTTTGATGATAACTTGGTAAAAATTTCTGAAGTATGAAGTTGCCCGCCTAAATCTACTGTTGTTTGGCCATTTTCAATCATGCTATAAATAAGTTGTTCTAATTCATCTGCAGCATCAGGTTGATTTAAACTTTCACGTAAACACATTGCTAAAGAGAGAATCATCCCAAATGGATTAGCAATATCTTGACCAGCAATATCAGGAGCAGATCCATGAATAGGCTCATATAATCTTGGGCCATCATTACTAAAACTAGCAGAAGGTGATAAGCCAAGAGAGCCGGGAATGACTGATGCTTCATCACTTAAAATATCTCCAAATAAGTTTTCACAAACAATGACGTCAAATTGTTTAGGGTTTGTGATTAAGTGCATACTACAAGCATCAACAAGTAAGTGATTTACCGATACTTCAGGGTATAATAAACTCACTTCATTTACGACTTTTCGCCATAATTTACTTGAAGCTAATACGTTTTCTTTATCAACAGAGGTTAATTTTCCACGTCTTGAAGCGGCTAATTTAAATGCTACATGAACGATACGTTCAATTTCTTCTCTTGTATATGTGAGTGAATCAAGTGCATCTTGATCATTAAAATATCTTGGTTCCCCAAAATAAATACCACTTGTTAATTCACGCACAATGACTAGGTCAGTACCTTCAACACGTTCTTCTTTTAAAGGTGAAAAGGCACTAGCGCCTTTTACTACTGTAGTAGGGCGAATATTAGCAAATAAATTTAAGGATTTACGTAATTTTAATAAACCTTGTTCTGGTCGATTATTAGGATCTGTCCATTTTGGTCCACCAATAGCACCTAGTAAGATAGCATCTGCCTTTTTACAAGCATTTAATGTAACTTCAGTAAGTGGTTCACCAAAAGTATCAATAGAGGCACCACCAAAATCATGGCGCTCTAATTGATAGTTAAAGTTATATTTAGTACTAATAATTTCGAGTAACGCTAAAGTACCATTTAAAATTTCTGGTCCGATACCGTCACCAGGTAGTGCAACAATTTTATAAGTCATTATTAGTTACCTACCTTTTCAACATTTTCGGCTGCAAATTTGGCATGTGCTTCAACATAAGCTTTACAAGAGGCTTGTAAAATATCGTGATCAATACCGAAACCATTGACTGATTTACCTTCAATCAATAGATTCACATGCACTTCTGCTTGGGCATCAGTACCTTCAGTAACAGAATTAATACGATAATCAATTAATTCTGTTTCTTTTTTGAAAATACGATCAACAGCATTGTATATGGCAACGATTGATCCAGTTCCGATACTTGAGTCTTGATACGTATGTCCTTCTTTATCTTTAATTACCACAACTGCACTTTGAAGCCCACTAGATACATATTGCAATTGCAACGTTTCTAATTTATATAGCGCTTGATGTTCGTGTTCAGAACCTTGAATAATTGCATGGATATCTCTATCAGATACCGATTTCTTTTTATCTGCAACAGCTTTAAATTGTTTAAATAACTCTACTTGTGCATCTTTATCGATGTCGTAACCTAGTGCTTTTAATTTTTCAGAGAAAGCATGTTTACCTGACAACTTACCTAATGGCAATTCAGTAGTACTTACGCCAACCAATTGTGGCGTCATAATTTCATAAGTTTCACGATGCTTTAATACACCATCTTGATGAATACCTGATTCATGACTAAATGCATTTTGACCAACAACAGCTTTATTTCTAGGAACTCGAATTCCTGAATACCTTGAAATTAAATCCGATGTCTTTTTAGTTTCTTCGAGATTAAGAGCAGTTTGAACACCATAGTGATCATTTCTGACGTATAGTGCAAGCGCTACTTCTTCTAAAGCGGCATTACCTGCGCGTTCTCCAATACCATTAACTGTACCTTCAATACGTCTTGCACCGCCTTCGATTGCTGCTAAACTATTAGCAACAGCCATACCTAAATCATCATGACAATGTGCACTATAGATAATTTCATTTGTTGATGTAACAGATTCTGTTAAGGTTTTGAAAATATGTGCATATTCATCGTGGTAACTGTAGCCGACAGTATCAGGGATATTAATAATAGTAGCGCCTGCATCGACAGCAGTTTGAACACATTCTACTAAGAACGGTAATTCAGTACGCGTTGCATCTTCTGGTGAAAATTGAACTACTTCAAATAACTGTTTCGCATAAGTAACATGTTCTTTTATTGATGCTAAAACTTCTGCTTGAGACATTTTAAGTTTATGTTCCAGATGAATAGGTGAAGTAGCTATAAATACATGTACAACTGGTTTTGCTGCATCTTTTGTTGCTTCATATACAGCATCGATGTCAGATTTTTTACATCTTGCCAAACCACACACAGCTGTTGTTGTTAATGTCTGTGCTATAGCTTGAACAGATTTAAAGCTACCAGTACTTGAAGCGGGGAATCCGGCTTCAATAACATCGACACCCCATTTTTCTAATTGCAATGCAATACGTAAACGTTCATCAAAAGTAAAATTTACTCCAGGTGTTTGTTCACCATCTCTTAGTGTCGTATCAAAAATTTGAATATGACTACTCATATTTAACAACTCCTCATTGTAGGTCTATCTTATTTTTCGATGCTTTTAGATTTAATAAATGGCATCATTTCACGTAGTTCACGCCCAACTTTTTCAATTTGATGACCGTGTTGTTCTTCACGTAATTTGTAGAACTCTTTAAATCCATTTTTATTGTCTTCGATAAAACGATTGCTGAAGTTACCATTTTGGATATCAGTTAATACAGCTTTCATATTTTCTTTAACATCTGGTGTGATAACACGAGGACCAGATACATAGTCACCAAATTCAGCAGTATTTGAAATTGAATAACGTACATTTTCCATACCGCCTTCATACATTAAATCAACGATTAATTTCATTTCATGTAATACTTCAAAGTAAGCCAATTCTGGTTGATAACCAGCTTCTACCAATGTTTCGAATCCACTTTGAATTAATTTAGACACACCACCGCAAAGTACTGCTTGCTCACCGAATAAGTCTGTTTCAGTTTCTTCTTTGAATGTTGTTTCGATTACACCAGCACGAGTTGCACCAATACCTTTTGCATAACTTAAAGCAATATTACGTGCTTGGCCCGAAGCATCTTGTTGAACACCGAATAATGATGGTACAGCTGACCCTTCTACAAATGTACGTCTAACTAAATGACCAGGTCCTTTAGGTGCTACTAAAAATACATCAACGTCTGCAGGAGGTTGGATAACGCCAAAGTGAATGTTGAAACCATGTGCAAATGCTAAAGCATTATGTTTTTCTAAGTTTGGTTTAATTTCATTTTTATAAACATCGCCTTGAATTTCATCAGGTAATAAAACCATAATTACATCAGCTTGTTTAACTGCTTCTGCAACAGGGAACACATCGAAACCATCTTCTTTAGCTTTATCAAAAGAACGTCCAGGGCGAATACCGATGACAACATCATACCCGTTGTCTTTTAAGTTTTGTGCATGTGCGTGGCCTTGTGAACCATAACCAACTACTGCAATTTTTTTACCTTGTAAAGCATCTGTTTTTACATCTTGATCATAATAAACTGTTGTCATAATAAATTCCTCCAAATAAATAAAAAGTTTTGTTTTTCGAAAATTCTGAAATATAAAGTGATAATGTTGGCAGATGTTAATTAGTAATTTATGTTATATCTCTAACTAATTAGCGCATCATTGCCATTTAGATTTAAAATTAAGCTTCATTATCTACCAAGTCATAACATTCAACGGTTAAAACATTGATTTGTTGTTTTAACTTTTTCAATAAAATATGAAGTGATATATCATCCTGAATATCCACTTGAATTTCCATATTAGAAATACCTGGTTGTTCTGAATGGGTGACATGTAATGTATCGATATTATATTGTAAGCGAACAAATGCACTTGTAATACGATTTAGAGTACTCACTTGGTCTGCAACTTGTAATTTAATAATTCTTGTCATTATAAGCCCTCCATCTCATGATTTGATTTACCACTTGGAACCATAGGGTTAACAGCTTCAGTAGGGGAAATACGTACCTCAATTAAAGCTGGTCCTTGATAATTAAATGCGGCATCTAATTGTTCTTCAAGTTTGTTTGGTTTATCAATTAAGAAGCCTTTGACACCATATGCTTCAGCCATTTTCATAAAATCAGGTTGCCCATTAAATACAGAATGAGAGAAGCGCTTGTTAAAGAACTTGTCTTGCCATTGTTTAACCATACCTAATGTACCGTTATTAATTAATACAATTTTGACATCTAAACCATATTCTGGTAAAAGTGCCATTTCTTGGTTTGTCATTTGGAATCCGCCATCGCCTACAAAACATACGACTGTTTTATCTGGATTTGCTAATTTTGCACCAATTGATGATGGGATACCAAAGCCCATGGTACCTAAGCCACCGCTAGTTACCCATTGACCATGATCTTTAAAAGGATAAAATTGAGCTGCCCACATTTGATGTTGACCTACATCAGTTGTAACTATGGCATCACCATTTGTCAGCTTACCGATATATTCAATTGTTTGTTGCGGTTTGCAAAATACTTGATCATCTTCACCAAGTTTAAATGGATGTTTCTGCTTATTATTTTGACAATGTTTAACCCAAGCGCTATGTTCAGTGGTTTGAACATTATAGTCATTTAAACACTCTAAAAATCTTTTACAGTCTGCAATAATACCTAAATCAACTTGGATAACTTTATTAATTTCTGATGGATCAATATCAACATGAACAATTTTGGCATTTGGTGCGAATTCATCAGGTTTACTTGCTAATCTGTCATCGAAACGGCTTCCTAAGTTAATAAGTAAGTCACACTCTGTTAATGCCATGTTACTTGCATATGAACCATGCATTCCTCCCATACCTAAAAATAGTGAATCTTCATAAGGTACAGCACCTAAACCGAGTAAAGTTGTGACAGTCGGAATTTGATGATTGTTAACGAACTTTGTTAACAAATGATTAGATTTTGATTGATTAATTCCAGCTCCTGCTAAAATAACAGGTTTTTTTGCTTCTTTTAAAAGTGAGATGAAAGTGTCTATGTCTTTATTTTCAGGTTCAGTAACAACGTCATAACCCGGAATATTAATGTCGTCACATAAATCAACATTTGTAGCTAATACACCCATATCTTTTGGGAAGTCGATAACAACAGGGCCTTTACGTCCTGAATTAGCAACGTGAAATGCTTCATGAACAATTCTAGGAATATCGTCAACATGTTTAACTTGATAGTTTTGTTTTGTAATAGGTGAAGTCATCGATAATATATCTGCTTCTTGGAACGCATCTTTACCAATACCTGGTGTAGCAACTTGGCCTGTAAATACAACAAGGGGTAAAGAGTCGCAATGTGCATCTGTAATACCAGTCATAACATTCGTAGCACCCGGACCACTAGTTACAACGACGACACCAGTTTTGCCAGATACACGCGCATATCCTTCTGCAGCATGAACGGCACCTTGTTCATGTCTAGCTAAAATATGTTTGATTTTTCCATCATAAAATATGTCGTATAACGGTAATACTGCACCACCCGGATAACCAAATAAATAATCTACGTTTTCTTTAAGCAATGCTTCTACTAATAATTCTGATCCTGAGCGCATTTCTTTTAACGTTTTTTCATTCAGTTGTTCAGGTTCAACTGATTCTGCCATTTTAAAAGTGTCAATATTTTGGTTTACTTCGTGTTGAGTTTTAGACATTTCAATCATCTCCATAGTTAAATTAAATTCTCAGGCACTTGCATGACGCCACCTGTATTTGCACTAGTCACGAGTGCAGTATAGCGAGCTAAATAACCTGTTTTTACTTTTGCTTTAAATGGTTCTAAAGATGCTCTTCGCTGTTCTAAGACATCATTAGATTGATTTACATTCAATGTTCGATTTGTTAAATCAATAGTAATCTCATCACCGTCTTTAATTAGACCAATAGGCCCTCCAGCTGCAGCTTCAGGGGAAATATGTCCAACTGCAATACCTCTAGTTGCACCTGAAAATCGACCATCAGTAATTAGAGCAACATCTTTACCTAATCCACGACCAACGATTGACGAAGTAGGTGCTAACATTTCAGGCATACCTGGACCACCTTTAGGTCCTTCATATCTTATAACAACGACATGTCCAGCACGTACAGTACGATTATCAATTGCTTCTACCGCTTCATCATGTGAATTGAAGCAAATCGCTTTACCTGTAAATGTTTTAATTGAAGGATCAACACCACCAACTTTAATGACTGCGCCTTTTGGTGCAATATTTCCGAATAAAATAGATAGACCACCTTGAGCATCATAAGGTGCATCAAGTGAGTGAATGACTTCGAAGTTCTTAATTTCTTTACCTTCATTGTTTTCACGTAATGTTTTACCAGTGACAGTGATTCTATCTGGATGTAACGTGCCATCTTTTTTCATCAGCTCATTAATAATTGCCGGGACACCACCAGCTTCATGTACATCATGCATCGAGTATGATGAGCTAGGCGCTATCTTTGATAAGTATGGTGTGCGTTTAGCAATCGCGTTGATTCGATCTAAGTCGTAATCAATACCAGCTTCGTTTGCAATTGCTAATGTGTGCAATACTGTATTAGTTGAACCACCCATAGCCATATCAAGAGCAAATGCATCATCTATAGCTTCACGTGTTACAATATCACGAGGTTTCAAATCATTTTTAATATTTTCAACTAATTTAAAAGCAGCTTCACGTATCATTTCACGTCGTTGATCACTTACTGCAAGTGCTGTACCATTGTAAGGTAAGGCTAATCCTAAAACTTCCATCAAACAGTTCATTGAATTAGCTGTAAACATTCCTGCACAAGAACCACAAGTAGGGCAGGCGTTTTGTTCCATGTCTAGAAATTCTTCTTTAGAAATTGACCCTTCTTTGAATGCACCAACCGCTTCAAACATCGATGAAAGTGTGAGTGCTTTACCATGTGCTGATAAACCAGCTTTCATTGGACCACCAGAGCAAAAGATAGCAGGTACGTTTGTCCTCATGGCTGCTAAAATCATACCTGGTGTAATCTTGTCGCAATTAGGAATATAAAAAACACCATCAAACCAATGTGCATTGATTACAGTTTCAGCAGCATCAGCAATAATTTCGCGTGATGGTAGAGAATATCGCATTCCGATATGTCCCATAGCTATTCCATCATCAACACCAATCGTATTAAATTCAAATGGAATGGCACCGGCTTCTCTAATTGCTTCTTTAGCTATGTCTGCGAGTTCTCTTAAATGAACATGTCCTGGAACAATATCAATATAAGAGTTACAAATAGCTACAAATGGTTTGTTCATATCAGTTGGACTTTTTAGTGCGCCCGTAGCATGTAAAAGACTTCTTGCTGGTGCTTGGTGATCTCCTTTTTTGATCATGTCGCTTCGCATAGTAAATTCCCCCGTAATTTTGATGATTTAACAAATTTAAATAAGTTAGTAGTGATAAAAGTTAAAATTCAACAGTTAAAACGTAAAAAAACGTCCCAATATTATTGGGACGTTTACAAGTCCCATTCAAACAGAAATAGGACTTAAAGCGTTTAGTAGATGTATACTAACGTTCGAGTCCTAAAGAGTATAATAAAATAATAATATTTGAAGTTGTCGGTTGATGTTCAGTATATTGATAAGGCATTTTATTATACTCCTTCCGTGAATGGTTTATATCATTCTAATAGTTAGAATTGTCTAAAAATTTGATAAATTTAATTTACTATATCTATTTCGTTATGTCAATAAGTATTTTAAATTTTCTTACAATTAACTTCGGATATATAATCTGTTTCAAAAATAAGAAATTTAAGTTGAAATTTGTTACAATATAAAGGTTAATTATAAAGTTAAATACGAATGATAAAGTGAGGTCGGGACAAAAGCGTTTAGGATTTGAGCAGAACCGAACGATGAGTAAAATTGTTTTCCATATTTTGATGAACCGTGAGAGTTTTTGCCGAAAATCATGCTTTTGGGACGCCGTTCATTGGTTTCCCAGAGCACAAAAAATTTATGTCTCAACCTCATATTATAGGAGAATCAACATTGATAAAGATAAACAATTTAGAGGAAATGAATCAATTTGCTACGTTTTTAGTTGAACAATTGAAGAGTGGCGATTTGATTTTACTTAATGGAGATTTAGGCGCAGGCAAAACAACGTTAACACAATTTATAGGAAAAGCATTAGGTGTCAAACGTACAATTAATTCACCAACATTTAATATTATTAAATCATACAAAGGTACAAATTTAAAATTACATCATATGGATTGTTATCGCTTAGAAGATTCTGAAGAAGATTTAGGGTTTGATGAATTTTTTGAAGATAGGGCGATTACAGTTATTGAATGGAGTCAATTTATTAAAGACTTACTTCCTGCAAATCATTTAACAATAAATATTACAACTCTATCTGAAACAAGCAGAGTAATAGAACTTATAGCATTAGGTGAACATTATGAAATTATTAAGGAGGTAATCGAAAATGAATTTGCTGCTTATTGATACATCCAATCAACCATTATCAGTAGCAATTATGGAAGATGATAAAGTTAGAGCTGAAATAACAACTGATTCAAAACAAAATCATTCAGTACAATTAATGCCAGCAATTAGCGAATTATTTAAGCAGTGTCAAATAACAAAACATCAATTAGATGCAATTGTTGTTGCTGAAGGTCCAGGATCATATACAGGATTACGAATAGGTGTTACAGTAGCAAAAACATTAGCTTATGCCTTAAATATAAAGTTATACGGTGTTTCCTCATTAAAAGCATTAGCAGCAACAATTAATAATACTGATAAATTGTTAGTTCCAATTTTTGATGCAAGAAGAAAAGCTGTATATACAGGCGTTTATCAGTGGCAACAAAATGAATTGGAAACTATATTAGAAGATCAATATATGACAATTGAAGATTTACTAACATTTTTAAAAGGCTTAAATCAGCCTTATGTATTTATAGGTAAAGATACAGTGCAATTGCAAGATGATTTACAAGGAGATACTGTAGCGCAATTACCGAATGCATCAGTAATGTATCACTTAATAGATGAGCCTTCGGATATTCATACATTCACACCTAAATACCATAAATTAGCTGAGGCGGAACGAAATTGGATCAACAGTCAAAAGAGCAATTAAATATTAGAGCAATGACAAAGGAAGATGTACCACAAGTTTTTGATATAGAGCGTCATAGTTTTAATGATAGTTCATGGACAATTGATGCATTTTATCATGAAATTGAGCAAAATAACTTTGCGAAGTATTTTGTTTTAGAATTTGAACAACAAATTATAGGTTATTTAGGTTTATGGATAGTGATAGATCAAGCGCAAATTACAACAGTTGCTATAGATAATCAATATAGAGGCTATGGCTTAGGTCAAATGTTATTAAAATATGGTAAAAATTATGCGAGTCATACATGTGATGTAATGAGTCTAGAAGTAAGAGTAAATAATAAAGTAGCACAACATGTATATGAAAATTTAGGTTTTCAATATGGTGGGAAACGTAAAAATTATTATGGTGAAGGTGAAGATGCAATGGTAATGTGGGTGAATTTAAATGACTAAAGATATATTAATACTTGCCGTGGAAACAAGTTGCGATGAAACGAGTGTTAGCATAATAAAAAATGGTAGAGATGTGTTATCGAATATCGTTTTAAGTCAAATTGAAAGTCATAAACGATTTGGCGGTGTTGTTCCCGAAGTAGCAAGTAGGCATCATGTTGAAGGTATTACCACAACAATTGATGAGGCTCTTGAAGAAGCAAAAGTATCAATGGAAGATATAGATGCAGTAGCGGTAACAGAAGGCCCAGGTTTAATTGGTGCGTTGCTAATTGGAGTCAACGCAGCTAAAGCATTAGCGTTTGCGTATGATAAACCATTAATACCGGTTCATCATATTGCAGGACATATTTATGCTAATCATATTGAAACGCCATTGACATTCCCACTTATCGCACTCATAGTTTCAGGTGGTCATACAGAATTAGTTTATATGAAAGATCATTTGACATTTGAGGTGATAGGTGAGACTCGTGATGACGCAGTAGGCGAAGCTTATGATAAGGTGGCACGAACAATTGGATTAAGTTATCCAGGTGGTCCACAAGTCGATCGTTTAGCTGCAACTGGTGAGGATACGTATGCTTTTCCTCGTGTATGGTTAGATAAAGATAGTTATGATTTTAGTTTTAGTGGCTTAAAAAGTGCTGTAATTAATCAGTTACATAATCAACGACAAAAAAATATTCCAATCATTGCAGCCAATGTAGCGACTAGTTTTCAAAATAGCGTCGTAGATGTATTAACTTATAAAGCAATTCAAGCTTGTAAAGACTACGGAGTACAACGACTAATAGTTGCTGGTGGTGTTGCAAGTAACAAAGGATTACGTCAATCATTAACAAATCAATGTAAAGAGAATGACATTGATCTAACAATTCCAAGTCCCAAATTATGCACAGACAATGCAGCCATGATAGGTGTTGCTGGTTATTATTTATATCAGAACGGTAAATTTTCAGATTTAGCATTGAATGGACATAGTAACATCGATTTAGAAGATTATTCTATAGAATAAATAAACGTCAGTTATTAACATGTTAACGGTGAACCAGTTTTTAATGGTGACATCGTCATTGTCATGTGATAACTGACGTTTTTATGTTTAATTTTAAATGCTAAATTTTCGGCACATTATCTTTTGCACGTTCATATATTTGTTCTGGGAATGAAGTGATTCTTAGTAGTTCGATAGCATTTCGTGTATTGGCTTTTCCAGGTTTAATCTTATAGTCAAAATGAATTTTATTATTTTCTATAACTTCATTAAAATGATAATTCGAATATTGATGTTTTAATAATTCAGCTAACTCTATGTCATGTGTAGCAGCTATGACCTTAAAGTTAGATTTTTGATTTAAAAATGATAAAACTGATTCAGAAGCGGCAATTCGTTCAGTTGTATTGGTACCTTTGAAAATTTCATCTATAAAGCAGTATATATTTTGATTTCCAGAGATATTGACAATTCTTTTAATTGACTTTAATTCCGCCATAAAATAGCTATCGCCAGATAATACGCTATCGGCATTTGCCATAGATGTGAAAACATTACCCGGTTGATATACAAATTTACTTGCAGTAACTGTATGAATCGTTTTTGCAAGTATAATATTTATCGCAATAGCTTTCATAAATGTAGATTTCCCAGATGCATTAGAACCGGTTAATAATATATTTTGTGATAATGAAAAATCATTGGCAATAGCATCTGAAATGAGTGGATGCGTTAATTCAGTGAACTCAATACTATTTTTAGTTTCATCAATATGCGGTTCTGTATAAACATCTAAAGTTCTACGATACATAGCTAACGAATAATGGTTATCTAACTCTGCGATATAGTCAAAACAATTTTTCAACTCTTTCATATGTGTAGTATAGCTTTTTTGAATTGTATGGAATAAAAGATAATCGAGCATGAAAATGAGTTTAACTAGTTTAATTACCATAGCACCAATATCTTCTTCGTTAACTTCAGCTAAAACACTTGTAAGGTGGCGAGCCGTTCTAAAATGTTTAAAATTGACCTCTGGTTGAGGTGCATGTTTAATTTTTGAAATAGCATAGCCATGTTTTAAAACATTTGATGCATAAAAAATTGATTTTAAGTCATCCTCATATGTACGTTTTAAAATAGCAGATAAAATAATATTAAATAAACAGCTTAATAGAAATAACAAAATGCCGACTTGTGCATTTATAAAAATAATTGCGAATGTAATGATAGGTAATAACGGACAAAGCATTAAGAGTGTTTGACGTTTTACAGGTGTAATTTGATCTGGAAAAGTCGGATAAACTGACTTGCCTAACAAAGCTAAATGAAAAGTTACATGCTGTCTAAATTCTGAGTTGTTATTAAATAAATTGAGTAATGATTTATTTTTAATTGATAGCATACCACGTAAACAACTATAAAGCTTCATTTCGCCAATAGCTGTTAAATTATAGTTCATCTGGTGAAATACCGCAGACATGTTTAAATCTGACCAAGTTTTATCATCAACTAAAGTATGAGGCTTGTAGTTGTCTTTATAAAGTTGATATTCATAGTCATAATGTGAATTCGGTCTTATAAAAGTCTCTAAGGGAGAAATCGTTCGCCATAATGTTTCCATAGAATTAAATAGTTTTTGACGATTCATATATCGTCCAACAATTCTTACAATTGAAGCAATAAATATTACCGCAACGACAAATATTAAAAACGTTTGATTTGTGCTCATATGTAACTCCTTATATTTTTTGAATTATTATAAATAACCAGTTTAATAATAATATTATTTCATAGTTGAGATTAATGAACAAATAATTTTTAAAAAATGAATGTCAATAGGGAACATGCGTACTTATCAACAAAGCGTGCATAACTTGTGGACAACTGATGTAAATAATGGGTTTTATTGTGGATATTAAGTGGGAAAAGCAAAAATTAATTGTGTGTTAGTGTTAATTTACTTGTGGATAACTAGGATAACTTTGTGGATAGTTATTATATCAACATTCTTAATGTGAATAAAAAAACTTGAAATTTGTTAAAAAATAACTCTAACTAATGACTTTTCACAGTTAGAGTTATGGATATATTTATAATTTTTGTTGTAATTCTTCCCAATTTGTCATGGCTTGTTCTAATTTTTGTTCGCTTTCTTGTTTTTCGAGAGCTAATTCATTTGCTTTTTGTGGGTTACTGTATATATCTGGTTGAGTTAATTGTTCATCAATCAAAGCTATAGCTGCTTCTAAAGATTCTATTTCGTTCTCACAATCATTAATTTGTCTTTCTAGTTTTCGCTGTTCGCGTCTTTGTTCTTTTTGATTATGATACGAGGAATACTCATGCGATTTTTCATGTGATTCGTTATTGACAGAAATTTCATCTTGTTGTGCTTTTATTGCAGCAGCTTCTTCAACTTTTTCAATATAATATTGATAATCTCCAAGATACATTTTCCCGCCATCTTTTGTTAAATCAAATACTTTATTTGCTAATTGATTAATAAAATAACGATCGTGAGAAACAAATAAAATTGTTCCTTCAAAATGTTGAAGTGCTTGTTCTAACATTTCTTTTGAATCGATATCAAGATGATTGGTAGGCTCATCTAAAATGAGGACATTATCGCGTTGTAACATTAGAAGTGCTAACTGAAGTCTTGCCTTTTCGCCACCCGATAAATCGTTGATAATTTTTTTAACATCATCTTGTACGAATAAGAAACGTCCAAGTACGGCGCGTATATCTTTTTCGTTCATTAATGGATATTGATCCCATACGTAATCTAAAATGGAATTATTAGATTTAAATTCAGCTTGCTTTTGATCATAATATCCAATTTGCAAATTTGCACCAAAGGTAATATTGCCACCAAGTGCTTGTTGTTGTTTAGCGATAGTTTTAATCAATGTTGATTTTCCAATACCGTTAGGCCCTATAATAGCGATATGGTCACCTTTTGAAACTTCAACGTTAATAGGTTGGGTAATAGGTGTTTGATAACCAATTTCTAAATTTTTAATGTGCATGACATCGTTCCCTGTGTTACGGTCAAAGCCGAATTGTATATTCGCACTTTTAGCATCTAACATTGGTTTGTCAATACGTTCCATTTTTTCTAAAATTTTACGTCTGCTTTTTGCCATACCACTTGTGGAGGCACGTGTAATATTCTTCTCAACAAATGTTTCTAAACGTTTAATTTCTTCTTGTTGATTTTCATATTCTTGCATTCGCTTTTCATAATATAAATCGCGTTGCTTAATAAATTGATCATAGTTACCAACATAACGTTTGACGTCACCCAAGGCTACATCATAAATTTGAGTTACAATTTTATCTAAAAAGTAACGATCATGACTAATAATTACGATTGCACCTTTAAAATAACGTAAATAATCCTCAAGCCACTTAGTTGTTTCTAAGTCCAAATGGTTGGTAGGCTCATCTAAAAGTAATAAATCAGGTTCATTTAATAACATTTGAGCTAACGAAAGGCGTGTTTTTTGACCACCACTAAAGTCGTTAATAGGCTTGTTAAAATCATCTTCAGTGAAATTTAAACCATGCAATACAGTTTTAATTTTACTCTCGTATTGATAGCCATCTAACTGTTCATATTGATTTGATAAAGATTCATAACGTGACATATGAGTTTTATATGAATCGGAATCATAATCATCTGCATGTTTAGCTAACCAATCGGTTTCTTCTTTAATTAATTTTTCCATGTTTTTAATATGTTCAAATGGTTTAGACATTTCTTCAAAAACCGTTGCATTAGAGTTTAGTGTCATTTGTTGAGTTAAATAGCCAAGCTTTAAGTTTTTGATTTTGGACAAATTTCCTGAATCATAGTTTTCTACACCGGCTATAATTTTCATTAATGTTGATTTACCGGCACCATTTCTTCCTACAATCCCTATTCTTTCACCTGTTTTTACTTCAAAATCAACATCAGTAAATATATCTTCACCATCGAACGATTTTGATATATGATTAAGTTGTAAAAGTATCATTCGATCTTCACCTTTCGTATTTCGTCAATTAGTTTTAATTTACGATTTCAATCGTAATCATTACATTAATAACCATTTTACAGTATAAAACGCCGTCATGAAACTAAGATATTTATTTTTAAAATTCAATAATGTATAATATTTAAGTATTCATTGTAATCAATTATTTGTTTTTTAATAATCTAACAACTACGCTCTAACTCGTTTGAATACATAGATATAATTCATTCAAACACGAAGGAGGAAATAGCGAATGAGTGACCAAGTTAAAATTCCTCGAGCAACTTTAAAACGTTTACCGTTATATTATAGATTTGTGAGTTCATTAAAATCTAAAGGTATAGATCGTGTAAATTCAAAAGCGATTAGCGATGCGTTACAAATTGACTCGGCAACAATTCGTCGTGATTTTTCATATTTTGGCGAATTAGGTAAAAAAGGATACGGATATAATATAGATAGTTTATTAGATTTCTTTAAATCTGAACTTAGCGAAAGTGATATGATAAAAATCGCAATTGTCGGAGTCGGGAACCTAGGGAAAGCATTACTCACATATAACTTTTCAATTCATGACGATATGACTATTACTGAAGCATTTGATATTAAAGAAGATGTTATTGGCCAAAAAATAGGGAATGTTATTGTAAAAGATAATAATGATTTAATAGCGACATTGAAGAAAGAAGAAATTGATGTTGTGATTTTAACGACACCAGAGAGAGTAGCTCAAAAAGTGGCAGATGAACTCGTTCAAGCTGGTGTGAAAGGGATTTTAAACTTTACACCTGGCAGAATAAATACACCATCAGATGTGCAAGTTCATCAAATAGACTTAGGTATAGAATTACAGTCGTTACTATTCTTTATGAAAAATTACAGTGAATAAATGTGATGTAGCTTTAAAGATTAACCTTGTTATATCTTAAATTATTTTTGAAGGGTCTGAGACAAAGTCTCAGGCTTTTTTAATTGAGTCTGAAATTTTAGCGGTAAACTGCTATATTGTTAAGTCTTAATTCAACTTAGTAATTATGTATATTTATGTTAAACAATCCACACAATAACTATTGGCTTCACTTAGAAAATATTAAATTGTATAGCGAAAATATTGTGTATAAGGTTGAAAAGAGAGAAATCATCGCCTATAATACATACTAAACTTATCGGAAATAGGTGATATTATAATGACTTGGATGATTATTAGTGGTTTATTAGTCGGGGGACTTTTAGGATTTGTTATGCAACGTACGAGATTTTGCTTAACTGGTGGTTTTCGTGATATGTACGTGCAAAAGAATAATAAAATGTTTTACGCATTATTAATAGCTATTACAATTCAAAGTATCGGACTATTAATTTTGACGGCAACGGGCGTTTTACAAATTCCTACGCACAGTTTTCCTATTTTAGGAACGATTATCGGCTCATTTATATTTGGAATTGGAATTGTATTAGCAGGTGGTTGTGCAACTGGTACTTGGTATCGTGCCGGCGAAGGTTTGATAGGAAGTTGGATTGCCTTAATTTTGTATGCTATTACTGCTGCGATAACTAAGACAGGGATTTTAAAACCAGTAATGCATCAAATTAATCAATCAACGAATGTGAATAGTGATATATCTCAAACGACCGGTATACCTTTTGGGGTGTTAGTAGCAGTATTATCTATCATTACTATTGTACTTGTAGTTAGAACACTTAATAATAAAAAATCAAAAGTAGCAATTCCTAAATTGAAGCAACGATATACGGGTATCAGACATTATCTTTTCGAAAAACGCTATCATCCATTTATAGCTGCAATTGCAATTGGGCTTATTGCTTTATTAGCATGGCCAGTGAGTACATCGACTGGTAGAAATGCAGGACTTGGAATTACAACACCATCGGCCAATTTAATTCATTTTTTAATTACTGGTGAATCGAAATTTATTGACTGGGGTGTCTTGTTAGTTTTAGGGATATTTATAGGTTCTTATATTGCAGCTAGAGGTTCAAAAGAATTTAAATGGCGTTTGCCAGATAGGATTACGATTCGTAACAGTGCTATAGGTGGTATATGTATGGGCTTTGGCGCTTCAGTAGCAGGTGGATGTTCTATAGGTAATGGTCTTGTTGAAACAGCTATGATGACTTGGCAAGGTTGGATTGCACTAGCAGCGATGATTGCTGGCGTATGGACAATCAGTCATTTTATGTTTGTTCGTCCGATGAGGAAGGTTCAACAACAAGTTGATAAGGTACAACAACAAACACAAGCAGTATAAATTTGAGTGATTTCAAGAACTGAAAATCAGAAAAACAACATTTAATAATATAATTAAAAAGAGGAGTAATAGTTATGATATATGAATTAGGTACAGTAGGTATGGTGTGCCCATTCCCATTGATTGAAGCACAAAAGAAAATGGCAACATTATCATCTGGAGATGAATTGAAAATTGATTTTGACTGCACACAAGCGACTGAAGCTATTCCAAATTGGGCAGCAGAAAATGGATATCCGGTAACTAATTTCGAACAAGTTGATAATGCTTCTTGGACGATTACAGTTCAAAAAGTATAACGATATCTATTATTGCTAATAAACACACATTAAAAAGGCTATTTTCTCTGTATTAAAATCGAGGAAATAGCCTTTTTATTATGGAAATACTAAGGAAAATGCAAGTGCTAACAAAAGTTGTGTCATATTTTATTTCAACGCATGTAATATAATCTTACGCATTTTTGCATTTTATAAATTATCAGATTATTATGAAATTAAGGGAGTGGTAAGTATGAATCTTAACGACACAATATTTATGTTTTTATGTACATTATTAGTTTGGCTAATGACGCCAGGATTAAGTTTGTTTTATGGTGGATTAGTTCAATCTAAAAATGCACTTAATACTGTTATGCAAAGTATGGCAGCAATTGTTATAGTAACATTTGTTTGGATAACAGTTGGTTTTACTATTAGTTTTGGAGATGGTAGCCTATGGTTTGGGAATTGGCAATATACTCTTCTTAATCATGTAGGTTTTGCTACACAAGAAGATATAAGTCCGCATATACCATTAGCATTATTTATGTTATTTCAAATGATGTTTTGTACGATTGCAATCTCAATTTTATCAGGTTCAATCGCTGAAAAAATGAAATTTATACCGTATCTATTATTTGTAGTTGTTTGGACAGCACTTGTTTATAGCCCGGTAGCGCACTGGGTATGGGGTGGCGGTTGGATCAATAAACTTGGCGTATTAGATTTCGCTGGTGGTACAGTCGTTCATATTACATCAGGTGTTTCAGGTTTGGTACTGGCGATTATGATTGGAAAAGGAAACAAACAATCTGAATCAACGCCTCATAATTTAATTATTACCTTAATTGGTGGTATTTTTGTGTGGATTGGATGGTACGGATTTAATGTTGGTAGTGCATTTACATTTGATCAAATTGCAATGTTAGCATTTACCAATACAGTTATTGCTGCAAGTGCAGGTGCTATAGGTTGGTTGATTTTAGAATATATTTTCAAAAAGACTACAAGTTTACTTGGCCTATTATTAGGTGCTCTGGCTGGTCTCGTTGTAATTACACCTGCAGCTGGATATGTAACATATCTTAGTGCGACAATTATGGCATTAATTGGTGGAATTTGTTGTTATATCGTCATTAATTATATAAAAGTGAAACTAAAATATCATGATGCGTTAGATGCATTTGGTATTCATGGTGTAGGTGGTATTATTGGTGCCGTCTTAACAGCAGTTTTCCAAAGTAAAAAAGCAAATCCGGATATAAATAATGGATTCATTTATACAGGTGATGTTCATATTGTTTTAATACAATTACTTTGTGTTACTGCAGTAGTAATTTTTAGCGTAGTTATGACATTTATTATTGCGAAAGTAATTAAGTTGATTACGCCATTGTCTGTGACAGAGCAAGAAACAAATATAGGATTAGACAAAATTGTACATGGTGAGCATGCTTATTTTGAAGGCGAGCTAAATAGATTTAATAAACATATTCGATATTAAACTAAAAATACATAGAAAATAAATTGTCCTGACATCTGGTTAAAAAAGGTGTTAGGACATTTTCTGTTTTGTTAAATATTTTTTAGAAAGGAGATGAAATATTATTTGAAGCGGTTACATATATGCTAAAATAAAAATAAGCGTCATAAATAATGATAGGTGAGTAATTATGAAAAATATATCCGATATTGCTAAATTAGCAGGTGTTTCAAAAAGTACAGTATCTAGGTTTTTAAATAATGGATCTGTCAGCAAAAAAACAAGTGAAAAATTAACAAAAATTATTGATGAGCATGACTATCAACCGAATCAATTTGCTCAAAGTTTAAGAGCCCGACAAACACATCTTATTGGCGCAATAATACCTAGAATGAATTCATATGCTGTAGATGAGACAATTAAAGGGTTAGCAAAGCAATGTGAAAAATATGGTTCTCAGTTAATCTTAAATTATACTGGACTAAACATTGAAGCAGAAATTCAAGCACTTGAAACGTTAGCGCGTAGCAAAGTGGATGGCATTGTTTTAATGGCTACGGATATCACTAAAAAGCATATTGAAGTTATAAATAAAATGAAAGTTCCAACAGTCATTGTTGGGCAACAGCATGAACAACTTCATAGTATTGTGCATGATGACTACAAAGCAGGGCAAATCATTGGTGAATGGATTGGGCAACAAGATTATCGACATGTTGAAGTATTTAGTGTAAGTGAAAAAGATATTGCAGTCGGTATACATAGAAAACGTGGTTTACTTGATCAACTAGCTAAATATCAAATTACACCAAATGTACATGAATCAAATTTCACGTATAACGATGCACAACAAGATGTTGCTCAAGTATTAAAAAATGTAAAGCAAGTTGATGCGATTGTTGGCGCGACAGATACGATTGCATTAGCAGCTTATAAATATTATTCTGGGAAAGAAGATGCCATGAAACCTAAACAAATTTATGGTTTTGGTGGAAACCCCATGACTCAGTTAGTATCTCCGACGATTAAAACAATTCATTATAATTATTATGAAGCGGGTCAATGTGCAATGGAAGAAATTCAACAAATGCTAAAAAAGAAAGATTTACCATATAGCGTCACTGTAGAAGTTAGCATTTAGACGCTATATTTTTTAAAAACAAAGGTGGAACCGATACCATAATGGATGAAAATATTATAGCGCAATAATTAAAGAACGTAAGTAAAATTTGCTATAATAGAATATAAATTGTTAGTAGCGTAAATGTTAAAGGAGGACTGGACAAATATTATGACCGAATGGACTAGAGAAGAACGTTATCAGCGTATTGAAGACGTTGATACGGAGTATTTTAAATATTTAAAACAACAAGTTGATCAATCTAAATTTCGTCAACAATTTCATATTCAACCTGAAACTGGATTATTGAATGATCCGAATGGGCTTATTTTTTATAATGGAAAATATTATGTGTCTCATCAGTGGTTTCCATTAGGTGCAGTTCATGGGTTAAAATATTGGTTTAATTATACAAGTGATGATTTAGTAACTTTTAAAGCAGAAGGGCCCATATTAAATCCAGACTCAAAATATGATAGTCATGGTGTGTATAGTGGTAGTGCTTTCGAATATAATGGACATTTATATTATATGTATACTGGGAATCATCGAGACAACCATTGGCAAAGACATTCGAGTCAAATGATGGCTCGTATGAAAGATGATGGAACAGTAGAAAAGTTTCCAAAGCCTGTAATTAATCAGCAACCTGAAGGATATACAAGTCATTTTAGAGATCCGAAAGTATTTAAAAAAGATGATAAGTATTATGCAGTCATTGGTGCCCAAAATAATGAACATCAAGGGCGATTATTATTGTATAGCACTGAAGATATCATTAACTGGCATTATTTAGGTGAAATTAAAACTGAATTAGATGATTTTGGATATATGTGGGAGTGCCCAGATTATTTTAATATCGATGGTCAAGATGTGATACTTATTTGTCCTCAAGGTATTGATTCGCAAGGTGATCAGTTTAAAAATATTTATCAAAGTGGTTATATGCTAGGTCAATTAGATATTGAAAACTTAACTTTTGAGCATGAAGATTTTGTCGAACTTGATAATGGTTTTGACTTTTATGCACCTCAAACATTTTTAGATGAAAAGGGGCAACGTGTGTTAATCGGATGGATGGGATTGCCAGAAATCGAGTATCCTACAGATAACGAAGGTTGGGCACATTGTTTAACTATTCCTCGCGTATTAACTGTGGAAAATGGGCGACTCATGCAACGTCCGTATCCAGCGTTAGAAAAGTTACGACATAATAAAGAGACGGCATTAGGCTACGCAAATAAATTTACACGAAAGCTACATCCATATGAAGGTAAGCAATATGAACTGATTATTGATATTTTAGATAATGATTCAACTGAAGTATATTTCGAACTTCGTACATCAAAAACGTCTTCAACTTTAATCTCTTATAATAAACGTGAAAATAAAATTACATTGGATCGAAGTGATAGTGGCCTATTACCAACAAATGTAGAAGGTATGACGCGTAGCACGACATTAGATACACCATTGAAAAAATTACAAATTTATGTTGATACATCCAGTATTGAAATTTTCTGTAATGATGGTGAGCGCGTATTAACATCACGAATTTTCCCGACTGACGATGCGATTGGTATTAAAACATCAACAGAATCAGGCCAAGTTTATTTACAGTTTACTAAATATGATTTAAAGGATGATCAAGAATGAGACGTTTATTTGCAATAGGAGAAGCGTTAATTGATTTTATTCCAAATGTGACAAATACCAATTTGAAAGATGTTGAAACATTTACGAAGCAAATTGGTGGCGCGCCATGTAATGTAGCCTGTGCTGTTCAAAAGTTAGGGCAGCAAGCATTTATGATTACACAATTGGGTAACGATGCTTTTGGAGATAGCATTGTTGAAACAATTTCTAATATAGGTGTGGATGTGAATCATGTCTATCGCACGAACAAAGCTAATACGGCTTTAGCTTTTGTAAGTTTAACTGAGGCGGGTGAACGAGACTTTTCATTCTATCGAAAACCATCCGCGGATATGCTATTTGAGCCGAGTTATGTAGATGATATTGAAGTGAATGAAAATGATATAGTACATTTTTGTTCTGTGGATTTAGTTGAAAGTCCGATGAAAAATGCTCATCATAAATTAATTACTAAAGTGTTAGATGCAAACGGTACGGTTGTTTTTGATCCTAATGTAAGGCTACCTTTATGGGATAATCCAGAGGATTTGAAGCATGCGATTCATTCATTTTTACCACTAGCACATATAGTAAAAGTTTCTGATGAAGAATTAGAATTTATAACAGGTATTCATGATGAAAACGAAGCTATTCAATCTTTATTTTTAGGCAACGTCAAAGTGGTTATTTATACAAAAGGTTCGGAAGGTGCTGCAGTCTATTTGAAAGGCGGCATTACACTTAATCACGCAGGTTACAAAGTAAATGCTGTAGATACAACAGGAGCTGGTGATGCATTTATTGGTGCGGTGATTAGTCGAATTTTAGAGTCTTCAACATTAGATTTAATCCATCTTTTTGAAAATGAAGGTGAGGATATTTTAGCATTTAGTAATCGTGTTGCTGCAATAGTGACAACGAAATATGGTGCTATTAACAGCTTACCTAGCATTCAAGAAGTTGAAGATTCATTATAATTTTAATATTTTAAGCAGTGTTAGGACATAAATCCCTAAAAAACAGCAGTAAGATAATTTTCAATTAGAAAATATCTTACTGCTGTTCTCTATTTATACAATACTTCGTATTGAATGGCTTCGCTATGCCCGTCTGGCACATAATTGTAAAATTCTATAAATAGAATTTTTGATGACGGGTCCCTTCCTAGAGTGCCGTCTCAGCCACTCCAACCGGCACATTGTTGTAAGCTGACTATATGTCAGCTTCTGTGTTGGGGCCCCTGTCTTCGACTGGCACTGCTCCCTCAGGAGTCTCGCCATTAATACTACGTATTAACATGTAATTTTACTTTTAAATACTTTAAAAAAATAAGACACTTTGCCCAACTTGCACATAAATGTATAATTCAATAATTTGAATTTTCTGTGTTGGATCCCTTCGTATAATTTAATAAATACCACTAAACTAAATTAACGAGGTGTCTTATGTATAAAAATTACAACATGACCCAACTTACACTACCAATAGAAACTTCTGTTAGAATCCCTCAAAATGATATTTCACGATATGTTAATGATATTGTTGAAACGATACCTGATAGCGAATTCGATGAATTCAGACATCATCGTGGCGCAACATCCTATCATCCAAAAATGATGTTAAAAATCATCTTATATGCATATACTCAATCTGTATTTTCTGGTCGTAGAATAGAGAAATTACTTCATGACAGTATTCGAATGATGTGGTTAGCTCAAGATCAAACACCTTCTTATAAAACTATTAATCGTTTTAGAGTGAATCCTAATACTGATGCGTTAATTGAATCTTTATTTATTCAGTTCCATAGATAATGTTTAAAGCAAAATCTTATTGATGATAATTCGATTTTTATTGATGCTACAAAAGTAGAAGCTAATGCCAATAGGTATACATTTGTGTGGAAGAAAAGTATTCAAAATCATAAATTGAAATTGAACGAAATTTCAAAAGCATTATATCGTGACTTAGTTGAAGAAAAAATAATACCAGAGATTAAAGAAGATGGAGATTGCGACTTAACAACAGAATAAATTGATTTCATGTTTAGACTGTTTTGTTAAAACGTAAGGTGAGGTATTGTGCAGTTATTAAGAAATTGATGAATTATGTGTAATAAGAATATGTTTGTAACTTGCAGTGGCGGAACGATTGGTGGAAATGATAATTAAAATTAGATATAAAAAAGCCAGCTATACAAAGCGTTGAAAAGTTACACTGTTAATATTAAACAGGGTACATAAAAGGGTTACGCCGTTAACTGACTTAGTTATCATATTATATTTTTTTAACGTTTCTTACCGATGCATAACAATGTTCTTGATTTTTAAAATAAACAATACGTTCTTTAGAATCAATGGATTCGATATTATGTCGATTGACGACAAAACTATTATGACATCTGAAAAAACGCTCATCTAATTGACTCAATTCTTTTAAATTACCATAAAATTCAATTTGACGATTATCTAAATGGGCAATGAGTCTATGAGATTTGGTTGATGATTCGAAAAACATAATATCATCATATTGAACATACACTGAATTACTGCCACGTTTTAACTCTATCGTTTCAACGCTATTATCTTTTGATAGTAACTGTAAGCGTGTATGTGCAGTTTCTAGACAATCTATAATTCGTGTTCTTAATTCAGCAGGATCATCTTTAAAAATGAAATCCATTGCTGCAACTTTGTAGACAAATGTTAAATAAGTAAGTTCACTATGACTAGTAACAAATATAATATTGCCAACTGGGTCATGCTTACGTATTTCACTACCTAATTTAATACCATTAATGTCTGTTGAAAGTTGAATATCTAAAAAGTAACAACCTATGTCATTCATATTTTTAGATTGCTCAAGCACCTCATAAGGATCATCAGTTGCGAGGGCAATTTCCATAGGTTTTTCTTCTATCATTATATAATTTTTAATAATGGTAACCATGTTTTCTCTTTGTTTTGGATCGTCTTCGCAAATGAAAATTTTCATTCTTTCACATCCTTATGGCTAGTTGTTAATAATTTCAACTTTTTGAATAAAGAAACCATTTTCGATAATCGTATCTAACAAGACATTATCCGCATTATCAGCAATTTCTTTTAAAGTTGATAGACCTAAACCACGACCTTCACCTTTAGTAGAAAAACTTTCTTGGAACAATTCATGAATGCGTGGTATATCATCAGCACATTTATTCATAACAATAAACGTTACCGAATTTTCGCTTTCAATAAATGCAACTCTAATGATAGGATCATCAATTTCAGTTGATGCTTCAATTGCGTTATCAAGAATTATGCCAATACTACGACTTAAATCGATCATATTCAAATTAATGCGCGTTACTTCATCAGGAATTTCTATACTAATAGGAATATTCATTTCTTGAGCACGTAAAATTTTGGCTGTAATTAAACCTTTAATCTCACGTACTTTAAGGTTCTCAATACCATTTAATTTAATAGCATTCATTTGCAAATTATCTTTCATCGGTACAATATTTTTATTGAAATAATCACGCAAACCAGTCATGTCATCCTCGCGAATATATTCAGAAAGTGTTGTTAATATATTGACATAATCATGACGGAACTTGCGCATTTCATTATTGATTGCCTCGATTTTTAAAGTATATTCGTAATATGTTTCAATTTCTTCTTGGTTACGTTTGTATTTCATTTCTTTAAGGAGAAATTGAGAAATAACAAATGTTAATATACTTAAAAATATAGTTATTCCGATAAAAATAAAAGAATATTGCCTTATTACTTTAGCTTCATCCGAGTTTATTTGTGAATAAAAAAAGAATAAAGAAAAAGTAAGCAATAGAATGGTCGAAATAACTATTAGAAAACCTTTATTTAGTATTAAATATGATGTGCTTATTTTTTTAAGAACTCTATTTATAATATATGAGAATAGTAAGCTGATTGTCACATAAACTACAAAAAAACTTGGAAATATTACAAATACACTTTCAGAAATTTTGCCAATATAGGCGTACATGACTATAAACATATAGTTAGCACAGTACAAAATTATTTGTGAAGTCATAATCAGCAAAATAGCATACCATTTGATTTTGATGAAATACAATATAATTACGAATACAGTTATTATTATAAGGGATGCACTATCAAACATTTTAAATAAAAATAATGATAATGTCGAAATTGCTACAATACATATATAATCAAGTTTACTATATTTGATTTCACTAATAATAGCTGGTATTGTAAACATTAATATCATTTGAGTTAATACGAATAAAACAAAACTATAATTATTTATTAATTCCACTACCATCACACTCTCTATTTAAGTTATTCGTGTAATTGTGTTAATTCTTTTGGTACTTCAACTTCGTCCATTATGAAGTCGCATGTACTATAAGTGCGATGTTACCAATGTTTTTTAAAATCCCAGTAATAAAATCAAAAAATAAGTTAAATAATGTATTCATTTTAAGTCCTCCTAATAAAGAAAATAGGTAATAATGTAATAGCTTCAATTATGATGCCCAATTGAATAAATTGAGCAATCGTTTCATTTAAAAAAAGTGTGATAATGAAAAAGATTAAACTAATAATAATTGAGTAATATTTTTTTCGTTTAATAAGACGAACGGGAATGGGTTTCTTTTTAGTTGCTGCAGGAGCATAAATAATTATCAAACCTATAGCAATAAATGTCATAATAGTCATAATTAATGAATTGATTTGAAAATTTGCTAGTACTAAAGGTAAAAGTACAAACAATATAATACTCTCTATATAACACCAAAAAGAAGTGGGCGCATGTGCACCATGTGCATGCCGTCTTATTAAATAAAATGTTAAATTCGTGATTAACGTGTAAATAAAAATGTCTAAAATATAAGCAAGAGTATACATTACTATCAATTTACCTATATTTTTAGCTAAGACCTGCATCCCTAATCTTACTTGCAAAAATTGAATATGATCTAAGTTATTTCTCTTTTGAAGATACGTGGCGAACTGGTCAATTTTATTATCAAAATAATTCAATTTTACACCACTCTCCTCACTCATATTATACGATTTAGTACAATCTTTTATCATTATATTGCCTAACTGTCGAAAATAAATACTTAACTGTTGAATGTAATTTGTATTTAATATTTTAACATAAAAAAATTTACAGTTAAGAATAAAAAATGACTAGTTAAGAAAAAATAGAAAACAAATGCTTTTTGCATGTTTTAATATAAATAGATCACAGAGATGTGATGGAAAATAGTTGATGAGTTGTTTAATTTTAAGAATTTTTATCTTAATTAAGGAAGGAGTGATTTCAATGGCACAAGATATCATTTCAACAATCAGTGACTTAGTAAAATGGATTATCGACACTGTGAACAAATTCACTAAAAAATAAGACGAATAATTAATTACTTTCATTGTAAATTTGTTATCTTCGTATAGTACTAAAAGTATGAGTTATTAAGCCATCCCAACTTAATAACCATGTGAATTTAGCAAGTGAGTAACATTTGCTAATAGAGTTAGTTTCCTTGGACTCAGTGCTATGTATTTTTCTTAATTATCATTACAGATAATTATTTCTAGCATGTAAGCTATCGTAAACAACATCGATTTATCATTATTTGATAAATATAATTTTTTTCATAATTAATAACATCCCCAAAAATAGATTGAAAAAATAACTGTAAAACATTCCCTTAATAATAAGTATATGGTCGTGAGCCCCTCCCAAGCTCGTGGCCTTTTTTGATGCAATAAAAGAGGGGATTAAAACGTTTTAACTAGTATCAAGAACTTAAAGATGAATTATTTGATATGGCGGAGGTCTATACATAAAAATAGACTTATGAAGAAGCGAATCATAATTCTAAGTATTATTGTAAGTATCTTTAAAGTTTAATTTTAAATTAATGCATCTTACTTGTATAAATCTAATTTTATACTTTTAAACACTGGAATGTTTTCTCGTTGTTGATCTACTTCGTTTAAATTTAAATCTACAGTTAAAACATCTGATTCAGTTTTTAATTCTGAAATTACATCTCCGTTTGGATTAATCACCATTGAATGACCTGCATATTCGGTATTGCCATCAAATCCTGTGCTATTAGTTCCGATGACAAACATATTATTTTCAATGGCACGTGCCTTTAATAAGGATTGCCAATGTTTAAGTCTTGAAAATGGCCATTGTGCAACATAAAATGCAATTTTTGCACCACAACGAGCTGGATATCTTAATAATTCTGGAAAGCGTAAGTCATAACATATAAGCTGAGTCACTAAAGTACCATTAGATAAATGGAATGGTTCTGCTACATTTTCACCAGCTGTTAAAAATTCATGCTCTCTTAACATAGGTACCAAATGAACTTTGTCATATTCATTAGTTAGCTGGCCATGGAGATTTACACTAAAAGCGGTGTTATATATTTTATTATTTTTAATATTAGAAACAGAACCAGCTATGATATCAACAGCATATTTTTCAGCTAATTTTTTAATAAACGAAAAGCTTCTATCTAAATTTTTATCTGCTTTGTCATTTAAGTGTTCTAAATCATAACCATTGTTCCACATTTCAGGTAAGACAACTACATCTATGTCTTTATTTACATGTTCCTCAAACCATTGCATTAATTGTATCTCATTTTTGTGACTATCACCTAAAATGATTGGTACTTGATAAATTTGAACTTTCATAACATCACATCCTTGATAAATCTTATTTATAACTTACTAAAAGATATATAGAAACGCAAAAAAAGCTGACAAAAAATTAATTTGTCAGCAAAAATACATATTACTTCTTAATTACAAAACGATCTTCGATAGGATTAAATGATTTCTCACCGGCAGCTTCACGAACATCACCGAATGGCATTTGAGCATAGAGTTTCCAGTTGTTAGGAATATCAAACTCGTTTGCTGCCATTTCATCAACTAATGGATTATAGTGTTGTAAAGAAGCACCAATACCTTTAGTTGCTAACGCTGTCCAAATAGCGTATTGATGCATTGCATTTGTTTGTGTAGACCAAATAGCAAAGTTATCATAGTAATTTGGCATTTGCTCTTGTAATCCACTCACAACATCTTGATCTTCATAAAACAAAATAGTGCCATATGAGTGTTTAAAATTATTTATTTTTTGTTCAGTAGGGGTAAAATCACGATCTTCGCCCATTACTTCTTTTAAAATAGCTTTTGTGTTATCCCAAAATTTATTATTGTTGTCGTTTAAAAGTAATAAGATTCTTGTCGATTGAGAATTAAATGATGAGGGAACATGCTTAATTGCATGTGCAATGATTGATTCTAATTCGTCATCACTAATTGAAATAGTTTCTTTTAAATTATATATTGAACGTCTTTCTTCCATTGCATCATTAAAAGTCATTGCTGTTTTATCTTTTTTAAATAAACCCATAATAATTGCTCCTTCTGTGTAAATAATATTTAATAAACTAAGTATAAAATTTATACCTAAACTTGTAAAGCAATATTTACGAAAGTTTCAAGAATATTAATATTCATTTTCAAATTTCAAATATAAATGCATTTTCAACGCATATTTATTATACTTAGATTAATACTTACATGAAAAAGGGAGGTGTCTCGTGAAATGTCATATCATTGGGTCAAGAAAATATTACTTTCAACAAGTATCTTTGTTTTGAGTAGTTCAGGAGTCGGTATTGTAACGCACACAGTTGAAGCCAAAACTAATATAAATGAAGAAACATCTGCTACAAATATAAATGGTGATTCAACTTCAACATCTCCATCCAATGAACTAAATGAAAGTAATAATGGGACTGGAGCACCTCATCAACCAAATACAGCTGATAATGGAGGAACAGGTTCTAATAATCGAGATGCAAATTCTGATTCAAACCAAGTGAATCCAGATAACCCGAAACCAAATCCTGAACCAAAACCAGATACAGATAAACCAAAGCCGAATCCGGATCCAAAACCAGATACAGATAAACCAAAGCCAAATCCAGATCCAAATCCAGATCCAAAACCAGATCCAGATAACCCGAAACCAAATCCGGATCCCAAACCAGATCCAGATAACCCGAAACCAAATCCGGATCCCAAACCAGATCCAGATAACCCGAAACCAAATCCGGATCCCAAACCAGACCCAGATAAACCAAAGCCAAATCCTAACCCGTCACCTAATCCCAATCAGCCTGGGGATTCCAATCATTCTGGTGGCTCGAAAAATGGGGGAACAAGGAACCCAAATGCTTCAGATGGATCTAATCAAGGTCAATGGCAACCAAATGGAAATCAAGGGAACTCACCAAATCCTACTAGTAATGATTTTGTATCCCAACGATTTTTAGCCTTGGCGAATGGGGCTTACAAGTATAATCCGTATATTTTAAATCAAATTAATAAGTTGGGTAAAGATTATGGAGAAGTTACTGATGAAGACATTTATAATATTATTCGCAAACAAAATTTCAGCGGAAATGCATATTTAAATGGATTACAACAGCAATCTAATTACTTTAGATTCCAATATTTCAACCCATTGAAATCAGAAAGATACTATCGTAATTTGGATGAACAAGTATTGGCTTTAATTACTGGTGAAATTGGATCAATGCCAGATTTGAAGAAACCAGAAGATAAGACAGACACGAAACATCGTGCATTTGAGCCACATGAAAAAGATGATTTTACAGTTGTAAAAAAACAAGAAGAAAATAAGAAAAGCGCAACTACAGTGTATAGTAAAAGTTGGATAGCAATTGTATGTTCTATGATTGTGGTATTTTCAATCATGCTATTCTTATTCGTAAAGCGAAATAAAAAGCAAAATAAAAACGAATCACAACGACTTTAATCTGTCAGTGATTCGTTTTGTTATGTTATGGCATAAAAATATGATAAATAAAACTTGCATGTTCGGCTGCCTTTTTCATTGTATCTGGTATTAGTAATTGGGATATGACTACAAATCCGTTTTGTAACATATGGATAATAATTGGAACAGCAAGCCGTTTTGTCCATACATATGCTAATGAAAAAATGACACCCATACCAAAATAAACTGGAATAAATTTGAAATCATTATGTGCTAATGCAAATATTAATGAACTTACTGTTGTAGCAATAATAAATGCCACGATACGATTACCTTTAATCGCATTAAATAATTCTCCAAAGATTACTTTTCTGAATACGTATTCTTCTAATAAAGGACCGATAATAGATACAAAGAAGATAAATATAGGTATTTTTCGAGCAATAAGTATTAGCTTTTCTGTATTTGGACTTACTTGTTGTCCACCGTATATTTGTGTTAATACAATGCTCACTATAAATTGATAAACCATGACAAGTGCAAATCCAAGTAATGCCCATGGAATAATGTATTTATTAGGTTCCTTTACTTCAGATTCTAATCTTGTAGGGTCTTTGATTTTAAAATTAATAAAAATAATCGTAGTAGCCGCAATTAAAAATAGAACGAGTTGAATATAGACGCCGGCTTTGAGTTGTTCCAAATCACTATATTGTGCAAATTGTGTTGTGTTTACAATGACTGCCGGTAAAAATTGCGACAATAAATATATAATAACAGTTAGCAATGATGCCCATAGTCTTGTCATAATTTTCCTCCAATTATTTGTTTATAATTTATTTTATCTTAAATAACTTGAAGTTACAAAACTTAATTAAAAGGTTATGACTTGAAATTTTGACCAAATTTGATTATTATAAATGTATGTTAGCACTCTTTAATGTTAAGTGCTAAACTTTAGGTTTTTTTAAGGAGGAACAATCATGCTAAAACCAATTGGAAATCGTGTGATTATTGAGAAAAAAGAACAAGAACAAACAACTAAAAGTGGTATTGTTTTAACTGATAGTGCTAAAGAAAAATCAAACGAAGGCGTTATCGTTGCAGTAGGAACTGGACGTCTATTAAATAATGGTACAAGAGTGACTCCTGAAGTGAAAGAAGGGGACCGTGTCGTGTTCCAACAATATGCTGGTACAGAAGTTAAACGAGATAATGAAACATATCTGGTATTAAATGAAGAAGATATTTTAGCAGTTATTGAATAATACAGAACTTAATTCATAAATAAATTAAAAAGAACGAAAATGAAACACAACTAAACAAATGGAGGTTTATCATTTATGGTTAAACAATTGAAATTCTCTGAAGATGCGCGTCAAGCAATGTTACGTGGTGTTGACCAACTTGCAAATGCTGTTAAAGTAACAATTGGTCCTAAAGGACGTAATGTTGTATTAGATAAAGAATTTACAGCACCTTTAATTACGAACGATGGTGTGACGATTGCTAAAGAAATCGAATTAGAAGATCCATATGAAAATATGGGCGCGAAATTAGTTCAAGAAGTAGCAAATAAAACAAACGAAATTGCAGGTGACGGTACTACAACTGCGACAGTATTAGCTCAAGCAATGATTCAAGAAGGATTGAAAAATGTCACAAGTGGTGCTAATCCAGTAGGTTTACGTCAAGGTATTGATAAAGCAGTGAAAGTTGCTGTAAAAGCATTACATGAAAATTCTCAAAAAGTTGAAAATAAAAATGAAATAGCGCAAGTAGGTGCAATTTCTGCAGCAGATGAAGAAATTGGACGTTATATTTCAGAAGCAATGGAAAAAGTAGGTAATGATGGAGTCATTACAATTGAAGAGTCAAATGGCTTGAATACTGAACTTGAAGTTGTTGAAGGTATGCAGTTTGACCGTGGTTATCAATCACCGTATATGGTTACTGATTCAGATAAAATGGTTGCTGAATTAGAACGCCCGTACATTTTAGTGACAGATAAAAAAATCTCATCATTCCAAGATATCTTACCTTTATTAGAACAAGTAGTTCAATCAAATCGCCCTATCTTAATTGTTGCAGATGAAGTTGAAGGAGATGCGTTAACAAATATCGTGCTAAACCGCATGCGTGGTACATTTACAGCTGTTGCTGTTAAAGCACCAGGATTTGGTGATCGCCGTAAAGCAATGTTAGAAGATTTGGCTATTTTAACTGGTGCACAGGTAATTACTGATGACTTAGGATTAGACCTTAAAGATGCAACGATTGATATGTTAGGTACTGCAAGTAAAGTTGAGGTTACTAAAGATAACACGACTGTTGTTGATGGTGATGGTGATGAAAACAGTATTGATGCACGCGTAAGCCAATTGAAATCTCAAATTGAAGAAACTGAATCTGACTTTGATCGTGAAAAATTACAAGAGCGCTTAGCTAAATTAGCAGGTGGTGTTGCAGTTATTAAAGTAGGTGCAGCAAGTGAAACTGAGCTTAAAGAACGTAAATTACGTATTGAAGATGCATTAAACTCTACACGTGCAGCAGTAGAAGAAGGTATTGTTGCAGGTGGTGGTACTGCATTAGTAAATGTTTACCAAAAAGTAAGCGAAATAGAAGCAGAAGGTGACATTGAAACAGGTGTGAATATTGTACTTAAAGCTTTAACTGCACCAGTTCGCCAAATTGCTGAAAATGCAGGATTAGAAGGTTCTGTTATTGTAGAACGTTTGAAAAACGCAGAGCCGGGTGTTGGTTTTAACGCTGCTACAAACGAGTGGGTTAATATGTTAGAAGCAGGTATCGTTGATCCAACTAAAGTAACACGCTCAGCATTACAACATGCAGCAAGTGTTGCAGCAATGTTCTTAACAACTGAAGCGGTTGTGGCATCAATTCCAGAAAAAAATAATGACCAACCTAACATGGGCGGCATGCCAGGAATGATGTAAAACTGTTTATAGTTTTGACTAATTAGAAAATTACATTATGCACGAGTATGATTCATTCTAAGTATAAATTAGAATGCACGCAAATATATTTTAATTACGAGACGTCTTCCATTAGGTGACTAAACTTATGGGAGGCGTCTTTATTATAAGAGTTAGTAATTTTAGCGTAGATATTTATAAGGGGATTTGTCTTTTGCAATGTTAAAATCATATAGGTTATAAAGAGAAGTTTAGTATACCTTTTGAGTAAATAAGGAGTTTCTTTTAGTACGTTGTAATGTAATTAGATTTCTGGTAATCAATCCGGCTATGCAGAGGACTCACTTTCGTATTGCAGTAAGAAGCTGTCTGCATGTTGAAAACACCCACACTAGTTACAGTATGGGTGTTTTTATGCTAAGAAACAAATTGGTTTAAGTGTAAAATCATGTACACTAAAGAAATTTATTGAATCTATTGTCGAAAAGATGCTTTCATGATACATTGTAAACAAGAATACAACGTAGACAATGTATACTTGGTTGTCAAATGAAGTAAAATAAGGAAGTGAGTAGTATGGCTACAATAAGTATTACTACAGATTATAAATTCACAAAAAAATCAGCGCAAAAACTAATAGATGCGATGGAGATTAACGAAAATAATAGTAATGTGAACAAAACAAACATAAAAGCGACTAAAATAAAATCAACTTGTGAGATTGAAAATCTATTGAAGGACTATCGAAGTAATTGACTGTAAAAGTAATATCACTTTCAGAATTGTTAACAGGTGATAAGCAAGAGGTTAAGCGAAAGATACCTTCAGTTTTAAATATACTAAATTCATTTGAGACAATATCAATTTCAGGAAGTGAATCAGCGCACGATGTTGATTTATTTTTGAAAAATAAGTCTATAGCATTTGATAGACAAAACCTGTCTAGAACTCATTTAGTTTTTTCACAATTCAAAAGCAAACAAATACTAGTTGGTTATTTTACAATTAGTAATAAACCTTTAGTTTTTACAAAACGTATGTTAGATAAAATATCAAACACGTTAAAGAAGAAGTTATACCAAAAGGGTGAAACTCACAGTGGAAACGACAATTTAATCATACAAGGATACTTAATTGCTCAAATAGGAAAAAATTATTCTGAAGAAGCATTGGCTACAAAATCTATAAATGGAAACGATTTGTTAACTTTAGCATATGAGAAAGTTTTAGAAGGTGCGAATATATTTGGCGGTTCATATATTTGGATAGAGTATGAAGATGTAGATAGATTAAGAGAATTTTATAGAAAATTTGGATTTACAGAAATCAAAGATTATACAAGTGAAAATAATTTGAAGATGGCTATTCTTAAAATATAAGTCACAAAACCACACCCACCTATTGATTTAGAAGTGTGGTTATTTTTATGGCGGAATTTATAAAATAAAGGTCAAAGACATTTGAATATTTATCAACAGCTCTTCTATCAATACCCATGTGTCTTGCTATTTCACTTTTGCTTATTTTCATGTTTAAGTTCATCATAACAATTATTAATTTTTGTAAATATGAAAGAGCAGTAACTTCAAAATCCGTATTTATGTCTGAAGATAATATCATTGTTATTCACAGCAATAAAATTATCTCTAGAATTTTAGAAAATGTACATGTTTAAACAATCAAAAGTGTATATTATTAAATTATCATTTCCATTCATCTTTTCAACAATTGAGGTTAACTTAGTAAAAAATAAGTTTTAAATATTTAAATCATTGTATAGTTTAGTTTTGAGTAGATCTTTTTAAAGGTGTACTTGTGCATTTTACTTAATTAAAGACATAAGACATTTAATCGGCCTAAAATAAATAAAAAAACTACCTGTTTAGGTAGTTTTTTAAATTTAATAGATTAAAACACTAGTTCATTTCTTGTTAAAGATGGATAGTTATTTTATAGATAAATTTGTCCTTTAGTGTAGCGGTAATTTTTAGGACTTTTTGGTGGTATAAATGTTCTTAATAAAGTTAATAGTCCTACTTTACCGCAAAGCATAACGAATATAATAATTATTTTAGTAATACCATGATATTCTGTGGTAAGGTTCATACTTAACCCTACTGTTCCAAATGCAGAAACCACTTCGAATAATAACTTGATTAATGATATGTTTGGATTAATTATCGATAATATAAAAGTAATGATACTGATAAATAGAAATGAAATATTAATGGTAACAATAGATAGTTTTATATGTTTGTCAGATATTTCTTTATTGAATACTGAAACATTATTTTCTTTACGTATATAATTTAGAACAAATATAAACGCCACTGCAAAAGTAGTTATTTTAATTCCTCCAGCTGCACTAAGAGGGGCACCACCAATAAACATAAGTAGCATTAACATTAAGGCGGTAGATTTGTTTATGCTTGCTATATCAATACTGTTAAAACCCGCTGTTCGTGTTGTTACTGATTGGAAAAAAGAATTTCCGATTTTTCAATTAGTCCCATATGTTGCATAGTATTAAACTGTTCTAATAAAAAGAATGTAATAGCTCCTATAATTATTAGAATACTAGTTGTAGTTAAGACTAATTTAGAATGTAAAGATAATTTACTCAATTTTTTACAATTAATAAAGTCTATTACGACAAAATGTCCAATACCTCCAAATATTATGAGTATTGAGATTGTAATAATGACAATTGGATCACTAGAATAATCTATTAAGTTATTCTTAAAAAGGGCAAATCCGGCATTATTAAAAGCTGATACTGATGTGAATAAACTTAAAAATAATCCTTTGCCTATACCAAATTTTGGTATAAAAGATAAACACAAACAAATCATACCAATTAATTCAGTGACTAAACTATAAATAGCCAAGTGTTTAATTAGCTTAATAACACCACCAGGTTCGTCAATATTCCATGTAACCATAATCAAAAATCTATTTTTCATTGATATCTTTCTATTTAAAAATACTAGTGTCAATAGGGTTACGGTTACGATACCCAGACCACCTATTTGAATTAATAATAGTATTACTATTTCACCAAGTATATTAAACTGTGACCCTATATCAACTGGAGATAGGCCAGTAACTGTAAAAGCACTTGAAGCTATAAATAGGGCATCTAAAAAAGATATTGGCTTTTTACCAGTGAAAGGTAAATACAATAAAAGTGCACCTATGATAGTTGTAGAGAAGAATAGCATTAAATAAAAATATAAAGGTTTGTGGACTTTGTTCATTTTAATTGCATACTCCTTTATATTATAAATTAATAATTAGATAATATCATAAATGAAAATAGAAATGTTACTAATGTGTATTACTTTTCAATTCTAGTCAGGGGCCCCAACACAGAGAATTTCGAAAAGAAATTCTACAAACAATTTAAGTTGGGGTGGGGCCCCAACACAGAGAATTTCGAAAAGAAATTCTACAAACAATGCAAGTTGGGGTGGGCCTCAACAAAGAAAAATTGGATTCCCAATTTCAACAGACAATGCAATATATGTATAACAAATCAGCACTATAATTTCAGTTTTATATTTTTCACTTTAATAAATAATACTTAATAATGTTACATTACACATTATTTATACTAACAAAATATTCATAAGATATTTGAGAAAACTTTTCAAATTTATACTCATATGACATAATAAAATTCTCGAATAAGACAAATTATATAATATTTTATTAATTTATTATTAAAATATCAGAAAATACATTTTATTAAAATCTGAAAATTGTTAATTTTCAATTGATTGAAGATTTAATTTGTTTTATAATGAAATAAATAATAAAAAAGGGATGAATCTGTTTATCATTGGTAATATTTTTAACATAAAATTTGGTAAAAAAAGGAGATAAAAATGTATAAAACTTTATTTTTTGACAAAATTGCTGAATTAAAAGAAAAAGGAAGTTATAGAATATTTACTGAGATTAACAGGATTGCAAACAAATATCCATTAGCCAAAGGGGAAGACGGTAAAGAAGTTGTTGTGTTTTGTAGTAACGATTATTTAGGTATGTCTCAAAATCAAGAAGTAATAAATGTAATGAGTGATGCTTTAAAAGAATATGGTGCAGGGGCAGGTGGTTCAAGGAATATTGGTGGAAGCCATAAATATTTTAAACTATTAGAAAATGAGATAGCAAAATGGCATAAAAAGGACTCAGCTTTAGTTTTTCCAACAGGATACTCTTCAAATGATGCGTCTTTGCAAGGTTTATTAAGAATATTCCCAGAAATGATTGTATTTTCTGATTCTAAAAATCATGCGTCTATAATAAATGCTTTGAGAAGTGTTAAAAATAAGATTGAAATTTTTGAACATAATAATGTTAAACATTTAAATGAATTACTGAATCAATATGATATTAATATACCAAAGTTAATAGTATTTGAGTCTGTATATTCAATGGATGGAGACATTGCGCCGATAGTAGAGATAGTCGAATTAGCAAAAGAATATAATTCTTTAACTTTTTTAGATGAAGTACATGCAATTGGCATGTATGGTGAAGAAGGAAGAGGATACTCTGATGTTGTTGGTGTTCAGGAAGATATAGACATCATACAATCTACAATGGCAAAAGGAATCGGAATAATAGGAGGATATATAACCGGAGATCAACTACTCATAGATGTAATCAGATCATATTCTTCAGGTTTTATATTTACTACTGCATTACCTCCGGTTATTGCTGCGGGTTGTTTAACTAGTATAAAAATAGTCAGAAGTAATGATAAATTAAGAGAAGAATTGCAAGATAAAACGAAATACTTAAGAGAAAAATTTAAAGAAAATGGTATTGAAGTTTTGAAACAAAGTAAGACACATATACTCCCAGTTATAATTGGAGATTCAAAAAAATGTGAGGAAGCAGCTAAGTTACTTCTAGATAAATTTAATATTTATGTTCAAGCAATTAATTCACCTACTGTAGAAATTGGTACTGAAAGATTTAGAATTAATGTAACGCCAAATCACACAAAAGAACAAATGGATTTATTGGTTTCTTCAATTGTTTATGTTTTTGATTTTTTGAACATTAGGAGAAGTGTGTAATTATGAATTATTTAATGTACCTGTTTTGCATGTTTATATGGGGATTAAACTTTATAGCGGTAAAGATACAAGGAGATAGTTTGCCTTTAGAAGTTGCTTTATTGTATAGATCTTTAATTGCTTTTTCGCTATTCGGTGTAATGTTCATATTTATTTTTAAAAAACTGAAATTAAATAATACAAATTGGTTTACGATAATTGGTTTTGGACTATGTAACTTTACTATAAGTTATTTGCTTCTTTATTACGGTACTTTCTATAGTTCAGCTGCTATAGTTACATTGATTTTTTCAATGAAAGCCATATTAACACCTATATTTATTAGTATGGTATTCAAGAGGAAAATTTCTAACAGAATATATATAGGGGGAGGACTAGGAGTTGTAAGTGTAGTTGTAATCTTATATCCTGATTTAAACAGCTTAACAAATGAATTTATAATTGGTGTAGCATTTGCTCTTTTAGGTACTATCATAACGTCAATTGGTGATGTTTTATCTTTATATAACAGTGAAAGTAAAGTTCATCCTGTTTTGTCAAATACAATTGGTATGTTATCAGCAGTGATATTTTTACTTATTTATACTAGTTTCAAAGGATATAGGTATTCATTTCCATTAGAATTAAATTTTTGGTTTGGTTTATTATATTTATCTATTCTAGCTTCATTTTTAGCCTGGTTTTTCTATCTGAAATTAATTAATAATATTGGAGCAAACTGAAAGTGGTTACATGGTTGCTATGTTTCCTGCAATTGGTGGTATAGCAAGTGTTATTATGGGAGAAACTCATTTAAGTATAAATTTAGTAGTCGGGATTATATTAGCATGTATGGGTGCATATTTAGCATTATATAAACCAAAACCTAGTTAATAACATAACTATATTTGTGGATTTATAGGCTATGTGAATCAAATAGTTCAATTATTAGGTGAAAATTTACTTTATAAGAAGTTGTGTATATTTAAATTTAATAGAAAATTAAACCTTTAAATGACTAACAGAATATGATGGCATGGTAGGAATAATATAATCTCATTTTCTAGTTTTTATTAACTAAAAAGTTAGGTTTTGGACGATTATGATTCATTACAAGAAAATATTAGAATACACGAAAATATATTTTATTATGACACGTTTTCCATTAGTCGACTAAACTATTGGAAGGCGTCTTTCTTTATGACCATTAGTCAATATATGTATAACAAATCAGCACCATAATTTCAGTTTTACATCACTTAATCAATGAAAATGTTCTTAATCCTTGTAGTTCATTTACATTCAAACAATATTCATCGCTATTTCTATTAACTTAAAACTCGCATTAAAAAACTGTCAACAAGACAAAAACATTGCTGACAGTATCTTTCTTATTTCTCTTTTAAATATTTAATGGAAGCCTCTTTAAAAATATCAATATATTTCAGGTACATATCTTTTTCAATATATTCATCGATTTGATGTGCCATTAATGGATTACCTGGTCCAAAAATGGCTAAATCAACATTGTCCTTATTATCTCCTAAGAAGCTGGAAGCATCCGTTGCACCTACAAGCGCTGAAACAAATATTTCGTCTTGTTCTACATAACTAGAAGCTACATCTTTAATCGTAGTAATTAATTTGCTATTTTTATCGCTTGTTACAGGTCGGTGATTGCTTGGAATATTGAGTGAAAGCTTATTGCTATCCACATCATTAATGATATTTTGAAAAAACGATTCTATAAAGTCGTTATCATACTCAGGAACTGGTCTTACGTTAAATTCAAGTGAAGCTTCATCTGGTACAGAGTTAAATTGTTTGCCGCCATTTATAATCGAACATACAGCTGTAAGACCAGATGCATAATTTGCATCCTCTTCAGAAATTTCTTTTCCAATCAATGATTTGAACATAGGCGCAACATCTAATTCATGTTTAGTATCTTGTTTTTTAAGCTCTGAATATTTTTCTTTAAATAGATTATAAAATTCAAGCAGTGTATCAATTGCATTGTCACCAATAAATGGAACTGAGCTATGGACAGCTTTACCAGTTGCAGTTACTTTACATGACATAGACCCCTTATGTGCATAATAAATTCCAGATCCAGTTGGTTCAGCAATAATTAAGCCATCGACATCGTCTAAATAGCCTTTATCAGCTAATAATTTGGCACCTTCTTGTTCTTTCTCTTCGCCAGCAGTAGCCAGTAATCTAATCGTTCCATGAGGCAATTCATTTTGTTCTTTTAATTCGATTAGAGATACGACCAAAGCCATTAGACCACCTTTCATATCTGTAGTGCCTCGGCCATATAATTTGCCATCTTTTTCTGTCAGTTGAAAAGGGGGATATGACCAATTATCGTGATTTCCTGCATCAACAACATCCATATGACCACTCAATGCAAGTATAGGTGAGCCGGAACCGATTTCTGCAACGATATTGGCGCGGTGTTCATTAACTTTCAAAATTTCAGATTTAATATCGTACTTGTCGAATAAATTTTTAAAATAATTACAAACGTCAATTTCATTATTATTTTCAGTTTGTAGTTCAACAATATCTGCTAATAATTGAACTTTTTCTTTTTCACTAAAAATTGTCATTCAGCTCACACCTTTAAAAAATAGTATATATTACTATATAAACATATTCTTTGAACTTAAACATTATTTTCATTAAAGAGTATAGTGCGTTATTTAATTTTGATTTACAGAATTAAACCTCTATATACAGAAGGACGTTGTTTTTTTATTAGCTCTTTTTTGGAATAAAAAGGTTGCAATAAAATTTATTTAAACAAAACAACTACATTTTACGTACCTACATACAATTACTTCTAATAAGAATACTTACTGAATAAAACACCTTGTACACATATTAATTTTATAGCAAAAAAAGTATTTAATAATATAAACAAAATGATTTAATAAATAGTTAAATATATATTCCTTGATTTTGTGATACTATTCACATGTCGATACATATCAACAATTATTAAATATATGAAATTTATATGAAAGAAGGTTATAGCAATGAAAAATAAAAAGCGTGTATTATTAGCGTCTTCATTATCATGTGCGATTTTATTGTTAACAGCAGCAGATACTTCAGCGAATACGTCGAAAGAAGATCAAAACCAATCTAAGAAAGAAAATGTTGATAAATCTCAACATAAAGATAAACGTTCTGTAAATGATAAAGATAAAAATACACCAAAACCTGATGATATCGGTAAAAATGGTAAAGTTACAAAGCGTACTGAAACAGTATATGATGAGAAAACAAATATACTTCAAAATTTACAATTCGACTTTATTGATGATCCAACTTATGACAAAAATGTATTACTTGTTAAAAAGCAAGGTTCAATACATTCAAACCTAAAATTTGAATCTCATAAAGAAGAAAAAAATTCAAATTGGCTAAGGTACCCAAGTGAATACCATGTAGATTTTCAAGTAAAAGGAAATCGTAAAACTGAAATATTAGACCAATTGCCGAAAAATAAAATTTCAACTGCGAAAGTAGACAGTACATTTTCATATAACTCAGGTGGTAAATTCGACTCTTTAAAAGGGATTGGACGAACATCATCAAATAGCTATTCAAAAACGATTAGTTATAATCAGCAAAATTATGACACAATTGCCAGCGGTAAAAATAATAACTGGCATGTACATTGGTCAGTTATCGCGAATGACTTGAAGTATGGTGGAGAAGTGAAAAATAGAAATGATGAATTATTATTCTATAGAAACACGAGAATTGCTACTGTAGAAAATCCTGAACTAAGCTTTGCTTCAAAATATAGATACCCGGCATTAGTAAGAAGTGGATTTAATCCAGAATTTTTAACTTATTTATCTAATGAAAAGTCAAATGAAAAAACACGATTTGAAGTAACATACACTCGTAATCAAGATATTTTAAAAAATAGACCTGGAATACATTATGCCCCTCCAATTTTAGAAAAAAATAAAGATGGTCAAAGATTAATAGTGACTTATGAAGTTGATTGGAAAAATAAAACCGTTAAAGTCGTTGATAAATATTCTGATGACAATAAACCTTATAAAGAAGGATAAAATCGAAGGGAAGGATTACAAATGATTAAACCATTATTCAAAAACATTACAATTTGTAGTTTGGCAATATCTACTGCATTAACTGTATTTCCGGTAACTTCTCATGCAAAAATTAATTCTGAAATTAAACAAGTTTCTGAGAAGAACCTGGATGGCGATACTAAAATGTATACACGTACAGCTACAACAAGTGATAGTCAGAAAAATATTACTCAAAGTTTACAGTTTAATTTTTTAACTGAACCTAATTACGATAAAGAAACAGTATTTATTAAAGCAAAAGGTACGATTGGCAGTGGTTTGAGAATTTTAGAGCCAAATGGTTATTGGAATAGCACATTAAGGTGGCCAGGATCTTATTCAGTTTCAATTCAAAACGTTGATGACAACAACAATACAAATGTGACTGACTTTGCACCAAAAAATCAAGATGAATCAAGAGAAGTAAAATATACGTATGGTTATAAAACGGGTGGAGATTTTTCAATTAATCGTGGTGGCTTAACTGGAAATATTACAAAAGAGAGTAATTATTCTGAAACGATTAGTTATCAACAACCTTCATATCGTACATTACTTGATCAATCTACGTCGAATAAAGGTGTAGGTTGGAAAGTAGAAGCTCATTTGATAAATAATATGGGACATGATCATACAAGACAATTAACTAACGACAGTGACAATAGAACTAAAAGTGAAATCTTTTCATTAACACGAAATGGAAATTTATGGGCAAAAGATAATTTTACACCTAAAGATAAAATGCCTGTAACTGTATCTGAAGGATTCAATCCAGAATTTTTAGCTGTTATGTCACATGATAAAAAAGACAAAGGTAAATCAAAATTTGTTGTTCATTATAAAAGATCAATGGATTATTATAAATTAGATTGGAATCGCCATGGTTTTTGGGGTTATTGGTCTGGTGAAAACCATGTAAATAAAAAAGAAGAAAAATTATCAGCATTATATGAAGTTGATTGGGATACACATAATGTTAAATTTGTAAAAGTACTTAATGATAAAGAGAAAAAATAAGCTTTGAAAAGTTGCCTGCTGCGAACAAAAACGTAGCAGGTTTCTTTTATCTAATTTTAAAAGGAATATAGATTATATTGGAACAAGCATATGATTTGAAAATGAAGAATCTATTATATTAATGAAGAAACTAGTAAAAATAGAATGTAATAGATTAAGTTTTTATATATTTATAATTATTTTACATAAATTTGGACTAACGAGTTTAATTTAACTTAAAGACATAAAAAATCGCTTCGAACTTATTGAACGAAGCGATAGATTTAGTTGAGCACTATTTACTATAGGCTTTGATTGGGTAATGATCTGAAAAATCATTGTATACATAATAGTAAGGGAACGCATATACATCCCATGGTTTTGGTTTTTCAGTAACAACTTCATTGACTAATTGTTTTGGTTGTTTATGATCTTTATCTGTAAATATATAGTCTAAATGTTCTGGTTTACCATTTGGATAATTGTATTTCGCTATAGAATTTGATTGCGGGTCCCATGTACTGTTGTGACCTGCATATAAAACGTCATTAACATTTAAGTTTTTTAGCATTTCTTTGAACTCAGGTGTACCTTTATTGACATTCAAGTCGCCACCGATATATACAGTTTCGTCTTTAGGAATATTTTTCTTTTTAACAAAGTCGCTGATTTCTTTCATTTGTTCAGCTCTAATTTTTCTATCGTGACCAGCACCACAACGTGTATCTTCTGATTGTGTATGTGTTCCAATGACATGAACATTTTTACCATTTTTTTCAATTTTAGTATAAACAAATCCTTTGTTACTATCATTATCAAATCCACAACCACTCTTGAAAACATGTTGGATTTTTTCTTTAATAGGATATTTACTTACAATTGCTACGCCACCATCTTCAGCAACTGTTGATGAATAGCTACCTTCAGTTTTATCCCAACCTGACTTTGAACGTCCTAATACAGGTGTTTGATATGGATATTCTTTTTTTACATTACTTAACAATTTGTCTGATGCTCCATTATCAAATGCTTCATTAAATATTACGACATCATTATTTTTGATGTAAGAAGATTGTCCAATCAAATCAGCACGTTTATATTGTCCCCAATTCGGATAAAGGACGGTCGATAACATATAAACATTATGACTGACTAATTTTAAATCAGTATCATCTTTCTTAGTCTCGGCTTTTGCATTGTTTTCGCTAAGCGCACCAACTAAAATCAAATTCGCTAATGCAAGTGTTGCAGCTTTTTTTAAAGTATTAGATTTTATTTTTTTTATCATCAGTATCACTCCTTATTAATAGCTTACAACAAAATAGCTACAAAATTGATTAACTGATTTTAAATTAATTATTAAATCGAATTTATATTTTTAATCAAATGATTTATACATATAAAGATAAGTGAATATAATTGATTGATGCAGTTGTAATTGAGAGAACAGTGTGTTTTTGATTTGTAAGTTTAAGTAATCGTCTACATATAAACAAACAACTTTTTATACGTACTAAATTAATCAGTTAAGCAAGTTTAATTGAATTTTTAACTGAATTAAAGAATTGTTGCAAAAGATAATTTATTATTAATATTCAGTTAATTCAAAAAATAAAGAGAATCTGGCTATAATAAAGTTGCAATCACGAATTACATAAAAAAGGAGAGATAATTTATGAAATTTAAGTCATTGATTACAACAACATTAGCATTAGGTGTTATAGCATCAACAGGAGCAAACTTTAATACTAACGAAGCATCTGCCGCAGCTAAGCAATTGGATAAATCATCAAGTTCGTTACATCACGGATATTCTAAAATTAATGTACCGTATACAATTACTGTGAACGGTACATCTACAAACATATTATCAAGTTTAACTTTAAATAAGAACCAAAATATAAGTTACAAAGATTTGGAGAATAAAGTGAAATCAGTCTTAAAATCCAATCGAGGTATTAGTGATATTGATTTAAGACTATCAAAACAAGCAAAATATACAGTTCATTTTAAAAATGGGACAAAGAAAGTAATTGATTTAAAATCAGGTGTTTACACAGCGAACTTAATCAATACAAGTGATATTAAAGCAATTAGTGTAAACGTAGATACTAAAAAGCATGTGAAAGATAACAATAAAGTTAAAACAAATTATCAAGTACCATATACAATTACTGTGAATGGTACATCTACAAACATATTATCAAGTTTAACATTTAATAAGAACCAAAATATTAGCTATAAAGATTTGGAGAATAAAGTAAAATCAGTTTTAAAATCAAATCGAGGAATTAGTGATATTGATTTGAGACTTTCGAAGCAAGCAAAATATACAGTTCATTTTAAAAATGGGACAAAGAGAGTAATTGATTTAAAATCAGGTGTTTACACAGCGAATTTAATCAATACAAGTAATATTAAAAGTATCAATATTAATGTAGATATTAAAAAACATGTGAAAGATAAAGCTAAAGTAAATTATCAAGTTCCATATTCAATTAATTTAAATGGTACATCTACAAACATTTTATCGAATCTTTCATTTTCAAATAAACCTTGGACAAATTACAAAAATTTAACAGCAAAAGTTAAATCAGTATTGAAATATGATAGAGGCGTTAGTGATCGTGATTTGAAACATGCAAAAAAAGCATACTACACTGTTTACTTTAAAAATGGTGGTAAGAGAGTTGTATATTTAAATTCAAAGGACTATTCAGCAAATCTAGTTCATGCGAAAGATGTTAAAAAAATTGAAATTACTGTTAAAACAGGATCTAAAGCAAAAGCTGAAAGTTATGTACCCTATACAATTGCAGTAAATGGCGCATCTACACCAACATTATCTGAATTAAAACTTTCAAACAAAAAAAATATTAGTTATAAAGATTTAAATGCGAAAGTGTGGTGTAAACTCTAATTAACAACAAATTCTTAAGAAAGGAATTGATCGTTATGACAGAGTTTACACCTTATTTTTATGATTTTAAGCGTTTAGATTATAGAAATTTTGTTATTTTAAGATTTCATGGTATTTCAAAACGTCATATTTGTAAGATGTATAAAATTGCATATTTTTGTATATTAGATGTGTGTAATAAAGCGAAAAATAATGACTATCAATTCACTTATAAGGATTATGTATATTTAAAAAAGTATGGTGTGTCTAACGCATTTATATGCAAGATGTATCATATTGATAAATTAGACCTAGAATTCTTTGAGGTGATGAACCGATAGGTTTCAAAAAAATTGAATAGGTCAGGAGAAGCATAGACACTCCATTATCAAAAATGCAGTGGTACGGATTTGCGGGAGTTATTCCTATTCGTGCGACCCTAAAAAACTCTGATTTGTATGAGTCTGCCGAGGTGACTTTTATGATAGAACCAGTCATTGATATTGAAGCAACTATGGGGAAAGAGTTTCGTTATTTGTCCCATGTTGAAAAAATATCGCGGTTTGATGAAGCTTATTATCTGTATACGATTATATGTGTTGATATTGGTGAACAAGTTAAAGTTAGACTGTCAAATGAAAAATACTTTGATTCTTTAGAACGTGTTGATTTTGATAATTTAACAATCAAACCTAGAGTATATCAAGATATGAATACAGGTTATTGTAATTTATATACAAGCTTTTCAGCTGATGATATTTATAGTTTAGAAACAAAAGCATAAAGCGTATAAATAAAAATTATAAAAAGAAATGAGGAATTTATTATGGCATGGAGTCCGAAATTTGATTTAAAAGAAACGTTTGGAGATTTATATTTCATGGGTGTTGATGAGAAATACAAATATGAAGATGGAGAAAAAACCGATCAAAAATTATATGCATACAAATTAGCGTCAACTGGACAAGGTGAACAAGTAACAGTAAAAGTACCTAAAGAAGTAAAACTTGATATTATGTCAGTTTGTGAACTTGTAGGTGTAGAAGCAAAACAATATGTACAATCTTCAGGTGATTTCCATTCAATTCAACCGAGTATTAAGGCAGAAGATATTAGACAAATTGCGACAATTCAACATAAAAAAGGTGCACAACAAGGTTAGTGTATGGAATTTTATACAGCTGACAACTTAGCGCCTTATGCACGTACTTTAAAATTATCTGAAGGCATGTTGTCATATATTGCATCTAGAATTAATACAGGTGAAGCATTATCATTAATGCTTATCGCAAAGGAAATACAAGAAAAATTTAATGGTGACTATGTTAAAAGTCGTTTACCATCAGGCAGACCGAGGATATACACTGACGTCTGCTTATTGTGTTTTAGTTTGAAAGAAGCAGGACACGGGCGATTACTACAAATTGATTTGAAGGATTGTATCTATATTGGTGATGTAGATAGTTAAATATATCATTTGTATTGTTTAACTTAAGGCGAGCTGGACTTTTAGCGCCTGCAGGCGCAGAAATGCAAGCCGGGACGGCGTTAAGCATTTGGGCGGAGCCTGCGACAAAGGCGCGTTAAGAAAGGGAAGCGACAGCCTTAAGTTATCAAATCGCTTGCGATTTGATAGGAGGTTTTTTCATGGAAAATCAAGCTTCTACCCCCCTTACTAATAGGGGGGTAGCGAAGCCAGAAAAATGTGGCTTGGAGGCAGTTGTTGACTGGGTTCAAGTGACTTTTCAGGTGCCCTCTATTTTCACCATTATGGAGGATGTTTTGAAACTGCCTCGGGCAGTGTTTAAACATCGTAATAGTGGCTTGTACTTTTACAATCGTGGTTATACGTTTGGTAATATTCAAATCTTTTATTCGGATAAAGATGAGGGTATGGGCTTTCATCTACAGTTAACTGGTTCTGGTTGTCGAGAATTTGAACATTATTTAATCAACCGCAATGAAACGTGGCAAGACTTTTTTAAGCGCTGTGCGGCTAAAAAGGCGCGTTTTACAAGAATTGATATTGCGATTGATGATACAAAAACATATTTAAAAATACCACGATTAATTAAAAAGGCTGAGCATGGTGAATGTATTTCAAAATTTAGAACAGCGAGTTCAATTGCTGGTTTTAAATTGTCCAACGGACAGTCTAAAGGTTCAACTTTTTATATCGGCTCTAAAAAAAGTGATATGTACTGTCGCTTTTATGAAAAGAACTATGAAATGGCGTATAAATTAAAAACACCTGTTGAAGATTTTGGATTATGGAATCGTTATGAAATACAAATGCGACGAAGTAATGCGGAAAATTGCGCAAATATTTTAACAGAAACATCAAGCATATCAGATATTGTTAAAGGTGTTTTAAATAATAGTATGCGTTTTGTAACTGAGCCGAAAGATGTATCAGATAGTCGAAAATCAAGGTGGCCAGTATATCAAGAATGGTCACGTTTTATTAAAGGTGCTGATAAAATTAGTTTAAGTATAAAACCGAGTTTAAAGTCAATTGAGGATAATATTGATTGGTTATGTAAACAAGTAGCTACCACGTTAGATACGGTTTTAACAGCTGAAGCAATGGCACAATCCGAAGGATTACTTGGGGATACAGATTTTCTGAATAAAATATTGGCGCATTCATCATTTAATGATGAACACACCGATAGAATTAATCATTATTTAGAAAATCTAAAGCGTAAAAAGAAAGGAGATGATTCCTATCAAAGCTTTTCTAAGTAATATACGTAAAGCTTTTTTGAGTATCATCAACAAGTTGATATTATCAAGATTTTCAAAAAAAGGCAAGCGTTTTGATGTTCCTGAAGAAGAACGTAAATCATTACCGAAGTATCGCAATCACAGAAAAAAGATTGTGATTGTTTTTTATATGATTTTAGTGTTGTTAACCATTTTGTTGATTGCCTCTTTCATTAGAGCTTCTAAAGCGAACAACGAAAGTAAAGAAGCAGTTAATAAAACGCAAGAAATTCAAAAGAAATATGAAGATAACGCTGAAACAGTTCAGTATAATCCTAATTTAAAGTTATATGCTGATAAGTATATTGATGCATATATGACTATTCCTAAAGATGGTAAGGCAAAAGAAGAGCGACAAAAAGCGTTAGCGGATTTTTATCCCTCTGATTATAAGACACCTACAGAAAATACTGAAAATGTTGAGCGTAAGCTGAATGAAAAAGAATTTTTTAATATTAAACGTAAAGATAAACAAACAATCATTCAGTATATTGTAAGTTACGATTTAAAAATTACAGAGAAAAAGGAGGTTAAAGTTAAAAAGGAAAAGGATAAAAAGGACAAAGATAAAAAGGATGAATATGAAACAAAGACAGAAGAAAAAGAACGAACAGAAACTAAGAAGGCATTATTAAACATTCCAGTTAAAAGTGAAAATAATAAGTACGTGGTGATTGAATACCCTCATTTTTCTACGATTCCAAGTAATCAATTGAAAAAAGCAACACTTGTTAAAGATAGTTTGGAGAATGAAAAGCGTGAAGATAATCCGAAACTAAAAGCATTTGTTGAAGAGTTTTTTGATAAATATTGTAAAAGTAAATCGGATGATATGGCTTATTTAATGGATAACCCCGAAGGGTTAGAAGATACACGTGAAGTGTCTAAAATCAGTGATTTACGTATTTATCCTAATGGTGACGATTATGTTGTTAAAGCAGAGGTTTTAATGAAAGATAAAGGGTCACCACTTGAAAACTTAGAACATTACACCTTAGATATTACGAAAAAAGACGGTAAGTATTATGTTAAAAAATTAACAACAACAATTGGAGGTTAAAGTGATGGAACATTTATTTAATTTAATGTTTGTACTAGGTGATGCACCTTCCATTAATCCACTTGGTCAATGGGTTAATAAAGAGGTTGGTACTGCGATTGGTATTATTGTATTGGTTGTTGGTATTGTAAAATGGGCAACGGGTAAATATGGTCATATGCTTGCATTGTTTGTGATTGGTGGTTTGATGTTCTTGATTTCCAAAGGTCCTGAAACAGTGTTTAATTCAGTATCAGGGCTTTGGAAGTTGATTTTTGGGAGCTGATCGATATGGATAAAAAAGCTTACAATTTGAAACGAACATTTGAACAGCCGATTGTGATGTATGAATTTACAGGAAGTTACCGGTGGTCAAAAGGTATTCGTTTAGACTGGGTCGGTACGTTGTTTGTGATTGAATTGATTTTAATATTATTATATCTTAAGGCTGGATTTAATACATTAACGTCTTTAGTACCAGGTTTAACGATTATTTATTTTACAGTACTCCCCTATTATATGACGAAGCAATTAGTAAAATTAAAACAAGATGGTAAGAAACTGATATTCTTTCTTTGGGATTTTATGATGTATGTGTTTAACATTCAAATGCGCAATGTACATTATGCATATGATGAAGAAGTGAAATATCATGACAAGAAAATAATTAAATTGAAATAGTCCCTAACGGGGCTATTTTTAATGGAGGGATGACATGGAGTTAAAAGCCCCCTATGCAGGGATGAAAAATAATTTGTTATTAACGAAAAGCGGTGAAGTTTGGGCGTATTATCGTATTCGTTCTGAATCTATTTCAACAGCCAATTACGATAAAAAAGAAGCTTCAAAAAAACGTATGAAATATTTTCTTGAATCGATTAAAGGTTATCAGGATTTTCATTTTGAAATGTATGAGCATGATTTAGATTTACGTAATAAATTTAAAGAAATTAGTCAAGACTTTGATGATTCAGCGTTTGATGTGGCTAATTATTATGCCCAAGAAACGATTGATGTGTTAGAACAAGAATTACAAATGATTACACGTAACTCGTTTGTCATGGGTGTGAAACTTCGAGAATTAAGTGATGATGCGATTTCGATTAAAGAAATGCTTAAGAGTACATTATCAGATACAGCGGAACGAATGATTTCGAATTTTGGTTTTAATGTTTCATTAGATGAAAAAGTATTAAGTCGTTATGAAGTGTTTGAACGAGAACTTGCGGATAGTTTTTTAAGTATTGAGGGTGAACGCTTAACTGAAAATGAGCTTGCTTATATCGTGCGTAAGCCATTTATTTCAAATGCGACGCATGATGTACAAGAGGAATCATCAAGACGTGCCGTAACAGATGTATGTAATGTGGTGATTGACCCTACAAATATGCGTGTATTGAAAGTGACAAATGAAAATGAAACATTCTATACAACAACAATTGTTGTTGACGACTTTCCACTTGATATGGAATTTACACATATTTATGAAAAAGCACAAAATATGCCGTTCCCTGTGGAATGTCATGTAAAAGCAAAAATTGTTGAGAATGATAAAGTAAAAAAGAAATTTGATCGTGCAAAAATTAATCATAAAGCACAAGCAAGAGAAAAACAATCAGCTGGTGATAATGCATCTGAAGATATTCAAGATAATTTATTCGTATTAGAACAAATGGAAAAAGAAGTGACAGGTTCAGGTGTATTTATAGAGTGGTCTTGTTCATTTGTGATTAAGAGCGATAATTTAAAGGATTGTAAGCGTAAAGCGAAACGTTTAATTAAACGTTTAAAAGAAACAAATATTTATGCGGTTAATCCATTAGCTGACCAATTACAACTTTATTATCAAATTTTACATGGCAATCCATTGTTTATTAATAAATATTGGGTGCAACGTACGACAGCAACTGGGATTGCAGAAAATTTATTTGGCGTGTCGCAAAGTTTAGGTACAAAAACTGGTTTTTATATCGGACGTATTGATAAGTTTATACGTTCTGTTTCACGTGAGGAAGCCGTTGCAAGTTCAAGAGATATTATTTTATTTAGTTTATTATTAGCAGCCAAAGGTATATCAGGAGCAGTCAGTGATAGCCCACACGTATTAATCACAGGTCAAACAGGTAAAGGTAAATCATTTTTAGCTAAGTTACTTTGGATATATACATCATTCTTTAAAGGTCAAATGATTTATTGGGACCCGAAAAGTGAATTTGCAGATTGGTTTAATAAAATTACAGAAAGTGAAGACATGCAACGTAAATATCCCCTATTTGTTAATCATTTAAAAACATTTAAGTATGTGACATTGGATTATAAAAAGCCTAGTAATTATGGTTGTTTAGACCCGATTGTTTTTCTTGATGGTATTGAAGCTAATGAAATGTTGAAATCAGTATTTGATGAAATTAAATCCTTTGAAAATGAACATCGTGTTGAAACAGCAATTTATAGGGCTATTACTGAAACAGTTGAGGAACGTGAAAAAGGTCAACAAGTTGGGTCATTAGATGTAATTAAAAAGCTTCAAAATGATGAAGATGAACATGTAAGTCAAGCTGGTGATTTACTTTTTGAAAAAACACAAAATAATATATTAAAACTTGTGTTTAGTGATGGTAGTAATCCGGCTTTGAATATTCAAGAAAAAGCAACGATATTACAAGTTCAAGGTTTAGATATGCCGAAGGCTGGTGATGACCCATCGGGTTATTCAACTGGTGAGAAAAATGGGATTACTTTAATGCTTTTAATCGGTAAATTTTTACAGAAATTTGGTTCACGTAGACAGATACAAACAACACTCTTTATTGATGAAGGTTGGGCATTTAGTGCCTCACGACAAGGTAAAAAAGTAGCTAAAGGTATTAAACGTATGGGTCGATCTGAAAATAATTCGCTAGTTTTTATTACCCAATCTGTTAAAGATAAAGCCGATGAAGACGGCGGTAACTTTGGTTGTCATTTCGCATTTGATGAAAAAGATGAACGAGAGGATATTTTAAAATCGCTTGGTTTAGAATATTCAAAAGAAAGTCCTGAGAATATGGAAATGTTGAAAGACTTGAAGAAAGGTCAATGCATTTTCAGTGATTTCTACGGACGTGTGGGCAAAATGGTCGTACATTGTCCTTTTGAAGAAATGACGGAAGCATTTAGAACACAAGAAGATTCAGCAAGTTCAAAAGCAGAAGAAAAATTTGCGATATAAGGAATGATTTTATGCTAATATTTTTAAAATTGTTAATTATAATTATTTTTACTATTTTGTTTGTTTTTGCGATATATTATTTTTCTTTAATTAGAATCATAAATCGGTATGTTGATTTTGAAAGTTCTACATTTAAGATGCTTTGTAAAGAATTAAATGTAGATGTCTCAATTGTTAAGTATTTAAGTAATTCAATTGAATTACGGTCTTATGATTCAGCTTTAGATGATTGTTTTAAGGATGTGAAAAGAAATTGATAAGTTACTTGATTCCTTTGATGATTGTTGTTACTGCAATAATTTCTTTAATTGTTTTAAAACCACGTTATGAAAAATATAAAAAAGCTGCTTATGAAGGACATCAAAGAAAGACTAAGGAGTTATTTGGTTGGTATGAAGGTTATAAATTAGCACGTAGAGAAGAACAAGTTAATATCGTTATTGAAGCAATGAAGCGTTATGAACATGGCAAGGAGTGATTTAATGGCAATGAATGAAATTGCTTTATTTAAAGGTGTACGTATTCAACCTTATTTTAAATATATTGATTTTATTTTTGCGGGTGTGTTCGCATTTATCTTTTTAGCCTATCGAATATTAATGTTATGGCAAGGTTATATTGGTCAACAAAAAGCTTTAGATGTGGTTGAAGTCTATCAGTACTTTAAGCCACATTTTTTATATCTTGTGATTGGTACCTTGGTTATTTTTATTATCGCAAAATTATTTGCGCAACTTGTTTTAAGATTTCGTGAAAAAGATTTGGCTGAAATGATTGAAACACAAGGCTTTCATAATCGCACAGTGATTAAGAAAACAATAGAGTATTTAGATATTGATTATAAGAAAACAGAATATGATTATTATCCAACATTGTTTTATAAACGTAGACGTAAAACATTTGTGATACATGTCAAAAAAGATGGTTCACGTTTTCAAGACGACTATTTAGAATTAGAATCAATCATTGAACCGATGTTTAATTGTGAGCTTGTTGAGAAGCGTCATATTGGACGTTATTTGAGATATGAGTTTATGCCTCTTAAATATAAAAAACGTATCGTTATGGAAGGTACAGAAGCACCAGAGACAACTTATTATGATACGAAGATTTATATTACACATCAAATCCTTTGGGATTTTGTGAAAGCACCACATGCTTTAATTACTGGTGTGACCGGTGGCGGTAAAACGTACTTTTTATTCTATATGATTAGAGAATTATTTAAGCGTGATGCAGAAGTACGGTTATTAGACCCGAAAGTATCTGATTTATCATTTATGAAAAATGTGATCGGTGCTGAAAAAGTGGCAGATACGAAAGGTCAAATTTTTAAACAATTGAGAGAAGCCAATGAAGAAATGGAACATCGCTTTAGAATGATGAGTGAAAGCGAACATTATCAATTAGGCAGTAATTTTAGAAACTTTGATTTACCACCCTATTTTGTGATTTTTGATGAAGTGACAGCGTTCACGTCTACTTTAGATAAAAAAGAACTTCAAGAAATGAATGATTATTTAATTAACATCATTATGAAAGGTCGTCAAGCTGGTGTATTTATGTTTTTAACAGCACAGCGACCTGATGCAGATGTGATTAAAGGTAACGTGCGTGACCAATTGGGCTTACGTGTGTCGATGGGTAATTTGTCAGTTGACGGTTATCGTATGACCTTTGGTCAAACAGATAAAGACTTTCAACCGATTCATGAATCAGATATTGGACGTGGTTATATTTCAATACTTGGACAATATAATGAACCGATTTTATTTGATGCGCCTCTCATGGAACAATATGACTTTGTGGCGGATGTCAAACAAATATTAAATAAGGAGTGAGCATGTAATGAAAATTGATTTTAATGAAAATGGAGATTTTTATTTTTTACGAAAAGACGATGTGAGACGAGATTTTGATTGTTATGCCTATCGATTAGCTTCGGCTGATTTAGGTTCAGAAATTATTGTTTTATCAAAACAAAATTTAACATTTAAACCTTTAGAGAAAGTAACTTTATTTGACTTAGAAGCTGAGATGGGTAGTTGTGCGTTTGTTTTTAGAGGTTCTGTTCAAGTTTTAACAAATTAAATAAGGAGTGATTAAATGAAGCGTAAAAGTTTATATCTTTTATGCTTTTTAATTTTGCCCTTGTTTTTAATAACAGGGGCAACGGCTGATGCCGTCGCTAATCCAGTAGGAAAACCAACGAATGCGGTAGATGCGAAGATTGAAAAGTATAAAGTAGATGATAAAGCTGATGGTGATATAGATTTAGAACGTTATCGTGTATGGTTTCAAAAAGATGAAGATTGGAATCCATTTGGTAAAGATGAGGTCGCAGAAACAGTTAATAATGTAACCAATTTCTTTTTTGAAATTGACAAGTTGATTGTAAGTATTACTGATTATGCGATAGAGAATTTATATCAGCTTGATGTATTAAACGATTTTGCGGATAAAGTCGGTCAATTTGTCGGTGATATTTATCAAAAATTGTTAAGTAATATTGTGATGACGTTGTTTATTGTGATTTGTTTAAATGCGTTTATTGTTTTTTCAGTTAAAGGTAATATGCATGAAGCATTAAAACGTGGTTTTTTAATCTTTTGTTTAATTGGTTTTGGTGTGGGAGTCCTTGCGAATGCCAGCTTTGTGATTAAAGGTACAAATAATGTTGGTAAAGGTTTAAATAATGTCATTATGAATAGTACAAGTTCTATTAATGGTGATATTGATTATGTAAATGAAAATTCAGGCATTAACAAGATACGTAATCAATATTTTGATATGGCGTTATATAAGCCTTATCTGATTATGAATTATGGTACTGTAAATGAAGATGAAATCAAGAAAAAAGGTAAAAACAGAATTGATAATATTTTAGATATAAAAGTTAATTCAAAAGATGAACAAGAAAAAATAGAAAGTAAAGTTAAAGATGAAGTAGATAAATATAATAATACAGCTATGAAACAAACACATGTATTTGGGCAATTAGGTATTGCGATGTTTACATTAATTATTACGATTGCTTTATCTATTATATTTCTTTCGATTAGTTTTGCGAAAGTCATCTTTTCAGCTTTTGCGCTCATTTTATTCTTATTTTTAGCGTTTAGTTGGCTTATTAGCTTTATCCCTGGTTTTGAAATATCAGTATTTAAAGCATTAGCACGTACATTAGGGTATATTATTTTAAGTGCCTGTATGACATTTTTATTTGTGGTGATTGGTTTTTCAATTGATATTGCGAATGCATTTGTGAAACCAGAAAGCCAACAAGCTTATTTTTTAAATGTGATATTCTTAATGATTATTTTGTTTGTACTGTATAAAAAACGTAGTGAAATCATTGATTTTGTGACACGTGGCAATTTAAGTTTATCGCCTCAAAAATTAGGTGCTGATGTAATGCGCAAAGGACAAGATGAATTTAATAAACGTCGTCAAAAACGAGCAGAAGATAAAAAGAATAAACGTGATGGTCAACGTGATAATCCAGAACCACCGATGATAAATAACAATGATAATAATCTAAAGCGAAATCAACAACCAGATACGCCTATTTCAATCAATAATTCGAAAGAAATTAAACGACGTAATCAACAAGAAGAGATGCATGGCGCTCCTAATGTAGGTTTAGTTAGTTATTCGAAACCATCTTATTCAAAACCGTCAGGTTATACGAAATCAAAACGAATCGCACAAGATGATGGTATGCATCGTGATGTAAAACATAAAAAAGAAATTAAACGTAACCCGCAAACAGAATCATTTAGCCCTACTTATTCGTCTCAACCGCCAAAAGAAGTATCAAGACGTAGTCAATCGTTTAATAAAGACGTTCAATCTTCTTATGATAAAGATATTGAAAAACGCCGTATACAAACTGGAGAAGATAAACCATATCAACCACGTTCACATACAAATGAGGCGACATTTAAACGAAATTCACAAACAAAACATGTTTATGATCGATTGAAAAATCAAAAGGATATTAATAAACATGGTAAATAAAAAGACTGTTGTAAAAGAAGTGATGAAACAAACGCCGATTGGCATTAAATTTAGATTATTAAAAATTGGTCTGATATTGTTTTGTGTTTTGTTTTTCTTGTTTCCTGTGATATTGATGTTTGTATTTAGTCCAGAGGAAGACAAACAAACAGATGGTGACATGTCGTGTGTGGGTGGTGATGTTAAAGATAAAGGTATTGCGGTATTTGAACAAAATGCGAAAGGTGGCGCATTAGAAGGTAAAGGAAAAGTGATTGTAAAAATTGCGAAAAAGCATAAAATACCAGAGAATTTATTTATGGCAATTATTGCGAGTGAATCCGGTTGGGGTAAAGGAGAAAATGCGACGCGTCAAAAGAATCCATTGTCTGTGATGGGTACAAAGTCGATTCATGATTCTACGTATCCAACAATTGAAGCTGGACTTGAGGCAGGCGCAAAGAATTTATATGATGTTTATATTAAAGAAGGATTAACGACACCAGAGAAAATTGGGCCAAAATATGCGCCTGTAGGTGCTTCAAATGACCCGAATAATATGAATAAGCAATGGATACCAACGGTAAAATCAATGATGAAAAAATTAAGTGATGGTGATGGCGCTGTATGTAAGTCTACTGGTGGTAAAGATATTAAGTTTAGTGGTAAATTGCCAAAATGGAGTAATTCAGATGCAGGTAAAGGTAATTTATATACAGCGGGTCAATGTACATGGTATGCCTATGGTATTCGTCAAAAAATGGGAAAACCGATATCGACGTATTGGTTCCATGCGCAATTTTGGAATGATAGAGCGAAAGAGGAAGGTTATAAAGTGAATAGTAAACCCGCTGTAGGTGCGTTAATGATTGCCGAGCCTGGTGCTGGTGGTGCACCGCCAGTAACAGGACATGTAGCTGTTGTGATTGATGTGAAAGATGATAAAACATTTACTGTGACAGAAATGAATATTAAAGGACCTTATATCGTATCGCAAAGAGAAATGAAAGTAGAATCTGGCATTAGTTTTATTCATGATAAGGAGTAGATAACGATGAAATTAAAGATTATTGGCTTTGTGATTGTGACAGTTTTAACAGTGAGTGCTTATTTTTTAGGTACACAAACAACGAAGCAACAAGTTCAAAAAGAAAAGAATCATGTGAGTGAATTAAAACAATCATTACAACAAAAAAAAGATACGAATAAGGCATTACATCAACGTGTAAAACGCCAATCTAAAACAGTGATTGCGGAGGAAGAAAAACAAATACGTGAGACAGCACAAGCATTTACAACAGAGCTATTTACGTTAAAAAAAGGGTCATCATTTAAACAAAAAGCTAAACCACTTAAGACATTAGTAACAGAAAAATATTATGATGTATTGTTTAGTGATAATAGAGAGAAGTTTAGTATTTTCGACGATGTAACAGTGAGTGATATTCATGTATATTTTGATCAGTATGACCCTAAGCATGATAACTATAAAGTATTTGTGCAGTTTAATGAGCGTATTGATACTGAGGGGCAAAAGGAAGTTGAGAACCGTAAAACATCTGTACAACTTGATATGGTACGTACAAATGATAAATGGTTAATTAATGATGTACAGCGTTTTAATTTACAAAAAAATGGGCGTGGATAATTTATAAAATAATGATATAATTCAATAAAAAGGAGATGATTATATCATGACAAAGCGATTTTTATTGATAACATTGATTTTAGTAATATCTACAGCTTTAATTGCATGCGGTAAAAAGTATGATAAAGAAATTGAGGAAGTTTCTAAATTAGAAGAAAAAAGAACTAGTGATACTAGTGGTGATTTTAATAAATTTGAACGTAAAAAAAGTAATATAAATGTTTATAATGATGGGAAATTTATTACTTTATCTTATAAATGGGATAATGATAGTACTAAATTATGGACTAGTTTATATGGAAAAAACGAGACAACAGAGAAATATGAAAAAGTTTATAATGCAAAACCTGAAAAGTTCATGAAAGAAAATAAACCAGATTATAAAGAAGAGAATTTAAAAGAATAGATAAAAGCAACTCCCTAAAGCGATTGATAAGTTTGGGAGTTGCTTTCTTTTAACATCTTCTTCTATTATATTTTATAAACGATGTTTAAAAATGTAAAGGAGAAGATGAAAATGACTGAAAAGAATACACAACGAAAGAGAAGGGTTGCAGTTGATTTGGATACACGTTTAGCAATAGCGAAATATCTTGATGACGGGTTATCCATATTACAAATTGCGAATATATTAGGTAGACATCATAATGTGATTTATTATGAGTTAAATCATCGTTCTCAAGAAGATGGAACATATGACCCTGTAAAAGCGCATCAAATGGCTAAAGAAACTAAGAAAATGCCAGAAAAAAAGAAGGAAGAGATGCGTGCATTAAATCCTACTATAAAGAAGTATATTGAACAGAAATTGTCTTTAAAGTGGTCACCTAGACAGATTTCTTCAGAAATGGAAAAAGATATTGGCTATTATGTTAGCTTTTCTACTATATATAGATATATTAATACTGGACAAATTAGAGTAAATAAAGTGAAAGATATGCGCCGAGGTGGAAAAAAGTATACAAAAACAACTGAAGAACGTGGCAAAATTAAAATAGGTCAGCATCGTTCAATAAGTAGTCGGTCCAATAGAAGTCGTAAAACGTGAAGAATTTGGACATTATGAAATAGATACTATTTGGAGTAAACGTCCCTCTCGATATTGTTTATTAACGATTTTAGAACGTAAAACGAGATTTTTATATGCGAAAATTTTACCTACAAGACGTTCTGATGTTGTATGTTCAACGATTGTAGAAATATTGAAACAAGAAAATATTAAAACGATTACGATTGATAGAGGTAAGGAATTTGCGAAATTTGAGTTAATTGAACGTGAGTTGAATTGTTCTGTTTATTTTAGCGATCCGGGTTGTCCATATCAACGTGGTTCTATAGAACAAGTAAATGGATTATTACGTCAATATTTTCCTAAAGATACAGATTTTGTAAATGTTTCTGATATAGATGTAGAAATAGCCGTGCTACAAATTAATCAGCGTCCAAGAATGAAGCAAAATTATAAGACAAGTGAGTATATGAGAATGTTAGAATATAATTAGAGACGCACATAACCCTAATGACCTTACTTTTTAGTGATTGTGTTCTGTAAGAACCTATCACTAAAAATAAGGTGGTCTAAGCGAGCGTTTAAGCGCGAGTGCGGAAGTGAAAAGGCGTTGGCATAATGCATAAGAAATGTATATAAACATTATAATTGTAATTCTTTTCTTGTATAGCGGTTTTGTGATATAATGTTAGTAATAACAATCAACTTATATATCTTCTATTTATACTCTTTCTTTATAACCATAAAAATTTATTTAAAAAATTTTTCGAAACCTCTTGACACACTGCATCTTAAAATAAAGTTACGTTTAATTTTTTTAACAGATTTTAAATACAAGCTCGATAATTAAAAAGAATATTACCATAATGATTCAATCTATAAACAGATAATTGGAGAACGATAAAAAATCATGTTATAGTCAATTCAATATTTTTAAGGAGGAATTAAGTAATGAAAAGTAAATATGAACCATTGTTTGATAAAGTAGAATTACCAAATGGCGTAGTGTTAAGAAATCGTTTTGTGTTAGCCCCTTTAACACATATTTCTTCAAATGATGACGGTACAATTTCAGAAGTAGAACTTCCTTATATTGAAAAACGTTCACAAGACGTTGGCCTATCTATTAACGCAGCAAGTAATGTTAGTGATGTTGGAAAAGCATTTCCAGGGCAGCCATCAATTGCACATGATAGTGATATTGAAGGATTAAAACGATTAGCAAAAGTTATGAAGAAAAATGGAGCTAAAGCATTAGTTCAAATTCATCATGGTGGCGCACAAGCATTACCTGAATTAACACCTGATGGAGATGTGATTGCTCCAAGTCCGATTTCTTTAAAAAGTTTTGGGCAAAAACAAGAGCATAGTGCAAGAGAAATGACGGCTCAAGAAATTGAACAAGCGATAAAAGATTTTGGAGAGGCAACACGACGAGCAATTGAAGCAGGGTTTGATGGAGTTGAAATTCATGGTGCAAATCATTACTTAATTCATCAATTTGTATCCCCATATTACAATAGAAGAAACGATATCTGGGCAAATCAATATAAATTCCCAGTGGCTGTTATTGAAGAAGTACTTAAAGCGAAAGAACAATTTGGTAAAAAAGACTTTATTGTTGGATATAGATTGTCTCCAGAAGAAGCGGAATCTCCAGGTATTACAATGGAAATTACTGAAGAATTAGTTACAACAATTAGCCAAATGTCTATTGACTATATTCATGTATCGATGATCGATACTCATGCAACGACACGTGAAGGGAAATATGCGGGTCAAGAAAGGTTACCACTAATTCATAAATGGATAAACGGACGTATGCCACTTATTGGCATTGGGTCTATTTTTACTGCTGATGAAGCATTAGATGCTGTTGAAAATGTTGGTGTGGAATTAGTAGCAATTGGTCGTGAATTACTTTTAGATTATCAATTTATTGAGAAAATTAAAGATGGACGAGAAGATGAAATTATAAATTATTTTGATCCAGAAAGAGAAGATAAACATCATTTGACGCCTAACTTATGGAACCAATTTAATCAAGGGTTTTACCCATTACCTAATAAAGATAAATAAGCATTTCGAACTTACCACTAATGATATTGTGTATGCAATTTGTTAGTGGTTTTCAATATTTATAAATAAAAATATCTTAGTAAAATATACTTTTGATTAAGTGTAAAATTATCAATTCTTTTGCTTGTAATCATTAAAGCAATTATGTCATTATAAATGTAAGGGTTTTCAAAATAGACAAATTTAATGAAGCTTAGTTATTAATTCATCTTTATTGGTGAAAAAGTATCTGCTTTGAAAACTAATGTAATTATTTGGATAATGTTTCATGTATAATAGTTATAAATGATGAAAAGGGGAGATATGATGACTAAATCTGAAAAAATTATTGAGTTAACAAATCATTACGGAGCACATAATTATTTACCATTGCCAATTGTCATTTCAGAAGCTGAAGGGGTATGGGTTAAAGATCCTGAAGGCAATAAATATATGGATATGTTATCTGCATATTCCGCTGTTAACCAAGGTCATAGACATCCGAAAATTATTCAAGCATTAAAAGATCAAGCTGATAAAGTGACTCTAGTTTCACGTGCTTTTCACAGTGATAATTTAGGTGAATGGTACGAAAAAATTTGTAAACTAGCAGGTAAAGATAAAGCTTTACCAATGAATACAGGCGCTGAAGCAGTAGAAACAGCTTTAAAAGCAGCACGTCGCTGGGCATACGATGTTAAGGGTATTGAACCAAATAAAGCAGAAATTATTGCGTTCAATGGTAATTTCCATGGTCGTACGATGGCACCAGTGTCGTTATCATCCGAAGCAGAATATCAACGTGGATATGGTCCGTTATTAGATGGATTTAGAAAAGTAGACTTTGGTGATGTAGACGCATTGAAGGCAGCAATAAATGAAAATACTGCAGCGATTTTAGTTGAGCCAATTCAAGGTGAAGCAGGTATTAATATTCCACCAGAAGGATATTTAAAAGCAATAAGAGAATTATGTGATGAACACAATGTATTATTTATTGCTGATGAAATTCAAGCAGGATTGGGACGTTCAGGAAAATTGTTTGCTACGGATTGGGATAATGTGAAACCGGATGTATATATTTTAGGTAAAGCACTTGGTGGTGGCGTATTCCCAATATCAGTTGTATTAGCGGATAAAGAAGTATTAGATGTCTTTACTCCAGGTTCACATGGGTCTACATTTGGTGGTAACCCACTCGCTTGTGCTGCATCTATTGCTGCATTGGATGTAATTGTTGATGAAGATTTACCAGGACGCTCTTTAGAATTAGGAGAGTATTTTAAAGAACAATTAAAGCAAATTGATCATCCATCAATTAAAGAAGTTCGTGGACGTGGATTATTCATTGGTGTTGAACTGAATGAAAGTGCTAGACCATACTGTGAAGCTTTGAAAGAAGAAGGTTTATTATGTAAAGAAACGCATGATACGGTCATTCGTTTTGCACCACCATTAGTTATTACGAAAGAAGAATTAGATCTTGCACTTGAAAAAATTAGACATGTATTTCAATAATGTCAAAAAGTTGTAACAATCAGTTTGTAAGGGCTTTAAAAAGAAATACGTTATGTTACAATATGTTTGAAAGCGAAATCATTAGGTAAAGAAGAGGCGAAAAGGATCATGACTGAGAACAATAATTTAGTAACTTCTACTCAAGGAATTATTAAAGAAGCATTGCATAAATTGGGATTTGACGAAGGTATGTATGATTTGATTAAAGAACCATTAAGAATGTTGCAAGTACGTATTCCAGTTCGTATGGATGATGGTACTGTTAAAACATTCACTGGTTACCGTGCACAACATAATGATGCTGTTGGACCAACAAAAGGTGGTGTGCGTTTCCACCCAGACGTAGATGAAGAAGAAGTAAAAGCATTATCAATGTGGATGACATTGAAGTGCGGCATTGTAAACTTACCATATGGTGGTGGTAAAGGTGGAATCGTTTGTGATCCACGACAAATGAGCATTCATGAAGTTGAACGTTTATCACGCGGTTATGTAAGAGCGATTTCACAATTCGTTGGTCCAAACAAAGACATTCCAGCACCAGATGTATTTACAAACTCACAAATTATGGCTTGGATGATGGACGAATATAGTGCATTAGATAAATTTAATTCTCCAGGTTTCATTACAGGTAAACCAATTGTTTTAGGTGGTTCACACGGACGTGATAGATCAACAGCACTTGGTGTAGTTATTGCGATTGAACAGGCTGCAAAGCGTCGTAATATGCAAATTGAAGGTGCCAAAGTTGTCATACAAGGTTTCGGTAATGCCGGAAGTTTCTTAGCTAAATTCTTATATGATTTAGGTGCAAAAATTGTAGGTATTTCTGATGCATATGGTGCATTACACGATCCAAACGGCTTAGACATAGATTATTTATTAGATCGTCGTGATAGTTTCGGTACAGTAACAAATCTATTCGAAGAAACAATTTCAAATAAAGAATTGTTTGAACTAGATTGTGATATTTTAGTGCCAGCAGCTATTTCAAACCAAATTACAGAAGACAATGCACATGATATTAAAGCTAGCATTGTTGTTGAAGCAGCTAATGGTCCAACAACACCAGAAGCAACGCGTATTTTAACTGAACGTGGTATTTTACTAGTACCAGACGTGTTAGCAAGTGCTGGTGGTGTAACCGTTTCTTACTTCGAATGGGTACAGAATAACCAAGGTTATTACTGGTCAGAAGAAGAAGTTAACGAAAAATTACGTGAAAAACTAGAAGCGGCATTCGACACAATTTACGAATTGTCTCAAAATAGAAAAATTGATATGAGACTGGCAGCATATATTATTGGTATTAAGCGTACAGCAGAAGCGGCAAGATATCGTGGCTGGGCATAATTAAATATATTGAATTATGAATTCGAAAAAAGCAGTAAGATATTTTCTACGGAAAAATAAACTTACTGCTTTTTTATGTTGTAATAACTAAAATATTATCTAGAATTATCATTTAAACAACTATTTGAATATTAATAATCCTACTTAATGACTTCTTTATATTTATCAGCAAAATTTGTAAATACACCATCAACACCATAACCATTCAAACGTTGCATATCAGCTTTTTCATTTACAGTATATGGATGTACTAAAAAACCTAAATCTTTTAAATGATGCGTATTTTGTTCGTTTAAATCAGTATAGTCAGGGCCTATACCAATAGCATAAGAACGTATCTCTTTCAAACGCTGTTCGTTAAATTGTTGTAGTTCACCTTTATCAACTAATTTTACAAGTGGAACGTGCTTATTTTGTTTATGAATTTTCTTCAAACTTGCATCAGAAAATGATTGAATCATGACATGTCCTTTTTTTAATTTACTGTTATTTAAAAGGTGATGTTTTTTCAATGATTCCAATAATTGTTCTTCCATACCTGGATATACTTCAGGTGATTTTGTTTCAATATAGTAATTTGCATTCGGACCATAACGTTCTAAAATTTCATCTAAAGTCGGCACTTTGGCATTTTTATAACTTGCCTTTGCATATTTTGGATATTTTTTATTGAACCAACTACCAGCATCTAATTGTTTTAATTCATCAAGAGTATAATCCTCAACTCTACCATGACCGTTAGTCGTTCGATTAACAGTTTCATCATGCATGGCAACTAAGTGCCCATCCTTTGTACGTTGTAAGTCAATTTCAATGTAAGAAGCTTTTAATTCATTATGACTCTTATCATATGATTGGAAGGTATGTTCAGGCGCATAACCACTAGCTCCACGATGTGCAATTGTTGTGAAACGTTCATTCGTTAGGTTTGTATGCCATTTTATTGCTTGTGATTTGTTTGTGATATGATTCATTTGTTCTGCACCAGCAGTAGGTACTGATAAAAATCCCATTGTAAAAACAGCAGAAGCAGCCATAAATTTAGTGAAGCTTTTCGAAGAATTTGTCATAGTCATTGTCCTTTCATCTCTATTTTTTTAGTATGACAATTTAAAAATACTATAAAACTTTCTTTATGAAAACGCTTTACACATTTATTTTACAATTTATAACATGACTGTAATATAAATTTAAAAGAATTATCAAATATTTTAGGTATTAAAAAAAATAATCCACAATTCATAAATCAATACAGAAAAATACCCACTTGCCTTTTAAAATGACAAAGTGGGTAAATATATTAAAACCGTAATTAATCTATTAATAATTGTTTCGCAACCTCAATTTGCTGTTTTACAGCATCTTGTCCCGTTGAGCCATAACTTTGACGTCGTTTCAAACAATTTTCAGGTTGTAAATAATCATAAATATCTGCTTCAATACTTGAATGATGTTGTTGGTATGTTTCTAAAGGCACATCTAATAAATAATGACCTTGTTGAATACATTCTAAAACGATTTTTCCAACAATTTCATGTGCAGTTCTAAATGGAATGTTTTTAGTCACTAAATAGTCTGCAAGTTCCGTTGCGTTTGAAAAATCTTCTTTAACAGTTTGATTTAGTCGATCTTTATTAATTGTCATCGTTTTAATCATACCTTCAAAGATACGTAAAGAACCTTTAATTGTATGAACTGCATCGAATAATCCTTCTTTATCTTCCTGCATGTCTTTATTATATGCTAAAGGTAGGCCTTTTAAAGTCATAAGCATGCTCATTAAATGACCAGTTGTACGTCCAACTTTACCTCTAATTAATTCGGCCATATCAGGATTTTTCTTCTGAGGCATGATAGATGAACCAGTTGAAAAAGCATCTGATAATGTAATAAATTTAGCCTCATCTGTAGACCAAAAAATGATTTCTTCTGCAAAACGAGATAGGTGAACCATTGTTAAAGAAATATTGTGTAATGTTTCAATAATATAGTCTCTATCACTGACCGCATCTAAACTGTTTTCGTATAGACTGCCAAAGTTCAACAATGCTGTTGTCTCATGTCTATCGATAGGGTATGTGGTACCACTTAATGCTGCTGCACCTAAAGGATTAATATCAATTCGTTTTAAACTATCTTCAAATCGTTGTTGATCTCGTTGTAACATCCAAAAATAAGTCATAATATGGTGCGCAAAAGAAATGGGCTGTGCACGTTGTAAATGAGTATATCCCGGCATAATTGTATCGATATTATTAGAAGCGATGTCGACAATAACACCTTGTAATGACTTAATTAATGCGATGATATCTTGAACTTGTTTCTTAGTGTATAAGTGCATGTCTGTTGCGACTTGATCATTTCTACTACGTCCAGTATGCAATTTACCACCGGCATCACCGATACGTTTAATTAATTCATGTTCAATATTTAAATGGATATCTTCCAATGATGCACTAAATTGAATTTGGTCTTGATGATAATCATTTTGAATAGATTTTAATCCTTTTATTATTTGTTCGCTGTCTTGTTGGCTTATAATGCCTTGATTAGCAAGCATCGTTGCATGTGCGATACTGCCTTCGATATCTTGATCTATGAGCGTTTGGTCAAAGGTAATGGAAGCGTTGAAGTCATCTACCCATTCTTCAGGTTGTACTTCAAATCTACCTCCCCAAGCTTTATTGCTCATTACTATAGCCTCCATGTAACATTGCATTTACTTGAGTAGGTAAACCATAGATATCGATAAAGCCAACAGCAGCGTCTTGATTAAATGCATCTTCTTTTGTATAAGTAGCTAATTTTTCATCATATAAAGTGTAAGGTGACTTTCTACCATTTACGATGGCATTCCCTTTGAATAATTTAATTCTGACATCACCAGTCACGTATTGCTGAGTACTATCAATAAATAATTTTAAGCTATCAGTTAAAGGTGAGAACCATAAACCGTTGTATAGTTGTTCAGCAAATTGTTTCTCAATGACCGGTTTAAAGTGTGCAACATCTTTTGTCAATGTAATAGTTTCTAATGCTTTATGCGCTTTTAAAATGACTTCAGCAGCAGGTGCTTCATAAATCTCTCTTGATTTAATACCTACAAGTCTATTTTCAACATGATCAATTCTACCGATTCCATGCTTACCAGCTAATGCATTTAACGTTAAAATCAAATCATCTAACTGATAAGATTTACCATCAATTTGAACTGGAATACCTTTTTCAAACGTTATAATGATTTCATCAGCCGTATCTGGAGTATCTTCTAATGCATTTGTTAAATCGAAAGCATCTTCTGGTGGTGCAGCATAAGGATCTTCTAAAATACCACATTCATTGGCTCTACCCCATAAATTTTGGTCAATAGAATAAGGTGAATCATGGTTGATTGATACTGGAATATTGTGCTTAATTGCATAATCAATTTCTTCTTCACGACTCCAAGCCCACTCACGTACTGGTGCAAATGCTTTTAATGAAGGATTTAAAGCTTTGATTGCAACTTCAAAACGTACTTGGTCATTCCCTTTACCAGTACATCCATGTGCAATACCTACTGAATTTGTTTTTTCAGCAATTTCTACTAATTTTTTGGCAATTAGTGGTCTAGATAATGCAGAAACTAATGGATATGCATTTTCATACATTAAATTTCCTTTGATTGCATAACTTACATAATCATCACTAAATTCTTTAGTCGCATCAATGATGTGACATTCGATAGCACCCATATCTAAAGCTTTTTGATAAACGATATCTAAATCTTTACCTTCACCAACATCAAGGCAACATGCTACAACGTCGTATCCTTTGTCGATGAGCCATTGTACGGCAACACTTGTATCTAGTCCTCCTGAATATGCTAAAACAATTTTCTCTTTCATAAAATTCACCTCATTGTAGTTATCTGAATATTTCGTATGAACACATGATAGCAAACTTTTTATGAAAATAAAACCATTATTTTACATATTTATTCATAAAATTAGATTAGCTTCTTTGTGATTATCCTTTGATGTATTGATATAACAATGTTTGAAAAGTTTTATTAATACATGCAATTTGTATAAAAAGTGTTTAAGAGGAAGTGGGGGATTTAAGAATAACTCGAAAATATGTGTGGAAAGTCACATAAATATCAATTTTATTTCTTTAATTCAAACTTGTGAATTGAATCGCAAACGTAAACTTAGTAAAATTAAGGTATTAAATGAAACAGGAGGCTTTTATAGATGACTCATATTCAATTAGATTTTAGTAAAACGTTAGAATTTTTCGGAGAACACGAATTAAAACAGCAACAAGAAATTGTAAAATCAATTCACAAAACAATTCATGAAGGTACAGGTGCTGGAAGCGACTTCTTAGGCTGGGTTGATTTACCAGTTGATTACGATAAAGAAGAATTTTCAAGAATTGTAGAAGCATCAAAACGCATTAAAGAAAATTCTGATGTTTTAGTAGTCATCGGTATTGGTGGTTCTTATTTAGGTGCACGTGCAGCAATTGAAATGTTAACGTCATCATTTAGAAACAGCAATGAATACCCTGAAATTGTTTTTGTTGGTAATCACTTATCATCAACATACACTAAAGAGTTAGTTGATTATTTAGCAGACAAAGATTTCTCTGTTAACGTTATTTCTAAATCAGGTACAACAACAGAACCTGCAGTTGCATTTAGATTGTTCAAACAATTAGTTGAAGAAAGATACGGTAAAGAAGAAGCGAAGAAACGTATTTTTGCAACAACTGATAAAGAAAAAGGTGCATTAAAACAGTTAGCTACAAATGAAGGCTATGAAACGTTTATCGTACCTGATGATGTAGGTGGAAGATATTCTGTTTTAACAGCAGTAGGTTTATTACCAATTGCAACAGCTGGTATTAATATCGAAGCTATGATGATTGGTGCAGCAAAAGCACGTGAAGAACTATCTTCAGATAAATTAGAAGAAAACATTGCATATCAATATGCGACAATTCGAAATATTTTATATGCAAAAGGTTATACAACAGAAATGTTGATTAACTATGAACCATCAATGCAATACTTCAATGAATGGTGGAAACAATTGTTTGGTGAATCAGAAGGTAAAGACTTCAAAGGTATCTACCCTTCAAGTGCCAACTACACAACTGACTTACATTCATTAGGTCAATATGTACAAGAAGGCCGTCGCTTCTTATTCGAAACAGTTGTTAAAGTAAATCATCCTAAATATGATATTACAATTGAAAATGATAGCGATGATTTAGATGGATTAAACTATTTAGCTGGTAAGACAATAGATGAAGTAAATACTAAAGCATTTGAAGGTACATTATTAGCACATACTGATGGTGGCGTTCCTAATATGGTAGTAAATATTCCACAATTGGATGAAGAAACTTTTGGCTATGTTGTATACTTCTTCGAATTAGCATGTGCAATGAGTGGATACCAACTAGGTGTGAATCCATTTAACCAACCAGGTGTAGAAGCATATAAACAAAATATGTTCGCATTATTAGGTAAACCTGGATTTGAAGACTTGAAAAAAGAATTAGAAGAACGTTTATAAAAAACATTACTTCAAAGATTAGTGAAGTTTGAAAAGATAGGATTAGACGTTAACTATTTAAAGAATATTTCCGAGGTTGTCATTACAAATGTAAAAATGTAATGACAACCTCGTTTTTATTTTTAAGCAACAACTAGGTTACTAGCTAATGTGACAAGATGTTAAGAGAAAATTAAAGAAAAAATAACATCTGTCATACAACAATATTGTTATACTACTAGAGACTGATTTATTAGCATGATTACATGTTAATGTTTCTTTACTTTGCAAATATCTTTATAATGAAAGAATAATTATCTTTAGCCAAAGAAAGGGATTGATGATTTGTCATTTCATCAAATAGAAGAATGGTTTGAGATATTTCGACAGTTTGGCTATATACCAGGATTTATTTTGCTATATATTAGAGCAATTGTCCCAGTATTTCCACTAGCACTTTATATTTTAATTAATATTCATGCTTATGGACCTATTTTAGGCATATTGATTAGTTGGCTAGGCTTAATTGCTGGTACATTCACTGTCTATTTAATATGTAAACGATTAGTAAATACTGAAAAGATGCAGCGTATTAAACAAAAGACTGCTGTTCAACGATTAATTAGTTTTATTGATCGACAAGGATTAATACCATTATTTATTTTACTTTGTTTTCCTTTTACACCAAATACATTAATTAATTTTGTAGCGAGTCTTTCTCATATAAGACCTAAATATTATTTTTTTGTTTTAGCATCATCTAAATTAATTTCAACTATTATTTTAGGGTATTTAGGAAAAGAAATTACTACAATATTTACCCATCCTTTACGAGGATTACTGATGTTAGCCATATTAGTTGTATTTTGGATTGTCGGAAAAAAGCTAGAACAGCATTTTATGGGTTCGAAAAAGGAGTGACAAGGTGAAAAAAGTTGTTAAATGTTTGATTTCAGTTATACTTGCTATTATCATTGTACTGTTCATACAAACTTTTGTAATAGTTGGTCATGTCATTCCAAATAATGAAATGTCACCAACGCTTGACAAAGGGGATCGTGTTATCGTAAATAAAATTAAAGTCACATTTAATCAATTAAATAATGGTGATATCATTACATATAGACGTGGTAACACGATATATACAAGTAGAATTATTGCCAAACCTGGTCAATCAATGGCATTTCGTAACGGACAATTATACCGTGATGATCGACCAGTAGATGCATCTTATGCCAAAAACAGAAAAATAAAAGACTTTAATTTGCGCAATTTTAAAGAATTAGATGGTGATATTATTCCACCAAACAATTTTGTTGTGCTAAATGATCAAGATAATAACAAGCACGATTCAAGACAATTTGGTTTAATCGATAAAAAGGATATTATTGGTAATGTTAGTTTACGATACTATCCTTTTTCAAAATGGACTGTTCAGTTCAAATCTTAAAAAGAGGTGTCAAAATTGAAAAAAGAAATATTGGAATGGATTATTTCTATTGCAGTAGCCTTGGTTATTTTATGTATAGTTGGTAAATTTATCGTTACTCCATATACGATTAAAGGTGAATCAATGGATCCGACTTTGAAAGATGGCGAGCGTGTTGCTGTAAACATCATCGGCTATAAAACGGGTGGTTTGGAAAAGGGTAACGTAGTTGTCTTCCATGCAAATCAAAAAGATGATTATGTAAAACGTGTCATCGGTGTTCCTGGTGATAAAGTTGAATATAAAAATGATACTTTATATGTCAATGGTAAAAAGCAAGATGAACCTTACTTAAACTACAATTTAAAACGTAAACAAGGTGATTATATAACTGGAACTTTCCAAGTGAAAAATTTACCGAATGCAAATCCTAAATCAAATGTTATTCCAAAAGGAAAGTATTTAGTTTTAGGAGACAATAGAGAAGTAAGTAAAGATAGTCGTGCATTTGGTCTTATTGACGAAGATCAAATCGTTGGTAAAGTTTCATTTAGATTCTGGCCATTCAGCGAATTTAAATATAATTTTAATCCTGAAAACACTAAAAATTAATACCTAGTAAATAAAACATCGTTTATCGGTTTCAAATCTGATAAACGATGTTTTATTTTTAAGGAGAATTGTAAAAAGAAAGCCTCCATGTAACGAAAACAATTAATAAATCAAACACAATCACTTTATGTTAAAATATGTGTCAAAGGAAGTGAGGGTTTGTCATGACATTACATGCTTATTTAGGAAGAGCAGGAACAGGTAAGTCTACGAAAATGTTAACTGAAATAAAACAAAAAATGAAACAGGATCCACTCGGCGATCCAATCATTTTAATTGCTCCAACACAAAGTACATTTCAATTAGAACAAGCCTTTGTTAACGATTCAGAATTAAATGGTAGCTTAAGAACAGAAGTACTGCATTTTGAGCGCTTAAGTCACCGTATTTTCCAAGAAGTTGGTAGTTATAGTGAACAAAAACTATCTAAAGCTGCTATGGAAATGATGATTTATAATATCGTTCAAGAACAGCAACAACATTTAAAGTTGTACAAATCACAAGCAAAATATTATGGGTTTAGTGAAAAATTAGCCGAACAAATTCAAGACTTTAAAAAATATGCTGTAACGCCTGATCATTTAGATCAGTTTATAACTGACAATCATGTACAGACTCGAACGAAACATAAATTAGAAGATATTGCATTAATATATCGAGATTTCGAACAACGCATTCAAAATGAATTTATTACTGGCGAAGATGCTTTGCAAAAATTTATTGATTGTATGTCAAAGTCGGAATGGCTTAAAAAAGCAGACATTTATATTGATGGCTTTCATAACTTTTCAACGATTGAATATTTAATTATTAAAGGATTAATAGAGCATGCGAAAAGTGTAACTATTATATTGACAACAGACGGTAACCAAGACCAATTTAGTATGTTTAGAAAGCCTTCAGAAGTATTACGACATATTGAGGAAATTTCAAATGAATTAAATATACCATTAGAACGTCAACATTTTAATCAACAATACCGATTTACTAATCAAGATTTAAAACATCTTGAACTGCAATTTGATGCACTACAAATTAATCAAGAGGCATGCCAAGGTCATATTGATATCTTAGAATCTGCCACAATGAGAGAAGAAATTAATGAAATTGCGAGACGTATTATTATAGATATTAGAGATAAGCACTTAAGGTTTCAAGATATTGCAATTTTATATCGCGATGAATCATATGCATATTTATTTGAGTCAATATTACCGCTCTATGATATTCCATTTAACATTGATACGAAGCGTTCGATGACACACCATCCAGTCATGGAAATGATTCGTTCTCTTATTGAAGTTATTCAATCAAATTGGCATGTTAATCCAATGTTACGCTTGCTTAAAACGGATATATTAACTTCTCAAATTAAAAATAGCGCTTATTTAGTAGATTTGCTTGAAAACTTTGTATTGGAAAGAGGTATATATGGTAAGCGTTGGTTAGATGATGATTTATTTAATGTTGAACATTTTAGTAAAATGGGACGAAAAGCCCATAAATTGACAGAGGATGAACGTAACACATTTGAACAAGTTGTTAAATTAAAACAAGATGTAATTGATAAAATTTTGCATTTTGAAAAGCAGATGTCGCAAGCAGATACAGTAAGAAGCTTTGCAACTGCATTTTATGAAAGTATGGAATATTTTGAGTTACCTAATCACCTGATGACAGAGCGAGATGAACTTGACTTAAATGGTAACCATGAAAAAGCAGAAGAAATTGATCAAATTTGGAATGGATTGATTCAAATTCTTGACGACTTAGTTCTAGTATTTGGCGATGAACCAATGTCGATGGATCGTTTCTTAGAAGTATTTGATATTGGTCTAGAACAATTAGAATTTGTCATGATTCCACAAACATTAGATCAAGTAAGTATTGGTACGATGGATTTGGCTAAAGTCGACAATAAGCAACATGTTTACTTAGTAGGTATGAACGACGGCACCATGCCACAACCAGTAACTGCATCAAGTTTAATTACTGATGAAGAAAAGAAATATTTTGAACAACAAGCAAATGTAGAGTTGAGTCCTACATCAGATATTTTACAGATGGATGAAGCATTTGTTTGCTATATTGCTATGACAAGAGCGCGACAAGATGTAACATTTTCATATAGTTTAATGGGATCAAGTGGCGATGATAAAGAGATTAGTCCGTTTTTAACTCAAATTCAAGCGTTATTCAATCAACTTGAAATTACTAACATTCCTCGTTATCACGAAGTAGCACCGCTATCGTTAATGCAACATGTTAAGCAAACGAAAATTGCATTATTTGAAGCGTTACGATCATGGTTAGATGATGAGATTGTCGCTGATAGTTGGCTAGATGCATACCAAGTGATTCGCGATAATGATGATTTAAATCAAGGACTAAATTATTTAATGTCAGCGTTAACTTTTGATAATGAAACTGTACAATTAGGCGAAACACTTTCAAAAGATTTATATGGTAAAGAAATCAATGCCAGTGTCTCCCGTTTTGAAGGTTATCAACAATGTCCATTTAAACATTATGCTTCACATGGTTTGAAATTAAATGAACGAACAAAATATGAACTTCAAAACTTTGATTTAGGTGACATTTTCCACTCTGTTTTAAAATATATTTCTGAACGTATTAATGGTGATTTTAAACAGCTAGACCTTAAAAAAATTAGACAATTAACGAATGAAGCTTTGGAAGAAATTTTACCTAAAGTTCAGTTTAATTTGTTAAATTCTTCGGCATATTATCGTTATTTATCAAGACGTATTGGCGCAATAGTAGAAACGACGCTCAGTGCTTTAAAATATCAAGGTACCTATTCTAAATTTATGCCCAAATATTTTGAAACGAGTTTTAGAAGGAAACCAAGAGCAAACGATGAGTTAATAGCACAAACATTAACGACATCACAAGGAATTCCAATCAATATTAGAGGACAAATTGACCGCATCGATACGTATACAAAAGATGATACAAGTTTTGTTAATATTATTGACTATAAATCATCTGAAGGAAGTGCGACACTCGACTTAACGAAAGTATATTATGGAATGCAAATGCAAATGATGACATATATGGATATCGTTTTACAAAATAAACAGCGTCTTGGATTAACAGATATCGTGAAACCAGGGGGATTATTATATTTCCATGTTCATGAACCTAGAATTAAATTTAAATCATGGGCAGATATTGATGAAGATAAATTAGAACAAGACTTAATTAAAAAATTTAAGCTCAGTGGTTTAGTGAATGCGGACCAAGCAGTTATTGATGCATTGGACATCCGTTTAGAACCTAAATTTACTTCAGATATAGTTCCTGTTGGCTTGAATAAAGATGGTTCGTTAAGTAAACGAGGTAGTCAAGTTGCAGATGAAGAAACAATCTATAAATTTATCCAACATAATAAAGAGAATTTTATTGAAACTGCTTCAAATATTATGGATGGGCATACAGAAGTTGCACCATTAAAATATAAACAAAAATTACCGTGTGCATTTTGTAGTTATCAATCGGTATGTCATGTTGATGGCATGATAGATAGTAAACGATACCGTTCAGTTGATGAAACAATTAATCCAATAGAGGCGATTCAAAATATAAACATTGATAAATTTGGGGGTGAGCAATAAATGACAATTCCAGAGAAACCACAAGGCGTGATTTGGACAGATGCGCAGTGGCAAAGTATCTATGCTTCAGGACAAGATGTACTAGTTGCTGCAGCAGCTGGGTCGGGTAAAACCGCTGTACTAGTCGAGCGGATCATTCAAAAGATTTTACGTGATAGTGTAGATGTTGATCGACTCTTAGTTGTAACTTTTACAAACTTGAGTGCACGTGAGATGAAACATCGTGTTGATCAACGTATTCAAGAGGCTTCTATTGCTGATCCTATGAACGCTCATTTGAAAAATCAACGCATTAAAATTCATCAAGCGCAAATATCTACGCTACATAGTTTTTGTTTAAAATTAATTCAGCAACATTATGATGTGTTAAATATTGATCCGAATTTTAGAACTAGTAGCGAAGCGGAAAATATTTTACTATTGGAGCAAACAATTGATGAAGTGATTGAACAACACTATGATATCCTGGACCCTGCATTTATAGAATTAACAGAACAATTATCATCAGATAGAAGTGATGATCAATTTCGGGCAATTATCAAGCAACTGTATTTCTTTAGTGTAGCAAATCCAAATCCTTCACAATGGTTAGATCAATTAGTACAGCCTTATCAAAATGAAGAGCAACAAGCACAACTCATTCAATTATTAACAGATTTATCGAAAGTATTCTTAACAGCGGCAAATGATGCTCTAGATAAATCATATGACTTATTTAGTATGATGGATGGAGTTGAAAAGCACTTAGCAATTATAGAAGATGAAAGACGTTTAATGGCGCGTGTTCTTGAAGGTGGATTTATTGATATATCTTATTTAACAGGGCATGACTTCGGTGCGCGTTTACCTAATATAACAGCGAAAATTAAAGAAGCGAATGACATGATGGTAGATGCATTAGAGGATGCTAAACTTCATTATAAAAAATACAAATCATTAATTGATAAAGTTAAAAATGATTACTTTTCAAGAGAAGCTGATGATTTAAAAGAAGACATGCAACAATTGGCACCACGTGTAAAATATCTTGCACGTATTGTTAAAGATGTGATGTCAGAATTCAACCGTAAAAAACGGAGTAAAAATATTTTAGACTTTTCCGATTATGAACATTTTGCACTACAAATTTTAACAAATGAAGATGGTACGCCATCAGAAATTGCAGAATCATATCGTCAGCATTTTGATGAAATCTTAGTTGATGAATACCAAGATACAAACAGAGTGCAGGAGAAAATATTATCTTGTATCAAAACTGGAGATGAACATGACGGTAATTTATTTATGGTGGGTGATGTTAAGCAATCCATTTATAAATTTAGACAAGCAGATCCAAGTCTATTTATTGAAAAATATCAACGATTTACCATAGACGGCGAAAATAGTGGACGTCGAATTGATTTATCGCAAAATTTCCGCTCTCGAAAAGAAGTATTAGCGACAACGAACTATTTGTTTAAGCACATGATGGATGAACAAGTAGGTGAAGTGAATTATGATGCAGCGACGCAATTATATTATGGTGCACCATTTGATGAAACGAACCATCCGGTTAACTTAAAAGTATTAGTTGAAGCGAATCAAGAACATAGTGACTTAACTGGCAGTGAACAAGAAGCGCACTTTATTGTAGAACAAGTTAAAGATATTTTAGAGCATCAAAAGGTTTATGATATGAAATCTCAAAGTTATCGAAGTGCGACTTATAAAGATATCGTCATTTTAGAACGTAGTTTTGGACAAGCTCGTAATTTACAGCAAGCCTTTAAAAATGAAGATATTCCGTTTCATGTAAATAGTCGTGAAGGGTACTTTGAACAAACAGAAGTACGCTTAGTATTGTCATTTTTAAGAGCGATAGATAATCCACTGCAAGATATTTATTTAGTGGGTTTAATGCGTTCCGTTATTTATCAATTTAAAGAAGATGAATTAGCACAAATTAGAATATTAAGTCCGAATGATGATTATTTTTATCAATCGATAGTGAATTATATTAAAGATGAAGAAGCTGATAAATCTTTAGTTGAAAAATTAAAATTATTTTTAAAAGACATTCAGCGCTATCAGCAATATAGTCAAGACCATCCTGTATATCAGTTAATTGATCTATTTTATAACGATCATTATGTTATTCAATATTTTAGTGGGTTAATTGGTGGTCGTGGACGTCGTGCGAATCTATATGGACTATTTAATAAAGCGATTGAATTTGAAAATTCTAGTTTTAGAGGTTTATATCAATTTATTCGATTTATTGATGAACTTATCGATAGAGGTAAAGATTTTGGTGAAGAAAATGTTGTAGGACCAAATGATAATGTTGTGCGAATGATGACGATTCATAGTAGTAAAGGTCTAGAATTTCCATTTGTTATTTATTCTGGACTTTCCAAAGATTTCAATAAACGTGATTTGAAACAACCTGTTATTTTAAATCAACAATATGGTCTTGGCATGGATTATTTTGATGTTGAAAAAGAAATGGCATTTCCATCTTTAGCATCAGTTGCATATAAAGCTGTTGCCGAAAAAGAACTTGTATCAGAAGAAATGCGTTTAATTTATGTAGCATTAACACGTGCTAAAGAGCAGCTTTACTTAATAGGAAGAGTGAAAAATGATAAAACTTTACAAGAATTAGAGCAATTATCGATTTCTGGTGAATACATTTCTGTAAATGAGCGACTAACATCTCCAAATCCGTTTCAACTGATATATGGTATTCTAGCGAAACATCAATCTACTTCACTTCCTGATGATTTAAAATTTGAAAAAGATATCATTCAGGTAGAAGATAGTAGTCGCCCAAATGTAAAAATAACTATCGAATATTTTGAAGACATATCTACTGAAGCGGTTTTAGAAAACGATGAATATCATTCTGTAGCTCAATTAAATGAAATGACAAAAGGAAATGAAGACACCCAAGCTAAAATTAAATATCAGCTGTCATATCAATATCCCTATGAACAAGATACTTTAAAGCCTTCAAAGCAATCTGTATCTGAATTAAAACGACAATTGGAAACAGAAGAAAGTGGAACTAGTTATGAACGTGTAAGACAATATCGCATAGGCTTTTCTACATATGAACGTCCTAAATTTTTAAGTGAACAAGGTAAAAGAAAAGCAAATGAAATAGGAACTTTAATGCACACTGTTATGCAACATTTACCGTTTAATAAGGGACGTTTATCAGAAGATGAGTTAAATGATTATATTGATAATTTAATCGATAAGCATATTATTGAACAAGATGCGAAAAAGGATATACGAGTCAATGAAATTATGTCATTTATTAATAGTGACTTGTATTTATCTATTGCTCAGGCTGATCAAGTATACAGAGAGTTGCCATTTGTTGTTAATCAAGCATTAGTAGATCAATTGCCACAGTCAGATGAAGATGCATCTATTATTCAAGGTATGATTGACTTAATATTTGTTAAAAATGGATTGTATTTCTTTGTAGACTATAAAACAGACGCATTTAATCGTCGCCGTGGTATGACAGATGAAGAAATTGGTACACAATTAAAAAATAAATATAAAATCCAAATGAAATATTACCAAAACACATTGCAAACGATTTTAAAAACAGAAGTTAAAGGATATTTATATTTCTTCAAATTTGGAACATTACAGCTATAGTTTTTAATTTTAAAAATAATAAAAAAGTTTTTGTATAATGTATAAAATCCTATAGCTAAAACCATATCAGTTCATTTTCAAAATTGTCTTACTTATTTATTTGTTATTTGATAACGAAAAAAGTTATAATGTGAATTAAGATAAAGATGAGGAGTTGAGAATGAATGAAATTCTTATCATTCAAGTATAATGACAGAACTTCATATGGCGTTAAAGTAAAACGTGAAGATGCTGTTTGGGATTTAACATTAGTATTTGCTGACTTTGCAGAAGGAGATTTTCATCCTAAAACATTGTTAGCTGGTTTACAACAAAATCATACTTTAGATTTTCAAGAACAAGTAAGAAAAGCAGTTGTAGCAGCAGAAGATAGCGGCAGAGCTGAAGATTATAAAATTTCATTTAATGACATAGAATTTTTACCACCAGTTACACCGCCAAACAACGTGATTGCTTTTGGTAGAAATTATAAAGATCATGCAAATGAATTAAACCATGAAGTGGAACGATTATATGTATTTACAAAAGCGGCATCATCTTTAACTGGTGATAATGCGACAATTCCAAATCATAAAGATATTACAGATCAATTAGATTATGAAGGCGAATTAGGTATCGTAATTGGTAAGTCTGGTGAAAAGATTCCAAAAGCGCTTGCTTTAGACTATGTATATGGTTATACAATTATCAATGATATTACTGACCGTAAGGCGCAAAATGAACAGGATCAAGCATTTTTATCAAAAAGCTTAACTGGCGGTTGCCCAATGGGTCCATATATTGTGACAAAAGATGAGTTACCACTACCTGAAAATGTAAATATCGTTACAAAAGTGAACAATGAAATTCGTCAAGATGGTAATACAAGTGAAATGATTCTTAAAATTGATGAATTAATTGAAGAAATTTCAAAATATGTTGCATTACACCCAGGTGATATAATTGCGACTGGTACACCAGCTGGCGTTGGTGCTGGTATGCAACCACCTAAATTTTTACAACCTGGTGATGAAGTTAAAGTAACTATTGATAATATTGGAACTTTAACAACATATATTGCTAAATAAATATATTTGACTAAAGCTAATCAGTCCTAATTTGGATTGGTTAGTTTTTTTCGTGCACTTTGATTATTAAGAAAGATTATGAAAAATGAGGTACAAGTATTAAAATACTATGTTCATACATCCAGAGATATAAATGTGGTAGAATATATATCTGTGTATAATTAAATCATGATTAAATTACAAGCAAGTGGGTATTAATCCCAAGAAGCTTTAATTTAATAATATAAATTATTAAAGTGGGGGGAATCAGTATGTTACATTTACATATATTAAGTTGGGTATTAGCGATTATTTTATTTATCGCTACATACTTAAACATTTCAAAAAATCAAGGCGGGTCACCATTTTTCAAACCGCTACACATGGTATTACGCTTATTTATGCTTTTAACATTAGTCTCAGGTTTTTGGATATTAATTCAGTCATTTATGAGTGGTGGTGCAAATCACATGCTTTTAACATTAAAAATGCTATGTGGTGTTGCAGTTGTTGGATTGATGGAAGTATCGATTGCTAAAAGAAAAAGACATGAACAAAGTCACAAAATGTTTTGGATAACAATTGCATTAATTATTGTCACAATGGTACTGGGTATTATCTTACCATTAGGACCTCTTTCAAAAATGTTTGGCATAAGCTAATTGATAAAGACATAGGGTTAGGGTGTATTTGATGTACTCTCTAAAACCTTATGTCTTTTATAATTATCGGAAAAATATAATTTAAAAAAATGAGCTTGGGACAATAAGTTCTAGGCAATGTAAAAAAGCTGATTTCTATTAATTATTTGATAGAAATCAGCTTTTTTCAAATGTATTTGATAATATACAGCTCGTTGAGCTACTATTTTCCTTATATTAAGTGCCATTAATACAAAACCTAGCTCTCGTTTAACTTTATTTATTCATCGAACTGACATTCGAGTGAAACCCAAAATAGTCTTCATAAATCCAAAAACAGGCTCTACATCAATTTTTCATTGACTATAGATTTTTTCGCTTCTGGTTCAAAAAGCTTTTGATTAATTTGGGCTTTATAGTATTCCCAATTATAATTCTTCATGATTTTCTTATTGGATTTCGAATTTGGCTTCATGCATTGTTGCCTCATTGAATTTTACATTTATGTGCAAGTTGGGCAAAGTGTCTTATTTTTTAAAGTATTTAAAAGTAAAATTACTTGTTAATACGTAGTATTAATGGCGAGACTCCTGAGGGAGCAGTGCCAGTCGAAGACAGGGGCCCCAACACAGAAGCTGACATATAGTCAGCTTACAACAATGTGCCGGTTGGGGTGGCTGAGACGGCACCCTAGGAAGGGACCCGTCATCAAAAATTCTATTTATAGAATTTTACAATTATGTGCCAGACGGGCATAGCGAAGCCATTCAATACGAAGTATTGTATAAATATAGAACAGCAGTAAGATATTTTCTAATTGGAAATTATCTTACTGCTGTTTTTTAGGGATTTATGTCCCAAGCTCTTATTATTTTAATTCGTTAAATCGAATTAAATGATTCATTTATTTAGCTTTATAACCAATCATGTTGATTAAATCTTTAGGATGACTATACGGCGGTGCGTAAGCCACTTCAAATTCAGTTAATTCATCGACAGTTAATTGGTTCATCATTGCCATTGATAATACATCTATACGCTTATCGGCACCTTCTTTTCCAACTGCAGCAGCTCTTAAAATCTGACGACTCGCAGTGTCATAATATACTCTTAAGTGTAAAGGGGAATTTCCTGGGTAATAATTCGCATGCGCCCCTTGAGTCACTTCGACCATTTTATAGTCAAATTGTTGTAATTCATTAGGTTTAACACCTACACTAGCAAATGTATAATCAAAGAATTTTACAATATTATTACCTAAAAATCCTTTAAACTCTACTGTAGTATCTCCAGCAATTTGTTCAGCAACAATACTTGCAGCACGATGAGCACCCCATGCAAGTGGCACATTAGCTGATAAATCAACATGACGATAACGTGATGTTGCTATATCACCAATTGCATATATATTAGGAATATTTGTTTCAAACTTATCTGTAACTGGTATGAATCCTTTTCGATCAAGTTCTATATTTGAACTTTCGATAAATTTTGAATTAGGATGTGTACCAACACCTTCAATAATCATATCGTAGTGTTCGACTTTACCGGATTTAAATGTAATTTCATTACCATTGATAGTTTCAATTTCTTCATTTAAGCGATAAGGAATCTCACGTTTATCTAATTCATCAAGAATAGGTTGATTCATATCTGAATCCATTAGTTTGTTTATTTTATCAGAGCGATGAATTAATGTAGGGTGTAAACCACGTTCATAAAGATTTTCAAGAACTTCTAATGAAACATAGCCAGCTCCAACAACTAATACTTTATCCACTTGATTTGATTTGATGAACTGATCAATTGCATCAGTATCTTCTAAATTTCTAAGTGTAAAAGTTATGTCACTCTTGAATCCTAAGTGATTTGCACTAGTGCCAGGACTAAGAATTAATTTATCATATGATTCTTCAAACTGTTCATTTGTTTTTCTATTTAAAACAGTCACAGATTGCTTTTCGTCATTGATTGCAACGACTTCATGATATGTTTTAACTGTAATTTGCTTACGATCATAAAATTTTTCAGGAGTATAAGCTAATGCTAAACGTCTATCTTCAACAACTTCACCTATCACATATGGTAAAGCACAATTTGCAAAACTCATATCTCTATCTTTTTCAAAAATAATAATGTCACTCTCTTTATCTAAACGTCGAATTTGACTGGCACATGTTGCACCACCAGCGACTGCTCCGACAACAACGATTTTGGGCATTTTAATGACCTCCTGTTTTTTAAAAATATTATAAAATGTTTAGACATAAATTAACAGTAATATCTAATATTTAAGTTAAAGAAATCATTTAAATATCTACCAATTCCATCTTCATTATTATTGAATGTAATGTTGTTTGCCACATCTTTAAGTTCTTGTAAACCATTTTCCATTGCAACCCCATGTCGAGCATATTCAATCATTTCAATGTCATTATCTTCATCGCCAAACGCGATAATATTATTGCGATCTATATTTAAAAATTGTCTGACTTGTTCAATACCTCTAGCTTTATTAATACCAAGTTTAACAATTTCAATGACTGGGAATGGGGCGCCCCAACGACGATGTTCAATATGGTCTGCATAAAAATGTGTGAGCATATTTTTGATTTCAGGAATTTTACATTCTTCAGCTTCAATTAAAATTGAGGTAGGGGATTCTTTCAAATGGACAAGAAGATTACCTGTTTGGATTTTAGGATTGCCCATTGAAAATCCTTCAAATAATCTTGGATCATGATTATTAATAAAAACATAATCTTTTACTTCCGCAATGATATTAGACACTTGATATTGCTGTAACCCTTGAATGATATTTTGTGCTACTCCTAAATCTAATATTTCATGGACAGTTTTAAAGTTTTTATCTTTTGGATGATGTACGTAAGCACCATTAAAGTTAACGATAGGCGTTGTTAAATTTAATTCATGATAATACATTTGACTAGCACGATATGGTCTTCCAGTCGCAATCATAATTTGGTGTCCACGTTGTTGTAATTCATTTAATACTTGTTTAGTATATGATGAAATTTCTTTATTATCGTTTAATAATGTTCCGTCTAAATCTAGACATATTAAATGTGGTTGCATATCTCTCTCCTCATAAGTTGCTTAGTTCATATAGATACATCATAGCATTTTATTGGCGTTTTGTCGGATATTTGATATATTAGGGATAATATGACAATAAAGAGGTGATATGGATGGAAGAGGCATTAAAAGATAGCATTTTAGGTGCATTAGAAATGGTAATAGACCCTGAATTAGGTATTGATATCGTTAATTTAGGTTTAGTATACAAAGTAAATGTTGATGATGAAGGTGTATGTACAGTTGACATGACGTTGACGTCGATGGGATGCCCAATGGGACCTCAAATTATTGACCAAGTTAAAACTGTATTAGCAGAGCTTCCAGAAATTCAAGATACAGAAGTAAACATCGTCTGGAGTCCACCTTGGACAAAAGATATGATGTCACGCTATGCAAAGATTGCACTAGGTGTAAGTTAATATTTAAAAATATGAGAGCAGTTAGATGTTGAAAATACATTTAACTGTTTTTTAATTTAAATATTTAGGCTAGTCGAATAAAGTGAAGATATCTTTTAATGTAACTTAAAAATTATTTTAAGATACTTAACGTAGTATTATTGAACGGATTCATTTTTAATCAAATGTACTTAACTTATAGATTTATGGTCGAGAAGTGTTGAACATAAATAATTAACAACAAAATAGATGTCGAACTACTTTTTTGCGAAACTAATTTTTAATAAAAAAAACTGATAATAAATTGAATTTATATTACAGTTATATTACAATACATAATACTTCATAGTTTTTAAGTGACGAGTTGCATTACTAAATCGAAATTAAATGTGTAAAGTAAGTGTTCAAGCATTTTAAGTCTGCTCAATTTACTACTAAACAATTTTTTATACGTGATTCGATAAATGATATATGCATTTCATTATTCTTTTAAACGACACATAATATTTTTATCAAGCATCTAAGAATAACAGTTTTAAAAGGGAAGAATGCAAAATGAATAAAACAAAGGATTATACACAGCATAAGAAGATAAGGTATATGCCTGGATTAGATGGCTTAAGAGCTGTCGCAGTTTTAGGCATTATTATTTATCATTTAAACAAACAATGGTTGACGGGTGGATTTTTAGGAGTCGACACATTTTTTGTAATATCAGGTTATTTAATAACAAGTTTATTACTCAAAGAATTTGAAGATACTGGAATTATTAAACTGAAGAGCTTTTGGATTCGACGTTTAAAACGATTATTACCTGCAGTTGTTGTACTATTAATGGTTGTAGGAACAGCTACATTATTATTAAAATCAGACAATATTATTAGAGTCAAACATGATATAATTGCTGCCATTTTTTACGTCTCAAATTGGTGGTATATTGCAAAAGATGTCAATTATTTTGAACAATTTTCATTTATGCCATTAAAGCATTTATGGTCACTTGCAATCGAAGAACAGTTTTACTTATTTTTTCCTGTAATATTAATCATATTATTATTATTGATTAAAAAACGTTATAAGGTAGGATTGATATTCTGGTTTGTCTCTTTGTTATCTCTGGGATTAATGATTTATATTTCAAGTTTTAATGTTAATCATTCGAGAGTTTATTTTGGAACAGACACAAGATTACAAACATTATTATTGGGTGTTATATTAGCATTTCTATGGCCGCCATTTAAGTTGAAAAATAATCCACCTAAAGTTGTAAAGTATACAATAGACGCTATTGGTATTTTGGCATTTATAACTTTAATGTGCTTATTTATCATTGTAAATGATGAGAGCGATTGGATTTACGATGGTGGTTTCTATTTAATTTCGATAGTTACGTTATTATTTATTGCTAGTGTGGTACATCCGACAACGTGGGTGGCAAAGGCATTTTCAAATCCGGTTTTGGTATACATTGGTAAAAGATCTTATAGCTTATACTTATGGCATTTTCCCGTAATTAGTTTTATACATAGTTATTACGTTGATGGTCAAATACCAAAATATGTTTATGGTATAGATATATTATTAACTGTATTATTAGCAGAACTTTCTTATCGCTATATTGAAACACCATTTAGAAAAGAAGGTTTACACTCATTGAATTGGCGACCAACTTTTATACCGCAGTTTATTAGAACAGTTCTGATTGTTACTTTATTGATACCTTTTATGCTCATATTGGTTGGTGCTTTTAATCAATACGGAAAAGACATCATTGGTGAAAAAGCAAATAGTTTTGATACATCTATAGAAGATAATTATCAAGCTAGAATAGCACCTGTTGAAAATATTCATATTGATGGTTTAATTGATGAAAAGAAAAAACCTTCTTCAGATGTCTATCATAATATTAAACCGCTTTTAATCGGTGATTCAGTTATGGTTGATATTGGAGAATCATTCAAAGATTCTGTACCAAAATCTAGAATCGATGGCAAAGTTGGGCGTCAATTATATCAAACGTTACCATTAGTTAAAGCTAACTATACGCAATATAACAAGCCATCAGATCAAGTTGTCTTAGAATTAGGGACAAATGGTGATTTTACCGTAAAACAATTAGATGATTTACTTAATCATTTTGGTAAAGCAAAAATTTATTTAGTTAACACACGGGTGCCACGAATATACGAAGCTAATGTAAATAGATTATTAGCTGATGCCGCCAAAAGAAAAGGAAATGTTACTTTAATTGATTGGCATAAACGTTCTCAAGGTCATAGCGAATACTTTGCACCTGATGGTGTACATTTAGAATATAAGGGTGTTTTAGCTTTGAAAGATGAAATTTTAAAGGCACTTAAAAAGAAATAATTTAAATTTAAAAGGTCTAGTTAATGTATAAAACTGTAACATTAACTAGGCTTTTTTCACGAGTGAAAAATTATTTACAAAAATTTGAAAAAAACAATGTGAATATGTTGATAAATTGTTATATAGGTACTATAATAGATTTAAGGTCAAAGAAAGTCAAAGTCAAAAAAGATGTTTTGACCAACTCTACAATTTAGAGGTGAAAAATATGGATATAAATAAAATGACTTATGCTGTACAAAGTACCTTACAACAGGCTGTTGAACTGAGTCAGCAACATAAATTACAAAATATAGAAATTGAAGCAATTTTAAGTGCTGCATTAAATGAAAATGATAGTTTATATAAAAGTATATTAGAACGCGCTAACCTTGATGTTGATCAATTAAATAAAGCATACGAAAATAAACTAAGATCCTATGCATCTGTAGAAGGTGACAATATTCAATATGGCCAGTATATAAGCAATCAGTCAAACCAATTATTGACTAAAGCTGAGTCATACATGAAAGAATACCAAGATGAATTTATTTCTATGGAGCATATTTTACGTGCTGCAATGGATATTGATCAAACAACGAAACATTTTATAAATAATAAAGTAGAAGTTATAAAAGAAATTATCAAAAAAGTTAGAGGGGGAAATCACGTGACTACACAAAATCCTGAAGTTAATTATGAAGCATTAGCTAAATATGGTCGTGACTTAGTTGAAGAAGTACGACAAGGAAAAATGGATCCTGTTATTGGTAGAGATGAAGAGATACGTAATACGATTCGTATTTTAAGTCGTAAAACTAAGAATAATCCAGTGCTCATTGGAGAACCAGGTGTTGGTAAAACTGCAATTGTAGAAGGATTAGCACAACGTATCGTTAAGAAAGACGTTCCAGAATCATTATTAGATAAAACTGTTTTTGAATTAGATTTAAGTGCATTAGTTGCTGGAGCGAAATATCGTGGTGAATTTGAAGAGCGATTAAAAGCTGTACTTAAAGAAGTGAAAGATTCAGATGGAAGAATTATTCTATTTATTGATGAAATTCATATGTTAGTTGGCGCTGGTAAAACTGATGGTGCAATGGATGCTGGCAACATGTTGAAACCAATGCTAGCAAGAGGTGAGTTGCATTGTATTGGAGCAACAACTTTAAATGAATATAGAGAATATATTGAGAAAGATTCTGCTTTAGAACGTCGTTTCCAAAAAGTAGCAGTAAGTGAACCTGATGTAGAGGATACAATCTCTATTTTACGTGGTTTAAAAGAACGTTATGAAGTATATCATGGTGTAAGAATTCAAGACAGAGCCTTAGTTGCTGCAGCTGAATTATCTGATCGTTATATTACTGATCGTTTTTTACCAGATAAAGCGATTGATTTAGTAGACCAAGCATGCGCAACAATTCGTACGGAAATGGGGTCAAACCCAACTGAATTGGATCAAGTTAATAGACGTGTAATGCAACTTGAAATTGAAGAAAGTGCCCTTAAAAACGAATCTGATAATGCTAGTAAACAACGATTACAAGAACTACAAGAAGAGCTTGCAAATGAAAAAGAAAAACAAGCGGCACTTCAATCACGCGTAGAATCTGAAAAAGAGAAAATTGCTAAGTTACAAGAAAAACGTGCGCAATTAGATGAAAGTAGACAGTCGCTAGAAGATGCACAAACAAATAACAATCTAGAAAAAGCTGCGGAATTACAATATGGAACAATTCCTCAATTAGAAAAAGAACTTAGAGAATTAGAAGACAATTTCCAAGATGAACAAGGTGAAGATACAGATCGAATGATTCGTGAAGTTGTTACTGACGAAGAAATTGGAGATATTGTAAGTCAATGGACAGGTATACCTGTATCAAAATTAGTTGAAACTGAACGTGAAAAATTACTTCACTTAAGTGACATCTTGCACAAAAGAGTTGTAGGACAAGATAAAGCAGTAGATCTTGTTTCAGATGCTGTTGTAAGAGCAAGAGCAGGTATAAAAGATCCAAATAGACCTATTGGTAGTTTCTTATTCCTAGGTCCAACTGGGGTAGGTAAAACAGAATTAGCTAAATCATTAGCTGCATCATTATTTGATTCTGAAAAACATATGATTCGTATTGATATGAGTGAATATATGGAAAAACATGCAGTATCACGTTTAATTGGTGCACCTCCTGGATACGTTGGACATGATGAAGGTGGACAATTAACAGAAGCTGTAAGACGTAATCCATATTCAGTTATATTATTAGATGAAGTTGAAAAAGCACATACTGACGTCTTTAATGTATTATTGCAAATTTTAGACGAAGGTCGTTTAACTGATTCCAAAGGACGCAGTGTTGATTTTAAAAATACGATTATTATTATGACTAGTAATATTGGGTCACAAATATTATTAGAAAATGTTAAAGAAACTGGTGAAATTACTGAATCAACTGAAAAAGCTGTTATGACTAGTTTGAATGCATATTTCAAACCTGAAATATTGAATCGTATGGATGATATTGTCTTATTCAGACCATTATCAATTAATGATATGAGTATGATTGTAGATAAAATATTGACACAATTAAATATAAGATTGTTAGAACAACGCATTTCAATTGAAGTCTCTGATCAAGCTAAAGCATGGTTAGGTAAAGAAGCTTATGAGCCACAATTTGGTGCAAGACCATTAAAACGTTTTGTACAACGACAAATTGAAACACCATTAGCACGTATGATGATAAAAGAAGGTTTCCCAGAAGGTACTACAATTAAAGTAGATTTAGAAGGGGAAAATAACTTAACTTTTAATGTCGAAAAAATAAACGATTAATAATAAACCAAGAATGTGATAACATTTCGCATTCTTGGTTTTTTTACGTGTAATTTAATTTATAACGATTGTTCGGTAGCAATGAAATTTTTAAATACTTCACTGAATTGCGAAATTTCTTCGCTATCTTTTTTACTGTATATGTAGGTGAAGGATGCAGGTGGTTGCAAATCTTTCGTGTTAATTATAGATATTTGGTAATCATTGTTCTTTGTTATATAAATTGGCAAGAACGATATACCTTGATTCATTTCAATAAGTTTAATCGTTGTATGAACATCATTAATAGATAAAAATTGTACTTTGTCGTATATGTTTAAAATACTGTGTTTTAATGATGGCCAATATTCAGGATGATTGTCACTAATAACTTTATATTTTGAAAATAAAGCTTTTTCACTTAATAGATGATTATGTTCTTCATTAGGTACAACCATTACAATTTTACCTTCACAAACTTTTTCAGATTTTACACCCCTTAATTTTGGTTGATTTCTGCTTATACCAATATCATATTTATGATTATTAATATCTTTTTCAATACCTTCATTCTTAATATGAATAGAAATATCTACATTTGGATGGTCATTAAAGTATAAATTTAAAAATTTAGGCATAATAAATGTTGCAACGTATGAAGATACAACTACATTTAATTTTGCATGAAACATCGTCTTTTTAAGTTGAATATGTTTGATACCTTTTTCATATTGTTTAATAAAATCCTGGGCAATGAGAAGAAATGTCTGTCCATCTTCAGTAAGAATGATTTGATTTTTATATGTTTCAAATAATTTCACGTTTAGATCTTGCTCTAAATTTTTAATTTGTTTATGTATAGAAGGAATAGTGAGATTAATTTCTTCACTGGCTAATCGATAGTTTAAGGTTTTCGCTAAAATGACAAATGTATAATACCAATCTAAATTCATGAATTTCCCTCTTTCAAAAAAGTTAATGATTCGTTAGAAAATATATAATTTTTATTCTATAAAATTAGTATTAATATTATAGCAAAGGTTATGAAGGGGGTGAAGTCTAATGATTAGTGTACAAGATAATACAATAAGGGATGGTATGCAACAAAGTAATATTCGTAAAAGCATTATTGCAAAAAAAAGTGTTACAAGAAATAAATAAGATAAGCATAAATTCTGTGGAAGTTGGCATGTGCACAACTTTTGAAGATGAATATAATATTCGTCAATACCGAGAAATTTTAAATAATGATAAAGAAATAGTAGTCTTAACTCGGCTAGATGAAAATGAAATTAATAAAATTTTAAATTTAAAAATACATAACCTAGCAGTAAAAATACTTTTACCAATATCTGATTTACACATAAAAGAAAAACTTAACTTCACAAGTGAGTATTACAATGAACGAATTAATAAGTGTTTAAATATTATAAAGGTAAATCAAGTAGCAATTGATATTTGTTTTGAAGATGCTACCAGGTGTTCATTAGAAAAATTAAGTAAATATATGGAAATGATTTCAAAATTTCCAATAAGAACAGTTACTTTTGCTGATACTGTCGGATGTTCAACTCCATTTGAATATGAAAATATTTTCAAGGAATTTGTAAAAAAATATCCAAATATAACTTTTTCTGCTCATTGTCATAATGATCTTGGATTGGCTACTGCCAACACATTTGCTGCTATTTTAAATGGTGCACAGCAAATCGAGACAACTTTTTTAGGAATTGGTGAAAGAGCAGGTAATGCCTCAATTGAAGAGATAATAGCTATTTTAACAAAAAAGCAAATAGTAATGACTTCATTGAATTTACCAGATATTTATAAAACTAGCATGAATATAAGTAAAATACTTAATATTCGATTAGCTGAAAATAAACCTGTTGTCGGAAAAAATATATTTAAACATGAATCAGGCATTCATCAAGATGGTACTAATAAAAATATAAGTATGTACCAGTATATATTACCTAGTGATTTAGGATTAAAAAATTCAAAAGCAGTGCAATTTCCAATAAGTAATATTTCGAGTAAGAAAATTTTGAAAAATAAATTTACATCAATTGTGCATCCTAAAGATATTGAGGAAAACATATCATTTTATAAACTCATAAACAAATTCATACCTGAGGTTGTACCTGAAGATACAGCAGACTTACTTCAGGTGATAAAAGGGAGGAGTAAAGATGGAAATTTTAAATGAATCTGTTGAAAGCTTTGAAAAATTATACTTACAACTACAAAATAGTTACCCCATAATTGTTCCCACGGATACAAATTATAATTTATGCAGCTTGCCTAACAATAAAATTTGCATTGATAGAATATTTAAATATAAAAAGCGTTCAAAAGACAAACCGTTATCTTTATTTATTGATGAACCAGAAGACTGGAAATTATATGGAGAAAATAAAAATGTAGAATTAGTAGATAAACTGGTTAATATATTTTGGCCAGGTCCATTAAATATTATTTTGAAAAATAAAACGAATTATAACTACATGCTTAATAATTCAGATAGTATTGCGATTGGATGTGTTCAAAATAAAACAATGAGAAATCTAATTTCCTAAAGTACGATTATTAAAGTGACGGGGAATAAAATTGAACTCTTAAGAGAAGGGGATATAAAATTCGAAGAAATAAAAGCAAAACTAGGTCCAGGTATTCAATATGAATAAATTAATACTTGGAATTTATTTATATCGAATTTTGTCAAGAGCTTACTTCTATTTGCCATTTTTATTAATTTATTTTTTAGCACAAAACTATTCTATAATGCATATAGAAATACTAATGGCGACATATGGAGTTGCAGCTTTTTTGTTCGGTTTATATAAAGAGAAAATATTTAGAATTTATCAGATAAAAGATGCTTACAAATTAATTGTGAGTGAGGTATTTAAAATAATAGGCTTAATATTATTATTGTATCCAAGCCATTTTTATATTTTATTAGTAGCCCAACTGTTATTAGGCTTGAGTTATTCAATAATGGCTGGAGTAGATACTTCTATTATTAAAATGAATATAAAAAATCATAAAATTATACAAAATAAATCTAATGGTTATATGTTTTTATCATTATTAATTTCAGGAATTATTGGGAGTTACCTTTATGGAATTAATATAAAATGGCCGATTTATATGACAGGTTTATTTTCGATTTTAACAATTTTAGTTATTCTATTCACATTGGTTGAAAACGTTGATTGTAATATAAAATCGGAATCTAAGAGAAAGAGAAAAAAATTATTGGCTGATGAGAAATTTTGGGTATTACATTATTCTTTTTTAAGAGCTTTAATATTAGGATTTTTTGTAGGATTTATTCCAATTAATTTGTATATTGATTTAAAACTGAATAACGTTCAATTTATATCTGTATTAACTAGTTATACAATAATGGGTTACATTTCTTCCCGCTACTTGACTAGATATTTGAATTATAAATTTCTATCTGAAATTTGTTTAGTAATATTTTTAATAATATATACATTCCAAAATATTATTGCAATTACAATCGCTATTTTATTTTTAGGGATTTCTTCAGGCTTAACTCGTCCTCAGACAATTAATGAACTTTCAAATAGTAGTAACTTAGCAACTATACTTAATTACGCGGAAACACTGTACTTTATTTTTAATATAGCATTTTTACTTATTGGTGGTTACCTATATTCAATTGGAACAATTCAATATTTAATGTTATTTATGTCATTATTGACGTTTATATATTTACTAACATTATTTTATTTAAGGAGAGATCAACATGAAAATCAACACAGAATTTAAAGGAAATAATATACCATATGAATATGCGGCAGGCGCAGATATAAGTGATTTAATAAATGGCAATCCCATTAAATCATTCCCGTTTGAAATAACAGAACTTCCAAAAGATACTAAATATCTTGCATGGTCTCTGATAGATTATGATGCAATACCAGTTTGCGGATTTGCATGGATTCATTGGAGCGTTGCTAATGTAAGTGTCACTGGTGATTCAATTTCAATTAAACCTGATTTATCAAGAACAAAAGGTGATTATGTACAAGGTAAAAATAGTTTTACTAGCGGTTTATTAGCTGAAGACTTTTCAGAAATTGAAAATCATTATGTTGGACCAACACCACCAGATAAAGACCATCAATATGAACTAACTGTCTATGCACTAGATCAATCATTAGATTTGAAAAATGGTTTCTATTTGAATGCATTTTTAAAAGAAGTAAATAAACATAAACTCGATCAATCAAGTATCAATTTAATTGGTAGGAAATTATAAAAACAGTGCACTTAAAAATATTAAGATGATTAATCTTTATTATTGCCATGTTATAAATGAATTTATTTTTTCTCTAGCTAAATGATTAACGTGACAAATCGAAATTTCATATAATTGAAGTTTATGTGGATTGATACGAAGAAGTATTTTAGGAAATAGAATATTTCAATCGCCATTATTTTCATATTAATTAAAATGTTTTAAAAAATAATGCAAACAATTTACACATTTATAATTTTTGAAAATATTCTTTTTGTGTTATATTTATTTTGGAAGATACTTTAACACACAAAGGAGAGAGATTATATGAAAATTAAATCATTTATGACAGCAACTTTGGCAATAGGTTTATTAGCATCTGGCGGAGTAGCCGTGGCAAGTAACGAGGTATCTGCAGCACAAAAAGATAATCAACCTGCAACACAAAAAGTTGAAGATTTTGATAATGTACCATATACAATTACTGTTGATGGCACGATTGCTTTCATTCAGTCACATTTTAAGTTCAAAAAAAATAGTCAATTATCATACTTAGATCTTGGTAATAAAGTTAAAGCAGCATTAAATGATGAACGTGGTGTTTCACCTAAAAATATTAGAAATGCTAAATCTGCTGTTTATACAATTACTTGGAAAGATGGAAGTAAGAAAGAAGTAGATTTAAAGAAAGATAGTTATCCAGCAAATCTATTCGATGCAAGTTCGATTAAGCAAATTGACATTAATGTTAAAACTAAGTAACTCATTTTGATAGTAATAAACCTTTAAGTTGCTTGATTTATAACATTAAAAATATTATTAAAGCCTTGATACTTAGTTCAAAAGGAATGTTGACTATGTGTTAAGGCTTTTTTAATTATATTTAATCAATGATTCACATAGACCTATGATTTTCAAAAAATAAAACCACCTTCATAAAGGTGGTTAAAATGATAAGAAAGACAAAACGCTCTTATACTATTTAGTTATTGTGATGAATCTTTTGGCGGTTTAATAACAGCTGCAAAAACAGCTGTAAATATTGTGAATAATACAGCCATAATGATTGGGTTTACTACATTAAGGCTATTTCCACCTATTAGGCTATTAAGTACAAAGTTAACCATTTGCATTAATAATAATGCCCAAAAGAATGTTACGAGGTGTTTCATGTCATTCTACCTCCACTTTATTAATCTATAGTATTATTTTAAGTGAAACATATAAATTTGTATAGTAACATCTCACACATTTTAAAATTTTAAAAATAAAGAGCAGGAATAAAAAGTGATATTACGAGATGTTGCTGTAATTGAAGACTAGTAGTTTTTCAAATGATTAAAACTTTATTAAATGCGCAATATTTCAGCCTCTGACTTGAGTTTAAAAAGCTATCTATGTTAAATTAATACCTGGTATTAAAAATTTTATTAAGAAGGTGTTCAACTATGAACGTGGGTATTAAAGGTTTTGGTGCATATGCACCAGAAAAGATAATTGACAATGCCTATTTTGAGCAATTTTTAGAAACATCTGATGAATGGATTTCTAAAATGACTGGAATTAAAGAAAGACATTGGGCAGATGACAATCAAGATACTTCAGACTTAGCATATGAAGCAAGTGTAAAAGCAATTGAAGACGCAGGTATACAACCCGAAGATATAGATATGATAATTGTTGCAACTGCAACAGGAGATATGCCATTTCCAACCGTAGCAAATATGTTACAAGAACGTCTAGGCATTGGCAAAGTACCATCAATGGACCAACTTGCCGCATGTTCTGGATTTATGTATTCAATGATTACAGCTAAACAATATGTACAATCAGGAGATTATCATAATATTTTAGTTGTCGGTGCGGATAAACTATCTAAGATAACAGATTTAACTGACCGTTCGACAGCTGTATTATTTGGAGACGGTGCAGGTGCTGTCATCATTGGTGAAGTTTCTGAAGGACGCGGTATTATTAGTTATGAAATGGGTTCTGATGGAACAGGTGGAAAACATTTATATTTAGACAAAGAAACTGGAAAATTAAAAATGAATGGTCGTGAAGTATTTAAATTTGCAGTCAGAATTATGGGTGATGCATCAACACGTGTAGTTGAAAAAGCGAACTTAACTTCAGACGATATAGATTTATTTATTCCTCATCAAGCAAATATTAGAATTATGGAATCTGCTCGAGAACGTCTAGGTATTTCTAAAGATAAAATGAGTGTTTCAGTAGATAAATATGGAAATACGTCAGCAGCATCAATACCTTTAAGTATCGATCAAGAATTAAAAAATGGTAAACTTAAAGATGATGATACAATCGTTCTAGTCGGATTCGGTGGTGGCCTAACTTGGGGCGCAATGACAATCAAATGGGGAAAATAGGAGGATAACGAATGAGTGAAAATAGAAGAGTAGTTATTACAGGTATGGGAGCCCTTTCTCCAATCGGTAATGATGTTAAAACAACATGGGAGAATGCATTGAAAGGTGTTAATGGTATTGATAAAATAACACGAATCGATACAGAACCATATAGTGTACATTTAGCAGGAGAATTAAAAGATTTTAATATTGAAGATCACATCGACAAAAAAGAAGCGCGTCGTATGGATAGATTTACTCAATACGCAATTGTAGCAGCTAGAGAAGCTGTGAAAGATGCGCAATTAGACATAAATGAAAAGACTGCAGATAGAATCGGCGTTTGGATTGGTTCGGGTATCGGTGGTATGGAAACATTTGAAATTGCACATAAGCAGTTAATGGAAAAAGGACCAAGACGTGTTAGTCCATTCTTCGTTCCTATGTTAATACCTGATATGGCAACTGGACAGGTATCTATCGATTTAGGTGCTAAAGGTCCTAATGGTGCAACAGTTACAGCATGTGCTACAGGTACAAATTCAATCGGTGAAGCTTTTAAAATTATTCAACGTGGCGATGCGGATGCAATGATAACTGGTGGTACAGAAGCACCTATTACGCATATGGCTATAGCTGGATTTAGTGCAAGTAGAGCACTATCTACAAATGATGATAAAGAAACAGCATGTCGTCCTTTCCAAGAAGGTAGAGATGGTTTTGTCATGGGTGAGGGTGCAGGTATTTTAGTTATCGAATCATTAGAATCTGCACAAGCACGTGGTGCGAACATTTATGCTGAAATCGTTGGTTATGGAACAACAGGCGATGCATACCATATTACAGCGCCAGCTCCAGAAGGTGAAGGCGGTTCTAGAGCGATGCAAGCAGCAATGGATGATGCTGGTATCGAACCTAAAGATGTTCAATACTTAAATGCACATGGTACTAGTACACCAGTTGGTGATTTAAACGAAGTTAAAGCCATCAAAAATACATTTGGTGAAGCAGCTAAACAATTAAAAGTGAGCTCAACTAAATCAATGACTGGTCATTTACTTGGTGCAACAGGTGGAATTGAAGCCATCTTCTCAGCATTATCAATTAAAGATTCCAAAGTAGCACCTACTATCCATGCAGTAACTCCAGACCCAGAATGTGATTTGGATATTGTTCCTAATGAAGCTGAAGACCTTGATATTACGTATGCAATGAGTAATAGTTTAGGCTTTGGCGGACATAACGCAGTATTAGTATTTAAAAAGTTCGAAGCATAATTATAGAAAAATCTTCAGTAACGGTGATTTGTTACTGAAGATTTTTTGTATTTATTTTAAACTCATTAAAAATACAATTGTCAAAATAGTCTTGAAGAACATCAAATAAACACCTAGAAATATTAGTTGGAATATGAGACTTTTTTATTTTCAAATTATCAGCAATGGAGTATGATTGAAATTGCTTTATTTATTAAGTGTTTTCAAATTATAAATTGATTATTAAAGGGGAAATTATATGATTATTATTACAGGTGCAACGGGTACATTAGGTAGACTTGTTGTTGATGAAGCATTAAAAGTATTCCCAGCAAGTGAAATTGGAGTTAGTGTTAGAAATGCTACAAAAGCACAAGACTTATCTGATAAAGGTATAAGAGTTCGAGAAGCTGACTTTAAAAATCCGAAAAGTTTACTACATGCTTTTGAAGGTGCTGATCAAATTTTAGTGATTTCATCTAACAGTCAAGGTGATAATGGTAATGAAATGATTGAAGATCATAGAAATGTTATAGAAGCTGCTAGAAAAGTAGGCGTTAAAAGATTATTATATACAAGTCAAATAGGTAGTTCACCTAATTCTAAATTTTATCCGATGATTGCAAATTATGGTACAGAGGAACTACTTGAACAAAGTGGACTGAATTTTATTTCATTACGTAATGGTTTTTATTCTGTAACAGGACAACATTTTCTTTTATCAGGATTAAAAGACGGTGAGTTAAGATTACCAAAAGATGGGCCTGTTAATTGGACTACACATGAAGACATGGCTGAAGGTACTGTTAAAATCTTACAAGATTTAGATTTTAAAGAAAAATATCCTTTATTAACTAGTTCTAGGGCATTGACAATGGAAGAAATTGCTAAAGAATTTACTAATGAAGATATTAAACGAGTTATAATTACTGATGAAGAATTTAGTGAAAGTATGGATCCTAACTTGCCCGAACCAGTTAAGCAATTATTTATAGATATATTTAAAGCTAGTTGTGATGGAGATTTCAATAAGACATCTCCATTATTAGAAGAATTGTTAGGAAGAGAAACTAACGATATTGTCTCAATTTTAAAAAATCAAGCTAATAAATAATGTGAAGTTAACGCTGACTACAATTATTAGAAAATACATTGTCCATTTATAAAAGTAAGGAACACTCAATTTTAAAATATGAAGTGTTCCTTATTATTTTGGCTATGATTTTGTATTGGAATTGATATTTATCGAATGTGCAGAAAATGAAAAGTAAAATATCACTTAAAATAAAGAGTTTTTATTTTAAACTCAATGAAAACACAATGGTCAAAATAAAATAAAAAATATTAAGGATTAAAATTGGTATTATCCATGTGGAAACAAAATATTGTTCTTTTTTTACCTCTTTTGGGTTGAAAAATGGATCATCTGATATAGACTTTTTCTTTTTAGCGGATGACATTTGATACTTTAATCTTCTAAATCCATAACTTGTAGCATCAAAAATACCTTCTTGAGCAAGCAAAATCACAAAGCTACAGATAAAAATAATTAATGATACATAAAATAAAATATTTAAATATGTGATGACAGTATGATTATTAAAAAGCCAAATTAATATTGATAGTAGCGGGGTAAAGATTGCCATTATAAACCATTTCTTCATCATTTCAGCACTCCAACCTTTATAAATTACTTATACATAGTTTACATTAAAATACTGCGATGCGGAATAATTAATTAATGTATTCAACTTTATTGAAATACTAAAATCAATCATTCTTCATTAGTTTAAAGCAAAAAAATATTGATATATAGTAAATATTGTATATATAATATTAATTAAGATTTCAGAAAATTTTGAAGGGAATGGAAATTTAGAAATCGGAAAATTTGTTAGAGGAGGGGACTAGATGGGGAAATATATTTTTAAGCGATTTATTTATATGCTTATTTCTTTATTTATCATTATCACAATTACGTTTTTCTTAATGAAATTAATGCCAGGTTCTCCGTTTAATGATGCAAAGTTAAATGCTGAACAAAAAGAAATTTTAAATGAAAAATATGGGTTAAATGATCCTGTTGCTACACAGTATTTACATTATTTAAAAAATGTTGTTACTGGAGACTTTGGAAATTCATTCCAATATCATAATCAACCTGTTTGGGATTTAATTAAACCAAGATTATTACCTTCATTCGAAATGGGATTAACAGCAATGGTGATTGGTGTGTTACTAGGTCTTATTTTAGGAGTTGCAGCAGCTACCAAGCAAAACACGTGGGTAGACTATACAACTACAGTAATTTCAGTAATCGCAGTATCAGTACCATCTTTTGTACTTGCAGTTCTTTTACAATATGTATTTGCTGTTAAATTGAGATGGTTCCCAGTAGCTGGATGGGAAGGATTTTCAACTGCTATTCTACCTTCACTAGCATTATCTGCAACCGTTTTAGCAACAGTCGCCAGATACATAAGAGCAGAGATGATAGAGGTATTAAGTTCAGACTATATTTTACTAGCAAGAGCGAAAGGCAACTCAACTTTACGCGTGCTTTTTGGACACGCACTTAGAAATGCTCTAATACCAATTATTACAATCATTGTTCCAATGTTAGCAAGTATATTAACGGGAACATTAACAATTGAAAATATTTTCGGTGTTCCTGGTTTAGGGGATCAATTTGTACGTTCGATTACAACTAACGATTTCTCGGTGATCATGGCAATAACATTATTGTTCAGTACATTGTTTATCGTATCGATATTTGTTGTTGATATTTTATATGGAATAATTGATCCGAGAATTCGTGTTCAAGGAGGTAAAAAATAATGGCTGAAAATAAAAACAATTTGTCGATTAACGACGATCATTCTAATGCAGCTATGACGCATACCTCTGACGCTATCGCATCATCTGATTTTATTATTAGAGATTTAGATTTAAATAGTGAACCAGAAATGCAACGCGAAAGTAAAAACTTTTGGCAAGATGCATGGGCACAGTTAAAACGTAACAAATTAGCTGTAGTAGGTATGATAGGTTTAATTATCATCGTCATATTTGCATTTCTAGGTCCCGTTATAAATAAACATGATTATGCCGAACAAAATGTGCAACATAGAAACTTACCTGCGAAAATTCCAGTGTTAGATAAAGTTCCATTTTTACCATTTGATGGCAAAGATACAGATGGTAAAGACGCTTATAAAGCTCACAATGTAAAAGAAAATTATTGGTTTGGTACTGATCAATTAGGTCGAGATTTATGGACGAGAACATGGAAAGGTACTCAAATTTCATTATTTATCGGTGTTATTGCAGCATTATTAGATATCTTTATTGGTGTCGTATATGGAGCGATTTCAGGATTCTTTGGTGGACGTGTAGACACTATCATGCAACGTATACTTGAAGTAGTAGCTTCGATTCCGAATTTAATCGTAGTTATTTTATTCGTATTAATTTTTGAACCATCCATTTGGACAATCATATTAGCTATGTCAATTACAGGTTGGCTAGGTATGAGTAGGGTAGTACGTGGTGAATTTTTAAAATTAAAAAGCCAAGAATTTGTCATGGCTTCAAAAACATTAGGTGCTTCTAAATTCAAATTAATTTTCAAACATATTTTACCAAATACGTTAGGGGCTATTGTCGTTACTTCGATGTTTACTGTACCAAGTGCTATTTTCTTCGAAGCTTTTTTAAGTTTCATTGGTATAGGTGTTCCAGCACCTCAAACATCACTTGGTTCATTAGTCAATGACGGACGTGCAATGTTATTAATTTATCCACATGAATTATTCATACCAGCAATGGTTTTAAGCTTATTAATTTTATTCTTTTACTTATTTAGTGATGGACTACGAGATGCATTTGATCCGAAAATGCGTAAATAAAAGGAGGCATAGCATATGGTTGAAAGAATATTAGAAGTAAATGATTTGCATGTTTCCTTTGATATTACAGCAGGGGAAGTACAGGCAGTAAGAGGCGTAGATTTTTATTTAAACAAAGGGGAAACATTAGCTATTGTTGGTGAATCCGGTTCCGGAAAATCAGTGACAACAAAAGCAATTACTAAACTATTCCAAGGGGATACTGGAAGAATTAAAAAGGGAGAAATTTTATTTTTAGGGGAAGACTTAGCGAAAAAACCTGAAAATGACTTAATTAAATTACGTGGAAAAGATATTTCTATGATTTTTCAAGATCCAATGACATCTTTAAACCCAACAATGCAAATTGGTAAGCAAGTCATGGAACCACTCATGAAGCATAAAAATTATAGTAAATCAGAAGCAAAAAAGCGCGCATTAGAAATTTTAAATCTTGTAGGTTTACCAAATGCTGAAAAACGATTTAAAGCATATCCTCATCAGTTTTCAGGTGGGCAAAGACAAAGAATTGTTATTGCTACAGCTTTAGCATGTGAACCGAAAGTACTTATTGCTGATGAACCTACTACAGCACTTGATGTTACGATGCAGGCACAAATTTTAGATTTAATGAAAGAGCTGCAACAAAAAATTGATACAGCGATTATCTTTATTACGCATGATTTAGGGGTTGTTGCGAATATCGCTGATAGAGTTGCAGTTATGTATGGCGGTCAAATGGTTGAAACAGGAGATGTTAATGAGATATTTTATGACCCCAAACATCCATATACTTGGGGACTCTTATCATCAATGCCTGATTTATCAACAACAAATGACACACCATTATTAGCAATTCCGGGTTCGCCACCTGATTTATTACATCCACCTCAAGGTGATGCATTTGCTAGACGTAGTCAATATGCATTAGATATTGATTTTAAAGTAGAACCACCTTGGTTTAAAGTTTCACCTACACATTTTGTGAAATCTTGGTTATTAGATGCACGTGCACCAAAAGTAGAATTACCTGAATTGGTAAAACAACGCTTGAAACCGATGCCTAATAATTATGAAAAACCACTCATGGTAGAAAGGGTGTCGTTCAATGAAAACTGATGAAATATTACTATCGATTAAAAATTTAAAGCAATATTTTAATGCAGGAAAGAAAAATGAAGTAAGAGCGATTGATAACATTTCGTTTGATATATACAAAGGGGAAACATTAGGTTTAGTTGGTGAATCTGGCTGTGGTAAATCTACGACAGGTAAATCAATTATTAAGCTTAATGATATTACAAGTGGAGAAATTTTGTATGAGGGTATTGATATACAAAAGATTAAGAAACGTAAAGACTTACTTAAATTTAATAAAAAAATCCAAATGATTTTCCAAGATCCATATGCATCACTAAATCCTAGATTAAAAGTGATGGATATTGTTGCTGAAGGTATTGATATACATCATCTGGCAAGTGATAAACGTGACCGAAAAAAACGCGTCTATGATTTACTAGAAACGGTTGGGCTAAGTAAAGAGCATGCTAATCGTTATCCACATGAATTTTCAGGTGGACAAAGACAACGTATTGGAATTGCCCGTGCCTTAGCGGTGGAACCAGAATTTATTATCGCGGACGAACCAATATCAGCATTGGATGTTTCAATTCAAGCTCAAGTAGTTAATTTGTTATTAAAATTACAACGTGAAAGAGGTATCACGTTCCTATTTATAGCTCATGATCTATCAATGGTGAAGTATATTTCAGATCGTATTGCAGTAATGCATTTTGGGAAAATAGTTGAAATTGGACCGGCTGAAGAAATTTATCAAAATCCATTACACGATTATACCAAGTCATTATTATCAGCCATTCCTCAACCTGATCCTGAATCAGAACGCAGTCGTAAACGATTTAGTTACATTGATGATGAGGAAAACAATCATTTAAGACGATTACATGAAATAAGACCGAATCACTTAGTCTTTAGTACTGAAGAAGAAGCGGCACAACTCCGAGAAAATAAATTGGTGACACAAAATTAAGGGAAAGGGGGAAATGCAATGACGAGAAAATTTAGAACACTTATTTTAATTTTGATTGCTACATTTGCATTAAGTGGTTGTGCTAATGATGGTGGAATTTATTCGGATAAAGGTCAAGTATTCAGAAAAATTTTACCACAAGATTTAACATCACTTGATACATCGTTAATAACGGAAGAAATGTCTTTTGAAGTGACAGCACAAACTTTTGAGGGATTATACACGTTAGGTAAAGATGACAAACCTGTGTTAGGTGTAGCGAAAGCTTTTCCGGAAAAAAGTAAAGACGGTAAAACGTTAAAAGTTAAATTAAGAGGCGATGCTAAATGGAGTAATGGTGACAAAGTTACTGCGCAAGACTTTGTTTATGCTTGGAGAAAAACAGTTAACCCTAAAACAGGTTCTGAATTTGCATACATTATGGGTGACATTAAAAATGCTAGTGATATAAATGCTGGTAAGAAACCTGTAGAACAATTAGGTATCAAAGCATTAGATGATGAAACATTACAAATTGAATTAGAAAAGCCGGTTCCGTATATTAATCAATTATTAGCACTCAATACATTTGCACCTCAAAATGAAAAAGTTGCCAAAAAATATGGTGAAAATTATGGTACTGCAGCAGATAGAGCGGTATACAATGGTCCGTTTAAAGTTGACGATTGGAAACAAGAAGATAAAATATTATTATCTAAAAATCAGTATTATTGGGATAAAAAGAATGTAAAGTTAGATAAAGTGAATTATAAGGTTATCAAAGATTTACAGGCAGGTGCTTCATTGTATGATACTGAATCAGTAGATGATGCGCTCATTACCGCAGATCAAGTGAATAAGTATAAAGACAACAAAGGATTAAACTTTGTGTTAACAACTGGGACATTTTTTGTGAAAATGAATGAGAAAGAATATCCTGAGTTTAAAAATAAAGAATTAAGACTTGCAATCGCACAAGCAATTGATAAAAAAGGTTATGTTGATTCAGTAAAAAACAATGGATCAATACCATCAGATACATTAACAGCAAAAGGCATTGCTAAAGCACCGAATGGTAAAGATTATGCGAGTACAATGAATTCACCGTTAAAATACAATCCTAAAGAAGCAAGAGCACATTGGGAAAAAGCTAAAAAAGAATTAGGTAAAAATGAAGTGACATTTTCTATGAACACAGAAGATACACCAGATGCAAAAATATCTGCAGAATATATTAAATCGCAAGTTGAGAAAAATTTACCAGGTGTTACTTTGAAGATTAAGCAATTGCCATTTAAGCAAAGAGTTTCATTAGAGTTAAGTGGTAATTATCAAGCATCACTAAGTGGATGGTCAGCAGATTATCCAGATCCTATAGCTTATTTAGAAACAATGACTACAGGCAATGCACAAAATAATACGGACTGGAGTAATAAAGAGTATGATCAACTACTAAAAGATGCAAGAAACGAATTGGCGCTTCAACCGACAGAACGATATGAAAGCTTAAAAAAAGCAGAGGAGATATTCCTAAATGATGCACCAGTTGCACCGATTTATCAAAAAGGTACCGCACATTTAACCAATCCCCAAGTTAAAGGACTAATTTATCATAAATTTGGACCGAATAGTTCACTTAAAAATGTGTATATAGATAAATCAATTGATAAAGAAACCGGTAAAAAGAAAAATTAATACGCTTTGTAAATAAGGCTGGAGAACTTTCTCCAGCTTTTTTGTGTTGGATAAAAACTTTGGGATTAAAAATAAAAATAAGTCGTTTTTTAAATTACTGGAATTGACTAAATGCATAAATGACTGAATATTCTAAAAATAAACTTGTAATTATTTTTTCTATGAGTAAACTAAAAAGAAAATATTAAATTGAAAGTAGGAGGCATATAAATGGGGAAGCTAATTAAATATATTTCAATACTTCTTATTGTCGTTTTAGTGTTGAGTGCTTGCGGAAAAAGCAATAATAAAGACGAAGGAGTAAAAGATGCTACTAAAACAGAAACATCAAAACATAAAGGTGGAACGCTTAATGTTGCTTTAACTGCACCACCAAGCGGTGTTTATTCTTCATTATTAAATAGTACGCATGCGGATGCTGTTGTTGAAGGATATTTTAACGAAAATTTATTAGCAATTGATAAAAAAATACGTCCTAAAGCTTATATTGCGTCATGGAAAGACATCGATCCAGCTAAGAAAATAGAATTTAAAATTAAAAAAGGTATTAAATGGCATGATGGTAATGAATTAAAAATTGATGATTGGATTTATTCAATTGAAGTTTTAGCTAACAAGGATTATGAAGGAGCGTATTATCCAAGTGTAGAAAATATTCAAGGTGCCAAAGATTATCATGAAGGAAAAACTGATCATATTAGTGGATTGAAGAAGATAGATGACTACACTATGCAAGTTACATTTGATAAAAAACAAGAAAATTACTTAACTGGATTTGTTACTGGTCCTTTATTAAGCAAGAAATATTTATCAGATGTGCCGATTAAAGATTTAGCAAAATCAGATAAAATCCGAAAATATCCTATTGGTATTGGACCTTATAAAGTTAAGAAAATCGTTCCAGGTGAGGCTATTCAACTCGTTAAATTTGATGACTATTGGCAAGGTAAACCGGCTTTAGACAAAATCAATTTAAAAGTTATTGATCAAGCTCAAATTATTAAGGCAATGGAAAAAGGAGATATTGATGTTGCGAATGATGCTACCGGTGCAATGGCAAAAGATGCTAAGTCATCTAATGCTGGTCTTAAAGTATTATCTGCGCCAAGCTTAGACTATGGTTTAATAGGATTCGTGTCTCATGATTACGATAAAAAATCTAATAAAACTGGTAAAGTGAGACCTAAATATGAAGACAAAGAATTACGCAAAGCAATGCTTTATGCAATTGATAGAGAAAAATGGATTAAAGCGTTTTTCAATGGTTACGCTAGTGAAATAAATAGTTTTGTACCATCTATGCATTGGATAGCAGCCGATCCTAAGGAACTAAATGATTACAAATATGATCCTGAAAAAGCTAAAAAAATCTTAGATAAGTTAGGTTATAAAGATAGAGATGGTGACGGATTTAGAGAAGATCCTAAAGGTAATAAATTTGAGATTAACTTTAAACATTATTCAGGTTCAAATCCTACTTTTGAACCAAGAACTGCTGCGATTAAAGATTTCTGGGAAAAAGTTGGCTTGAAAACAAATGTGAAGTTAGTAGAATTCGGTAAATATAATGAAGACTTAGCAAATGCATCTAAAGATATGGAAGTGTACTTCAGATCATGGGCAGGTGGTACAGATCCAGATCCATCAGATTTATATCACACTGATAGACCTCAAAATGAAATGAGAACAGTTTTACCAAAATCAGATCAATATTTAGATGATGCATTAGACTTTGATAAAGTTGGAATTGATGAAAAGAAACGTAAAGATATTTATGTTAAATGGCAAAAATATATGAATGATGAGTTACCTGGATTACCAATGTTCCAAGGTAAATCGATAACTATTGTTAACGATAAAGTACGAAACTTAGACATTGAAATTGGAACTGATCAAAATTTATATAATTTAACTAAAGAAGCTTAGTAATGTAACCTCGACGATTTTGTCGAGGTTTACTTATATGGGGGATGTTATGAATAATGTATTGTTAGAAGTAAAAAATTTAGAAACATCATTAAAAATAAATAATGAATGGTTAGCAACTGTTGAAAATATTTCTTTTAAATTATCTAAAGGAGAAGTTTTAGGTATAGTTGGGGAATCCGGTTGCGGTAAGTCCATATTAAGTAAGTCAATTATTAAATTATTACCAGAAAAGATATCTAAATTAAGTAATGGGGAAGTTATATTTGATGGTCAACGAATAGATACGCTTAATGAGAAACAATTGCTAGGTATTCGAGGAAATGATATTGCTATGATTTTTCAAGAACCTATGACTGCTTTAAATCCGGTATTTACCATAAAAAATCAACTTGTGGAATCTATAAAATCACATAAAAAAATTTCTAAAAAAGAAGCAAATAACTTAGCAAAAGATTTACTAATGAAAGTTGGAATTTCAAGACAAGATGAAATATTAAATAGTTATCCTCATCAATTATCTGGTGGTATGAGACAAAGGGTAATGATTGCAATGGCCATTTCATGTTCTCCAAAATTATTAATTGCTGATGAACCTACAACTGCTTTGGATGTAACGATTCAAGCACAAATATTAGACTTATTAAAAGAATTGCAAAAGGAAACGCAAATGGCAATTATGATGATTACACATGATTTGAGTGTAGTTGCTGAGTTTTGTGATAAGGTTATGGTTATGTATGCAGGTCAAATTGTAGAATTTGGAGGCATAAAAGAAATACTACACAATCCGAAACATCCTTATACCCAAAAATTATTATCTACAATTCCAAAACTTAAAGAAGAACAGAAACGACTAGAAACTATAGAAGGAATTGTGCCATCAATCCAAGCATTTCACGTTAATAAGTGCAGATTTGCAAATAGATGTAATAAAAAAATAGATATTTGTAATAATCAATCTCCTAAAATGCATGTTTGTGAAGACATCATTGTACGGTGTCATTTATACCAAAATGAATATAAGGAGATATAAGAATGGAAAATATTTTAGAAGTAAATCAAGTAAAAAAATACTACAAAATTAAAACTGGATTATTACAAAAAACTCAGTACGTTAAAGCTGTGGATGACGTATCATTTTCAATAAAAAAAGGACAGACTTTTGGATTAGTAGGCGAATCAGGTTGTGGTAAGTCAACGTTAGGTAAAGTGATTATCAGGCTTGAAGATGCAACTTCAGGCGAAATTATTGTTAATGGTGAAGATATAACAAAATTACAAGGTAAAAAACTGAGAAAATCACGACAACAATTTCAGATGATATTTCAAGATCCATATGCATCATTGAATCCGATGCAAATGGTTGGAGATATCGTTGCAGAACCAATTTTAAATTATAACAATTTGTCAAAAGATGAAATAAAAAAAGAAGTACTATATTTATTAAAATGTGTTGGTCTAAATGAAGAGGCATATTATAAATATGCACATGAATTTTCAGGTGGACAGAGACAAAGAGTGGGAATAGCTAGAGCGTTGGCTTTACGTCCTAGTCTCATTGTTGCAGATGAGCCTGTGAGTGCATTAGATGTATCTGTTCAATCTCAAGTACTGAATTTATTGAAGGATTTACAAGAACAATTTAACTTAAGTTATTTATTCATAGCACATGATTTAAGCGTAGTAAAACATATAAGTGATGTGATTGGAGTTATGTATTTAGGTCATATAGTTGAAATTGCATCTGATAAAGAAATTTATGAAAATCCAAAACATCCATATACAAAAGCGTTAATTTCATCAATACCACAAATTGATAAACATAATAAAAATAGAATTATTTTAAAAGGAGAATTACCTTCGCCAAGTAATCCGCCGCAAGGTTGTCCTTTTCATACAAGATGTCCGATTGCAAAAGATAAATGTAAAGAAAATATACCAAAATTAAAAGACATAGGTGATGAACATCAAGTCGCTTGTTTTTATGTAGATAAAGTAGGTGATTTAAATGGTTAAATTAATATTAAAGAGATTAGGCTTAATGATTCCGTTGCTAATTTTAATCTCTATAGTTGTATTTTCATTAGCTATCATTCAACCAGGAGATCCATTTTCAGATTTACAAAACGGTAAAATAAAACAAGAAGCGATAAATGCACAAAGAGAAAAGTTAGGTCTCAACGACTCAATACCACATCAATACATTAGATGGGTCAATCATGTTATACACGGTGATTTAGGCGAGTCAATCAAATATAAAAGGCCGGTTATTGATGTTATTGAGGAAAGAATTCCAAACACAATATTGCTCGGTGCAATGTCATTAATTATTACTTATATTATCTCATTTGCTTTAGGGATAACGTCAGGTAGATATTCATACAGTTTAACTGATTATACTGTGCAAGTATTTAATTATTTGATGTTAGCCATTCCATCTTTTATTGCAGGTGTATTTGCAATTTTTATTTTTTCTTTTGAATTACAATGGTTCCCGTTTCAAGGTTCTGTTGATATTAACCTTAAAGAAGGTACTTTTGAATATTATATGAGTAAAATTTATCATACATTTTTACCTGCATTAACTTTAGGTTTATTATCGACTGCTGGTTATATTCAATATTTACGTAATGATATTATTGAAAATTCTAAAAAAGATTATGTATTGACAGCAAGATCAAAAGGGTTATCTATGAATAAAATTTATAATAAACATATATTGAGAAATTCTCTTATTCCTATTATTACATTTTTAGGTGCAGATATTGTAAGTATTTTAGGTGGAGCTGTGATTACGGAGACGATTTTTTCATATAACGGTATCGGTAAATTATTTTTAGAATCAGTTATTGGTCAAGACTATCCATTAATGATGGCGTTAACGTTATTTTTCTCATTTTTAGGTTTACTGGGAAATTTGATTTCTGATATTACATATGGATTTATAGATCCAAGAATTAGAAGTAACTAGGGGGGATTAGAATGCAAAATAAGTCAAAATCACCTTTTAAAATTGCATTGTCTAAATTTATTTATAATAAAATTGCAATGTTGTCGATTATTTTTTTATTAATCATAACTATTGTATCAATTATAGCGCCTTTAATAGCTCCTTTTCCAGTGAACCAACAAGATTTATTAAATATAAAAGGTGAAATGACAGCACAAAACATTCTTGGCACAGATTCTGGTGGTAGGGATAACTTTAGTCGTTTGTTATATGCAGGCCGTATTTCATTATCCATTGGAATTACATCTACGGTAGGAATGCTTTTGATTGGAATTACAGTTGGCGTGATTTCTGGTTATTTTGGAGGCATTGTTGATACATTGTTAATGAGAATGACTGAATTTGTTATGTTATTTCCATTTTTAATATTTGCAATTGTATTAAATGCCGCACTTGGAGATAAAATTAAAAACCCTTATGGATCTGCAATAATTCTTGTTCTAGTTATTATCGTATTAAGTTGGGGAGGTATAGCGCGACTTGTGCGTGGTAAAGTACTTCAAGAAAAAGAAAATGAATACTTTTTGGCAGCAAAATCAATTGGTACACCTACATATAAAATTATTTTGAAACATCTTTTGCCAAATATACTAAGTGTAGTTATCGTACAAGCAACATTATTATTTGCCGGTATGATAGTAGTGGAATCAGGATTGAGTTTTTTAGGTTTCGGAATTAGTAAGGCAATCCCGTCTTGGGGAAATATGTTGAGTGATGCTCAAGAAGGGGATGTAATAAGTGGTAAACCGTGGATATGGATGCCACCTGCTATAATGATTACATTAACGATATTAAGTATAAACTTTGTTGGAGAAGGTCTAAAGGATGCTTTTAATCCAAGAGGTAGACGTTAAATAATTAAAGAGGCACTAGTTAAGTCTAGTACCTCTTTTTATTTTATCTCTTACGTCCTAAGCCCATCGCTTTTTCCATTTTCTTCATTGTTTTAAATGAAACTTTGTGCGCTTTGTCTCTACCTTGATCTAAAATATCATCAAGTGTATCTGAGTTATAGAAACTTTCGTATTTTTCTTGGAATTCAACTAAAAATGCTTTTACAATCTCAGCAAGGTCACCTTTGAATTTACCGTAACCTTCGCCTTCATATTTTGCCTCAATGTCTTTAATAGGCATGTCCGTTAATCCAGCATATATTGAAATTAAATTAGTAATGCCTGGTTTATTGTCGCGGTCGAATTTAATAATTCCATCTGAATCAGTTACGGCACTTTTAATTTTTTTAGCGGCAACGTTAGGTTCGTCTAATAATGAAATAAAGTTTTTAGTGTTGTCATCGCTCTTACTCATTTTTCTTGTTGGGTCTTGTAAACTCATAACTCGTCCACCAACTTTAGGCATTCGAATTTCAGGTTTAACAAGGATATCGTTATAACGACTGTTAAATCGATCTACAAGATTACGTGTTAATTCCATATGTTGCTTTTGGTCATCACCAACAGGAACAATATTAGTGTTATATAAAACTATGTCTGCTGCCATTAATGGGGGATATGTTAATAATCCAGCTGGAATACCTTCCACTGACTTTTGAGATTTATCTTTATATTGTGTCATACGCTCTAATTCTCCAACAGAAGCTATAGTTGTTAACATCCATCCAGCTTGAACGTGCGCAGGAACTTCAGATTGAATAAATAGTGTTGCTTTGTTTGGATCTATACCTGAAGCTAGATATATTGCTGCTAATTGTCTTGTTTGTTTACGTAATTTCAAACGATCTTGTGGCATTGTAATTGCATGTTGATCAACGATACAGAAATAACAATCATAGTCATTTTGCACATCAACAAATTGTTTTAATGCACCAATATAATTTCCAATAGTAGGAATTCCACTAGGTTGAATGCCTGAAAATAATGTCTCCATTTAAATGCCTACTTTCTCAATAATAATTTAATAATTATCATTATAACAGTATTTCTTAAAAATGTAAGATGTGTTAGAATATATGTATAACTTGCTACTAACAGAGGGATTCTTAACTTTTTATTAAGTGTAGAAACTTATCTGAAAAATTAGGTTTTTCTCATTTAATTTTAATGTTAGATAGTTATAATAAATAGTAACGATTAAGAATTTTAGAAAAAAATGTTTTTTCTTGATCTATAACTAAATTTTAAGCAATGAATTTTATTCATTCAAATAGGAGAGTGAGATGTATGGTAACATTATTTACTTCACCAAGTTGCACATCTTGCCGTAAAGCGAAAGCATGGTTACAAGAACATGACATTCCGTATACGGAGCGTAATATTTTTTCTGAACATTTAACAATTGATGAAATTAAGCAAATATTAAAAATGACTGAAGACGGTACTGATGAAATCATTTCTACACGTTCTAAAACATACCAAAAATTAAATGTTGATATTGATTCACTACCATTACAAGATTTATATTCAATCATTCAAGATAATCCTGGCTTATTACGTCGTCCAATTATTTTAGATAATAAACGACTACAAGTTGGTTATAATGAGGACGAGATTCGACGTTTCTTACCTAGAAAAGTTCGTACGTTCCAATTACAAGAAGCACAACGTATGGTTGACTAATAACCATTTAACTATGTGTCATTACTTTACTAAAAGATATGTCAAGCAACGCTATTTATATAGTGTTGCTTTTTTGGATTTTGTACCTGTGTGAAATGTATTGTAATTAGCATTCTGTGCTATTTATTAATATATTTATATGTGAGTGTATTTTGGATGAAACATTTCTTGTGATAAGGTAAAATTAAATTAAGAAAGTGCTTTAATGCTTTAACTGTATAAATCATTTATATAGTTTTACTACAATGAATGTGTTATTATAAATTACCAAAATATTTTAGTGAAAGAAACCAGACAAATAAATTGTAATTTGTTTGAGGCTCTAATACAATATGGATACTATTCATCGACTGTAAGGAGTGAGATGATATGAGAATAGAACGAGTAGATGATACAACTGTAAAATTGTTTATAACATATAGCGATATCGAGGCCCGTGGATTTAGTCGAGAAGATTTATGGACAAATCGTAAACGTGGTGAAGAATTCTTTTGGTCAATGATGGATGAAATAAATGAAGAAGAAGATTTTGTAGTAGAAGGTCCACTATGGATTCAAGTACATGCTTTCGAAAAAGGCGTCGAAGTTACAATTTCTAAATCTAAAAATGAAGATATGATGAATATGTCTGATGATGATACAACTGATCAATTTGATGAACAAGTTCAAGAATTATTAGCTCAAACATTAGAAGGCGAAGATCAATTAGAAGAATTATTTGAACAACGAACAAAAGAAAAAGAAGCGCAAGGGTCTAAACGTCAACGTAAGGCTGCACGAAAAAACACAAGAACAATTATTGTGAAATTTAATGATTTAGAAGATGTTATTAATTATGCTTATCATAATAATACGATAACTTCTGATTTTGAAGACCTATTGTATATGGTTGATAGTACTTATTATTATGCTGTTCATTTTGATAGTCATGTTGATCAAGAGATTATTAATGACAGCTATAGCCAATTATTGGAATTTGCATATCCAACAGATAGAACTGAAGTTTATTTAAATGATTACGCCAAAATAATTATGAGTCATAACGTAACAGCTCAAGTTCGACGTTATTTCCCTGATACAACAGAATAACAACCATCATTTTAAAGATTATATATGAGAGGCTCTTCGGAGTCTCTTTTTTTATATGCAGATTACACTTTTAAGAAATTTGAAAAGTAAACTTCCCAGTTGATACGTGTAATATTTTGAGGTGAAGTTATGTTAGTAGCTTTAAATAAAAGAAGACAACGTGTCTTAGCAACTTTTGCGACCAAAGAATTTCAATATTTTTGTCCAGCATGTGGATGTCCAGTAATTTTAAAAAGAGGACATAAAGTTGTAAGTCATTTTGCGCATAAGCATTCACTAGAACGAAAATGTTTTAATAATGAAACTATTAAACATTACACAGGGAAATTGGTATTGGCACAAATATTAATGCAGCAAGGATATCATGTTGAAATAGAGCCATTTTTGAAAGAAATTAAGCAGATTCCTGATTTAATAATTAACGACAAATACATAATTGAACTTCAATTTTCAACTATACCGTATAGCCAAATTATAAAACGTACAGAAGGGCTAAATAAATTAGGTTATAAAGTTGCTTGGTTACTCGATGATATACAAATATTTCAAAGTAAAGTGAAATTAAGTCATTTTCAAAGTATGTTTATCAATCCTAATACACGAAGACTATTCACATTTGATATAGAAGGGAAACAAATTTTTAAATTTCAACAAATACGAAGTTTAGGTGGTAACCATTTTGCATTAAAGAAAATGAAAGCAGACATTAACGAATTATTTACAGACATAGCATATGATGATAAATCAATTAATAAACTATCTAAGTACGTTATTTGTCAATATATCAAATATTGTCGTTGGCAAAATTCAGTATTACAACCAACATTAAGTGCAATGTATCAATTACGGTTGACAGATGACGACATTGTAAAAAATTATGGATATATTTTTCCTGAACAAATATACATTGAAAATCATCCTATAGAATGGCAATTAAATGTGGATTTAATGTTAAATGTTAAAGCTGCGCCAACTATAAATGATTTTCTTGATTTCTTCAAAATGAGGCGATTTTTAATACCAACAGAATCAAAGTCGGCTATCGTGACAAAACTTATTAACAATTATTTAAATCTTAGTTCTATGAGGGGTAATGACGTGCAAATTTTGTTGTAAAATGAGAAAATTATATCAATTATATTTTATTAGGAGGTTTACTACATATGAGTCAACAATTAACGAGAGAAGAACAGGAACGTAAATATCCTGAATATACATGGGACCTAACTACAATCTTTAAAGATGACGAAGCATTTGAAGCTGCATTTAAAGAAGTTGAAAGTGAGTTAGGTAAAGAAGAAGAATTTAAAGGGCATATTGGTGATAGCGCTGAAACACTTTATAATGCATTGGAATTAGAAGATACATTAGGTACTAAATTAGAAAAAGTTTATGTGTACGCACATTTAAAACAAGACCAAGATACTACTAATGATAAATATACAGGTATGGAATCGAGAGCACACCAACTTATTATAAAATTTAGTTCTGCATGGAGTTTCTTAGTACCAGAAATTTTACAAATTGATGAAGATAAAATTGAATCATTTGTAAGTTCATATGATAAATTACAAAAATTTGCATTTGATTTGAAATTAATAAACGAAAAACGTCCGCATATTTTAGATGCTGAAACTGAAAAATTACTAACAGAAGCACAAGACGCATTATCTACACCTTCAAATGTATATGGCATGTTTAGTAATGCTGACTTAGTGTTTGAGGATGCTATTGATAAAGATGGTAATTCACATCCGTTAACTCAAGGTACATTTATTAAGTATTTAGAATCTGATGATCGTAAGTTAAGAGAAAGTGCATTTAGAAATGTTTATAAGGCTTATGGGGCACATAATAATACACTTGGAGCTACGCTAGCTGGTGAAGTGAAAAAGAATGTATTTAATGCGCGCACTCACAATTATAAAACTGCGAGAGAAAAAGCATTAAGTAATAATCATATTCCAGAAAATGTCTATGACAATCTAGTAAAAACCGTACATAAATATTTACCATTACTTCATCGTTATACGGAACTTCGTAAAGAGTTATTAAAATTAGACGATTTAAAAATGTATGATTTGTATACGCCATTAATTAAGGATATTAAATTTGAAATGCCTTATGAAGAAGCTGTAGATTGGATGTTAAAAGCTTTAGAACCAATGGGAGAAGAATATCTAGCTGTTGTAAAAGAAGGATTAGATAATCGTTGGGTCGATGTTTATGAAAATAAAGGTAAACGCTCAGGTGGCTATTCTTCAGGTGCGCATTTAACAAATCCATTCATCTTGCTTAACTGGTCTAATACAATTTCAGACCTATATACATTAGTTCATGAATTTGGTCATTCAGCACATAGTTATTTCAGTAGAAAGTTCCAACCTTCAAATTCAAGTGACTACACTATCTTTGTAGCAGAAGTAGCATCAACTTGTAATGAGGCGCTGTTAAGTGATTATATGGATAAACATTTAGACGATGAAAAACGCCTATTGTTATTAAATCAAGAGTTAGAACGTTTCAGAGCAACTTTATTCCGTCAAACTATGTTTGCAGAATTTGAGCATAAGATTCATGCAATTGAAGAAGCTGGAGAACCTTTAACGCCAACTAGAATGAATGAAGAATATGCTAAATTGAATAAATTATACTTCGGTGATTCAGTAGAAACTGACGAAGATATCAGTAAAGAATGGTCACGTATTCCGCACTTCTATATGAATTATTATGTATATCAATACGCAACAGGTTATAGTGCAGCACAAAGTTTAAGTCATCAAATTTTAACAGAAGGTAAGCCAGCGGTTGATAGATATATTAATGAATTCTTGAAAAAAGGTAGCTCAAATTATCCAATTGAAATATTGAAAAATGCTGGTGTCGATATGACAACACCGGAACCTATTGAACAAGCTTGTGAAGTTTTTGAACAAAAATTGAACGCTTTTGAAAAATTAATGAAAGCTTAACACTATTGAATTCGCTTACATTATGAACATATTGTGACAGTTTAAAATAAGTACTATTTAAAGGTTGAAATGGGAGAGATAGCGTGTTATATTATGAACATGAAATTAATCACATAACAAACATACCCCTTTGTTTGAAGTGAAAAATTTCTCCCATCCCCTTTGTTTAGCGTCGTGTATTCAGACACGACGTTTTTTTATGCGCTTTTTTAATTGGATTATAATGAATTGTATAAAAATGTGTAAAAATATGCATATTATATACATTTTTTAATCGGACGATGATTTCTACACTTTAATTTAAAATAAGAATACATACATATTTCTATACTAGTTAAATTTTAGAAAAAATAACTAGACATTCTAAAGTAATTCCATCAATTCACCTAGGGTCTAAGACATAACGAAATGCTCCCTTCAAAGTTTTCATTTTTTCAATGTTTACTTTGAAGGGAGCATTTAAGTATCATGTGTCTTGGTCTTCTTTTAATTTATTTTGATTTGATTTTAGGCATTTTTGATTTCCAAAAGTCACCATCTGGATATTTAAGTTTTTCGATTTTTTGTTGTATAGCTAGTTTCTTTAGTTCTTTGTTTAAAAGCTTTTCAGGCCATTCATAAATCGTTAATAATTCTTCCATCGTTACAAGTTGTTGTTGTTGGATATATGTTTCTAATTTAGGTGGAAGATTCTTTTCGATAGGTTTACCCATCAATTCATTGATAATATAAGTATAAATATGATAAGGATATAAACCTTCGACTTTTAAGCCTTCTTCATGAACATCTTCACTAAAGAATACTAGGGAAGGGGCTTGTTCGATTTCCATTTCTCGTGCTATATGCAAATCTATTTTCAAGCTTTCTGTTAATTTGCTCTTTTGTAAGTCATCTTTAAAAACTTCTAAATCAATACCAGCATTTTGAATACAATCACATATCATTGATTCAGTAATGATATCCCGTTTTGGTATGATTTCATTTTGCATTAAATGTATAAAACGTTCGGCACGCACGCGACCTTGTAACTCAGCAGCTTTATATGCTAAAGCGATATTGTCAAAGTTTGATGTACTTTGAGCCTGACATTTTGTTAGTACCTTTAAAGAAGGATTTAATATATGTCTAATACGTATATATTGATTATATTCAATTCTTAATTTTGATAAGATTGCTGATAATTTAAAGCAATCGGAGCTAAATGGATCGAAAAATGAATAAATCTCGATTTTACTTACAGGTGATAGATTAAAATCTTCACGACTCTTATTTTCCATTATTCGTAATTCTCCAGCCATGTTTATTCACCTACAATTAATTTTAGGAATTCACCATATGATTGGCAGTTAATCTTAAGCGCTCATATAAGTAATCGCCTACACCGTGTGGGAAGGCCGCTCGATTAATTGCGATATGCATATTTTCTAACCATGCATCCTTCTCGAATTCAGTGATAGTAAATTCCATATGTCTTTTTCTTAGCATTGGATGTCCATGCTCTGCTGTGTACAAATCAGGACCACCCAAAAATTGTGTTAAAAATTGTTTTTGTTTACGACTTGTTTCTTCAAAATCTCCTGGAAATAGGTGATTAAGTCTATCGTCTTTTTCTACAAGGGTGTAAAAATAATCAATCATATCATATAATGCGTCTTTCCCAATGATGTCATATGGTGTTGTGGTCATTTCATCACCCATTTTCAAAAATTTAGTAACATTAATATTTATCGTTACGAACTTAACTTAATATATATCTAATATAACATGATTTGAAACATTTGAAAGAAATATGCATATTTGCCAATTTAATTTATATTGTTTGAAAGAGTTTCTTTTTTCTTAAAAAACCTTTGAACCTTATTTAATGGTTGTTTATGTTGAAGGTTCAATTCCTTTAATAAGCTTTGAAACTTTTTTAATCCTTGATCGTAATCTTTAACTTCGAATTCTAATTCATAATCAGTTATACCTAAATATTCACTTTTATCTAAAACCAATAAATCATCTTTATATTGTGTTTCTTGACGATAAGTTGTTAGTGCCCCAAGTACTGTTAATGACTGATCTTTAATATCAAATTGCTTAACCAAAATTTGACGAATGTCATCAGGAAGACTGTCATTTGAAAGAATCAAGTTCATCTCTGGTTTTATAGAGACGTTATGATTGTATTCCATTAATCCAACTTCTGCAGGTGTCTTTAATGTCATTTCAAATTGTTTGTCTTTAACTCGTATTCTTAGTGCAGAACGATGTTGTTTTAATTTGAAATCAGGTGTATCAATATAATAATTGACTTGTTTAAACAAGTCGCTATCTTTAAAATATTTTTCTTGTAATGTCTCATAAATTGAGGCAGTTATAATTTGTTTGAATTCTATTTCATGATTAGTTGCCACGTTAAGTATACACCTCGCATCAAATTCAATTTATCTTAACTATATTATGAATGACAAAGTTGAATTTTAAAAGTAATTTCATTTATCCGATATCAAAGTTAATTTACCTATTAAAAATAGAGTTCGTAAGTGTTTTGTGTTATTGAATTATGTTAAAATGTTATGGAATAAGGAGGAGCAAGCATGCGTTTATATATTAATGAAATTAAAATCAAAGATGATACACTTTATTGTTATACAGATGATTCTATTGAAGGACTAACTGAAGTAGGACAAATGCTTGTTGATAGTGATAATTATGCTTTTGCATATACATTGGATGATGGTAAAGCGTATGCTTATCTGATTTTCGTTCAAGAAACATGGACTATGTTACACGAAAATATGACTAAAAAAATCATTATCAATGATAAATTAGAATTAACGGAATTTCACCAAGAGCTGTCATATATTTTAGAAAATATTAAAGGAAATAATAACTACGGTAAAGAATTTGTAGCAACCGTTGAAGATACTTTCGACATAGAATAAAGCGGGGTGAAGCACTATGAATCAATGGGATCAGTTCTTAACGCCTTATAAGCAAGCAGTGGATGAATTAAAAGTAAAGCTGAAAGGTATGCGTAAACAATATGAAATAGGGGAACAAGCATCACCAATTGAGTTTGTAACTGGACGTGTTAAGCCAATCTCTAGCATTATAGATAAGGCTAATAAACGGCATATACCATTTGATAGGTTGAGAGAAGAAATGTATGATATCGCAGGCCTAAGAATGATGTGCCAATTTGTTGAAGACATAGATGTAGTTGTTAATATATTAAGACAAAGAAAAGATTTTAAAGTGGTTGAAGAACGAGACTATATACGCAACACAAAAGAAAGTGGCTATCGCTCGTATCATGTCATTATCGAATACCCAATCGAGACATTACACGGGCAAAAGTTTATATTAGCTGAGATTCAGATTCGTACATTAGCAATGAATTTTTGGGCAACAATTGAACATACATTGAGATATAAGTATGATGGTGCATACCCTGATGAAATTCAACATCGTTTAGAAAGAGCGGCGGAAGCAGCATATTTACTTGATGAAGAAATGTCTGAAATCAAAGATGAGATTCAAGAAGCACAGAAATATTATACTCAGAAGCGTTCGAAAAAACATGAAAATGATTAACGAGGTGTAGTAAATCATGCGTTATACAATTTTAACTAAAGGTGATTCTAAGTCCAATGCTTTAAAGCATAAAATGATGAATTATATGAAAGATTTTCGCATGATTGAAGATAGTGAAAATCCTGAAATTGTAATTTCAGTTGGCGGAGATGGTACGTTATTACAAGCTTTTCATCAATACAGCCATATGTTATCTAAAGTGGCATTTGTTGGGGTGCATACAGGACATTTAGGATTTTATGCTGATTGGTTACCTCATGAAGTGGAAAAATTAATTATCGAAATTAATAATTCAGAGTTTCAAGTGATTGAATATCCTCTACTTGAAATCATCGTGAGGTATAATGACAATGGTTATGAGACTAGATACTTGGCTTTAAATGAAGCAACGATGAAAACTGAAAATGGCTCAACTCTTGTTGTAGATGTAAATTTGAGAGGTAAACATTTTGAACGTTTTAGAGGTGACGGTTTATGTGTATCAACACCATCAGGTTCAACAGCCTACAATAAAGCTTTAGGTGGTGCATTGATTCATCCATCACTAGAAGCAATGCAAATTACAGAAATTGCTTCTATTAATAATAGAGTGTTTAGAACGGTAGGTTCACCTTTAGTTTTACCTAAGCATCATACATGTTTAATATCACCAGTTAATCATGATACGATTCGAATGACGATTGACCATGTTAGTATCAAACATAAAAATGTTAATTCAATTCAGTATCGTGTTGCGAATGAAAAAGTAAGATTTGCACGCTTCAGACCGTTCCCATTTTGGAAACGTGTTCATGATTCATTTATTTCAAGTGATGAAGCACGATGAAATTTACGTATCAGATAACGCAACAGGAAACTGTTAAAACATTTTTAGCACGACATGACTTTTCTAAGAAGACTGTGAGCGCCATTAAAAATAATGGCGCTTTAATTGTTAATGGTCAGCATGTAACTGTTAGAAAACTATTAATGCCAGAAGATACACTAGTCATTCATTTACCAAGAGAAATTCATAGTAGCAATTTAATTCCATTTCAACGACCATTAGAAATAATATATGAAGATACGTATATTATGATCGTTACTAAACCTAAAAATCAAAATTGTACACCATCTAGAGAACATCCACATGAAAGTTTAATCGAACAAGTATTACATTATTGTCAAGATAAAGGGGAGGACATAAATCCCCATATTGTTACCCGTTTAGACCGAGATACAACGGGTATCGTGATTTTTGCAAAATATGGACATATTCATCATTTATTTTCTAAAGTAAAATTAGAAAAAGTGTATACTTGCCTTGCATATGGTAAAACAAAATTAAATGATATTATTGAAGCGAATATTAGACGCTCAAGTGATAGCATTATAACGCGACAAGTTGCAGAGGATGGTAAATACGCTAAAACTTCATATGAAGTGTTAACTCAAAATGATAAATATAGTTTATGTAAAGTGTACTTGCATACTGGACGAACACATCAAATTCGCGTACATTTTCAATATATTGGTCATTCTATAGTTGGTGATTCTTTGTATGGAGGAGACCATGAACGGGTTCAAGGTCAATCATTACAATGTACCCAAGTGAATTTTGTCCATCCAATTACTAAAAATGACATTGCAATTACAATTGATTATAAACAACTGCTAAATTTATTTAATGAACTTTGAATGACACAGGGGGTGTAAATATGTCTATGAACACAGATGAAAAAGAGCGTGTTCAAGAGGAGATTTACAATAAAGCATTATTAGATCAATACTTAGAAAATAACGATATTGATCAATTTAGAGAAGAATTTCTGTCGTTGCATACTTATGAACAAAGTGAGTATTTTGAAGATACAACGGATGAAAATAGACAAAAGATTTTCCAATATTTGTCTCCAGAAGAAGTTGCAAGTTTCTTTGATCAATTAGATATTGATGATGATGAATATGAAACACTATTTGATAAAATGAATGCAACTTATGCCAGTCATATTTTAGAAGATATGTCCTATGATAATGCGGTAGACATTTTAAATGAATTGACTAAACCTAAAGTTGCGAGTCTTTTAACATTGATGAATAAAGATGATGCTAATGAAATCAAGGCATTACTTCACTATGATGAGGATACTGCCGGCGGTATTATGACGACGGAGTATTTATCGCTCAAAGCACATACTCCAGTTAAAGAAGCATTGTTATTAGTTAAAGAGCAAGCGCCCGAAGCAGAGACTATTTATGTAATTTTTGTAGTCGATGACGCAGGTAAATTAGTTGGAGTTTTATCATTAAGAGACTTAATTGTTGCTGAAAATGATGCTTATATTGAGGATATTATGAATGAGCGTGTCATTAGTGTGAACGTAGCAGATGACCAAGAAGATGTCGCGCAAATTATGAGAGACTATGATTTCATGGCAGTGCCTGTTATAGATTATCAAGATCACTTATTAGGTATTATTACGATTGATGATATTTTAGATGTAATGGATGAAGAAGCGAGCGAAGACTATTCAAGGTTAGCAGGGGTTTCTGATATTGACTCTACAAATGATTCAATTGTAAAAACTGCTATGAAACGTTTGCCGTGGCTTATTATTTTAACCTTTTTAGGTATGATTACTGCGACGATTTTAGGTCGATTCGAAAAAACATTAGAAAATGTAGCACTACTAGCAGCGTTTATTCCAATTATTAGTGGGATGTCAGGGAATTCAGGTACTCAATCGTTAGCCGTTTCAGTTCGTAATATATCTACCGGAGAAATTAATGAACAAAGTAAGTTTAAAATTGCTATACGAGAAGCAGGTAGTGGTGTATTATCAGGTGTTGTTTGTGCGACGATTTTATTTACAATAATTGTTGCAATTTATCATCAGCCATTATTAGCATTAATTGTTGCAGGTAGTTTAACTTGTGCAATGACTGTGGGGACTTTCGTGGGTTCGATGATTCCATTGTTAATGAACAAATTAAATATCGATCCAGCTGTAGCAAGTGGACCATTTATTACTACAATCAATGATATTATAAGTATGTTAATTTATTTTGGTTTAGCTACATCATTTATGGCTTACTTAATTTAAGGAGGAGTTATGGAGTTTTTATCTTTAGTTATTGTCGTGTTAGCAGCGTTTTTAACTCCAATAATTGTCAATCGATTAAATATTAATTTCTTGCCAGTTGTTGTTGCAGAAATATTAATGGGGATTGTCATAGGAAATTCCTTTTTAAATATAGTTGAAAGGGATTCTATTTTAAATATTTTATCTACGTTAGGCTTTATCTTTTTAATGTTTTTAAGTGGGTTAGAAATAGATTTTAAAGCGTTTAAAAAAGATAAGCGCGGTCGTCAAGGGCATAATGATGAAGAAACATCAATTCCAGGTCATTTGAACTTAGCCCTTACAGTATTTGCTTTAATCATGATTATTTCAATTTTCTTGGCATATGTCTTTAAATGGTTAGGCTTAGTTGATGATGTATTATTGATGGTCATTATTATTTCAACCATTTCATTAGGCGTTGTTGTGCCGACATTGAAAGAAATGAATATTATGCGAACTACAATTGGCCAATTTATACTTTTAGTAGCTGTATTAGCAGATTTAGTAACAATGATCTTATTAACAGTGTACGGTGCAATTAATGGTCAAGGTGGAAGTACAATTTGGTTAATTGGCATACTCGTCGTTTTCACAGCTATCTCATATATTTTAGGCGTTCAATTTAAGCGTATGTCATTTTTACAAAAACTGATGGACGGTACGACACAAATTGGTATTCGTGCAGTATTTGCTTTAATTATTTTATTAGTAGCATTAGCAGAAGGTGTTGGAGCTGAAAATATATTAGGTGCATTTTTAGCCGGCGTAGTTGTATCGCTATTAAACCCAGATGAAGAAATGGTCGAAAAGCTAGATTCATTCGGTTATGGATTCTTTATACCTATATTCTTCATAATGGTTGGTGTAGATTTAAACATACCTTCGTTAATTAAAGAGCCTAAATTACTAATTATTATACCGATATTAATTATTGCATTTATTGTTTCTAAATTAATACCAGTCATGTTCATAAGACGCTGGTTTGATATGAGAACAACGATTGCATCAGCATTTTTATTAACGTCGACGTTGTCACTCGTGATTGCTGCTGCTAAGATCTCTGAAAGATTAAATGTTATTTCATCTGAAACATCAGGTATTTTAATACTAAGTGCTGTTATTACATGTGTATTCGTTCCAATTATTTTCAAAAAGCTATTTCCAATTCCAGATGAATTTAATCGTAAAATTGAAGTTAGTTTAATAGGTAAGAACCAGCTAACAATTCCGATTGCTCAAAATTTAACATCTCAACTATACGATGTGACTTTATATTATCGAAAAGATTTAAGTGATCGTCGTCAATTGTCTGATGATATTACAATGATTGAAATTGCAGATTATGAGCAAGACGTTTTAGAAAGATTAGGTTTATTTGATCGCGACATAGTGGTTTGCGCAACAAATGATGATGATATTAACCGAAAAGTTGCTATGTTAGCTAAAAAACATCAAGTTCAACGAGTCATTTGTAGGTTAGAAAGTACATCTGATGATACGGAATTAGTAGAAGCGGGTATAGAAATTTTCAGTAGTTATTTAAGTAACAAAATTTTATTAAAAGGCTTAATAGAAACACCTAACATGTTGAACTTATTAAGCAATGTTGAAACATCACTTTATGAAATTCAAATGTTAAATTATAAATATGAAAATATTCAATTACGTAATTTCCCATTCGGTGGCGATATTATCTTTGTGCGTATCATTAGAAATAATGAATCGATTGTGCCACATGGTGATACCCAATTACGTTATGGTGACCGACTAATTGTTACTGGTGCTAAAGAATACGTTGATGAGTTGAAACAAGAATTAGAATTTTATTATTAAAATATTATGAATGCAAGATACCCAATTACATTAATTTAATGATGTAAAATGATTGCAATAATTGAAAATGTACGCTTTGTATTGTTTCATATGTAATATTTGTATTGCTAAAGCGTTTAAATAACTTTATTAAAAAGTCATAATAGTGTTAAAATGTAATGACTAATAAAAAGTTATTAAATAGGGATATGTCATTCTACCCGTTAAATTCATTATATTAAGGAGTTATCTTACATGTTAAATCTTGAAAACAAAACATATGTCATTATGGGAATTGCTAATAAGCGTAGTATTGCTTTTGGCGTTGCAAAAGTCTTAGACGAATTAGGTGCTAAATTAGTATTTACTTATCGTAAAGAACGTAGCCGTAAAGAGCTTGAAAAATTGTTAGAACAATTAAATCAACCTGAAGCACACTTATATCAAATTGATGTTCAAAGTGATGAAGAAGTGATTAATGGTTTTGCACAAATTGGAAAAGATATAGGTAATATTGATGGTGTTTATCATTCAATTGCATTTGCCAATATGGAAGACTTACGCGGGCGTTTTTCTGAAACATCACGTGAAGGTTTCTTATTAGCTCAAGACATTAGTTCTTATTCATTAACAATTGTTGCTCATGAAGCTAAAAAATTAATGCCTGAAGGTGGTAGTATTGTTGCCACAACTTATTTAGGTGGAGAATTTGCAGTTCAAAATTATAATGTTATGGGCGTTGCTAAAGCAAGCTTAGAAGCAAATGTTAAATATTTAGCATTAGACTTAGGTCCAGATAATATTCGCGTTAATGCCATTTCAGCTGGTCCAATCCGTACATTAAGTGCAAAAGGTGTGGGTGGTTTCAATACAATTCTTAAAGAAATCGAAGAGCGTGCACCTTTAAAACGTAACATTGATCAAGTAGAAGTAGGTAAAACAGCGGCTTACTTATTAAGTGACTTATCAAGTGGCGTTACTGGTGAAAATATTCATGTAGATAGCGGATTCCACGCAATTAAATAATATGTAAACTAAAAAGCTTTGTTCACTCCATTTTTTGGGTGACCAAAGCTTTTTGTTTTTATATTAATCGGACTGATGAAAAATTATTTGCCATTCCACCTTTTCTGATTGTTTATTATGAAAATAATAATCGCCTCAAAAGCAGTGTTTTCAACTTTTGAGGCGATAATATTTTGTGCTATGAAATAATGTAAACAGAATTAGTCTTTAACATCGCTATTTGCTTTATCCATAATACGTTGTCTATATTTGAAAATATTACTAACAACCGTTTTTAAGACAGCGTATAGTGGTACTGCAATAAGGATTAATGTGAATCCACCTAAATCACCAGCTGCTAAAATGACAACAATTATAGTTAATGGATGAATACTTAAAGATTTACCCATAACATTAGGTGTAATGACATTTCCTTCAAGTTGATGTGCGATTAAAGTTATAATACATACCCATATAAATGTAGTTGGACTATCAATAATACCAAGAATAGCTGCAGGTGCAAATGATAACCATGAACCTAAGAAAGGAATTAAGTTTGCGACACCAGCAAATAGTACTAATAAAGGAATATATGGTAAATCAATAATAGAATAACCGATATATAAGAATATACCTAAAATAACACTGACTGTTACTTGACCTTGAATGTAAGATTTTAAAGTAAAGTTTAAATCAGTTAATAAATCTACGAAAAATACTTTACGTTCACCTTTGAAAAATTTAGCAACAGCTGGAATAAACTTTTCATGGTCTTTTAACATGTAAATTAAGAAGAATGGCACCATAATCAATAAGAAGATGGTTGAAATTAATGATGTAATGTACTGTAATGAATTAGATAAAATATTAGTAACGCCATCACCCATTGATTTAACCATATTTGTAATTCTACTTGTTACATCTTCAGGTAATTTATCCATTTGAGCTAAGGCGAATTTAATAATTTGCTCTGCTTCTTTTTGTAGGGCAGGCGTTTGATTAATTAAATTGTTGATATTTGAAATGATGATTGGTGCAACAAACGCAACAATTAAGCCGATAATAGCAAACAGAGCTACCATGATTGTTGTTATACTAGCCCATCTTGGAAAACCGACTTTTTCAAGTAAGTTTTGAAAAGGTAGACAGATATAAAATAAAAAACCACTAATTAAAAATGGAAGAAATACAGAACCGATGATTGTAGCAATTGGAGTAAATACTTCGTGCACTTCCATAAATAGTTTGATGAGAATGAACAGCATAATCAGAGCGATGCCAGTTCGGAACCAAACCTTGTTTAACATAAACGATGTTCCTCCTATTTTTCTAAACTTAGTTATTATTTAGTATATCCTAAATAGCAGTGCTTAAAAAGGTTAATATTTTTTAAATATACTTAAATTAACCATTCACTTTCTATTTTAAGATATTTACTTTCAATAGTTTGTGCGACTTTTCAACGACTCGTAAGTCTTCAAATGGATCAAACAGTAACAATTTTCATACGAATATCTAATTTTAATATTAAACGTATTTAAATAATGAAATAATTACATCGTTATTTATAAGAATATTCTGAAAATATATTGAAGTGTCTCGTGCTTAATCGTATAATATTTTTATGTTTAAACAATAGGGGGAATCTTATGATTGAAAAATTAGTAACCTTTTTAAATGAGGTTGTTTGGAGTAAGCCATTAGTTTATGGTTTGCTAATTACTGGTGTATTATTTACATTGCGTATGCGATTTTTTCAAGTTAGACATTTTAAAGAAATGATTCGTTTAATGTTTCAAGGAGAGAAGTCTCCTAATGGCATTTCAAGTTTTCAAGCGATAGCCATGTCTTTAGCAGGCAGGGTCGGTACAGGTAATATTGTCGGTGTATCTACTGCAATATTTATAGGAGGACCTGGTGCAGTATTTTGGATGTGGATTACTGCGTTTTTAGGTGCAAGTAGTGCTTTTATTGAATCTACACTTGGTCAAATATTCAAGCGAGTTGAAAACAATGAATACCGTGGTGGACCAGCGTATTATATTGAATATGGTATTGGTGGTAAATTTGGGAAAGTTTACGGAATTATCTTTGCTATTGTTACCATTATCTCAGTAGGTCTATTGCTACCTGGTGTGCAATCTAACGCTATAGCAAGTTCAATGCACAATGCGATTCATGTTCCACAATGGTTAATGGGTGCTATTGTTGTAGTTATTTTGGGATTAATTATTTTTGGTGGAGTACGTAGTATTGCTAATGTTGCAACGGCCGTTGTACCATTTATGGCAATTATTTACATACTAATGGCTGTCATTATCATTTGTATCAATATACAAGAAGTGCCAGCGTTATTTGCATTAATTTTCAAATCAGCATTTGGATTACAATCTGCTTTTGGTGGTATCGTTGGCGCAATGATAGAGATTGGTGTTAAACGTGGATTATACTCAAATGAGGCTGGTCAAGGTACAGGTCCACACGCAGCAGCGGCAGCAGAAGTATCACATCCAAGTAAACAAGGTCTAGTACAAGCATTTTCAGTATATATTGATACATTATTTGTATGTACCGCAACGGCATTGATTATACTGATTTCTGGTACATATAATGTGACTGATGGTACGGTTAATGCGAATGGCACACCACATTTAATTAAAGACGGTGGTATTTATGTTGAAAATGCAACAGGTAAAGATTATTCAGGGACTGCGATGTATGCACAAGCCGGCATTGATAAAGCGTTCCATGGCAGCGGTTATCAATTTGATCCTTCATTCTCTGGCGTAGGGTCATACTTTATTGCATTTGCCTTATTCTTCTTTGCATTTACTACAATTTTGTCGTACTACTATATTACGGAAACAAATGTTGCATATTTAACGCGTAATAAAAATAACCAAGTTTCATCAGTGTTTATTAATATTGCACGTGTAATTATTTTGTTCGCTACATTTTACGGTGCGGTTGTGGTGTAAACTCTAATTAACAACAAATTCTTAAAAAAGGAATTGGTAGTTATGACTGAGTTTACACCTTATTTTTATGATTTTAATCGTTTAGATTATAGAAATTTTGTTGTTTTACGATTTCATGGTTATTCTAAACGTCATATTTGCAAGATGTATAAAATTGCATATTTTTGTATATTAGATGTGTGTAATAAAGCGAAAAATAATGACTATCAATTCACTTATAAGGATTATGTATATTTAAAAAAGTATGGTGTGTCTAACGCATTTATATGCAAGATGTATCATATTGATAAATTAGACCTAGAATTCTTTGAGGTGATGAACCGATAGGTTTCAAAAAAATTGAATAGGTCAGGAGAAGCATAGACACTCCATTATCAAAAATGCAGTGGTACGGATTTGCGGGAGTTATTCCTATTCGTGCGACCCTAAAAAACTCTGATTTGTATGAGTCTGCCGAGGTGACTTTTATGATAGAACCAGTCATTGATATTGAAGCAACTATGGGGAAAGAGTTTCGTTATTTGTCCCATGTTGAAAAAATATCGCGGTTTGATGAAGCTTATTATCTGTATACGATTATATGTGTTGATATTGGTGAACAAGTTAAAGTTAGACTGTCAAATGAAAAATACTTTGATTCTTTAGAACGTGTTGATTTTGATAATTTAACAATCAAACCTAGAGTATATCAAGATATGAATACAGGTTATTGTAATTTATATACAAGCTTTTCAGCTGATGATATTTATAGTTTAGAAACAAAAGCATAAAGCGTATAAATAAAAATTATAAAAAGAAATGAGGAATTTATTATGGCATGGAGTCCGAAATTTGATTTAAAAGAAACGTTTGGAGATTTATATTTCATGGGTGTTGATGAGAAATACAAATATGAAGATGGAGAAAAAACCGATCAAAAATTATATGCATACAAATTAGCGTCAACTGGACAAGGTGAACAAGTAACAGTAAAAGTACCTAAAGAAGTAAAACTTGATATTATGTCAGTTTGTGAACTTGTAGGTGTAGAAGCAAAACAATATGTACAATCTTCAGGTGATTTCCATTCAATTCAACCGAGTATTAAGGCAGAAGATATTAGACAAATTGCGACAATTCAACATAAAAAAGGTGCACAACAAGGTTAGTGTATGGAATTTTATACAGCTGACAACTTAGCGCCTTATGCACGTACTTTAAAATTATCTGAAGGCATGTTGTCATATATTGCATCTAGAATTAATACAGGTGAAGCATTATCATTAATGCTTATCGCAAAGGAAATACAAGAAAAATTTAATGGTGACTATGTTAAAAGTCGTTTACCATCAGGCAGACCGAGGATATACACTGACGTCTGCTTATTGTGTTTTAGTTTGAAAGAAGCAGGACACGGGCGATTACTACAAATTGATTTGAAGGATTGTATCTATATTGGTGATGTAGATAGTTAAATATATCATTTGTATTGTTTAACTTAAGGCGAGCTGGACTTTTAGCGCCTGCAGGCGCAGAAATGCAAGCCGGGACGGCGTTAAGCATTTGGGCGGAGCCTGCGACAAAGGCGCGTTAAGAAAGGGAAGCGACAGCCTTAAGTTATCAAATCGCTTGCGATTTGATAGGAGGTTTTTTCATGGAAAATCAAGCTTCTACCCCCCTTACTAATAGGGGGGTAGCGAAGCCAGAAAAATGTGGCTTGGAGGCAGTTGTTGACTGGGTTCAAGTGACTTTTCAGGTGCCCTCTATTTTCACCATTATGGAGGATGTTTTGAAACTGCCTCGGGCAGTGTTTAAACATCGTAATAGTGGCTTGTACTTTTACAATCGTGGTTATACGTTTGGTAATATTCAAATCTTTTATTCGGATAAAGATGAGGGTATGGGCTTTCATCTACAGTTAACTGGTTCTGGTTGTCGAGAATTTGAACATTATTTAATCAACCGCAATGAAACGTGGCAAGACTTTTTTAAGCGCTGTGCGGCTAAAAAGGCGCGTTTTACAAGAATTGATATTGCGATTGATGATACAAAAACATATTTAAAAATACCACGATTAATTAAAAAGGCTGAGCATGGTGAATGTATTTCAAAATTTAGAACAGCGAGTTCAATTGCTGGTTTTAAATTGTCCAACGGACAGTCTAAAGGTTCAACTTTTTATATCGGCTCTAAAAAAAGTGATATGTACTGTCGCTTTTATGAAAAGAACTATGAAATGGCGTATAAATTAAAAACACCTGTTGAAGATTTTGGATTATGGAATCGTTATGAAATACAAATGCGACGAAGTAATGCGGAAAATTGCGCAAATATTTTAACAGAAACATCAAGCATATCAGATATTGTTAAAGGTGTTTTAAATAATAGTATGCGTTTTGTAACTGAGCCGAAAGATGTATCAGATAGTCGAAAATCAAGGTGGCCAGTATATCAAGAATGGTCACGTTTTATTAAAGGTGCTGATAAAATTAGTTTAAGTATAAAACCGAGTTTAAAGTCAATTGAGGATAATATTGATTGGTTATGTAAACAAGTAGCTACCACGTTAGATACGGTTTTAACAGCTGAAGCAATGGCACAATCCGAAGGATTACTTGGGGATACAGATTTTCTGAATAAAATATTGGCGCATTCATCATTTAATGATGAACACACCGATAGAATTAATCATTATTTAGAAAATCTAAAGCGTAAAAAGAAAGGAGATGATTCCTATCAAAGCTTTTCTAAGTAATATACGTAAAGCTTTTTTGAGTATCATCAACAAGTTGATATTATCAAGATTTTCAAAAAAAGGCAAGCGTTTTGATGTTCCTGAAGAAGAACGTAAATCATTACCGAAGTATCGCAATCACAGAAAAAAGATTGTGATTGTTTTTTATATGATTTTAGTGTTGTTAACCATTTTGTTGATTGCCTCTTTCATTAGAGCTTCTAAAGCGAACAACGAAAGTAAAGAAGCAGTTAATAAAACGCAAGAAATTCAAAAGAAATATGAAGATAACGCTGAAACAGTTCAGTATAATCCTAATTTAAAGTTATATGCTGATAAGTATATTGATGCATATATGACTATTCCTAAAGATGGTAAGGCAAAAGAAGAGCGACAAAAAGCGTTAGCGGATTTTTATCCCTCTGATTATAAGACACCTACAGAAAATACTGAAAATGTTGAGCGTAAGCTGAATGAAAAAGAATTTTTTAATATTAAACGTAAAGATAAACAAACAATCATTCAGTATATTGTAAGTTACGATTTAAAAATTACAGAGAAAAAGGAGGTTAAAGTTAAAAAGGAAAAGGATAAAAAGGACAAAGATAAAAAGGATGAATATGAAACAAAGACAGAAGAAAAAGAACGAACAGAAACTAAGAAAGCATTATTAAACATTCCGATTAAAAGTGAAAATAATAAGTACGTGGTGATTGAATATCCTCATTTTTCTACGATTCCAAGTAATCAACTGAAAAAAGCAACACTTGTTAAAGATAGTTTGGAGAATGAAAAGCGTGAAGATAATCCGAAACTAAAAGCATTTGTTGAAGAGTTTTTTGATAAATATTGTAAAAGTAAATCGGATGATATGGCTTATTTAATGGATAACCCCGAAGGGTTAGAAGATACACGTGAAGTGTCTAAAATCAGTGATTTACGTATTTATCCTAAGGGTGACGATTATGTTGTTAAAGCAGAGGTTTTAATGAAAGATAAAGGGTCACCACTTGAAAACTTAGAACATTACACCTTAGATATTACAAAAAAAGATGGTAAGTATTATGTTAAAAAATTAACAACAACAATTGGAGGTTAAAGTGATGGAACATTTATTTAATTTAATGCTGGTACTAGGTGATGCACCTTCTATTAATCCACTTGGTCAATGGGTTAATAAAGAAGTTGGTACCGCAATTGGTATTATTGTATTGGTGATTGGTTGTGTTAAGTGGGCAACGGGTAAATATGGGCATATGCTTGCATTGTTTGTGATTGGTGGTTTGATGTTCTTGATTTCCAAAGGTCCTGAAACAGTGTTTAATTCAGTATCAGGGCTTTGGAAGTTGATTTTTGGGAGCTGATCGATATGGATAAAAAAGCTTACAATTTGAAACGAACATTTGAACAGCCGATTGTGATGTATGAATTTACAGGAAGTTACCGGTGGTCAAAAGGTATTCGTTTAGACTGGGTCGGTACGTTGTTTGTGATTGAATTGATTTTAATATTATTATATCTTAAGGCTGGATTTAATACATTAACAGGTTTAATACCAGGTTTGACGATTATTTATTTTACAGTACTCCCCTATTATATGACGAAGCAATTAGTAAAATTAAAACAAGATGGTAAGAAACTGATATTCTTTCTTTGGGATTTTATGATGTATGTGTTTAACATTCAAATGCGCAATGTACATTATGCATATGATGAAGAAGTGAAATATCATGACAAGAAAATAATAAAATTGAAATAGTCCCTAACGGGGCTATTTTTAATGGAGGGATGACATGGAATTAAAAGCCCCCTATGCAGGGATTAAGAATAATTTGTTATTAACGAAAAGCGGTGAAGTTTGGGCGTATTATCGTATTCGTTCTGAATCTATTTCAACAGCGAATTACGATAAAAAAGAAGCTTCAAAAAAACGTATGAAATATTTTCTTGAATCGATTAAAGGTTATCAGGATTTTCATTTTGAAATGTATGAGCATGATTTAGATTTACGTAATAAATTTAAAGAAATTAGTCAAGACTTTGATGATTCAGCGTTTGATGTGGCTAATTATTATGCCCAAGAAACGATTGATGTGTTAGAACAAGAATTACAAATGATTACACGTAACTCGTTTGTCATGGGTGTGAAACTTCGAGAATTAAGTGATGATGCGATTTCGATTAAAGAAATCCTTAAGAGTACATTATCAGATACAGCGGAACGAATGATTTCGAATTTTGGTTTTAATGTTTCATTAGATGAAAAAATTTTAAGCCGTTATGAAGTGTTTGAACGAGAACTTGCGGACAGTTTTTTGAGTATTGAGGGTGAACGTTTAACTGAAAATGAACTTGCTTATATCGTGCGTAAGCCATTTATTTCAAATGCGACGCATGATGTACAAGAAGAGTCATCAAGACGTGCCGTTACTGATGTATGTAATGTGGTCATTGACCCTACAAATATGCGTGTATTGAAAGTGACAAATGAAAATGAAACATTTTATACAACAACAATTGTTGTTGATGATTTTCCACTTGATATGGAATTTACGCATATATATGAAAAAGCACAAAATATGCCCTTTCCTGTGGAATGTCACGTGAAAGCAAAAATCATTGAAAATGATAAAGTGAAAAAGAAATTTGATCGTGCAAAAATTAATCATAAAGCACAAGCAAGAGAAAAACAATCAGCTGGTGATAATGCATCTGAAGATATACAAGATAATTTATTTGTATTAGAACAAATGGAAAAAGAAGTGACAGGTTCAGGTGTATTTATGGAATGGTCTTGTTCATTTGTGATTAAGAGTGATGATTTAAAAGATTGTAAGCGTAAAGCGAAACGTTTAATTAAACGTTTGAAAGAAACAAATATTTATGCGGTTAATCCATTAGCTGACCAATTACAACTTTATTATCAAATTTTACATGGAAATCCATTGTTTATTAATAAATATTGGGTGCAACGCACGACAGCAACTGGGATTGCAGAAAATTTATTTGGCGTGTCGCAAAGTTTAGGTACAAAAACTGGTTTTTATATCGGACGTATTGATAAGTTTATACGTTCTGTTTCACGTGAGGAAGCTGTTGCAAGTTCAAGAGATATTATTTTATTTAGTTTATTATTAGCAGCCAAAGGTATATCAGGAGCAGTCAGTGATAGCCCACACGTATTAATCACAGGTCAAACAGGTAAAGGTAAATCATTTTTAGCTAAGTTACTTTGGATATATACATCATTCTTTAAAGGTCAAATGATTTATTGGGACCCGAAAAGTGAATTTGCAGACTGGTTTAATAAAATTACAGAAAGTGAAGATATGCAACGTAAATATCCCCTATTCGTTAATCATTTAAAAACATTTAAGTATGTGACATTGGATTATAAAAAACCTAGTAATTACGGTTGTTTAGACCCTATTGTTTTCCTTGATGGTATTGAAGCAAACGAAATGTTGAAGTCAGTGTTTGATGAAATTAAATCCTTTGAAAATGAACATCGTGTTGAAACAGCAATTTATAGGGCTATTACTGAAACAGTTGAGGAACGTGAAAAAGGTCAACAAGTTGGGTCATTAGATGTAATTAAAAAGCTTCAAAATGATGAAGATGAACATGTAAGTCAAGCTGGTGATTTACTTTTTGAAAAAACACAAAATAATATATTAAAACTTGTGTTTAGTGATGGTAGTAATCCAGCTTTGAATATTCAAGAAAAAGCAACGATATTACAAGTTCAAGGTTTAGATATGCCGAAAGCTGGTGATGACCCATCAGGTTATTCAACAGGTGAAAAAAATGGGATTACTTTAATGCTTTTAATTGGTAAATTCTTACAGAAATTTGGTTCACGTAGACAGATACAAACCACACTCTTTATTGATGAAGGTTGGGCATTTAGTGCGTCACGTCAAGGTAAAAAAGTAGCTAAAGGTATTAAACGTATGGGTCGATCAGAAAATAATTCGCTTGTCTTTATTACCCAATCTGTTAAAGATAAAGCCGACGAAGACGGCGGTAACTTTGGTTGTCATTTTGCGTTTGATGAAAAGGATGAACGAGAGGATATTTTAAAATCGCTTGGTTTAGAATATTCAAAAGAAAGTCCTGAGAATATGGAAATGTTGAAAGACTTGAAGAAAGGTCAATGCATTTTCAGTGATTTCTACGGACGTGTGGGCAAAATGGTCGTACATTGTCCTTTCGAAGAAATGACGGAAGCATTTAGAACACAAGAAGATTCAGCAAGTTCAAAAGCAGAAGAAAAATTTGCGATGTAAAAAATTAAAGAGATACACTTTATTGAAGTGTATCTTTTAAACGAGGTGTTATAAATGATTGAAATATTTAAATCATTATTATTTATATTAGTTGCATTGGTAATTTTTTATTGGGTTATTCCCTATGGTATGTATTTAACGTTAAAATGTAAAAACATGGAAAAGGAATCAATTATGCGTCATGATATTTATTTGAATAATCGTGACTGTTTAAATGAAGATAAGTAAAGAATAAGAATCCTGAAATACAAATAACGCAAGTGTCAGTGGCCATTTTATCATTAGTCATTTTTGCGATTAAAAAAATATTAAATTGTTGTGTTAGTAAACTGATTAACCATCCAAGTATTTCACCTATTCGAGATGGAATTATTATCTTGAAGACACAAAGCAGTATAGATAAATAAAGTAAACAAGCACAAACACCAATTAGATAAAAATAGAACAGATATAAATTATAAATCATATCAGAATTAATATTACTAAAAATTTTAGAGATATAGTTATTTGTAATTGCATTTAACATATCTTTGATGCCAACTAGTATTTTAGGTTGAAATATATAAGTGATAAATATAGCTATATTAATGTACGTTAATATAAATAAAGGTGTACCAATATTTAACCAACTTAATTTAAATTTGTTCATAAGGAGGTCATCCTTTCAAATGTTTGTTTTGAATTGTATTGTTTCGTTAATTATCTTGTTTTTATCGATTAAACGGATTAAGTATTTACTAAATAAAGAAGAAAATCGCCATAAAGTTGAAATTAATAAAATAAAAACAAATATATTTAAAACCATAAAATAATTTAAAACGATTATACAATAAGATATAATACTTGTTAAGTACTTGACACATATTGTAAAAGGAGTGATTTAAATATTGGAAACTTTAAGTAATTTAACAATGAATCTTATTTTTGTAGGTTTTATTGTTCTTAGTTTATGTATAGTATGTGTTTTTGTTTTAAATTATTTTTATAAAAATGATTATATTGAGTATTATCAATGGAAATCTTGGAGGAAAAAACTTCTTATTATGATGTTTTTATTTATTGTATCAATAATTTTTTTATTTATTGCACATCGATTTTTTGAGAAAAGTGTTACTGATTACAATAAAAACATGGAAGAACAATTGGAAAATTAATACTTTGTTTTAAGCATGCACATTATTTGTGTATGCTTTTTATTTTTAAAGGAGTGAATATAATGGCAATGAATGAAATTGCTTTATTTAAAGGTGTGCGTATTCAACCGTATTTTAAACATATTGATTTTATTTTTGCGGGTGTGTTCGCATTTATCTTTTTAGCCTATCGAACATTAACGTTATGGCAAGGTTATATTGGTCAACAAAAAGCTTTAAATGTGGTTGAAGTGTATCAATACTTTAAACCACATTTTTTATATCTTGTGATTGGTACCTTGGTTATTTTTATTATCGCAAAATTATTTGCGCAACTTGTTTTAAGATTTCGTGAAAAAGATTTGGCTGAAATGATTGAAACACAAGGCTTTCATAATCGCACAGTGATTAAGAAAACAATAGAGTATTTAGATATTGATTATAAGAAAACAGAATATGATTATTATCCAACATTGTTTTATAAACGTAGACGTAAAACATTTGTGATACATGTCAAAAAAGATGGTTCACGTTTTCAAGACGACTATTTAGAATTAGAATCAATCATTGAACCGATGTTTAATTGTGAGCTTGTTGAGAAGCGTCATATTGGACGTTATTTGAGATATGAGTTTATGCCTCTTAAATATAAAAAACGTATCGTTATGGAAGGTACAGAAGCACCAGAGACAACTTATTATGATACGAAGATTTATATTACACATCAAATCCTTTGGGATTTTGTGAAAGCACCACATGCTTTAATTACTGGTGTGACCGGTGGCGGTAAAACGTACTTTTTATTCTATATGATTAGAGAATTATTTAAGCGTGATGCAGAAGTACGGTTATTAGACCCGAAAGTATCTGATTTATCATTTATGAAAAATGTGATCGGTGCTGAAAAAGTGGCAGATACGAAAGGTCAAATTTTTAAACAATTGAGAGAAGCCAATGAAGAAATGGAACATCGCTTTAGAATGATGAGTGAAAGCGAACATTATCAATTAGGCAGTAATTTTAGAAACTTTGATTTACCACCCTATTTTGTGATTTTTGATGAAGTGACAGCGTTCACGTCTACTTTAGATAAAAAAGAACTTCAAGAAATGAATGATTATTTAATTAACATCATTATGAAAGGTCGTCAAGCTGGTGTATTTATGTTTTTAACAGCACAGCGACCTGATGCAGATGTGATTAAAGGTAACGTGCGTGACCAATTGGGCTTACGTGTGTCGATGGGTAATTTGTCAGTTGACGGTTATCGTATGACCTTTGGTCAAACAGATAAAGACTTTCAACCGATTCATGAATCAGATATTGGACGTGGTTATATTTCAATACTTGGACAATATAATGAACCGATTTTATTTGATGCGCCTCTCATGGAACAATATGACTTTGTGGCGGATGTCAAACAAATATTAAATAAGGAGTGAGCATGTAATGAAAATTGATTTTAATGAAAATGGAGATTTTTATTTTTTACGAAAAGACGATGTGAGACGAGATTTTGATTGTTATGCCTATCGATTAGCTTCGGCTGATTTAGGTTCAGAAATTATTGTTTTATCAAAACAAAATTTAACATTTAAACCTTTAGAGAAAGTAACTTTATTTGACTTAGAAGCTGAGATGGGTAGTTGTGCGTTTGTTTTTAGAGGTTCTGTTCAAGTTTTAACAAATTAAATAAGGAGTGATTAAATGAAGCGTAAAAGTTTATATCTTTTATGCTTTTTAATTTTGCCCTTGTTTTTAATAACAGGGGCAACGGCTGATGCCGTCGCTAATCCAGTAGGAAAACCAACGAATGCGGTAGATGCGAAGATTGAAAAGTATAAAGTAGATGATAAAGCTGATGGTGATATAGATTTAGAACGTTATCGTGTATGGTTTCAAAAAGATGAAGATTGGAATCCATTTGGTAAAGATGAGGTCGCAGAAACAGTTAATAATGTAACCAATTTCTTTTTTGAAATTGACAAGTTGATTGTAAGTATTACTGATTATGCGATAGAGAATTTATATCAGCTTGATGTATTAAACGATTTTGCGGATAAAGTCGGTCAATTTGTCGGTGATATTTATCAAAAATTGTTAAGTAATATTGTGATGACGTTGTTTATTGTGATTTGTTTAAATGCGTTTATTGTTTTTTCAGTTAAAGGTAATATGCATGAAGCATTAAAACGTGGTTTTTTAATCTTTTGTTTAATTGGTTTTGGTGTGGGAGTCCTTGCGAATGCCAGCTTTGTGATTAAAGGTACAAATAATGTTGGTAAAGGTTTAAATAATGTCATTATGAATAGTACAAGTTCTATTAATGGTGATATTGATTATGTAAATGAAAATTCAGGCATTAACAAGATACGTAATCAATATTTTGATATGGCGTTATATAAGCCTTATCTGATTATGAATTATGGTACTGTAAATGAAGATGAAATCAAGAAAAAAGGTAAAAACAGAATTGATAATATTTTAGATATAAAAGTTAATTCAAAAGATGAACAAGAAAAAATAGAAAGTAAAGTTAAAGATGAAGTAGATAAATATAATAATACAGCTATGAAACAAACACATGTATTTGGGCAATTAGGTATTGCGATGTTTACATTAATTATTACGATTGCTTTATCTATTATATTTCTTTCGATTAGTTTTGCGAAAGTCATCTTTTCAGCTTTTGCGCTCATTTTATTCTTATTTTTAGCGTTTAGTTGGCTTATTAGCTTTATCCCTGGTTTTGAAATATCAGTATTTAAAGCATTAGCACGTACATTAGGGTATATTATTTTAAGTGCCTGTATGACATTTTTATTTGTGGTGATTGGTTTTTCAATTGATATTGCGAATGCATTTGTGAAACCAGAAAGCCAACAAGCTTATTTTTTAAATGTGATATTCTTAATGATTATTTTGTTTGTACTGTATAAAAAACGTAGTGAAATCATTGATTTTGTGACACGTGGCAATTTAAGTTTATCGCCTCAAAAATTAGGTGCTGATGTAATGCGCAAAGGACAAGATGAATTTAATAAACGTCGTCAAAAACGAGCAGAAGATAAAAAGAATAAACGTGATGGTCAACGTGATAATCCAGAACCACCGATGATAAATAACAATGATAATAATCTAAAGCGAAATCAACAACCAGATACGCCTATTTCAATCAATAATTCGAAAGAAATTAAACGACGTAATCAACAAGAAGAGATGCATGGCGCTCCTAATGTAGGTTTAGTTAGTTATTCGAAACCATCTTATTCAAAACCGTCAGGTTATACGAAATCAAAACGAATCGCACAAGATGATGGTATGCATCGTGATGTAAAACATAAAAAAGAAATTAAACGTAACCCGCAAACAGAATCATTTAGCCCTACTTATTCGTCTCAACCGCCAAAAGAAGTATCAAGACGTAGTCAATCGTTTAATAAAGACGTTCAATCTTCTTATGATAAAGATATTGAAAAACGCCGTATACAAACTGGAGAAGATAAACCATATCAACCACGTTCACATACAAATGAGGCGACATTTAAACGAAATTCACAAACAAAACATGTTTATGATCGATTGAAAAATCAAAAGGATATTAATAAACATGGTAAATAAAAAGACTGTTGTAAAAGAAGTGATGAAACAAACGCCGATTGGCATTAAATTTAGATTATTAAAAATTGGTCTGATATTGTTTTGTGTTTTGTTTTTCTTGTTTCCTGTGATATTGATGTTTGTATTTAGTCCAGAGGAAGACAAACAAACAGATGGTGACATGTCGTGTGTGGGTGGTGATGTTAAAGATAAAGGTATTGCGGTATTTGAACAAAATGCGAAAGGTGGCGCATTAGAAGGTAAAGGAAAAGTGATTGTAAAAATTGCGAAAAAGCATAAAATACCAGAGAATTTATTTATGGCAATTATTGCGAGTGAATCCGGTTGGGGTAAAGGAGAAAATGCGACGCGTCAAAAGAATCCATTGTCTGTGATGGGTACAAAGTCGATTCATGATTCTACGTATCCAACAATTGAAGCTGGACTTGAGGCAGGCGCAAAGAATTTATATGATGTTTATATTAAAGAAGGATTAACGACACCAGAGAAAATTGGGCCAAAATATGCGCCTGTAGGTGCTTCAAATGACCCGAATAATATGAATAAGCAATGGATACCAACGGTAAAATCAATGATGAAAAAATTAAGTGATGGTGATGGCGCTGTATGTAAGTCTACTGGTGGTAAAGATATTAAGTTTAGTGGTAAATTGCCAAAATGGAGTAATTCAGATGCAGGTAAAGGTAATTTATATACAGCGGGTCAATGTACATGGTATGCCTATGGTATTCGTCAAAAAATGGGAAAACCGATATCGACGTATTGGTTCCATGCGCAATTTTGGAATGATAGAGCGAAAGAGGAAGGTTATAAAGTGAATAGTAAACCCGCTGTAGGTGCGTTAATGATTGCCGAGCCTGGTGCTGGTGGTGCACCGCCAGTAACAGGACATGTAGCTGTTGTGATTGATGTGAAAGATGATAAAACATTTACTGTGACAGAAATGAATATTAAAGGACCTTATATCGTATCGCAAAGAGAAATGAAAGTAGAATCTGGCATTAGTTTTATTCATGATAAGGAGTAGATAACGATGAAATTAAAGATTATTGGCTTTGTGATTGTGACAGTTTTAACAGTGAGTGCTTATTTTTTAGGTACACAAACAACGAAGCAACAAGTTCAAAAAGAAAAGAATCATGTGAGTGAATTAAAACAATCATTACAACAAAAAAAAGATACGAATAAGGCATTACATCAACGTGTAAAACGCCAATCTAAAACAGTGATTGCGGAGGAAGAAAAACAAATACGTGAGACAGCACAAGCATTTACAACAGAGCTATTTACGTTAAAAAAAGGGTCATCATTTAAACAAAAAGCTAAACCACTTAAGACATTAGTAACAGAAAAATATTATGATGTATTGTTTAGTGATAATAGAGAGAAGTTTAGTATTTTCGACGATGTAACAGTGAGTGATATTCATGTATATTTTGATCAGTATGACCCTAAGCATGATAATTATAAAGTATTTGTGCAGTTTAATGAGCGTATTGATACTGAGGGACAAAAGGAAGTTGAGAACCGTAAAACATCTGTACAGCTCGATATGGTGCGTACAAATGATAAATGGTTAATTAATGATGTACAGCGTTTTAATTTACAAAAAAATGGGCGTGGATAATTTATAAAATAATGATATAATTCAATAAAAAGGAGATGATTATATCATGACAAAGCGATTTTTATTAATGACTTTGATTTTAGTTATATCTACATCTTTAATTGCATGTGGTAAAAAGTATGATAAAGAAATTGAGGAAGTTACTAATTTAGAATCAAAAGATAGAAACGATTCATCTGATTCAACATTTAATAAATATGAAAGAAAGAAAAGTAATATTTATGTGTATCAAGATGGTAAGGTTATTACGTTAAGTTATGCACCTTTAAAAGGAAACTCAGAGTTAAGTACACGTATGTATATAAAAAATGAAACTACAGGAAAATATGAAGAAGATATTAATGGTAAACCAAAGAAATTCATGAAAGAAAATAAACCAGATTATAAAGAAGAGAATTTAAAAGAATAGATAAAAGCAACTCCCTAAATCGATTTGTCAGTTTGGGAGTTGCTTTCTTTTAACATCTTCTTCTATTATATTTTATAAACGATGTTTAAAAATGTAAAGGAGAAGATGAAAAATGGCTAAAAAGCGAAGAAAACGACGTCCTGTAGATTTAACTACACGTTTAGCTATTGCGAAATATCTTTATGATGGTGTTCCTATTGCTGATATAGCTAGGCTTTTGGATAGAGATTATTCAGTGATTTTAAATGAATTAAAGCGATATACATTTGATGATGTTTATGACCCTGTTTTAGCACAAGAATATGCTTCGATAACTTATAATCATTCTGAAGAACATAAAGAGAAATCTCGAAAATTAGATGAAAAATCTAAAGTATATATTGAAGAGAAGTTAGCATGTCAATGGTCACCAAGACAGATAGCCGAAAGAATTGAGAAGGATATTGGTGTATATATAAGCTATCCGACTATATATCGTTATATACGTGAAGGTTTGGTCAAATATGTTAAAAAAGATTTAAGGCAAGGTGGTAAAAAATATAATAAATCTACAGAGAAGCGCGGTAAAATTAAAGTAGGCGATCGTGCAATCATGTATCGGCCCACATTTCGTAAATGAGCGTAAAGAATATGGGCATTATGAAATTGATACGATTTTAAGTAAGCGTCCTTCTCTTGCTTGTTTGGTTACAATTATAGAACGTAAAACAAGGTATTTGTATGCTTGTCGGTTAGATTCAAGATGTTCAAAAAGTGTATGTGATGCGATTGTTGAATTAATGCGTGATTTAAGCCCAAAAACAATTACTGTAGATAGAGGTAAAGAATTTTCTAATTACTTATTGTTAGAAAGCGAACTTAATTGTCGTGTGTATTTTAGTGACCCTGGTTGCCCTGGTCAAAGAGGTTCGATTGAAAATGTGAATGGCTTGTTACGTCAATATTTTCCGAAAGGTACAGATTTTAAAGATATTTCTGATGATGCATTATATAAAGCTGTGGAAAGAATAAATACAAGACCGCGTGCAGTATTGAATTATTTAACGAGTGAGGAAGTCATTCAAGCGTATCGCTAATCTTTTTGTGAATGCATATTTATTGATTATGTTCTGAAAGAACTCATCAGTAAATATGCATTGGTCTAAGCGAACGATTTATCGTGAGTGCGGAAGCGTTCAATGTATAAAAATTGTATATTGTCTGTATAATTAGACATGAAGTTATTTAAGTTTTTTTGTGTTTTCAGATAAATATAATTGTAACTTTTATAATTTATTAAGTATTTTGATTTAATTACGCGATTTTAAATTTTTTTAAAGAAATTTTTGTTTTACTATTGACACACTGCAAATCAAATAAAGAAATAAGTAAATCTAATAAAGTGAATTTCGCAGTTACGATAAATGGATTTTCAAATGTAGTATCAAATGAATTTGGGTTTTATAATGCAAATAAAATTACAATTAATGATGTAAATAAGAAACTTAAATCAACTTTAACAAATGATCAAGGTATTTCTATACACGATATAGGGCTTGCATCTCATGCTAAATATAAAGTGTATTTTAAAGATGGTTCATCAAAATATGTTGATTTAAAAACTGAATATAAAGATTCAAAAGTATTTAAAACAACTGACATTAAAAGAGTAGATATTGAACTTAAATTCTAATCTTTAATTTTATAATAAGGCATCTCGCAATCGTGGGGTGCCTTTTTCTTCTTTAGAAATATAATTTTTAAAGTTTGAAGTAGAATGACATGATAAAAGTTAGATTACTTTATAATCAGACAAATTAAAATTTATTAGTAGTGATGAAAATTAGTAAGCACTTATTCAGTTCGGCATGTTGATCAGTAATTTACTAATAAATGGTGCGTTCATAGAAAGATTAAATTTAAAAATAAAAAACCAATAATCCGATTTATATTCATCAGATTATTGGTTGAGATAGTTTATCTTAAATCATCAATTGCTTTAGCTATTGAATCAAAAACATGAGGAATATCATCTTTTTCGACACAACTAAATGCAACACGAATATCCGTAGCATTAAGTGCGATGACACCAATTGAATATTTTTCAATTAAATGCTTACGAAGTTCTTCAGGATCAACATCATGTACTTTAATTGCCATAAAGTATCCGGAATTAAAGTCATATGCTTGCCAATGAGAACGGTACTGATCAGCATATACAACTTCTTTTGTTACTTCATAACGCTCTTTTAAAGTTTGGATATTTTGCTCGATTTCTTTATCAAATTGCTCATTATTTTTTAGAACATGTTTCACGGCACTTTGCGTTGGAAGTGGTCCACTAGAAATATTACTTCTAATAAGTCCTTTCACTTTCGCTTCTAACACATCTTTTGTCGTTTGATCAGTTGTACCAAATGTCATAAAACCAACTCTGAATCCCCATGCGAAAAATTCTTTTGTAGCGCCATCTAAACGAACTGGTAGTACTGCATTTGAATTTAAGTTTGTTAGAGCTGTAAATAATGATTGTGTATATACATCTTCATAAAAAAGACCATAATATGCATCATCAACAACAGCTACAATTTTTGTGCCTTTGTCGGCTAACGTTTTAATCGCATTGACAATTGTAGTTACTTCATCATGAGTAGGTGTATAGCCAGTTGGATTATTTGGATAATTTAAAAGCATAATAACTTTATCTTTATTGTATGATTGTAAAGTTTCTACAAGTGATTCAGTTGTATAGTGACCTTCATTATCGAAGATAGGATATGTTTGAATATTTGCGCCATTTCTTGTATTAAATACAAGTTTATAGTTACCCCAATTATGCTCTGGTAATAAAATTGTATCGCCTTCATTTACAAATAAATCACCAACTAGTGATAATCCATGTGTTAAAGCATTTGTAACAATAGGGCGTGACATTTTTTCAATTGAAAGTTCAGGATTGTCACGTAACATTTTTTGTTGCCATAAATCACGTAATTCCTCTACACCTTGAGGAGGTGCATATGGAAAAATTTCATCAGGTGTTAAATTATTAAACATATCATCTAATGCTGGTGCAAACATTTTCCCGTGTTTATGTGTTGCCATTCCAATTGTAGCGTTATACGTTGTGCTTTTTGCTTCTGCAGATTGTGATAAAATACCTTTTGGATAAAACATATTTTGACCTAAATTAGATAACATTGAAAGTGCAGTTGCATTTGACTGTTGAAGTTGTTCATTTAAGCTTTGGGCTAAAGGATTCATTATTGCTTAACCTCTCTTTAAAAAAATTGTATGCCTATATATTATCTTCAATTATACCAAAGATAAAGAGTTGTTGTTTAATTAAAAAATAATATGAAAAATCTACCAACAAAATGAGAACATATGTTCGCGTTTTGTGTTAGAATATGAATAGGTCATCCTTCAGTATGATACTTTAGTCGAATGGAGGTGTAGTGTAATGATGTGGTGGCAAGAAGGGATGATGACACTTATTACAGGTGGCTTACTTATTATTTTTCGACTTTGGTTAGAACTGAAATGGAAAAATAAAAAATGATCTAACACACATAAAAAACCCCAAGTCTGCTGGTACCAGGCTTGGGGTTGTGTAGTATAATTCTGTGGATACAGTTAAATAATATCATTGAACACAATATACCGCAATCAAAAATATTTTTGAAAGTATCATTTTATTAGAGTGATTTATTGAGAAAAGTATTACTTATAAAATAAAGGTGAAGATTTCATTATTAATCATTGATATATTTGTTATAATGTCGGTGTTGAGGTGAATTAAGATGAAGCATCTAACAAAAATATTTGTAATACTTGCAATTATTTTATTTATCATAGGTTTTTATTTACAAGCGACGAATCATGAAAGTCAAGGTATTAAGTTGTTATTGGCTGCAATCATGTTTATGGTTTGTGCCTTTATTAGTAGAAGTAATGATCGACGTAAAAATAACAAATAGTTTTAGGCTGTTTGAAACGCATGCTTATATGTACATGAGATATATCATGTATTATTAGCTTCGTTTTGACAGTCTTTTTTTAGTTAGTATAAATGATAGGGCTAATTCCAAATAAGCAATCGTTAGCAACAAAATATATCATTTTAGAACAGAAAGATTTTACATTATAGAGAATGTATATTTACAAAACTGTGCATATTGTATATATTGTGTATATACACATGGTGGAAGGGGGACATTGATGAAAATAATTTTGAAAAATAGTGGTGATTTCCCGATTTATGAACAGATTAAGCAGCAAGTTAAACAAAATATTTTAAAAGGTCATGTTGCTCCTGGTGAGCATTTACCGTCAATGAGAGAACTCGCAAAAGATTTGCAAGTCAGTTTAATCACTACTAAGCGTGCTTATGAGGATTTAGAGAAAGATGGATTTGTTACTACTATTAGAGGAAAAGGCACATTTGTTAAAGAACAAGATAGTGCCATTCTCAAAGAAAAGCAATTTTTTACTATCGAAAATTTAGTTAAAGAATTAGTTAATGAAGCACAAGCTATTGAAATGCCACTTGAGGAACTTCAAGACATTTTAACATTCATTTATGAGGAGGAATCGTCATGAATGCAATAGAAGTTAAAAACGTCACGTATATGCACGATCAATTTCAACTGAAGAATATTTCGTTTAATGTCCCTCAAGGATTTGTTACAGGTTTTATTGGTAGAAATGGTGCTGGTAAAACCACATTAATTAGGTTAATCATGGATTTATATCAGCCATTATCGGGTGAAGTTAAGGTTTTAGAAGGTGAAATGTCTCGTAATCCTATTGAGATTAAGAATAGAATTGGATTTGTTTACGCTGAAAACTATTTTAATGAGCGATTGACCGCAAAACAATTAGAAAAAATGATTGCCCCTTTTTATAGTAAATGGGATTATCAAAATTTTGAGTTTTATCTTAAAAAATTTACTTTACCAACTAATAAACCGATAAAAGCATTTTCTACTGGTATGAAGATGAAATTATCATTAGCTGTAGCTTTTTCGCATCATGCTGATTTATACATTTTCGATGAACCGACTTCTGGCCTAGACCCATTAGCGAGAAGTGAATTACTGGATATTATTCGACAAGAATTAATAAATGAAAAGAAAACAGTTTTTATGTCGACGCACATTATTTCCGACTTGGAAAAAATAGCAGATTATATCATTCACTTAAGTGATGGAGAAATTATTTTACACGGTTCAAAAGATCAATTGCTACAAAGATATAAAATTGTGAGTGGTGACATCGAAGACTTAGACGAAGAATTGGCATCTTTGCTTATTTTCGAAGAACATAAGCGTACTGGATTTATAGGATTAACTGAATATGCTCAAGTTTTTAAAGAAATATTGGGGAATAAAGTGAGTATTACAACACCTTCAATTGAGAACTTAATGGTTTATCTTGAAAAGAGAAAACCTAATTATGTTGAAAACATCAAATTGATGGAAGAGGGCTTTTAAATGAAGTCATTGTTAATTAGGAACTTTAAATTACGTCGATATACACTTTTAATTTATGCTCTATTATTGATTTTTTATCCTATTTATACTGCGTTTGAACCAATGAAATTCTATAATCTCTTACATTCTTTTATAAGTGCAACAATATTCGTTATTTGGATTTTGGATGCTGGTCATTTATTTAGATTGAATCGTCGACTAGGTGGTAATGATTCTTACTATTTTTATATGAGTTTACCAGTGTCAAAAAAACAATTGCTAAATGCCAACTATATTACATGTATTGTTTTAACGTTAATTGGTACGTTAGTCATTAGTTTATATGCGTATCGTTCTGAAGTGATTGAACCAAATTCAATTTATTTTTCAACAGCATACGCTTATGTCATATCTAACTTTTTATCTATACCGATTGCATTTAGTCAATTTACTGAGTTACGTAGAGCAAAAGTGTCTTATGGCATATACGTTTTTACTGTAATCATTTTAGTACCATTTTTATTTTCAATAGCAATAGTATTAGTAAATTATTTTGTTTTAAAACAATCAGCATTTCCAGAATTATACTCATATATTTTAAATATTGGTTTTCTGGTTATAAGCATTGTTATACTCATTGTTAATTATTTTAAACAGCTCAAGAAAATTAGCACTTAAACTTTAAAGGAGGCAGTCGATGAAATTAGAACATATTACAAAAAAATACGGTTCTAACGTCGTTTTAAATGATATTGATTTTGACTTTGGCGATAGTAGAATTGTCGGATTAATAGGGAAAAACGGTGTTGGTAAAACGACAATTATGAAAGTAATGAATGGAAATATTATTAACTTTGATGGAAAAATGGATATTGATAATGCTGATAATATCGGTTTTTTAATTGAGCATCCTAAGTTGTATGATAATAAATCTGGATTATACAATTTGAAATTGTTTGCACAAGTACTAGGCAAAGGTTTTGATAAGTCATACACAGACAAAATTATTGATGCTTTTGGTATGCGTCCATATATTAAAAAGAAAGTTAAAAAATATTCAATGGGTATGAAACAAAAATTAGCCATTGCAGTATCGTTAATGAATAAACCTAAATTTTTAATCTTGGATGAGCCTACAAATGGTATGGATCCAGATGGCTCAATCGATGTGCTAAATACAATTAAGTCTTTAGTGAACGAACTTGATATGAGAATTTTAATATCAAGTCATAAGTTAGAAGATATTGAATTGATTTGCGATAGAGCAGTATTTTTGAGAGATGGACATTTTGTTCAAGATGTAAACATGGAAGAAGGTGTTGCATCTGACACAACGATAGTAACTGTTGATCATAAAGATTTCGATAGAACTGAAAAATATCTTGCAGAGCATTACCAATTACAAAATGTTAACAAAGCAGAAGGTCATTTAATGATTAATTCTCAAAAAAATTATCAAGCTTTACTTAAAGCATTATCTGAATTAGACATTTATCCTAAATATATTGAAACACGTAAAAGTTCATTGCGTGATACGTACTTCAATATCAATCAAAGAGGTGATAAATAATGAGAATTTTAAATATAGTGAAGTATGATCTTTATAGCATTTTAAGAAGCTCTTTAACATATTTAGCATTACTAGTCGTATCTGGTTTGATTGCAACTCAATGTATATTTATGGCAAATGATGAAAAGAACACAAAACATATTATTGCCTATGGATCTGTTTTTGCTGCAGCAAGATGGCTATTGTTAATTATAGGATTAATGTTTGTTATTAAGACAATTACACGTGATTTTTCACAAGGTACAATTCAACTTTATATGAGTAAAGTTAAAACACGTGTTGGTTACATTATTTCAAAAACAATCTCAATCATTTTAATTTCAATTCTATTTGCAATAATTCATTATGTGATTTTGATTACAGTGCAAGCTTTTAGTAAAGGGAAAAACCTGCCGTTCTCTATGTATCTTGATAACTTATGGTTCTTTATAATCTTTTTACTATTCTATGGTTTGTTATTATTTTTATGCACACTTGCATCACAAAAAACAGCAATGATATTTTCATTAGGTGTATTTTTAGTATTAATTGTGCCGTTTATTAAACCATTTATAATTCTAATTCCTAAGTTTGGCGAAAAAATACTAGATGCTTTTAATTATATTCCATTTGCTTACTTAACTAATATAATGGTTGATTCTAGTTTTGATTTTACCAATTGGCAATGGGTCATTTCATTAGGTTCTATAGTTATATTCTTCATTTTGACTATCTTATTTGCGACTAAAAAAGACATTTAATTTAAATATTTTGAGGTTGGAAATTTAATAAATTCCCAACCTCAAAATTTGTCTTTATATATTTTTTTATTTATTTTCTAATTTGTTTAAGATGGAATTATAAACGGCTTTCCAAAATGATGAATCTGTTTTGTAACGATTTGAAATGACTAAATGTGTTTCCTTTTCTAAATCTGCATAGTCAGGATGATCTTTGCTCGGTAATTTATCGGCACGAACATCAGTTACAAATTTTTGGACTTCATTTGCTCTTGGTCCCCAAACTGTTTCTTGTTCGAATTGATCATTTAAGAAAACAAAAATAGGGATTGCACGTGATTTTCCGTTTGTTAAATATTGATCGATTAATTTCGTATCATCATCTCTATGGAATACACGTACTTCTAGATTTAATGCTTCACTGATGTGTTTAAGAATGGGAAGATTCATCATTGCATCTCCACACCAGTCTTCAGTAATTACTAATACTTTAGAATAATTCATCTCTTTTATTTTTTTGATGCGTGAATCATTTTCTGGTAATTCAAAAGATTGATAAATGTTAAGAACATTATCCTTGTTTGTTTTCATTCCTTCAATGTATTCATTTAAGGGCTGGCTATTTTTGAAATAAGTTTCTAAATTTGTCATTGTAAAAACCTCCTTTAGCATTTATAACATTATACCAAGTTATGCTAATAAAAGGTAATGAAATAAATTAATTGCAAATTCTATGTTAATTTTTGTTAAGGATGAAACAAAAAGCACCTTGTGCTATATTTAAATTAGTATTAAGAAAGGGTGACATCAGTGCGTATTCAAAATCGATGGGTTGTATTTGCGTTGTTTTTAATTTGTTCTATTGGTGTACTAATTGGTTTATATCAATATCGCCATACAAAAACTGTAGATTTATCTGCTGTTGAAATAAATGATATTAAATTAAATGAAAAGTTTAATAGTAAAGGTTATGAAGTGAATAAAAAGATTAAGTTTGATCGTTTTAAATTTTATAACAGTAAAGCACACCCTGATTTCACTGTTAAAGTTAGAGAAAAAGACAACGTAGTAAAAGGAATTATATTAGTGAAAGATGAAAAGGTATCTACAAACTTTGATGGATCGATAGACTCCCCAATCAATGATGCAATTGATAACCTTGGATTCGGTTATAAAAAATCAAATGTTGGTAACGGTTTTCAATCAGTAAAATATATTGATAGAGATCATCATTTGAAATTAAACTTACTATATCGAGATCAAGAAATTAAGCGTATTGAATTTTTTAGTAAATAATTTTTAGGCTTAAGGTTGTATAGAATGATAATGAATAATTTAATCAGGATGAGTGACCTATATGAACAAGATTACTTATTTAAATGAATTAGAGACGGCACTTGATGCGTTACCTAGACATTTACGAGATCAAAAAATGTATGAGTATGAGCGATACTTTTATGAACAAGAGCTTAATGGTGTTGATGAAGAAGAAATATTAAGGAAATTAAAAGATCCTCAAGATGTTGCGACTGAGACGAAGGCAAGAAGTGTTATAGATTACGCTGAGTCAAAGCCAACATTCGAAAATATTTCAAGAGCAGTTGCTGCTTCACTAAGTTTGGGCATTTTATCTATTTTTGTAATTCTTATTCCAGTTTCAATTGTTGGTTTATTCGTATTAGCTTTATTTTTAATTTCATTGTTGTTACTATTTTGCCCTATTATTTTATTAGCCTCAGCGATATCTAGAGGTATTGTTGACTCAATTAGTAATGTGTTTTTTGCAATATCATATTCAGGATTAGGGTTAGTTTGTATCATAGTTATATTTAAAATTTTGGAATACATCTACCGTTTAATCTTAAAATATTTACTTTGGTACATTAAAACCGTTAAAGGAAGCGTTAGAAAATGAAGAAACTCTTTTTTATTGGTCTTATTGTGTTTGTGGTCTTTTTCACTGCAGCAACCATTATTTGGTTTACGTATGATAAGAATAAATACGGTACCAAACAATACGATAAAACATTTAAGGATAACGCTTTTAATCGCGTATCTATTAATTTAGATAGTACTGAACTTCGTATTAAACATGGAAAGCAATTTAGGGTTAAATATGAGGGTGACAATGATGTATTAATTAATGTAGAAGATAAGACATTGAAAATTAGCGATAAAAGATCAAAGACAAGAGGTTACGCTATTGACATGAATCCATTTCATGAAAATAAGAAAACATTAACCCTTGAAATGCCGGATAAAATGATTAAACGTTTGAACGTTATGTCTGGAGCTGGTGGTGTTAATATTAAAGGCGTTAATTTAGACAATACTAATATACAAAGTATTAATGGCAAAGTATCTATCACTGATTCGAATATTGACTCGCTCGATTCAAAAACCAATAATAGTCCTACATATATAAGTGATAGCAATATTAATAATAGTAATATTAAAGTGAGTATTGGGAGGCTAAAGGTTGAAAATAGTCATATTAGCAATTCTATATTTTTAAATGATAATGGTGATATTGATTTTGAAAAGATGCCAGCAAAAGTTGATGCAAAAGCTTCGACTAAAGAAGGAGATATTCATTTTAAGTATGGTAATCAACCTCAAGATACGATATTAAAGTTAAATCCTGGAACTGGAAATAGTGTCGTAAAGAACAAAGTGTTTACGAATGGAAAAGTAGGAAAGAGCGATAATGTTTTAGAGTTTTATACGATTGATGGAAATATTAGAATTGAATAAAAGTTTGAATATGCACCGGTAGTGGAACAGAAATGAGTTTTGTGAAAATATCATTTCTGTCATTAACCCGGTGTCTTTTTATTTGTTAGCAAATGTTAATTCGGTATCAATCTTACCAGTGAAATGTGTGATATTAAGTTCTTGACCAGCTAACCATGATTTGAAATCTATCATTTCTGGTGCTGCATTTTCACCTAGTGTAAAGTAGGCAGTTAATGTTTGAGGATGATACATAGATGTATGAATAGTACCAGACCAACTTTTGAATAATTTACTATAGATTTCATATTTGGGATGATTGAATAACTTAAATGCCGTATCCATATCTAAGTTTTCATTAGTTTGTGAAATGGTACGTGCTAATCTCTCTTTGGATTCTTTTGTATAGTTTCGATTTTCATGTGTGAGTATTTTAAAATGGTTGGTACATGTATTATCGTAACGTATATCTATTGATCGTGGAGTTACTTCAACAATGGCATGATTTAATGATTTGTCCATGAGTATATAACTAAATGAACTTCTATGTGGAATGTCTTTCAATAACTGTATTGCTTCCGTGACATCTCGGCAGTTTTCAAGAATTAAACGACCTATCATATAACATACAAAACCATTTGCAGGATGCTTTCGATGCATGAAGTTATAGCCCATAGTTAATCCTGCCTCATTCATACCATCCATCCTTCCTGTCACTCTTGATACAGGACCAATTTGAGCTAATCCTCGATCGGTAGGTTGATATAATAAATAGCGACCATCGTATGTAGCAGGATGGTAATCGTAGTTTCTAACCATGAAGTCCTTACCTTGAAAGACAGTGCATCCACTTTCTTTTAAATCGGTAAAACGGTAATGGCCAAAGTTTAATATAATTTGCCGTGTCGGTATTTTAAGTATACTTTGAAGCCCCATTAATTCTTCCCATATTTGTGGGGCATAAGTTTGGAAAATTTGATATGTTTCATTTACATCTATGTCAAAACGTGGGACACGTTTTTTCCATTCTTTTTCTCGATTTTTTAGTAGGGGTGTTTGAAGAAGCCATTTGGCAGTTTCAATACCTAAATCGAAATGAGAACCTCTAAAAGCCATAATGTCTGATGTTACTTGCTGCATATCATCATTCCTCTTTCTTTTTTATTGTAATATATTGTAAATAAATAGTAATCGTATGTATATTGAATGTCATGTTAAATAAAGTTATATTTTACTAAATGAAATATAACATTCTTTGAGGTGATTTCTCAGTGTATAAAACTTATCAATCAGTTAAAACATATTTTTATAGATGGTGGGGATATTAAGTTAAAAGCTTAAAATCATCTTATCATAAATTTTAATCTTAAGTTAGCACTCACGAAAAGGTCATTGTTAACATTAGCATTTAAGATTGTGTCGCGATGATTTAGAGAATCCTCGACATTTTTCAAATAATCATTAACTTGCTCACTATATAATTTGATGAGTATCTTTCGAAAAAGTGGGTATATATTTAATGATTATTCTATATATGATAGTATAATGAACTGTAGACAGGTATTTAATTTAACAGAGGTGAAATTGAGATGTGGAATTTTATTAAATGTGTATTTAAATTCGTATTTAGCTTGGTTGCTATTACAACGTTAGTTGCTGGTGTTGGTATAGTAGCTTTTGCATATATCTTCAAGAAAGATTTTGAAGATATCGAAAGAAAGACTAAAGAAATTATTTCTGATATCGAAAGTAAAAATAATTAATAATACTGAGGCAAGAACAATTTTGATTGTTCTTGTCTTTTTTTGATGAAAATTAAGATAACAAGACAATATCTAAAATATCAAATACAGAAAGTTTTTGGCGTTGTTGTGATTTATAAATATGACCTTCAATTTCATAATTTATAGCATCAATGCGATAAATGATTAAACGAAGAGAATCAATAAAGCCGTTATTATAAAATTTAATTTCTACTGGTTGCGCATATTGTAATGCTTCATGTAATCGGATATTTAACTCAGTCAATTGATCATCTGATAATATGGGACGCGTGATTTTATTCTGGTCGATAATATATTGTTGAATCGTTTCGAATTGTTCAGGTAATGTTGCAAATGGTTATATATATGTTGAAGAATATAGACTATTTTGTTTAAAATGAATCATATTTTAAGAAAAAATGAACAAAGTAAAAATATTAAATAGTCTTTTTTTATTACGTGTAATAAGTTTAATATGTATGATGTAAAAAGAATTTGAATAGTGTATACTTATACTATTAAAATTAGAAATGAGATTATTATGAAAATAGTAGAAGTAAAATCTAAGAATGGTACCAATTTTATGATTTTAGATGGTAATAATGAACCTATAGTAGATGCAGTAAGATATTTGAAGTATCTGGATAGTGTTAAGAAAAGTTTAAATACCAAGAAAACCTATGCCTATGCACTAAAAAATTTTTTTGTTTACTTAGAAAGTAAAAAGATATGCTATAAAGAAGTTAGTTTTGATAACTTTGTTGATTTTATAAGATGGATGAAAACACCTTTTGAATATGAGAATGTCCTCTCTTATCACCGAAAAGAAAAAAGCATTAGTCCTAAGACAATTAATCTGACTATGACTGTAGTATCTAATTTTTATGATTATCTCTATAGGAGTAAAAAATTAGATGTTAATTTCTATGATTTTATGCATATGGAAAGTAAATACTCTAAAAAATATAAAAGTTTCATGCATCACATAAATAAGGACTATAGAACGTTGAAAAATATTTTGAAAGTTAAAGAACCAAAGAAAAAAATAGAAGTGTTAACTAATGCGGAGGTTAAGAAATTATTAGAGGAAGCTAATAATATTAGAGATAAATTCTTAATACAATTACTATATGAAACCGGATTACGTATAGGTGAGGTATTATCATTACGTATTGATGATATTAAATTTGACTTTAGAAAAGGCCATCAAATAGTTTTGAAAAATAGATTTAATGATAATGGTACTTATTTGAAAACTGGGGAAAGAAAAATATTTATTTCCCAATCGTTAATTGATTTATACGATGATTATGTCTACGAAATAATTGACGAACTTTCAATATGTTCTGATTATCTTTTTGTAAAAATAAAGGGGAGAAATGTAGGAGAAGCTATGAATTATAGTGATATATATTCATTATTTAAAAGGCTAAAACATAAAACATCTATAAATGTTCATCCTCATTTATTTCGCCATACACATGCAACTGTTTTTTATAATGAAACTAAGGATATAAAACAAGTTCAAGAAAGACTTGGTCATAGTAATATACAAACGACTATTAATTTATATGTTCATCCCACTGAAGAAGATATACGTGAAGATTGGAATAAAGTAAAGCATCAATTTCAAGTTTTTAATAAAGGGGAATGACTATGTCAATACCAATTAATTTACCTACAAACAGTACTATGATTAATGAATTATGTACATTACAAAGTAGAACCATCAATATAAAAGGAGAGGTTTTAATAACTGAAATATATGATGATTACTTTTTTAAAAATGATGAGTGGCACATTACAGCTTTTAACAAATTCAAGCAATTTCAAGATAGTATCAAGAACTATAGAGACAAAAGAAAAAATGTTTTCTTTAGGATTAAAAGTAAAAATTTGAATTTAGAATTTAAATACCTTTTTTTGAAACTGATCGTTAAAGAGGATTGGTCCTTATCTAATTTATTTAATACTGGAGCAGTAAAGCTTAATAAGATTGCTAAGTTCTTTAATGAAGTTTATCCAAATTTAAATTCTTTACTTGATTGTGATATAAATACATTAGAAAAGCACTGGTTTAATTGGCTGACTGAAAATAATATACCAATAAAAAGAAGATCATCAACAATAGTTTTTGGTGATTATGAATACAAAAGCGGACTGGCTTCTTTTTTAAAGAATATGTACATTAATCTAATTAAGTTCATTGATAAGCGAGAAGAATGGGAAAAAGATAAATGGGATATTAGAAATTTAGAAAAATATGGATTGAGTTATAATAAAACACTAACTGGCAATTATTTAAACTTTGAAAAAATTGAGTCAATTAAAATGCGAGAATTAGCAAAAAAATATTTAAAAAATCGTTTGATAACTGGTGATATAGCATTTGCTACAGCAAGGTTTTATATAAGAGTTTTAACTAGGTTTTTTCAAAATATATCTAAAAATAAAGAAACAAGGAATAGTTTAAATGAACTAGATAGATGTCATATCGAAGCATATATAGAATTTTTGTTTGAATATGCAACTAATAAAAATTTGCAAAGTACTAAGAATTTTGTGAGAGAAGAATTAAAAACAATTAGAAGGTTCTTAAACGATATTATAACTCAAAACTATGCTATAGCACCGTACCAAGATATACGATTTTTAATTTATCCTCAAGACTTACCTAAACACGAAAAGAAAAATAGTAGCCAAATTGATTATATCCCAGATTTTGTATTGGAACAGCTTTTTGAGCATATAAATGATTTGCATAAAGATTTAATACCTGTAGTTTGGATAGCTTTTAAAACAGGATTAAGAATTTCTGATGTATTGACATTACAAAATAATTGCCTTGCAAAAGTTAATGGAAAGTATTCAATAATCACAGATATTGCTAAAACTTTTGTTAAAGGACATAGAATACCAATTGATAATAAATTAGCTGATATAATAGCAGTTTTAATAGCCGATTCTAAAAGTAAATGTACAAAAGATAATAATCCCAATAATTATATTTTTGCTATTTATAAAGGAAAAAGAAAGGGAATGCCCTTTACACAACATATGGTCAGAGCACACTTAAATCATTTATCAAAGACTAAAAATATTATTGATGAACAAGGAGAAATCTTCCATTTCAAAACTCATCAATTTAGACATACCTATGCAGTAAAATTGTTAAATGGTGGAGCAGATATATTAACGATACAAGAATTATTAGCACACTCCTCACCAGAAATGACTCTAAGATATGCTAAGTTACTTGATGATACAAAGAGAAAGGCTTTTGAATCAGTTATTGATCAAGGAGCTTTTAGTTTTGATGTTGACGGTAAAATTAAAAATATACAGCATAGTAGTGAACTATCTGAAAAAGCATTGAATTCTTTATGGCAAGAACATAAATTAAACGCAATGGACAATCCTTATGGCACTTGTCATGCTAGATTGAGTGGTGATTGTCCATACATGGAAGCTCCGCCATGCCTGACTTGTAATTCTGGGAAACCATGTAAGGATTTAGCTATTGGATTTTCTGATTTAGATGTTGAAAAATATGAATTACATATCAAATCAACGGTCAAATCTATAGAATTAGCTAAAAATAATAATAGACAAGATATGGTTGAAAAGCATATAAATATATTAAATAAATATGAAGAAATACTAGGTAATATAAAAGATGGAAACATTATATTCGGGAGAAGTAATAGAATAAAAGTATAGAGGTTAAGATGGAAAAATTTAATAGACAAGAACAATTAAAACAGTTGCATGCAGAACGAAAAGTTAAAACCGAGAAAAAAGTTGATAAAGCAATAAATGATTTAGTTCAAAAAAATAAAGAAATTAACTTTAACATCGTTTCTAAACATTCAAAAGTTTCGAAAGCTACATTATATAAAAATAATAAAATTCGAAAGAAAATAGAGAAGTTACGTGAACAAAACAGAGAAATATTTGTTCATAAAAATAAAAATGACGGTAAAGATGCGTTAATCTCCTCTTTAAAAAGAAAAGTAAATTCTTTAGAAAAAGAGAAAAAAATGTTGAAAGAAGAAATTAGCGTTTTATATTCTAGGCTGTATGAGGATATTTAAAATAATGGACAATAAAATTGAAAAGATTCTAGAAGATATTAATAAATTACAAGGCTATAAAGTAACATATCAATATGCTACTGCTATAAATATAAAAGATAATAACATGAACCCTTGGTTTGAAAAAATTGAGGAAATTCTATTGAATGTAAAAGGAGTTATACGCATTTTATCTCCTGACAACCCCCCGGTAAATTATGATTATTGGATTTTACCTGGAAGATATAAAAGACATACAAAAGAATATCACGAAAAACTAGAAAAATTTTTAGAAAAATTTGCTACTAATGCAAATATTAATGATGGATTGTTTGATCAAAATAATATACATGGATACAAATATAAAAAATATATATTCACTCCACATATTGAAATTACTCATGAGAACACTTTGAATTTATTTTTTTTAACCTTAACTATATTTAACAATGGTACATTTGTTATAGAAATCATTGAAGACTTAGAGAGTATAAACTTTGGAAGCGACTTGTATAGTACTTTCTCATGTGTAAAAGATAAGATATATCCTCTAATTAATCAAGAAAAAAATAATAGACAAAGACAGTATCAATTGTATGGTAATAGACATTGTAAAAATATTAGAGATGTTTCTAGACAAATTAATAGAATTATAAAAATTAATAGTAAGGATATTTTTGAATATAAAGTATCTAAAAATATGGGTTTTGAAGTTTATTATTTAGCTAATGAAAATGAATTTACTGATGATCCTTTCTATGAGGACGTGAAGATTCAAGAGTGGTTAGTAAATGCGCCTATTTTTTCATTTGAAGGAAAAAGTAAACATTTTAGGCAAGATGGTTATAGCGATAATTATATAAACTTCTTGAATAAAGCATCTGTTTTTGTAGTTTGGATGGATGAGCAAGAAGGAGATGTTTTAGAAAAATGTTCTCAAATGGCACTTTATTTCAATAGTTCTGCTAATTTCTTTTTCTTAGAAACTATGTTAAATGAATTACAATTGTATGGGTATCAACAATATAATTTAAATGGAAAAAAAGAAGCCCTATATTTTAGACAATGGATACTAAATTTCAAGAGATCTATTGCAATTATTTATAGAACAGAGCTTTTACCTAGTTTATATTTATATTTGTATCTAAAGAATAATAATGATTTTAAATCTCCACAATATATTGAAGAATTAAACAAAGAAGAATTATTACTAATTGAATTGGAGCAGTCATATAAGGAAGAAGAAAGAAGCGAAAAATTAAATAAACTTTTGTTAATAATAAGTCTTTTATCAATTTTCCAAGTAGTAGAAATTTTTTTCAGTGATAAAAATAATATATTTAATATCAGTATGATACTTATAATGATTTTGCTAGAAGTATTTCGAAAAAGGTAATTATAAGAACACTATTTAAACTTTTTAAAAGTTTAAATAGTGTTAAGTGATACTACAAACGTTAGCATTATTTAAATTATATATATTATTGTTAGTATCAGAAAAGGAAAATGTATTACTAATTTCATCCTTTTTTAAAATTTTTCCTGTATATTTTGAAATGTTACCGTCTTCCCAATATGAGATTGTACATAACTCATCATTTTGAATTTTTATTTGAAAAATCTGATCTAAATTATCTAATGAATCATGTGTTAGCAATGGTTTTTCTATTTTATTTTGATCCTTTATAATTTGTTCTAAAATTTCAAACTGTTGCGGGAGAGTCGCAAAAGCTTGCCATTTGATTTTTCCACGCCCTTGAGGGATTTTAGGGTTTAAATATTTTCTTGGTATTTTTCTATAATCAGTTTCATATTTATATTCATCTGGCGCATTAGGATTTGGAATCATGTTTACCACCTCATCATCATTGTAGAACGTATGTTCTTTTTTGGCAAGGATTATATAATTTTTTAATGTGATTAATTAATTAATTTAAAATAAGTTATTTTCTATATGGAAAAGTTGAGTAAGATTATCGAGCATTTATAATTATAGTAACTGGAATATGATGTTTGGTATGTTAATAGTATTTTCTCTTTTAAAAAATGTGAACATAAAAAAATAGAACATATATAATTATAAATAATATATATGTTCTTCGATATTATGAAGTTTTATGAAAGATAGAATTATATCAGTTTTTGTAGTACATTTAGACTATTAAAATTTGTTTATTACATTCTTGGCGGTTTCACTTATCAATTTATCATTAGGTTTATCACTTTTATTGTCTTTATTCGTAAAAATGACTAAAATAATAGGTTCAGATTGGTTCTTAGGATAAATAAAAGCTACATCATTTCTAGAAGCATATGTTATTGCTTGACCACTTTTATCAGCAACCTTATAGTCTTTTGGAACACCATCTTTAATTAAAGTGTCTCCGTTTTTATTATTTAACATTAAATCAAGTAAGAAATTTTTATTTTTTTTGCTTAATTTTCCATTTGCGATAAGTTTATTTAAAGTCTTGCCGAAAGCAACGAGGCGTTGAAGTATCTTTTTTGTTCTTTGGTGAATAGTAATTTAATTCTATTTCATATCTAACTGGATTTGTTACTTTATCTCCCAATTTTTTTAAACGTTTTTTAATTTTTTTGATTCCACCGATTTCGTTTATAATTTTATTGTTTGCTGTATTATCACTATACTTCATTGAAGCCTCAATAAGTTCTTTTAAAGTGATATCTTTTCCTACATATTTTTCTAAAATAGGAGAATAAGCAACTATATCATCTTTGTTAATATGTACTTTTTTATTTAACTTATTATAAGGTACTTGTTCTAACAAAATAGCACTATTTATCGCTTTTGAAGTTGAAGCATAGGCAAATCTCTTATCGGCATTAAATTTTACTTCCTTACCACTTTTAGTATCTAATGCATAGACACCAATATTAGCATTATATTTCTTTTCTAAATTATTTAACTCTTTAGCATGTGAACTGGTTGAATTACATGCACTTAAAACTAAAGCAATTGCAATTAAAAGTATTAACTTTTTCAAAATATACCCTCCAATATTACAGTTGTAATTTCTATGAATCAATAATATTACAATTGTAATATTCTCGTCAATAGTTTATTATAAATATTTGAAAGAAGGTGTTGAAATGGCTAAGTTATTAATAATGAGCATAGTAAGCTTTTGTTTTATATTTTTATTGTTATTATTTTTTAGGTACATATTAAAACGCTATTTTAATTATATGTTAAATTATAAAGTTTGGTATCTAACTCTTCTTGCAGGATTAATTCCTTTCATCCCTATTAAATTCTCTTTTTTTAAATTTAATAATTTGAATAATCAAGAGCCCACAGTTGAAAGTAATTCACACAATTTGAATCCTAACATAAATACCACTAAACCTGTTCATGAGTTTACAACAGACATCTATAAGTTTAATTGGGATTCAATAGATAATATCTGCACAGTTATTTGGATAGTTTTAGTTATTATTTTAAGTTTTAAATTTTTAAATTCTTTATTATATCTTAAGTATTTAAAGAAACAGTCACTTTATCTAAATGAAAAAGAAAAAGATAAAATAAACAAGATACTTTTCAATCATCAATATAAAAGAAATATTGTGATTCGAAAAGCAGAATCTATTCATTCTCCAATAACTTTTTGGTATGGAAAATATATTATTTTGATTCCCAGTTTATATTTTAAAAGTATAAATGACAAAAAACTAAAATATATAATATTGCACGAGTATGCTCATGCTAAAAACAGAGATACTTTGCATTTAATTATCTTTCATATTTTTTCTATTGCTATGAGTTATAATCCACTAATACAAATTGTAAAAAGAAAGATGATTCATGACAATGAAGTAGAAGCCGATAGATTTGTCCTTAATAATATTAACAAAAATGAATTTAAGTCTTATGCGGAAGCTATTATGGATTCCGTATTAAAAACCTCATTTTTCAACAAAAATATATTAAGCCATTCATTTAATGGTAAAAAATCATTACTCAAAAGAAGATTAATTAATATAAAAGAAGGCAATCTGAAGAAGCAGTCAAAATTAATTCTAATTTTTATTTGTATTTTTACTTTTTTTATCATGATAATTCAAAGCCAGTTTTTAATGGGGCAATCCTTAACTGATTATAATTATAAAAAGCCCTTACAAAGCGATTACCAAATTTTAGATGAAAGTAAAAATTTTGGTTCAAATAGTGGATCTTTCGTTATGTACAGCATGAAGAAAGACAAATACTATATTTATAATGAAAAAGAAAGTAGAAAAAGATATTCTCCTGATTCAACTTACAAAATTTATTTAGCACTGTTTGGACTTGACCGTCATATTATAAGTGATAAAAATTCACGTATGTCATGGAATCATAATCATTATCCTTTCGATTCTTGGAATAAGGGTCAAGATTTAAATACGGCAATACAAAACTCAGTTAATTGGTACTTCGAACGTATTAGTAATCAATTATCAAAGAATTATACTTCTGATCAACTCAAGCAATTAAATTATGGTAATAAAAATTTGGGAAGTTATAAAGCCTATTGGTTGGAAGATAGTTTGAAAATATCTAATCTTGAACAAGTAATAGTTTTAAAAAATATGATGGAACAAAATAACCATTTTAGTAAAAATGAAAAGAAACAATTATCTTCTTCGTTATTGATTAGAAAAAATGAAAATTATGAATTGTATGGGAAAACAGGTACAGGTATAGTAAACGGGAAATATAATAATGGGTGGTTTGTAGGTTACGTAATTACAAATCATGATAAGTATTATTTTTCTACACATTTATCAGATGAAAAAGCCTCTGGTGAAAATGCTAAATTCATAAATGAAAAAATATTAAAAGAAATGGGTGTTTTAAATGGCCAATAAGCAAGTTGAAATATCTATGGCTGAATGGGATGTTATGAATATAATATGGAATAAAAAATCAGTATCAGCTAATGAAATTGTAGTTGAGATTCAAAAAAATAAAGAAGTTAGCGATAAGACGATTAGAACATTAATTACAAGACTATATAAAAAAGAGATTATAAAACGATATAAATATAATAATATTTATTTTTACTCATCAATTATTAAAGAAGATGATATTAAAATGAAAACTGCTAAAACCTTTCTTAATAAATTGTATGGAGGGGATATGAAAAGTTTAGTGCTTAATTTTGCGAAAAATGAAGAATTAAATAACAAAGAAATTGAAGAATTGCGAGACATTTTAAATGATATTAGTAAAAAATAAATAGATATAGGGTTCAAACATAATACATATATAAATTATGTTTGAACCCTATTAAATTAGATTTTTTATGAGATTAGTACATATAATAAATGGTGCCCATTTTATCATTCCTCTTCCCATAGGTATATTACTATCTAATAATTCATATGGAATATTACGATAATCCGTTTCTTCTTCATAACTTGTCATCATTTACTCACCTCAATCTAATAATTACATTACACGAACATGTGTTCTATTTTGCAATAAAAATTTACGGAAGATAATAAAATTCACTTTGAAATTAGCGAAGGCCGCTTTATAAAATAGGATATCTGACCGCGAATTTATTGCGCCAATAAAAAGGTTTTTAATAATATTTATTAATTTGACTTTAAGCTAACATCCCAAATCTTAAATTAGCGTTCTCAATATAGGATATCATTCGCTGATATTTTAATAAGTATGTACATGATAAATGATTGTTAATTCGTACTAAAATTTAATAAAATAGATGTAAGATTAACATGGAGGGGTTAAAGCTATGACACAAGGATATATCGGTTCATATACTAAAAAGAACGGCAAAGGAATTTATCATTTTAATTTAAATGAAGACCAGTCACGTATAGATTTATTAGAAACAGGATTTGAATTAGAAGCATCTACATATTTAGTACGTAATAATCATTTTTTATACGGAATCACTAAAGAAGGTGAGCAATGTGGTATTGCAAGCTTAAAAATTGATGGAAATGGCAAATTAAGTTTGTTAAACAAATGTTTACCTTCAACAGCTGGGACAGGTTGTTATGTATCACTTTCAGAAGATAAGCAATACTTATTTGAAGCAGTATACGGCGCTGGAATTATACGCATGTATGAATTAGACCAAAATACAGGTGAAGTCGTACGCTTGGTTCAAGAACTTACACATGATTTTCAAACCGGTTCACATGAAAGACAAGACAAGCCACACGCACATTATATTAATCAAACGCCAGATGGTAAGTATGTTGCTGTAACGGATTTAGGTGCAGATAGAATTGTTACTTATACATTTGATGAAAATGGCTTTGAATTTTACAGCCAATCTCAATTTAAAGACAGTGATGGTACAAGACATATTGAATTTCATAATAATGGAAAATATGCATATGTTGTGCATGAATTATCAAATACTGTAAGTGTGACTAAGTATCATGAAGGCAAATTTGAAGAGGTGGAACGTCATTTAACAATTCCTGAAAACTTTGCTGGAGATACTAAACTGGCAGCAGTAAGACTGTCCCATGATCAACGATTTTTATATGTATCAAATAGAGGACATGATAGTATTGCGATTTTTAAAGTACTTGAAAATGGTCAACACTTAGAACTAGTAACGATTACTGAAAGTGGAGGAGAATTCCCAAGAGACTTTAATATTACATCATCAGATAAGTTTCTAGTTTGTGCACATGAACAAGGAGATTCAGTCGTTACTGTGTTTGAAAGAAGTAAAGAGACTGGCGAAATTTCGCTATGTGATAGTAGTCAGAAAGCTCCTGAAGGTGTATGTGTTATATTTTAACTATTAATAGATAATAAGAAAAAACCATGTTTCCAAACTAATTGAAAGTATCTTGTAAAATAATTTTTTCAAGACATCATAGTAGGGAAGCATGGTTTGTTTTAATTTTATTATCTAATTTTTAAAGAAAGCTTTAATGTATTTGAATTTACCTTTGTACGGTGGTAAATGTAGCCCAGATTCTAATCGAGTAGATTTGAAAATGTAACTTTTTTCATGAGTAAAGGTATCAAATGAATATTTACCATGATAACGTCCCATACCTGATGTACCAACACCACCAAATGGTAAATTAGGATTTGCTAATTGCATCAATGTGTCATTAATAGCACCACCACCAAACGACAACTCATTTAATACACGTTGTGTTGCATTTTCATCTTCACTAAATAAATAAAGACTTAAAGGTTTAGGTCTTTGATGTATAAAATTAATAGCTTCATCAAATGATTGATAAGTTAAAATCGGTAAGATTGGACCGAATATTTCTTCTTGCATAATTGCTGCATCACTAGTGACATTATCTAACAATGTTGGCTCAATGTAGCGTGCATCTTCATCGCTATGACCACCAAATACAATATTCATTTGCGCATCATTAAGTAAGGTAGTAAGACGATGATAGTGTTTTAGATTTACAATGCGTCCATAATCTGAACTTTGTTGAATATTTTGACCATAAAATTCACGCAATGTTTTGGATAGGGCTGTTATTAAGTCATCTTTCACAGATTCGTGGACTAAAATATAATCTGGTGCGACACATGTTTGTCCTGCATTTGTGAATTTACCAAAACAAATTCGCTCACTTGCAACTTTAATATTGGCTGTTTCATCTACAATAACAGGAGATTTTCCACCCATTTCTAATGTTACTGGCACTAAATTTTGACTTGCAGCTTGATAAACCACTTTCCCTACATTTTCACTTCCTGTAAAGAAGATATAGTCAAAGGGTAAATGAATTAAAGTTTGTGTTTCTTCAATCCCACCTTCAATAACTTCGATGTAATTTGCATCAAATGTATCATTGATTAAACGTTTTATAACGTTGGCAACATTTGGTGTTAATTCAGACGGTTTAATGATGGCTGTGTTTCCAGCAGCAATTGCTCCTATAAGTGGTTCAAATACTAATTGGAAAGGATAATTGAAAGGCGCAATAATTAGTACTGTTCCATAAGGTTCTTTTTTGATATAACTTTTGGTTGGAAATAAATATAAGGGTGTGTCTACATTTTTAGTTTTAGTCCAATTTTTAAGTTCTTTACGTGCATTTTTGATACTTTTTAAAGTAATACCGATTTCTGTGGCATATGCTTCAACTTTATTTTTACCCAAATCTTGAAATAATGCCTCTAAAATATCATGTTCATATGATTTGATGGCTTTACTTAATTTTTTTAACTGTTGTTTACGAAAATTAACATCTTTTGTCTGTTGTGTATTGAAAAAGGCTTTATTATTGTAAAATGTTTGCTCGATACTATTCATAGTGATAAGAACCTCCTTATTATTAATTTTTTGAAAAGATAACAAATAGCCTTTTTACAGCGTATTTTAAAAATTTAAGTGTCATCTTAATAATATATTGTTAATGAAAAAAGTGTGATGAGTCAGTTGTAAATATATTTATAACTTTAATCATAACGAAAAAGGTATAGAGAAAACAAAAATTTATACTCGACGTTGTAAATAAAGGTTTAAAAGGTATAAGAATATCGAAATAAAGTTACACAAATTACTATATATTATATTCATTAAGATCAAGTAGCAGTGCTAAAGTTAACATCAGGAGATAGCTAAAATTACAATTAGTTCGTAATCTTAAATTGGTAATGTATATACATATATCTCATTTTACAAATGTGTCTATTACTATCCGATACACAAAAAACAGCTCATTAAAAGTAAAGTTATATCTACTTTAATGAACTGTTGTTGAATTATATACTGTCAAAAATTGAGCAGTTACGTATGGAACTTATTTTGTTAATGCTTCAGTGATTTGAGGTACGATTTGTTTTTTACGAGAAACTACACCAGATAAGAAGGCCATGTCATCTTCTAATTGAACATTGAATGCCTCACCGACTTTATCTTTTTCAGCACCTACAACTAAAATTTTAGAATCACTATTAATAATATCAGTTACAACAAGTACGAATAAGTCGTATTTTTCTTGAGCACTGACAGCAAGCATTTCTCGTTCTAAATCTTCTTTGCGATTTAACACTTCGTCAAGGTCAACTGCATTTACTTGTGCAATACGTGTCACGTAATCACCCATAGTGAATGATTTAGCATCCATATTTAATAAGAATTCAACTGATTTGTCAGTTGTTGAAGCACCTGCTTTTAACATATCTAAGCCGTATTTTTGAATATCAACTTTAGCGATATCTTTTAATTCTTCAGCTGCCTTAACATCTTGTTGTGTACATGTTGGTGATTTGAAAAGTAGACTATCTGAGATAATTGCTGATAACATTAAACCAGCAATTTCTGGTTTAATTTCAAAGCCACGTTCTCTGAACATTTTGTAAAGGATTGTAGCTGTACAACCAACAGGTTCAGCACGATAACATAAAGGACCAGCAGTTTCGAAATTTGCAATTCTGTGATGATCAATTACATGTTTAATTGTAGCAGATGCAATCGTATCTGAACTTTGTTGGAATTCATTATGGTCAACTAAAATAACATCTTGACCATCTAAATCATCCGTTAGTAATTCTGGAGCAGGAACATTAAATTTATCTAAAGCAAATTGAGTTTCTGCACTCACATCACCTAAGCGGTATGCTTTAGCACCTGAATTGCCTCTAAGTTGTTCAAATTCTGCCATAATAATCGCAGATGAAATTGCATCAGTGTCTGGATTTTTATGTCCGAAAATATATGTTTTAGCCATTGTCAAATATCTCCCTTGTATATTGTATTCTTTAAAATTATTTTAGCACGATTTAAACGTGTTGTTCTACCTCTGCACCTAATGAGTTTTTAAAATGTGCAAGTGCCCATTCATGCCCTTTTTGATTAAATGAAGCTACACCCTCAGCAGGTACCGAAATTTTATAGCCTAGATTGTATGCAGAAATTGCTGTGTGTAATACACAAATATCAGTACATACGCCAACGATTTCTACTTGATTAATACTTCTTTCTCTCAATAAACTATCAAGTGGGGTACCAAAGAACGAATCATAGCGGGTTTTATCAATGAAATGTACATTAGATTGCGCTTTGATTGTTTCATATAATTTACCAACTTTACCGTATAATTCTCTGCCACGAGTTTCTACTATATTGTGTGGTGGGAATAATTTACTTTCAGGATGATGAATGTCATGTAAATAATGTAAATCCATTAAAAAGAATATATGGTCTTGATAATAATTAAAATCATTGATACGAGAAACAATAAAATCTTCTATATTTTGTCCAGGTTTACCACAAGTAAGTAAGCCATCGTCTGCGATAAAATCATATGAATAGTCAACAACTAATAGTGCGCGATGTGTCATTCAACATCTCTCCTATATAATAATAATATAAACTCCCATCTATTCATAAATGCTAGAGTAATTTTTAACCCAAATGGTTAATATATAAATATAGATTAAGTATATAGATTAATCAACTTTTTTGGAAGAGTAAATAACGCAATCACTCAATATTATGGGATATTTTTGAACTATATTTAAAAAAATGAATTCATAAATACTAGATATGGCAAGTAAGTAACTAAGATAGCAATGCGAGGATTTATGAATATATGAATGCTGTAGATGTTAAATGAGTAACTTAAAGTAATTTTGGTATGTGAATCTAATCAAATATAGAAGGATTACAATTTGAATAATGGGATATTATAAGAAGTAATTAGAAAATGAACAAAGGATGTCAAATTATGCATATTAATGCGAAAGATTTTGGATTAACTGGTCATAATAAAAAGAAAGATACACGAGCAATACAACGTGCACTAAACTACGGTTATCGCCAGCAGACAACAGTGTATATACCAAAAGGTACATATAACATTTGTAAACCATTGACAATATACGGTAATACAACATTAGTGCTGGATAATGAAACGATATTACGACGTTGTAATTCTGGAACACTATTAAAGAATGGACATCGTTATGGATTTTACAGAGGTTATAACGGCAACAGCCATATTCATATTAAAGGAGGAACATTTGATATGAATGGTGTGGATTATCCTTACAATAACACGGCCATGTGTATGGGTCATGCAGAAGACATTCAATTAATTGGCGTGACAATTAAGAATGTGGTTAGTGGTCATGCTCTTGATGCTTGTGGTATCGATGGACTTTATATCAAAGATTGTTCGTTTGAAGGATTCGTAGATTACAGTGGCGAACGTTTTTACTCTGAAGCGATACAGCTAGATATTCAAGTACCTGGTGCTTTTCCGAAATTCGGAACTACAGATGGCACGATTACTAAAAATGTCATAATTGATCACTGTTATTTTGGACCTTCGGAATTGAATGAAATGGGGAGCTGGAATCGGGCTATTGGCTCACATGCAAGTAGACATAATTGTTACTACGATAATGTTCACATTATTAATAATACATTTGAAGGCATACAAGGCTATGCATTGACACCTTTAAAATACAAAGATACGTACATTATTAATAATAGATTTATCGATTGCCAAGGAGGAATAAGATATCTAGGAGTAAGAGATGGTAAAAATGCAGCGGATGTATTAACTGGAAAAGATTTAGGATCACAGGCTGGTATAAATATGAATATCATTGGAAATGAATTTTCAGGACCAATGGAAAAAGATGCTATACATGTACGCAATTACAATAACGTAAAACATAAAGATGTTCTAATAGTAGGTAATAAATTTAATAACCCCTTGCAGACGATACATTTAGAAGATATTGATAGAGTTTTTTTAAGTCCAGTTGAAGCGGATATTAAAGTGACAACAATCAATGTCAGTGATATAAAAAAAGAAAGTGGATATAAATAGGATTGAGCATAAGATTTTTTTGTGAAAGCGCATTCATAAAATGGTATAAATATGCTATAATAAACCCAATTATCTGAAAAAAGGGGCATTTTGACGGTAAAGATAATACAAGTTATACAACTTTCTGTATGTTTTTAAAGTTAGTTAGCTATGCTTGTCAGAATCAAAATGAGGGGGATTTTATGGCTTATTTTAATCGATATCAATTAACGACTTCAAAAAGGTATTTAACTTTCTTTTCAACATCAAAGAAAAAGAAACCATTTAGTATGGGACAACTTATTGGGCTAATATTAGGACCATTGCTTTTTCTTTTAACTTTAGTGTTCTTTCATCCACAAGACTTACCTTGGAAAGGTGTTTATGTATTAGCAATCACATTATGGATCGCAACATGGTGGATTACGGAAGCGATACCAATTGCAGCGACAAGTTTATTGCCAATTGTGTTGTTGCCATTGGGACACATACTTACACCAGAACAGGTATCATCTGAATATGGTAATGATATTATCTTTTTATTTTTAGGTGGATTTATATTAGCAATCGCTATGGAAAGATGGAACTTACATACGAGAGTAGCTTTAACAATTATTAATTTAATTGGCGCGAGCACTTCGAAAATATTACTTGGATTTATGGTTGCAACGGGATTTTTATCAATGTTTGTATCGAATACCGCAGCTGTAATGATTATGATTCCTATTGGTTTAGCAATAATTAAAGAGGCGCATGATTTGCAAGAGGCAAATACGAATCAAGAAAGTATTAAAAAATTTGAAACATCATTAGTTTTAGCAATTGGCTATGCTGGTACAATTGGCGGATTAGGTACACTTATCGGAACGCCGCCGCTAATTATTTTAAAAGGGCAATATATGCAACATTTTGGACATGAAATTAGTTTTGCGAAATGGATGATTGTAGGAATTCCGACAGTCATTATTTTATTAGGTATTACATGGCTTTACTTAAGGTATGTTGCATTTAGACATGACTTAAAATATTTACCTGGTGGTCAGAAGTTAATTAAACAAAAGTTAGATGAGCTTGGAAAGATGAAGTATGAAGAAAAAGTAGTACAAACCATTTTTGTCCTTGCCAGTTTATTATGGATTACAAGGGAATTTCTATTGAAAAAATGGGATGTTACATCGGCTGTAGCAGATGGTACGATAGCTATCTTTATTTCAATATTATTATTTATTATTCCAGCTAAAAATAGTGAAAAGCATCGACGTATTATTGACTGGGAAGTAGCAAAAGAGCTTCCTTGGGGAGTATTAATTTTATTTGGTGGCGGTCTAGCATTAGCAAAAGGGATTTCACAAAGTGGTTTGGCAAAATGGTTAGGTGAACAGTTGAAATCATTAAATGGTGTCAGCCCGATTATTATCGTAATAGTCATTACTATTTTTGTTTTATTTTTAACTGAAGTAACATCTAATACTGCTACGGCAACGATGATTTTACCAATTTTAGCAACATTATCTGTAGCTGTGGGTGTTCATCCATTGTTATTAATGGCGCCAGCAGCAATGGCGGCCAATTGTGCATACATGTTACCAGTTGGAACACCGCCTAACGCGATCGTATTTGGTTCGGGGAAAATTTCTATTAAACAAATGGCATCTGTAGGATTTTGGGTAAACTTAATTAGTGCGATTATCATTATATTAGTTGTTTATTATGTTATGCCGATAGTTTTAGGTATTGATATAAATCAACCATTGCCTTTGAAATAGGAAATGCAGTTTAGAATAAAAAAAGTATCATTAGCATGTAAAGAACTAGTTGAGAATATATATAAACAAAGCAAATAAAAGAAAGTCAACCAAGGATATATCCCAATTTTAATCCTTGGTTGACTTATTATTTTATTAACAATGTAGAATCTGGAAAATAATGTTTAATTAAAAGCACCAATTAGCTCTACCTTGAAATCTAATGTTTCTAAAATAGTAATAACTTTTTTTATATCTGTTGTAATTGCTGAGTCAGCTTGAACAAAAAAGCGATACATACCTAATTGTGTTTTTAATGGACGAGACTCTATCCAAGATAAATTAATATTAAACAAAGCAAATGTATTCAATACACTGGCCAATAACCCAGGTTTATCATGCATTGGTGTGATTAAAAACATCAGTGATGTTGCATTTTGATCAAATTGTTGCTTATTTTTAATGACTAAAAAACGAGTCACATTATGTGGATAGTCTTCAATATGCGTATCGATAGGTGTATAACCGTATGCTTCGCCGCTACCTAAAGGTGCAATTGCTGCAACACCATTTTCAATTTTATCTAAACTTTGAATAGTACTATCAACATAATCATACTCAAATTGATGTTGATGTAAATAATTCGTTGTTTGACTAATCGCTGGTGCAATAGAATACACTTTTTTAATATCAGAAAGTGTATCAACACCATTTCCGTATAGTGCAAAGTTAATGTCTAAACGAATTTCACCATGTGCAAAGACATCTTGTTGGGCAAGTGCGTCAGCCACAATATTAATCGTCCCTTCAATAGAATTTTCTATAGGGACAACGCCAACAGAGTTATTATCATCTGCAACTGATTTGATGACTTCGAATAAGTTTGACTTCGGTTGGAAAGTTGCTTCATTTTCAGAAAAACATTGGCGACAAGCCAAATATGAAAATGTTCCTTTAGGACCTAAATAATATAATTGCATATGCTACACCTCAAACTACTTAATGATGGAAAGGGCACTGGTTAGCATGTGATTCTTGCTTTTTATAGAAAAAGTTAGGATCTCTAACTGTATTGTCATAGCCATGATGATAATTTGACGTAAGTGTCGGTGATAATGGTGGCGCTAGCCAAGACCATTTTCCGGTTACTTTGCGTCCTTGTTGTGCTTCATTACGTTCGAATAGTTCGAATTGTTTCGCAGCAGTTAAATGATCAACAATGGATACGCCTTCTTTTTTAAAAGAATGATACACAGCATAGTTCAGTTCAACAAGTGCTCGATCTTTATTAAATGAATTATTTTTAAGTGTATCAAATTCAAAAGCATCTGCAACTTTTTCTAGTAAATTGTAACGATAGTCATCTATAAAATTACGTACACCAATTTCTGTTACCATATACCAACCATTAAAAGGAGCAGTAGGGTATACGATACCACCAATTTTTAAATCCATATTGGAAATAATAGGCACTGCATACCATTTTAAGTTAAGATTTTTTAATTTAGGATAGCCATCATGTTCAATCGGAACTTCTTTAATTAATGTACTAGGATACTCATAGAATTTAACCGATTCATTAGGCAATTGATAAATCAGTGGTAACACATCAAAGTTAGTGCCTTTTCCTTTCCAACCTAAATGATTCGCTAATCGAGTGACTTCTTTTTCAGCAGGATCACCACAAGAGTCATAGCCTGCATATCGAATAAGTTGATTGTTGAAGATTTTCGGCCCATTATTTGGTGCATATATAGTAATATAAGGTTTTAATTTACCATTATTGGTGGCTTGAGTAATATGATTAATAATTGATGATAAAAATGATTCTTCATCCTGTATATCTCTCGCGTCAACAACATTGAGTGAATCCCAAAATAAGCGACCAATACAACGATTTGAATTACGCCAAGCCATCTTAGCGCCATAAATCAGTTCTTCTTCTGTATGTGTATATGTCCCAGTTTCATTTATTTCTAGTTCTATGTCATGTAAACGTTTATGTATTATTTGTGATTCGTAATGACATTCTTTATACATGTTTTCTATAAAAGCTTGAGCCTCTTTAAATAACATTAACAACACCTCACTTTATATTATAATCTACATTTTTAAAATACTCTTATAAATTATGCATCTGTCATTAAATTGTTGCTTGATTAAGATTGAAAGTCTGTAAAATAAGGGATTCTAATACATATTAAAAATTGAATTATGATAAAATGTAAGAAAATATTGAGGTCGATTGGAGAGATACGAGTGTACCAATTAAAAGACGACAGTTTAATGCTACATAATGATTTATATCAAATAAATATGGCTGAAAGTTATTGGAATGATAATATACATGAAAAAATGGCTGTATTTGATTTATATTTTAGAAAAATGCCATTTAACAGTGGATATGCAGTTTTTAATGGTTTAAAACGTGTGATTGATTTTATAGAGCATTTTGGTTTTTCAGAATCAGATTTAGAATATTTAAAATCTATCGGATATAAAGACGATTTCTTGTCATATTTAAAAGATTTAAAATTTACAGGAAGTATCCGTTCAATGCAAGAAGGAGAGCTATGTTTTGGAAATGAGCCATTACTTCGTGTGGAGGCACCATTAATTCAAGCGCAGTTAATTGAAACAATTTTGTTAAACATTGTAAATTTCCATACTTTAATTACAACAAAAGCAAGTCGAATTCGTCAAATTGCATCAAATGATAATTTAATGGAATTTGGTACACGTCGTGCGCAAGAAATTGATGCAGCATTATGGGGTGCTAGAGCTGCATACATTGGTGGATTTGACTCTACTAGTAATGTCAGAGCAGGGAAACTATTTGGTATACCAGTTTCAGGAACACATGCACATGCATTTGTACAAACTTATGGAGATGAATATACTGCTTTTAAAAAATATGCTGAAAGACATAAAAATTGCGTATTCTTAGTAGATACATTCCACACTTTAAAATCAGGAGTGCCGACTGCAATTAAAGTGGCTAAAGAATTAGGTGATAAAATTAACTTTGTAGGTATACGACTTGACTCAGGAGATATTGCTTATTTATCTAAAGAAGCAAGACGTATGCTTGATGAAGCAGGATTTACTGAAACTAAAATTATCGCGTCTAATGATTTGGATGAAGAAACGATTACGAGTTTGAAAGCACAGGGTGCTAAAGTAGATTCATGGGGTGTTGGTACTAAATTGATTACAGGGTATGACCAACCAGCATTAGGTGCAGTATATAAACTTGTTGCGATTGAAAATGATGATGGCACATATAGCGATCGCATTAAATTATCAAACAATGCAGAAAAAGTTACGACACCCGGTAAGAAAAAAGTATATCGCATCATAAATAAGAAAACCGGTAAAGCAGAAGGGGACTATATTACTCTTGAAAATGAAAACCCATATGATGAAAAGCCTTTAAAACTATTTCATCCTGTTCATACCTATAAAATGAAATTTATAAAATCTTTCGAAGCAATCGATTTACATCATAATATTTATGAAAATGGTAAATTAGTATATCAAATGCCGACGGAAAATGAATCACGAGATTATTTAACGCAAGGTTTACAATCGATTTGGGATGAAAATAAACGATTCTTAAATCCACAAGAGTACCCAGTAGATTTAAGTAAGGCTTGTTGGGATAATAAACATAAACGTATTTTCGAAGTAGCGGAACATGTTAAGGAGATGGAAGAAGATAATGACTAAATTACAAGATGTTATTGTAGAAGAAATGAAAGTCAAAAAAACTATTAATAGTGCTGAAGAAATCGCAGAATTAAAACAATTTGTAAAAAGTTATGTTCAATCACATTCATTTATTAAATCACTCGTATTAGGTATTTCGGGTGGGCAAGATTCAACATTAGTTGGAAAGTTAGTACAAATGGCAGTAAATGAATTACGTGAAGAGGGTATTGAATGTACATTTATAGCAGTTAAGTTACCTTATGGTGTTCAAAAAGACGCACATGAAGTTGAACAAGCATTGAAATTTATTAATCCGGACGAGGTTGTTACAGTAAATATTAAACCTGCAGTTGATCAAAGTGTCCAATCATTAAAAGAAGCAGGCATTGTACTTACAGATTTTCAAAAAGGAAATGAAAAAGCCCGTGAGCGTATGAAAGTACAATTTTCAATTGCATCAAATCGTCAAGGTATAGTAGTAGGAACCGATCATTCAGCAGAAAATATTACAGGTTTTTACACGAAATATGGTGATGGAGCTGCAGATATTGCACCTATATTTGGTTTGAATAAACGACAAGGACGTCAATTATTAGAATACTTAGGCGCGCCAAAACAACTATATGAAAAAACACCAACGGCAGATTTAGAAGACGATAAGCCGCAACTTCCTGATGAAGAAGCATTAGGAGTGACTTATGAAGCAATTGATGATTACTTGGAAGGAAAACCAGTTGCACCAGAGGATCAAAAAGTGATTGAAAATCACTATGTTAGAAACGCACATAAACGTGAATTAGCATATACAAGATACACATGGCCAAAAGCATAAATGTAAGACTTTGATTATGTAGAGGTAATTGTATATTTAGCTAAATGATTGAATCAAATGATAAATGAGACAAAAATGAAATTCTTAAATAAAAAATTTTTAATTCAGATCTGTGAAATGTGCATATAAAGCTAACTGAAATAATTTTAAGTATAAATCTAAAATAAGCTTAATTCACTATTTATTTCTTAGAGATTTCGTACTATATTATATTAATATGCATTCATTATGGTTAGATTGAAGCGGATTGAAAATTAAAGTGTTGAAAGAGAGTGTGGCGTCTTATGTCATTCGTAACAGAAAATCCATGGTTAATGGTATTAACTATATTTATCATTAACGTTTGTTATGTAACGTTTTTAACGATGCGAACAATTTTAACGTTGAAAGGATATCGTTATATTGCAGCGTCAGTAAGTTTTTTAGAAGTATTGATTTATATCGTTGGTCTAGGATTAGTAATGTCTAATTTAGATCACATCCAAAATATTATTGCATATGCATTTGGCTTTTCAATTGGTATCATTGTTGGTATGAAAATTGAAGAAAAACTTGCACTAGGTTATACAGTAGTAAATGTAACTTCGGCAGAATACGAGCTTGATTTACCAAATGAATTGCGAAATTTAGGGTATGGCGTTACACACTATGCTGCATTTGGACGAGATGGTAGTCGAATGGTGATGCAAATTCTGACACCAAGAAAATATGAACGTAAATTAATGGATACGATTAAAAATTTAGATCCAAAAGCATTTATCATTGCGTATGAACCAAGAAATATACATGGTGGTTTCTGGACAAAAGGCATTCGTCGTAGAAAACTTAAAAATTATCAACCAGAAGAACTTGAGAGTGTTGTAGAACATGAAATTCAAAGTAGCTGATAATGAAACTATTGCTGATTGTTTAACACGAATGAAGAAGCAAGGATATATGCCTGTAAAACGTCTTGAAAAACCTGTGTTTCAAGAACAAAAAGATGGAACAATTGAAGTTTCACATCAAGAAATCATTTTTATCGGAAAGAAAATTCAATAACATAATCCAATTTAAATAATGATTATTTGAAGAGGAAAGGCTATTCGAAGTTTGAGTAATTCTACTTTGAATAGCCTATTTTTATTTTCGCTTGTAGCTATGTCATTCAATTAGAATAAAAAGTGATTCTTTATCTTTTATGATGAGATGGTAAAAATTCCTGCCCTTTTTAATATGCAAAAGCGCAATTATCTCTATAATTAAAAGTGATAAAACTTAAAACTAAATGAGACAAGTGCGCCTATGTGTAATGATAAATTAGAACTACTAAGAATAATGGATGAAAATATAGTTTAGGTTAAAGTGTTGCGAACATTTACAATTAGAAATCAGTATCAATCTGTCATAGATAATTGTATTAATCTAAAAAATAAAATAAAATGAGAATATACGGAAATTTTTTATACATTTATAACCAATTCTGTTAAACTGTGAAGAGTAGAGTGTAAAACGAACATTATGAATTTTATGATAATTAATGTTCTGTTTTTATAAAAATATGAGTTTACATACGATAGGAGTTAAAAAAATGATTGAACGTTATTCAAGAGAAGAAATGTCTAATATTTGGACTGATCAAAATCGCTATGAAGCATGGTTAGAAGTGGAAATTTTAGCATGTGAAGCATGGAGTGAATTAGGTCATATTCCTAAAGAAGATGTACAAAAAATTCGCCAAAATGCAAAAGTAAATGTCGAACGTGCTCAAGAAATTGAGCAAGAAACTCGCCATGATGTTGTAGCTTTTACTAGACAAGTCTCTGAAACACTAGGTGAAGAACGTAAGTGGGTACATTATGGTTTAACTTCTACTGATGTTGTAGATACAGCTTTGAGTTTTGTTATTAAACAAGCGAATGACATTATTGAAAAAGATTTAGAAAGATTTATCGACGTTCTAGCTGAAAAAGCGAAAAATTATAAATATACATTAATGATGGGACGTACGCATGGTGTTCATGCAGAACCAACAACATTTGGTGTTAAAATGGCACTATGGTATACGGAAATGGAACGTAACTTAAAACGTTTTAAACAAGTTAGAGAAGAAATCGAAGTTGGTAAAATGAGTGGTGCAGTAGGTACATTTGCTAACATTCCGCCTGAAATTGAAAGTTACGTTTGTAAGCACTTAGGAATCGGAACTGCGCCTGTTTCAACACAGACATTACAACGAGACCGACATGCTTATTATATTGCGACATTGGCTTTAATTGCGACGTCATTAGAAAAATTTGCAGTTGAAATTCGTAATTTACAAAAGACTGAAACAAGAGAAGTGGAAGAAGCTTTTGCAAAAGGACAAAAAGGATCATCTGCAATGCCTCATAAACGAAATCCGATTGGTTCTGAAAATATAACTGGTATTTCAAGAGTGATTCGTGGATATATTACAACAGCATATGAAAATGTACCTTTATGGCATGAAAGAGATATATCTCATTCTTCAGCTGAGCGAATTATGTTGCCAGATGTTACAATAGCATTAGATTATGCATTGAATCGTTTCACTAACATTGTGGACCGTTTAACAGTATTTGAAGATAATATGCGTAATAATATTGATAAAACATTCGGCTTGATTTTCTCACAACGAGTTTTACTTGCATTAATTAATAAAGGAATGGTTCGTGAAGAAGCTTATGATAAAGTGCAACCAAAAGCTATGATATCATGGGAAACAAAAACACCTTTCCGTGAATTAATTGAACAAGATGAAACAATTACAAACGTTTTATCGAAAGAAGAATTAGATGAATGCTTTGATCCTAAACATCACTTAAATCAAGTTGATACTATTTTTGAACGTGCAGGATTATCAGAATAATTGACGAAGTGACGATATAGACCCGAACATAAGTATAAATTGCTACACTTTAGTAGATTAATGCGTTAAAATGACATAAAGAATAAAATTATAGGGGTTGTTTCGATATGCAAATTGAAAAATTACGTGGTGAAGCGTTAGATGAATTATTTGATGCAATACTAACGTTGGAGAATAGAGAAGAGTGTTACCAATTTTTCGATGATTTGTGTACTGTAAATGAAATTCAATCACTGTCTCAAAGATTACAAGTTGCAAAAATGATTAAGCAAGGTTATACCTATGCAACAATCGAACAAGAATCTGGGGCGTCAACGGCAACGATTTCTAGAGTGAAGCGTTCATTGCAATGGGGTAATGATGCTTACACAATGATTTTGGATCGTATGAATATTGAAACAAATGAATAATAAATAAACAACTAACAATGATTATCTATCCTTTGAATTCTGATAGATAATCATTGTTTTTTCACGAAAATTTTTATAGAGAAAAAGACGATAAAATTCATGTTAAGTCTTTAGAACTAGACACTTAAAAATGCTATAATCATATGTATGTTAAAAAAGGAGTTTCGGAAAATGTATGACATTAAAAAATGGCGCCATATTTTTAAATTAGACCCAGCAAAACACATTTCGGATGATGATTTAGATGCAATTTGTATGTCTCAAACAGATGCAATCATGATCGGTGGAACTGATGACGTTACAGAAGATAATGTTATTCATTTAATGAGTAGAGTTAGACGGTACCCATTACCATTAGCGCTCGAAATTTCAAACCTTGAAAGTGTTATGCCTGGATTTGATTTTTATTTTGTACCAACAGTATTAAATAGTACCGATGTTTCGTTCCACAACGGTATATTACTACAAGCACTTAAAACATTTGGGCATAGTATAGATTTTGAAGAAGTAATATTTGAAGGATATGTTGTTTGTAATCCTGAAAGTAAAGTAGCAAAGCATACAAAAGCAAATACAAGTTTATCGATAGAGGATATTGAAGCATATGCTCAAATGGCAAATTACATGTATCGCTTGCCAGTAATGTATATAGAATATAGTGGTGAATATGGAGATAGTTCTATAGTAAAAGCCGCATCAGAACATTTAACGGAAACACAATTATTTTATGGTGGCGGTATTTCATCAGAACAACAAGCTTTTGAAATGGCATCCATTGCAGATACAATTATCGTCGGTGATATTATTTATAAAGATATAAAAAAAGCATTAAAAACAGTGAAAATAAAGGAGTCTAGTAAATGAATGCGTTATTAAATCATATGAATACAGAACAAAGTGAAGCTGTAAAAACAACAGAAGGACCATTGTTAATTATGGCAGGTGCTGGTTCAGGAAAGACACGTGTTTTAACACATCGAATTGCTTATTTATTAGACGAGAAAGATGTCTCACCATACAACGTATTAGCAATTACTTTTACTAATAAAGCTGCAAAAGAGATGAAAGAACGTGTTCAAAAACTAGTAGGCGATCAAGCAGAAGTGATTTGGATGTCTACATTTCACTCTATGTGTGTTCGTATTTTACGTCGTGATGCGGATCGTATCGGTATTGAACGTAATTTTACGATAATTGATCCTACTGATCAAAAGTCTGTTATTAAAGATGTTTTGAAAAATGAAAATATTGATAGTAAAAAGTTTGAGCCACGTATGTTTATTGGAGCAATAAGTAATTTGAAAAATGAACTTAAAACACCTGAAGATGCTCAAAAAGAAGCAACAGACTATCATTCACAAATGGTTGCTACTGTTTATAGCGGGTACCAAAGACAATTATCACGTAATGAAGCATTAGATTTTGATGATTTAATCATGACAACCATTAATTTATTTGAACGTGTACCAGATGTACTAGAATATTATCAAAATAAATTCCAGTATATACATGTAGATGAATACCAAGATACGAATAAGGCACAATACACATTAGTTAAGTTATTAGCTAGTAAATTTAAAAATTTATGTGTTGTAGGTGATTCAGACCAATCAATCTATGGTTGGCGTGGTGCTGATATTCAAAATATTTTATCTTTCGAAGAAGATTATCCAGAAGCGAAAACAATCTTTTTAGAGCAAAATTACCGTTCAACAAAGACAATTTTAAACGCGGCAAACGAAGTAATTAAAAATAATTCTGAACGTAAGCCAAAAGGATTATGGACTGCGAATACAAGTGGTGAGAAAATCCACTACTATGAAGCAATGACTGAACGTGATGAAGCGGAATATGTTGTACGTGAAATTATGAAGCATCAGCGTAATGGCAAGAAATATCAAGATATGGCAATCTTATATAGAACAAATGCACAATCACGTGTGCTTGAAGAAACATTTATGAAATCAAATATTCCATATACTATGGTTGGTGGTCAAAAGTTCTACGATCGTAAAGAAATCAAAGATTTACTTAGTTACTTGCGTATGATAGCCAACAGTAATGATGATATAAGTTTGCAACGTATTATAAATGTTCCAAAACGTGGCGTAGGGCCATCATCAGTTGAAAAGATTCAAAATTACGCCGTTCAAAACAATATCAGTATGTTCGATGCACTTGGTGAAGCTGATTTTATTGGATTATCTAAAAAGGTGACACAAGAGTGTCTTAATTTTTACGAATTAATTCAGAATTTGATAAAAGAACAAGAATTTTTAGAAATTCATGAAATAGTTGATGAAGTATTAACAAAATCAGGATATCGAGACATGCTTGAACGTGAAAATACACTAGAATCTCGAAGCAGATTAGAAAACATTGATGAATTTATGTCTGTTCCACAAGATTATGAAGAAAATACTCCATTAGAAGAACAGTCACTTATTAACTTTTTAACTGATTTATCTTTAGTTGCAGATATTGATGAAGCGGATACTGAAAATGGCGTAACTTTAATGACTATGCACTCTGCAAAAGGTCTTGAATTTCCAATAGTCTTTATAATGGGTATGGAAGAATCATTATTTCCACACATTAGAGCGATTAAGAGTGAAGATGATCATGAAATGCAAGAAGAGCGACGTATTTGTTATGTAGCAATAACTAGAGCAGAAGAAATATTATATATCACACATGCGACATCTAGAATGTTATTTGGTCGTCCGCAGTCAAATATGCCATCGAGATTTTTAAAAGAGATTCCAGAATCATTATTAGAAAATCATTCAACTTCAAAACGACAAACAATTCAACCAAAATCTAAACCATTTGCAAAACGTGGTTTTAGTCAACGAACAACATCAACGAAAAAACAAGTGTCGTCATCTGATTGGAACGTAGGTGACAAAGTGATGCATAAAGCCTGGGGAGAAGGCATGGTCAGTAATGTAAATGAGAAAAATGGTTCGGTAGAATTGGATATTATTTTTAAATCACAAGGACCAAAACGTTTACTAGCGCAATTTGCCCCAATTGAAAAAAAGGAGGATTAAGGGATGGCTGATTTAACGTCTCGTGTTAACGAGCTACATGATTTATTAAATCAATACAGTTACGAGTATTATGTACAGGATAGTCCATCTGTGCCAGATAGTGAATATGACAAATTATTACATGAACTCATTCAAATTGAAGAGGAACATCCTGAATATAAAACTGTAGATTCGCCAACAGTTAGAGTTGGTGGCGAAGCCCAAGCCTCTTTTAATAAGGTTAATCATGATACGCCTATGCTTAGTTTAGGTAATGCTTTCAATGAAGAAGATTTAAGAAAATTTGATCAACGTATACGTGAACAAATTGGTAATGTAGAATATATGTGCGAATTGAAAATCGATGGCTTAGCTGTATCATTAAAATATGTCGATGGATATTTTGTACAAGGATTAACTCGTGGTGATGGTACAACAGGTGAAGATATCACAGAAAATTTGAAGACGATACATGCTATACCTTTAAAAATGAAAGAGCCTTTAAATGTAGAAGTACGTGGGGAGGCATATATGCCAAGGCGTTCATTTTTACATTTAAATGAGGAAAAAGAGAAAAATGGGGAGCAATTGTTTGCAAATCCTAGAAATGCTGCGGCTGGTTCATTAAGACAGTTAGATTCCAAACTTACTGCAAAGCGAAAATTAAGTGTATTTATTTATAGTGTGAATGACTTCACTGATTTTGATGCACGTTCACAAAGTGATGCTTTAGACGAATTAGATAAGCTAGGTTTTAAAACAAATAAAAATCGTGCGCGCGTTAGTGATATTGATGGTGTTTTAGAATATATTGAAAAATGGACGAGTCAAAGAGAATCATTACCATATGATATCGATGGTATCGTTATTAAAGTAAATGATTTAGATCAACAAGACGAAATGGGATTCACACAAAAATCACCAAGATGGGCGATTGCTTATAAGTTTCCAGCAGAAGAAGTTGTTACTAAATTATTGGATATTGAATTAAGTATTGGACGAACAGGCGTGGTGACACCAACTGCCATCTTAGAGCCTGTAAAAGTTGCTGGAACAACTGTTTCAAGAGCATCATTACACAATGAAGATTTAATACATGAAAGAGATATTCGTATTGGTGATAGTGTCGTTGTTAAAAAAGCAGGAGACATTATACCTGAAGTTGTCAGAAGTATACCAGATCGTCGACCTGATGACGCTGTCACTTATCATATGCCAACACATTGTCCGAGTTGTGATCATGAATTAGTTCGTATTGAAGGTGAAGTCGCACTTCGCTGTATTAATCCAAAATGCCAAGCACAACTTGTCGAAGGCTTAATTCATTTTGTATCAAGACAGGCTATGAATATTGATGGTTTAGGTACTAAAATCATTCAACAATTGTATCAACATGAGTTAATTAAAGATGTGGCTGACATTTTTTATTTAACGGAAGAAGACCTACTTCCATTAGAAAGAATGGGACAGAAAAAAGTTGATAATTTATTGACAGCAATTCAACGTGCCAAATCAAATTCACTAGAACATTTATTATTTGGTTTAGGTATCAGGCATTTAGGTGTTAAAGCAAGTCAAGTTTTGGCAGAAAAATACGAAACGATGGAACGTTTATTAACTGTCACTGAGGAAGAATTAATTGAAATTCATGATATTGGCGATAAATTGGCACAATCCGTAGTCACATATTTAGAAAATGAAGATATTCGTGCTTTAATTCAAAAATTAAAAGATAAACATGTTAATATGGATTACAAAGGTATTAAAACTTCAGATATAGAAGGACATCCTGAGTTTAGTGGTAAAACAATGGTACTGACTGGTAAACTACACCAAATGACACGAACAGAAGCTTCTAAATGGCTTACAGCACAGGGTGCTAAAGTAACGAGCAGTGTAACTAAAAATACAGATGTTGTCATTGCTGGTGAAGATGCAGGATCAAAATTAACTAAAGCACAAAGCTTAGGTATTGAAATTTGGACAGAACAACAATTTGTAGATAAGCAAAATGAATTAAATAGTTAGAGGGGTATGTCGATGAAGCGTACATTAGTATTATTGATTACAGCAATCTTTATACTCGCTGCTTGTGGAAATAATAAAGATGACCAAGCTGGAAAAGATAACAAAAAGCATAACAGTAGTTCAAATCAAGTAAAAGAAATTGCCACTGATAAAAATGTGCAAGGTGATAACTATCGTACATTATTACCGTTTAAAGAAAGTCAGGCAAGAGGACTTTTACAAGATAATATGGCGAATAGTTATAATGGTGGCGACTTTGAAGATGGTTTGTTGAATTTAAGTAAAGAAGTTTTTCCAACAGATAAGTATTTGTATCAAGATGGTCAATTTTTAGATAAGAAAACAATCAATGCCTATTTAGACCCTAAGTATACAAAACAAGAAATCGATAAAATGTCTGAAAAGGACAAAAAAGATAAGAAAGCAAATGAGAACTTAGGTCTCAACCCGTCACATGAAGGTGAAACGAATCCTGAAAAGATTGCGGAAAAATCGCCTGCCTATTTATCCAACATTTTAGAACAAGATTTTTATGGTGGTGGAGATACGAAAGGTAAAAATATTAAAGGTATGACGATTGGTTTGGCTATGAATAGCGTTTACTATTATAAAAAAGAAAAAGATGGTCCAACATTTAGTAAGAAATTAGATGATAGTGAAATTAAAAAGCAAGGAAAACAAATGGCTAGCGAGATATTATCTCGATTACGTGAAAACGATGATTTAAAGGATATCCCGATTCATTTTGCAATTTATAAACAATCAAGCGAAGATTCAATAACACCAGGTGAATTTATTACACAAGCAACTGCTGAGAAGAGTCAAACAAAGCTTAATGAATGGCATAATATCAATGAAAAATCAGCATTATTGCCTTCATCAACAGCAGCAGACTATGATGAAAATTTAAATAATAATTTCAAACAATTTAATGATAACTTGCAATCATATTTTTCTAATTTCACACAAGCAGTAGGGAAAGTTAAATTTGTTGATAAGAAACCACAGCGTTTAGTAGTAGACTTGCCAATAGATTATTATGGACAAGCTGAAACGATTGGTATTACACAGTACGTGACTGAACAGGCGAATAAATACTTTGATAAAATTGATGACTATGAAATTCGAATTAAAGATGGTAATCAACCACGTGCTTTAATTAGTAAAACAAAAGATGACAAAGAACCACAAGTTCATATTTATAGCAATTAATAAAAAAGGTACTATTGTTAATCAAAATTTTGATTAACAGCAGTACCTTTTTAATATGTTAAAACTAATGATTTATTTTTCTCGAACAATATCTCTAACTTTATTTAAATCTGTTTCTACAAATGCGCCTGGTTTTTTAGTAAGTTTACTTACAACATACGTAACGATAACACTTACAATAAAGCCTGGAATGATTTCGTATAAACCAAAGATTTCATTGATATGTGCTAATGGTTTGATCCATGCAATCCAAATAATAACAACAAGGGCACCTGATACCATACCACTTACTGCACCTGCACGTGTTAAACCTTTCCAATAAAGTGAGAATAATACAAGTGGACTGAATGATGCACCGAAGCCTGCCCATGCATTACCAACTAGGTTTAAAATAGTATCATTTGGATTCCATGCGATTGAAATTGCAACAATAGCTACAACTAATACGGATAATCGTCCAACCATAACGAATTCTTTTTGATGCGTTTTTGCTTTTTCTTCACCACGAATTAATTTATAAAAATCTTCTGTTAATGAGCTTGATGTTACAAGTAATTGTGAAGAAATTGTACTCATAATTGCCGCTAAAATGGCAGCTAGTAAGAAACCACCAACAAGCGGATGGAAGAGCACTTGGCTCATTACTATAAATAATGTTTCTGGATCTTCTAATTTAATATGATAAGCAGGTACAAATGCGATACCAGTTAAGCCAACAGCAACTGCACCTAATAAACCAACTGCCATCCAGCTAATTCCTAAACGTCTGGCTTTTGGTAACATTTTATGTGATTTAATAGACATAAATCTTACTATAATATGAGGTTGACCGAAATAACCTAATCCCCATGAAAATAGTGAAATAATACCTATGAATGACAAGCCTTTAAATAAATTTAAATTAGTAGGTTTCATTGCAGCAACATCATGAAACGTACCCCAACCATTTAAGTTCATCATAGCAACAATAGGGACCATAACCATCGCAATTAACATAATGACACCTTGGAAGAAGTCTGTAATTGATACAGCTAGATAACCACCAAAGAACGTATAGAAAATAACAATGAAAGCAACCAAAATTAAACCGAAATGGTAGTTTAACCCGAAGGCACTTTCAAATAATTTGCCGCCTGATACGAATCCAGAATGTGTATATAAAGTAAAGAATACAACAATGATTAATCCTGAAATAATTTTAAGAATATTATTTTTATCGTTTAAGCGGTTTTTAAAGAAATCAGGTAAAGTAATGGCATCTCCAGCTAATTCAGTATAAACACGAAGCCTAGGTGCAACAACGAAATAGTTAATGTAAGCACCTAACGTTAAACCGATTGTAATCCACATTGCTGAAAGTCCGGTACTATACACAGAACCTGGAAGCCCCATAATCATCCAACCACTCATATCCGATGCGCCAGCTGATAAAGCAGTGATGTATGGACCAATACTACGTCCGCCCAACATATACTCGCTTAGGTTTCCAGTTGCTTGTTTATAACCATAAAAACCTATAACAATAAGTATTAAGAAATAAACACCAATCATTATATAGGTTTGCCAATTGGCGTCAACTTGTTGACTTAATGCTGTCCCCATTGTAAGCATGATAAACACTCCCTTTATTTAATTTATAATTTAGTTACATGAAAACATTATACATAAAGATAAAAGTTTAGAAAAGTAGGAAAATTAAATTTATTCAGTTGAAAATACTTTTATAGCAACAAAGAAAACGCTTACGTAATTTTTGGGTGTGTGCAAATTTTTATAATTAAAATTGCATAATCATAATATTGTATTGGGTTGTCTAATATTAAAAGAGTGTTGTTTTCATAAAAAATGATTTGGAAAACGAATGATAATGTTTATACAGTTTATATGAAATTAAAGTTGTACCTCATAAATACTTAGATTTTTAATTGGAAATTTGATACAATTTAGTGATGAATGAATAAAAGGAGGCTTTTATTAATGACAAAAGTTACACGTGAAGAAGTTGAGCATATTGCAAATCTTGCAAGACTTCAAATTTCTCCTGAAGAAACGGAAGAAATGGCCAACACATTAGAAAGCATTTTAGATTTTGCAAAACAAAATGATAGCGCAGATACAGAAGGCGTAGAACCTACATATCACGTTTTAGATTTACAAAACGTTTTACGTGAAGATAAAGCAATCAAAGGTATTCCGCAAGAGTTAGCTTTGAAAAATGCCAAAGAAACAGAAGATGGACAATTTAAAGTGCCTACAATCATGAATGAGGAGGACGCGTAAGATGAGTATTCGTTACGAATCGGTTGAGAATTTATTAACTTTAATTAAAAATAAAAAAATTAAACCATCTGATGTTGTTAAAAATATATATGATGCAATTGAAGAGACAGATCCCACAATCAAGTCATTTTTAGCACTTGATAAAGAAAATGCAATTAAAAAAGCACAAGAGTTAGATGAATTACAAGCTAAGGACCAAATGGATGGCAAATTATTTGGTATTCCTATGGGGATAAAAGATAACATTATCACTAATGGTTTAGAAACAACTTGTGCAAGTAAAATGTTAGAAGGCTTTGTACCAATTTATGAATCAACTGTAATGGAAAAACTACATGGTGAAAATGCTGTTTTAATCGGTAAATTAAACATGGATGAGTTTGCAATGGGTGGTTCAACTGAAACTTCATATTTCAAAAAGACAGTTAACCCATTTGATCATAAAGCTGTACCTGGTGGTTCATCAGGTGGATCTGCAGCGGCAGTTGCAGCAGGCTTAGTACCATTTAGTTTAGGCTCAGATACTGGTGGTTCTATCAGACAACCAGCAGCATATTGCGGTATTGTAGGTATGAAACCAACTTATGGTCGCGTATCTCGATTTGGATTAGTTGCTTTTGCATCTTCATTAGATCAAATTGGCCCATTAACTCGTAATGTAAAAGATAATGCATTAGTATTAGAAGCAATTTCAGGCTTAGACGCAAATGATTCTACAAGTGCACCTGTTGAAGATGTAGATTTTACATCTGATATCGGTAAAGATATTAAAGGATTAAAAGTTGCATTACCTAAAGAATATTTAGGTGAAGGTGTAGCAGCGGATGTCAAAGAAGCAGTTAATAAAGCTGTAGAAACATTAAAATCTTTAGGCGCTATTGTTGAAGAAGTGTCATTACCAAATACAAAATTTGGTATCCCATCTTACTATGTTATCGCGTCATCTGAGGCTTCATCAAACCTTTCACGTTTTGATGGTATTCGTTATGGTTATCACTCTAAAGATGCACATTCTTTAGAAGAATTATATAAAATGTCAAGATCTGAAGGTTTTGGTAAAGAAGTTAAACGTCGTATTTTCTTAGGGACATTTGCATTAAGTTCAGGATATTACGATGCATACTATAAAAAATCTCAAAAGGTTAGAACATTAATCAAGAATGATTTTGATAAAGTATTCGAAAATTATGATGTAGTAGTTGGTCCAACAACACCTACAACTGCATTTAACTTAGGCGAAGAAATTGATGATCCATTGACAATGTATGCCAATGATTTATTAACAACACCAGTAAACTTAGCTGGCTTACCTGGTATTTCTGTTCCTTGTGGACAATCAAATGGCCGACCAATCGGTTTACAATTCATTGGTAAACCATTCGATGAAAAAACGTTATATCGTGTCGCTTATCAATATGAAACACAATACAATTTACATGACGTTTATGAAAAATTATAAGGAGTGGAAATCATGCATTTTGAAACAGTTATAGGACTTGAAGTTCACGTTGAGTTAAAAACGGACTCAAAAATGTTTTCTCCATCACCAGCACATTTTGGAGCAGAACCTAACTCAAATACAAATGTTATCGACTTAGCATATCCAGGTGTCTTACCAGTTGTTAATAAACGTGCAGTAGACTGGGCAATGCGTGCAGCAATGGCACTAAATATGGAAATTGCGACAGAATCAAAATTTGACCGTAAAAACTATTTCTATCCAGATAATCCAAAAGCATATCAAATTTCACAATTTGATCAACCAATTGGTGAAAATGGTTACATTGATATTGAAGTAGATGGTGAAACAAAACGTATCGGTATTACACGTCTTCATATGGAAGAAGATGCTGGTAAATCAACTCATAAAGGTGAGTATTCATTGGTTGATTTGAACCGACAAGGTACACCATTAATTGAAATCGTATCTGAACCAGATATTCGTTCACCTAAAGAAGCTTATGCTTATTTAGAAAAGTTACGTTCAATAATTCAATATACTGGCGTATCTGACGTTAAAATGGAAGAAGGATCTTTACGTTGCGATGCTAATATTTCATTACGCCCATATGGTCAAGAGAAATTTGGTACTAAAGCCGAATTGAAAAACTTGAACTCATTTAACTTTGTGAGAAAAGGGTTAGAATATGAAGAAAAACGTCAAGAAGAAGAATTGTTAAATGGTGGAGAAATCGGACAAGAAACACGTCGATTTGATGAGTCTACTGGTAAAACAATTTTAATGCGTGTAAAAGAAGGTTCTGATGATTATCGTTACTTCCCAGAACCAGATATCGTTCCATTATATATTGATGAAGCTTGGAAAGAACGAGTTCGTCAAACAATCCCTGAATTGCCAGACGAGCGTAAAGCTAAATATGTAAATGAATTAGGCTTACCTGCATATGATGCCCATGTATTAACATTGACTAAAGAAATGTCAGATTTCTTTGAGTCAACAATTGAACACGGTGCGGATGTTAAATTAACATCGAACTGGTTAATGGGTGGTGTAAATGAGTATTTAAATAAAAACCAAGTAGAGTTATTAGATACTAAACTTACACCTGAAAATTTAGCTGGTATGATTAAACTTATCGAAGATGGAACAATGAGTAGTAAAATTGCTAAGAAAGTCTTCCCTGAGTTAGCAGCTAAAGGTGGAGATGCTAAACAAATTATGGAAGACAATGGCTTAGTTCAAATTTCTGACGAAGCAACACTTCTAAAATTTGTAAATGAAGCATTAGATAATAATGAACAATCAGTTGAAGATTATAAAAATGGTAAAGGCAAAGCTATGGGCTTCTTAGTTGGTCAAATTATGAAAGCTTCAAAAGGTCAAGCTAATCCTCAATTAGTAAATCAACTATTAAAACAAGAATTAGATAAAAGATAAATAACAACCCTTGATTGCAGATGTTGCTGCAATCAAGGGTTTCTTCATACCTATCAAAAATTATAGAGTTTATTCGATTATTCATAGTTCATGTGATTAGTAAAAATATTAATTTTATTAATGCGTTAGCTTTAATTATATAAAGGCAAACTGTATAATATAAAGGTATAAAACATTTTTGTATAAAGACAACTTTATATATACAACTTCATTTTAAAAAGAGAATATCAAAAATAACAATCAAAGTATAGTCGACATCACATTATTTGGACAATGTTCATAGTAGCCCAAGTAAATAAAGATATGTCGTGAACGAAGCATAAAGGTAAAAGAGCGTGTTGAAATTACACTAAGTATACAAGCATATGTTATATACTTGTATCGTATAAAAGATCGTTTAATATAAAATATATGAATTTTAAGTAGAGGGATAAGATATGAGGAAACGTGCGAGAATCATTTATAACCCGACATCAGGTAAAGAACAATTTAAAAAAGATTTACCTGATGCCTTAATAAAATTAGAAAAAGCGGGATATGAAACGAGTGCATATGCAACTGAAAAAATAGGTGATGCCACTCTTGAAGCGGAAAGAGCTATGCATGAAAACTACGATATAATCATCGCAGCCGGTGGAGATGGCACCTTAAACGAGGTAGTTAATGGAATTGCAGAAAAACCCAATCGTCCTAAATTAGGTGTTATTCCTATGGGAACAGTAAATGACTTTGGACGTGCTTTACATATACCTAACGACATTATGGGGGCATTAGACGTCATCATTGAAGGTCATTCTACTAAAGTAGATATAGGTAAAATGAATAATCGTTACTTTATCAATTTAGCTGCTGGTGGACAATTGACTCAAGTCTCATACGAAACCCCAAGTAAGTTGAAATCAATCGTTGGTCCTTTTGCCTATTACATTAAAGGTTTCGAAATGTTACCTCAAATGAAAGCTGTTGATTTAAGAATTGAATATGATGGTAATGTTTTCCAAGGAGAAGCTTTATTATTCTTTTTAGGTCTGACAAATTCAATGGCAGGGTTTGAAAAATTAGTGCCAGATGCGAAATTAGATGATGGCTACTTTACTTTAATTATTGTTGAAAAATCAAATCTTGCAGAACTAGGGCATATTATGACCTTGGCTTCACGAGGTGAACATACAAAACATCCAAAAGTTATATACGAAAAGGCCAAAGCAATTAATATTTCTTCATTTACAGATTTACAGTTAAATGTAGATGGTGAGTATGGTGGAAAATTACCAGCTAATTTCTTGAATTTAGAACGTCATATTGATGTTTTTGCACCAAATGATATTGTTAATGAAGAATTGATGAATAACGATCACGTTGATGAAAAGTTAACTTAAGTATAAATCGAAGTATTTAATTAAATGATAACAGGTTAGGAAGCACATAATTATATTCCTAACCTGTTCATTTTGGAGGTAAAATTTTGCAAGCGATAGCTAAAAATGACATTAAAACAGGGACTGTAGTTGATTTAACGCATGAAGGACATGGTGTCGTAAAAATAGATCGGTTTCCTATTTTTATCCCACAAGCGCTAATCAATGAACAAATCGAGTATAAAGTAATAAAAGTTAAAAAGAACTTCGCGATTGGTAAATTGCTGACGGTTAATACAGAAAGTGAGCAGCGAGTGGAGCCGCCATGTATATATTATGAACGTTGTGGTGGATGTCAACTTCAACATTTATCATATGAAGCGCAGCTCGCAATGAAAAAAGAACAAGTAATAAATTTATTTCAGCGTAAAGCGCATTTTGAAAATGTGACAATCAACGATACGATTGGTATGAATAATCCATGGAGATATAGAAATAAATCACAAATTCCTGTTGGTAAAAACCAGCAAGAACAAGTTATTATGGGCTTTTATCGTCAAAGAAGCCATGACATTATTGATATGGAAAGTTGCCTGATTCAAGATACACAATACCAAGAAGTTATGAATGTAGTTAAATCAATTTTAAATGAATTAAATATTAGCATTTATCAGGAACAATTAAGAAAAGGTCTAATAAGACATCTAGTTGTTAGAACCGGATATCATACTGATGATATGATGATTATTTTCGTTACTAATGGTAAAAAGTGGCCACAAAAGGACGCTGTTATACAGAGACTGTTACAAGCATTTCCTAACGTCACGAGCATTAAACAAAATATAAATGATAGCCATTCTAATGTTATTATGGGGCGTCAATCTATAACATTATATGGTAAAGATACAATCGTTGATCAATTATCTGAAAGTACATTTGAAATTAGTGATCAATCTTTTTATCAAATCAATTCAGAACAGACTGAGAAATTATATAACAAAGCAATTGATTATGCACAATTAACAGGTAATGAAGTCGTATTAGATACTTATTGTGGTATAGGGACAATTGGCTTATACATGGCACCACATGCTAAACATGTTTACGGTGTTGAAGTTGTTCCTTCTGCGATTGAAGATGCACAACACAATGCGACTATAAACCAATGCAATAATACAACTTTTGTCTGTGGGAAAGCTGAAGAAGTTATTTTAAAATGGAAGGCAGATGGAATTAAACCAGATGTTGTTATGGTTGATCCGCCAAGAAAGGGCTGTGATGAAACGTTTATTCAGACATTGCTCACATTAGAACCAAAACGAATTGTATATATTTCATGTAACCCATCGACACAACAACGTGATGCTTTGTTATTAGCTGAAAAGTATCAATTAGAAGAGGTAACACCAGTAGATATGTTTCCACAAACAACACATGTTGAAACAGTTGCGTTGTTCAAATTGAAATAGCACAGATTTGAGAAACATTGTAGCATGATTTGTAATGACAAAATGTCTTTTATTAAGATTTTATTACAGCCAATTTACTTTCTTGATATGAACTATTTAAATTAAATATGACAATGTATACTTACATTAAGAAGAGATACGAACGTCATTATTGGGAGGGTTGGCAATGCATAAAATCGATTTATCAACTAATAATTTTCGAATGCGAAGATTTGTCGTTTTACAACTTGTCATTGCATTATTTGTAATTTTATTTACGTATAAATGGGCTTTAGGTGTGACAGCGGTTGTCGATCAAAATATAATTATCAATATCATTTATGGATTTGCTGGTTTTATAGTATTACTAATTTTACATGAACTCATCCATAGAGTATTATTTATTGTATTTAAAAAAGATAGTAAGCCAATGTTTAATATCAAAAAAGATAGAATGTTATTTCAAACCGCAGATGCATGTTTTAACAAATGGCAATTTTCAATTATAATGTTATCTCCATTGCTTATCCTAAGCAGCGTGTTGCTCATTTTAATTAAATCATTTGGTTATTCTTCACTTATCTTTATGTTTAGTATTCATACAGCTTATTGTCTTATAGATATTTTGCTTGTCGCACTTACGATAACTAGTAATTTTAAATATGTGCAACAAGATAAAGATAGCATTTACTTATATCATCAAAAACCAGTACAGTAATAGAATTAAGTGTAATGACATTTATAATATAAAGTAGTTAAATTCCCAATAATTGCTATAAAACTATAAATATCATATCACTGAAATTTCGTTAGATTTCAAAAAATCTAGTCATCTCAATGTAGTTATCGCTGTGTGCACGATACATGTAAAAATGTTGCATACAGCGTATAATTATATTGAGATCTTTTTAGTTTTGCTGGTATGTTTGAAGCGGAGGTGAGCACTTGACTGAAAGACGAATTATTCATATAGATATGGATTATTTTTTTGCACAAGTTGAAATGAGAGATAATCCTAAATTAAAAGGTAAACCTGTCATTGTTGGTGGAAAAGCAAGTAATCGAGGTGTTGTTTCAACAGCATCATATGAAGCACGTAAATATGGTGTCCATTCAGCAATGCCAATGTCGCAAGCACATAAATTGTGTCCGAATGGATATTTTGTCACAAGTAATTTTGGTGCTTACCGAGAAACATCTGCACAAATTATGTCTATATTTCGAAGTTATACAGATAAAGTTGAACCGATGTCTCTTGATGAAGCATATCTCGATATTACGGAACTTGTACGGCCAGATTTACCTGCATCTAAAATTGCTCAGTATATTAGAAAAGATATTTTAGAACAAACACAATTAACTGCTTCTGCAGGAGTGTCTTATAATAAATTTTTAGCAAAATTAGCAAGTGGGATGAATAAACCTGATGGCATGACTGTAATCGATTATCGAAATGTACATGACATATTAATGGCATTAGATATTGGAGACTTTCCGGGAGTTGGTAAGGCTTCTAAAAAAGTAATGCATGATCATGGTATTTTTACTGGAAAAGATTTATATAATAAAAGTGAGTTTGAATTAATTCATTTGTTTGGAAAACGAGGTCGAGGTTTATATAATAAAGCGCGTGGAATTGATCATAGTGAAGTAAAATCAACAAGAGTGAGAAAGTCAGTAGGTACTGAACGAACATTTGCCACTGATGTTAATGATGATGGAGAAATCTTGAGGAAAGTATGGGAATTATCAGGTAAAACTGCTGAACGTCTTAATAAATTACAGAAATCGGCTAAGACAGTGACAGTAAAAATTAAAACCTATCAATTTGAAACTTTGTCTAAGCAAATGAGTTTGAGAGATTCGGTAAGTTCTGAAAATGATATCTATAACATTGCATATTTACTTTACAATGATTTAAAAGATCCAGATGTACCAATACGTCTTATTGGTGTTACAGTAGGTAACCTTGAACAATCAACATTTAAAAATATGACAATATATGATTTTATTTAAACAAACGCCCTGTAAAATTGTCGTTAAAAAAGTGTCAATTTTACAGGGCATTTTATATACATCTAGCCTTTATCTTTTAAATTTTTACCATATATATTTGTTACATGTGTTAAATTCTCATAGTTTTTCAATAATCTAAAGGTAATCATTGCACACGCTTTTGCATCATTTAAGGCATCGTGATGACCATGAAAATCTAATTGGTAAAATTCCATCATATGTTTCAAACCGTATCGATAAGAATCGACTGTTCTTTTAGCGAGTTGATAGCTACAAAAATAAGTTAAATTTGGTGTCGGCAAACCAATATTTTGTATGCTTTGATGTAAAACGTTCATATCAAAAGCAGCATTATGTGCGACAACCGGTAAATCTGCAATGAATTTCATCATATATGGAAATACAAAGTCGAATGTAGGTGCGCTTTCAACATCTTCAGGTTGAATGCCATGGACTTTGATATTTTGTTGTGAAAAATAATCTTGTGGGTTCACAAGTGTATGAAACGTTTCTGTTATTTGACTATCAATGACTTTTACCATACCGACAGAACAAATACTAGTACGTTTCCCATTTGCTGTTTCAAAGTCAAGTGCGACAAATGCATTGTTCATTTTGTATATTACAGCTCCTTAAAGATAAGTTTCATGCTTATAACTTTACATTAAAATTGAGATATATCATAATGATTTTGCTTTAAAAATATATAGTTTTTTTGAAAGAGATGATTTATTCTTGCTTAAAATTGAAAGCGGATTGATTCAAGGTTATTATCAAAAGAATACATATCATTTTTTAGGAATTCCATATGCTGAACCACCTGTAAGTAATTTAAGATGGAAGGCGCCGAGACCTCCACAAAAATGGGAAGGCATTTATCTGGCAAATGAATTTGGTCCTGCGTGTCCACAAGTAGGTGGTGCTAGCTTCAATTTACGTACTGAAAAGCAAAGTGAAGATTGCTTATACTTAAATGTGTGGTCTACAACAATTGATGAAACTGCTGAACAACCCGTTATGGTATGGATACATGGCGGTGGTAATCTTGGTGGTGCAGGGTCTGAAGATGCCTTTGATGGAGAGAAATTAGCACAAAATGGAGTGACAGTTGTTACATTTAATTATAGGTTAGGTGCATTCGGCTATATTGCTGATCCAAATATCGGCTGTAATTTTGCTGTTTTGGACCAAATTGCAGCATTAAAATGGGTTGCTAACAATATACGAAAATTTGGTGGTAATCCTGACAATGTAACAATATTTGGAGAATCAGCTGGAGCACAGGCAGTAAGATATTTATTATCAGCGGAAAATGCAAAAGGTTTATTTCATAAAGCAATCATTCAAAGTGCCGGATTTGAAAAGTATGTGTTCTCAGAAGAACCTACTTACGAAAAAGTAGCTAAGCAAACAAGTAAAATGTTTGAAGAGCTAGGTAGTCATAAGCTAGAAGAACTTCAAAGTGTGTCTACTGAACGCATATTAGATATTTCGACTAAGTATTCTGGAGTAACACCACCTAGTGGACAAGTTCATACGCCTGCAAATTTAGTATGGAATCAAGTTCAAGATGGAGAGATTATTTCGAAATCACATTTCCCTGCATTATCGAAAGATATACCGGTATTAATTGGATGTGTTGAAAACGAAGCTAGATATTTTATAAAACCAAATAAAACATATCCTGAAGAAGTATTATTGAATATGGTAGATACTTTGGCTAATAGCAAGAAAGAACTCATTTTGTCATACTTTAAACAGCATAATTATTCAAATTATAAAGCATTAGATAAAGTTTTTACCACTGTTATTTGGTTTGAACCTTGTTTAGCAACTATAAAACGTTTAGAGAAGTTGTGTGAACATATATATTATTATCACTTCGCAAGAGTTTCACCTAAGGCTAAAATGAACAATGAGTTGGCTAAACATACTTCTGAGATAAAATATATATTTGGAAATTTAACACCTGAAGAAGATTATGACGAAATTGACAAAGAGATTTCTTATAAAATGCAATATGCATGGTCAACTTTTGCAAAATATGGTGTGCCGAAAAATATAGATCATTCCAATTGGTGTTATTACGACAAAAATAATCCATACTACACATTGATTAACAATCGCATTCAAACAAAGCCAGTAGAGATAAATCAGTTAACAAGGTATATACAAGAAATAAGAAACTAAATTACCCGAGAAGATTTAATATTGAAGGCTCTAAATAATAATATAGTAAAGAATTAAAAAAGTTCTTATGATCAAGTCGGATGGATATAAAAGTTTAATCGCTTTTTATCTGTGCGACTTTTTTGATTTTGACAAATAAAAAAACGCAGATCAATGATTTAGAAAATAAATCTAAAGATCTCCGCAATACAAAATAATATAGACATTGGGTGTTTAATAGAAACCCAAATGTCTATCATGTCATATGATATTTATCTGTCTGTTAATATAGTTTGTTAATTATTCTTCGTCAAAAGTACGTGCGCCTAATTCTTTTTCATAAAGATATAATGCATTGCTATCATCACCAATACGAGTTAAGTAGTTGATATGTGTTTCAAACATTGCTTCTTCTTCTACTTGCTCATCTAAGAACCAGTTTAAGAATGAAATAGTTGCATAGTCTTTATCTTGACGAGCAATTTCTGATAAGTTGTAAAAACGTCTAGTTACTTCTTGCTCTTGAGATAAACTATCTTTGAAAGTTTCTAAAATGCTTGAAAAATCAATTTTTGGTGCAGGAATATCTCTGAATTCTGCATGTGCGCCTCTGTCATTAATATAATTATAAATTTTATGACCATGGAAACGTTCTTCTTTAGCTTGTTGAATGAAAAAGTTTGCAAAGCCTTCGTATGATTCTTTATCACAGTATGCTGCCATTGCCATATATGCGTGTGCTGCAAAATATTCATGGTTCATTTGATCGTTTAAAGCTTCTAATAAATCTTTACTTAACATTGTTAGACACCTCTTATTTGTAAATTAAAATTATTATGAATTAAACTTAGTATAACAAACTCATTCTCAATTGTAAATAATAATAATTATAATTTAATACCTAAAATTTGCGATCTAATTGAGAAAATATATCATTTAGTGATGTTTGATTGAGAATAAATATCATTTTTAATTATCTGAATGAGAATGATTATAAATTAGAATCGATATGCTGATTTATGATTGAGAAACTTTTTTGAAGTTGCCTTATCATGTTATAATGATGCGAGTGGAAATTAGAGGAGGAAACACATGAGACAGTGGACGGCAATCCATCTAGCGAAGTTGGCGCGTAAAGCAAGTAGAGCGGTAGGCAAAAAAGGCACTGATTTACCAGGACAAATCGCTAGAAGAGTGGATACAAATATATTAAGAAAATTAGCTGAACAAGTTGATGATATTGTATTTATTAGTGGAACAAACGGTAAAACAACAACTTCAAACTTAATTGGACATACTTTAAAAGCAAATAATATTGAAATCATACACAATAATGAAGGTGCTAATATGGCAGCTGGTATTACGTCAGCATTTATCATGCAGTCAACGCCGAAGACTAAAATCGCGGTAATCGAAATTGATGAAGGTTCGATTCCACGTGTTTTAAAAGAAGTGACACCTTCTATGATGGTATTTACAAATTTCTTTAGAGATCAAATGGATCGATTCGGTGAAATTGATATTATGGTTAATAACATTGCAACGACAATTAGTAATAAAGGTATAAAATTATTACTAAATGCTGATGATCCTTTCGTAAGCCGATTGAAAATTGCAAGTGATGCAATTGTGTATTATGGTATGAAAGCACATGCACATGAATTTGAACAAAGTACGATGAATGAAAGTCGCTATTGTCCAAACTGTGGTCGTTTATTGCAATATGATTATATCCATTACAATCAAATCGGACATTATCACTGTCAGTGTGGTTTCAAAAGAGAACAAGCTAAATATGAGATTTCAAATTTTGAAGTTGCGCCGTTTTTACATTTAAATATTAATGGTGAAAAATATGATATGAAAATCGCAGGCGACTTTAATGCGTATAATGCATTAGCAGCATATACTGTATTAAGAGAGTTAGGACTTAATGAACGAGCAATTAAGAATGGATTTGAAACATATACATCAGACAACGGTCGCATGCAGTATTTTAAAAAAGGAAATAAAGAAGCGATGATAAACTTAGCTAAAAACCCTGCAGGAATGAATGCAAGTTTATCTGTAGGTGAGCAATTAGAAGGCGAAAAAGTATATGTTATATCTTTAAACGACAATGCTGCCGATGGACGTGATACTTCATGGATATATGATGCAGATTTTGAAAAATTATCAAAACAACATATCGAAGCTATCATCGTGACAGGAACTCGAGCAGAAGAACTACAATTGCGATTGAAGTTAGCTGAAGTTGAAGTACCAATTATTGTTGAACGTGATATTTATAAAGCGACGGCAAAGACAATGGATTATAAAGGATTTACAGTTGCTATTCCCAACTATACGTCATTAGCACCTATGCTTGAACAATTAAATCGTTCATTTGAAGGAGGTCAATCATAATATGCATGAATTGACTATTTATCATTTTATGTCAGATAAATTGAATTTATATAGTGATATTGGAAATATTATTGCTTTAAGACAACGCGCCAAAAAACGTAATATTAAAGTTAACGTCGTTGAAATTAATGAAACAGAAGGTATTACATTTGATGATTGTGACATTTTCTTCATTGGTGGTGGAAGTGATAGAGAACAAGCGCTTGCTACAAAAGAATTAAGTAAAATTAAGGCACCACTTAAAGAAGCGATTGAAGATGGTATGCCAGGACTAACAGTTTGTGGTGGCTACCAATTTTTAGGAACAAAATATATTACACCTGATGGTACAGAATTAGAAGGGTTAGGTATTTTAGATTTCTATACTGAGTCAAAGACAAGCCGCCTTACAGGTGACATTGTCATTGAAAGTGATACATTTGGAACTATTGTAGGTTTTGAAAATCACGGTGGTAGAACATATCATAACTTTGGGACACTTGGTCAAGTAACTTTTGGTTATGGTAATAATGATGAAGATAAAAAAGAAGGCATTCATTATAAAAATTTATTAGGAACATATTTACATGGACCAATTTTACCTAAAAACTATGAAATCACTGACTACTTATTAGAAAAAGCATGTGAACGTAAAGGTATTCCGTTTGAGCCAAAAGAAATTGATAATGAAGCAGAAATACAAGCGAAACAAGTACTTATCGATAGAGCAAACAAACAGAAGTAATTTCTTAACTCGAAGCATCATCATCGTATTAATGGATTTAAAATTAATAAACGACGAAGTTTGATAATTAATCTTCTTCGTATAAACATACACATATCATTTTGGAATCATACATCCAAAATGATATGTGTTTTTTTTATTCTAGTAAATTATAATTATATAATGAGCAGTTATCTTAGATTTATCCAAAGTAAGGGTGATTAAGCAACATGAACAAAAAATGAAAGGAATTCGACGATGAATACTACTAAAGTAATTTTAGCAGATGCATCATATTTATATAGCAAAGCATCAATAACCTTTATTTTAAAAGATGTAATTATCGAAGAAGATAATAAAATTTTTTATTTTGACACTAGTGCAACTTTCGAAGATCAAGATATTAAATTTGAATTAGCACTTTTTGATAGTGACATGGACAATTTGAAAAATTTAGAATACGACAATCCTGTTACTGAAATAAATTTTATAGAACCTGACTTACATTTTACGATTATTGATTTTAGTCAAGAACTGCTTTGTATTTATATTGATTTTGATTCTGGTTTAAGGCATTCAAATATGGGAACAGAATCTGGTGTTTCGTTAAGGATAAATGTTACCAAGACAGATTTCACTAAATTTCTTAATGAATTAGCCTCGTTAAATTAAAAGTTTTGAACTTGCACATGGCTATTATCAAAGTAGAATCCACACCCATTAACAATCTAGGTATGGCTATGTAGATTCTTATAATTTTGAGAAGTAACTTTCAGTATTCGCTGAAAAAATTTATAAACCTAGAATATATTTAATAGAGTAAATAAGCTTAAGACTTTTAAACTATGCATATCTACTATCAAGTAAATGATAAATCATTAATACTTCATACAAGATATGACTTTTAATTTGATCTTCACCACTAATATCTAGGGCCTTAACTGTTGCACGTAAAGTATTGACAGATTCATGTTCTCTCTTAAAAGAACCATCATAAAAAATATCTTTTATACTGCTGCTGATTTTTAACAATGCCATTTTTTCGTCGGCTGTAAAATAAAGACGAGTGTTTTTAGGTAAATAAATGATATTTGAAAGATGCGTAATAAATAAACGATTAGTATATGCACGTTTGGTTAATTGATTGAGTAATTTCCAATCACATTCCTTTTTCTTATGGTAACTTAATTCATCACGTTGGTATCCGATTAATGTTTCAACTTGATTATTTAAATTGAAAATATTTTTATATGTTTTTTCGCTTTTATCTGATTGTAGATTTGATAAAATAAGTTCTTGGCAACGATTGTAAAATAATTTATACATTGATGCTTCAGTACGACTTATCTTTTCTTCAACTTGACCATAATACTTTGGTGGAAAAACTAGGAAGTTGATTAAACCTGAGGTAACGAGACCAATGATAGCTGTTAAAGTTCGAGATAAAAAGTTAAACATATAAGCATCATGTATACCTGGAATCATTGCTAAACATGTTAGTACGGCAACATTTGTACCAACTTGTAACTTAAGTTTTGTACAAAATAAAATCGTAAATGTTGCACTTAATGCATATGTAAAAGGTGATTGATCACCAAATAGAAATGTGAATAACACTGCAAATCCAGAGCCAATAACAGTTGCAGGTAGACGACGATACCCTTTGATCAGTGATGCCTTGGCGGTTGGTTCAATTGTGACAACAGCAGTTAAAATAGCATAGATAGGTGTTAAATCTAAAGCCATACAAAAAACAGCTGTTAAAAAAATGGCGATACCAGTTTTAATAGTTCTGGCACCAATTAAATGTTTGTACCATTGTTCATTCATTTTTTAACCTCTAATCATCGTAAAATCTAAACGAGCACTTTATAATATAAAGTATCGTACATTGGAAAAGACAATATATTTAAAATATTAGACATGGTCATAATTTATTTAGATAGAGAAATTGGAATCCCAATTTCAACAGATAATGCAAGTTGGCGGGGCCCAACACAGAGAATTTCGAAAAGAAATTCTACAGGCAATGCAAGTTGGCGGGGCCCCAACACAGAGAATTTCGAAAAGAAATTCTACAGGCAATGCAAGTTGGGGCGGGGCCCCAACACAGAAGCTGACCGAAAGTTAGCTTACATTAATGTGCAAGTTGGGGTAAACGACGAAATAAATTTTGTGAAAATATCATTTCTGTCCTACTCCCAAGAACCTCTACATAATAAATCATTAGTGGTTCTTTATAATTTCTGTCTCACTGCTTTTCCAAAATACAATAAGTAACATCTTTAGTATATCAAAGAATTTTTGCTATAATAAGTTATAATAATATAAAAAAGGAACGGGATAAAATGATTGTAAAAACAGAAGAAGAATTACAAGCGTTAAAAGAAATTGGATACATATGCGCTAAAGTGCGCAACACAATGCAAGCTGCTACAAAGCCGGACATTACAACAAAAGAGCTTGATAATATTGCAAAAGAATTATTTGAAGAATATGGTGCAATTTCAGCTCCAATTCATGATGAAAACTTTCCAGGTCAAACTTGTATAAGTGTTAATGAAGAAGTAGCACATGGTATACCTAGTAAACGTGTTATTCGTGAAGGTGACTTAGTCAATATCGATGTGTCTGCATTGAAAAACGGTTATTACGCAGATACAGGTATATCATTTGTAGTTGGTGAATCAGATAATCCAATGAAGCAAAAAGTATGTGATGTAGCGACAATGGCATTTGAAAATGCAATTTCAAAGGTCAAGCCAGGTACAAAATTAAGCAACATTGGTAAAGCAGTACATAATACGGCTAGACAAAATGACTTAAAAGTTATTAAAAATTTAACTGGCCATGGAGTTGGTTTATCTTTACATGAAGCACCAGCACATGTACTTAATTATTTTGATCCCAAGGATAAAACTTTGTTAACTGAAGGTATGGTATTAGCTATCGAACCGTTTATTTCATCGAATGCGTCGTTTGTAACAGAGGGTAAAAATGAATGGGCATTTGAGACAAGTGACAAGAGTTTTGTTGCCCAAATTGAACACACTGTTATTGTGACAAAAGATGGTCCAATTTTAACAACTAAGATTGAAGAAGCATAGAAAAATCACATACTAAGACTAAAGTATGAACACCATTTAGTTCCGGAGCCTATTCATATTGGTTTCGGAACTGTTTTATAATAATGAAGAACACAATTAATGCGTCATTAATAAAAGATATTTTGCAATAAACTAGTTTAATTAGCATAAATATTAGCAAGATCGAAGAAAAAACATAGCGCATTAGATATTTAAATACTTATTATAAAAGGTGATAATGATGAACTATGTTGACCGTTATATCGAACAATTTTTAAAAGAAGTCGTAAGAAATAATATTAAGCATTATCTTTTAATGCTTGACGAGAAAATAAAAAATTTAGATGATTATATGCATTATTTAAAAGCTAAAAAAGAACAGCTCAGCAAGATGATTGACAGTCTAATGCTAACATTAGAAAATAAATATGTTGATATCACAGAAACATTTCACATTCAATGTGCTAGAGAAATTAATAATCAAGAAATTGAAAATATTAAATCTGAGTTAAATAAAGTCGAAGCATATTATGCACAAATTGAAATGCAAATTCAACAAGCTTCAACTGAAAAATTAACAACTGAAAAAACATCGTATCTAATCAATTATATGAACGCTGTGGCATAGAAAGGCGGCGAAACATGACACACAAATATATATCAACTCAAATGTTGATCATTTTTACTGCATTAATGATTATTGCCAATTTTTATTACATATTTTTTGAAAAAATCGGATTCTTACTCGTTCTTTTATTGGGATCTGTATTAGTGTATGTAGGTTATCTTTATTTTCATAAAATAAGAGGACTTTTGGCTTTTTGGATAGGGGCATTATTAATTGCCTTCACGCTACTATCTAATAAATATACGATTATTATCTTATTCGTATTTTTACTATTACTTATCGTACGTTACTTGATACACAAATTTAAACCTAAAAAAGTGATTGCAACTGATGAGGACGTAACATCACCTTCATTTATCAAACAAAAATGGTTTGGGGAACAACATACACCGGTATATGTTTATAAATGGGAAGATGTACAAATACAACATGGTATTGGTGATTTGCATATCGATTTAACTAAAGCAGCCAATATTAAAGAAAATAATACTATTGTTGTTAGACATATTTTGGGTAAAGTACAAGTTATTTTACCAATTAATTATAATATTAACTTACATGTCGCGGCTTTTTATGGCAGTACTTATGTAAATGAAAAGTCATATAAAGTTGAAAATAATAATATTCATATTGAAGAAATGGTTAAACCAGATAATTATACAGTTAATATCTACGTATCAACGTTTATTGGAGACGTAGAGGTGATTTATCGATGAACCATTATATTCGAACAATTGGTTCTATGCTCATCTTAGTATACAGCATGCTGGCAGCATTTCTTTTTATAGATAAAGTTTTTGTCAATATCATTTATTTTCAAGGTATGTTTTATACACAAATATTTGGGATACCAGTCTTTTTATTTTTAAATCTCATTATAATTTTACTGTGCATCATTGTTGGATCAGTGATTGCCTACAAAATCAATCAACAAAATGATTGGATTAAGACGCAAATTGAGCGTTCAATGGAAGGTGAGACAGTAGGTATCAATGATCAAAATATAGAAATATATAGTGAAACATTAGATTTATATCATACGTTAGTACCTTTAAATCAAGAATTGCATAAATTAAGACTCAAAACGCAAAATTTAACAAATGAAAATTACAACATTAATGATGTTAAAGTTAAAAAGATTATCGAAGATGAGAGACAACGTTTAGCAAGAGAATTACATGACTCTGTTAGTCAACAGCTTTTTGCGGCAAGTATGATGTTATCTGCAATTAAAGAAACGAAATTAGAACCACCCTTAGATCAACAAATACCTATTTTAGAGAAAATGGTTCAAGATTCGCAGTTAGAAATGCGTGCGTTACTGCTACACTTAAGACCACTCGGCTTGAAAGATAAGTCATTAGGTGAAGGTATTAAAGATTTAGTTATTGATTTACAAAAGAAAGTACCAATGAAAGTTGTGCATGAAATACAAGATTTTAAAGTTCCAAAAGGTATTGAGGATCATTTATTTAGAATTACGCAAGAAGCAATATCTAACACTTTGAGACATTCAAATGGTACGAAAGTAACTGTAGAATTATTTAATAAAGATGATTATTTATTGTTAAGGATACAAGATAATGGTAAAGGTTTTAATGTAGATGAAAAATTAGAACAAAGCTATGGACTTAAAAATATGCGTGAAAGAGCTTTGGAAATTGGTGCAACGTTCCATATTGTATCACTACCAGATTCAGGTACACGTATTGAGGTGAAAGCACCTCTAAATAAGGAGGATTCGTATGACGATTAAAGTATTGTTTGTGGATGATCATGAAATGGTACGTATAGGAATTTCAAGTTATCTATCAACGCAAAGTGATATTGAAGTAGTAGGAGAAGGTGCTTCAGGTAAAGAAGCAATCGCTAAAGCCCATGAGTTAAAACCGGATTTGATTTTAATGGATTTGCTTATGGATGATATGGATGGTGTAGAAGCGACTACTCAAATTAAAAAAGATTTACCACAAATTAAAGTATTAATGTTAACAAGTTTTATTGAAGATAAAGAGGTATATCGCGCCCTAGATGCAGGTGTTGATAGCTATATTTTAAAAACAACGAGTGCAAAAGATATTGCTGATGCAGTTCGTAAAACATCTAAAGGTGAATCTGTATTTGAACCAGAAGTATTAGTAAAAATGCGTAATCGTATGAAAAAACGTGCTGAACTATATGAAATGTTAACAGAACGTGAAATGGAAATATTATTATTAATTGCCAAAGGTTATTCTAATCAAGAAATAGCTAGTGCATCACACATTACAATTAAAACAGTAAAGACACATGTAAGTAACATTTTAAGTAAGTTAGAAGTACAAGATAGAACACAAGCCGTTATTTATGCATTCCAACATAATTTAATTCAATAGTTTATATTAAATTAATTTATGTGTAATTATTGCTAAATGCTTCGAACGGTACATAAAATTAAAAAACAGAGGTTTTCGTTATTTATCGCGAAAACCTCTGTTTTTATTGTAGTTGCTTAGTCTTTTTTTAATTTGTCTACAATTTTATCTTTTAAATTTTTATTATCTTCTGGATAGGTATCTTCAGGATGTTCATCAACATGATATGTTTTTTGATTTGGAGTGTTAGTCTCTTCATCATATTCATATCTTGTATTTTCATTATAGTGGTTTTTATTATTATCATCATGCTCCAAAGCTGCTTCTTCAGGTGTCTTACCTTTAATAACATTACGCTGATGAATTATCGCATTGATTTCAGCACCTACGATAATAATAAAGCTAGTTATATATAACCAAACTAATAAAATGATGATACCGGCAATACTACCATATGTTTTAGAATAGTTAGCGAAGTTTGAAATGTACCATCCAAATCCAAATGATCCGACTAACCATATAATTGAAGTGAATATAGCACCTGGTAAAACAGATCTGATTTTAGTCTTAACATTCGGCGCAACAGAATAAAGAACAATAAATACGATGAAAATAATAATAATAGGTAATACAATTCGAATTAAATTGAATACCCATTTAACTTGTTCATCGAAACCTAATGGGCCGAATAAAAAGTGGCTAATGACTGAACCAAGTGTTGGTAAGGCAAGGGCGACAACAAATACAATCCCCATAACAATAGTGAAAACGACACTCAAAAGTTTTAGAATAATACCATTACGGCTGTCTTCAACGTCATAAGCGACATTAAATGAATTCATAATTGCAGTCATACCATTTGAAGCTGACCAGATTGCTAAAATCAAACCAATTGACAATAGGCTACCACTGGAGTTTTGGGTTATATCTCCAATAACACTTTTAATTAAAGTTGACGTGTCAGCAGGTGCGTTACTTAACATATTTGTAATTTGACTTTGGCTAATATTAAAGAATGGTAATAATGTTAAAAGAAAAATTAACATCGGAAACATAGCGAGAACGAAATGATAAGTCATTTGTGCTGCCAGTCCAGATGCATCATCTTTTCCAATGCGATAGATGAGATATGACAAGAAATTAGAGTCTTTCTTATATTTGGCTGGTTTATTTAGCCTTGATAAGAAAAAGACTTGGTCATCTTTCTTTGGTTTTTTAGATTGAAATTGTTGAGGTTCAATATATGTACGATCAACATCAATTTTTGAATTTTTTTTCTTACTCTTGTTTGTATTAGTTTCTTCTTCTTGTTTTTTGATTGAATTCAAATACTTTGAAGAAGAGTGATCCTTTTTCGACATACGCACTCCTTAACCTTTCTCTATGTATTGTTGTAAAAGTAGCTATTAGTATTTATCCAATTATAAAAAAAATAAACAATAATATGGTTCGAAAATGATAATATTATAAAAATTAATTGCTTTAAATTTTCCAAAGACTTTTTGACTGTAAAATAAAACAAAGGCAATACCCATGCAATGTAATAAAGCCAATCAAATATATCACTTTATTAAGTGATATATTTGAAAGGGATATAATACATTGTATAGTATTACCTTTAATTAATTATTAAACTGACATTAACGTTGATTTTTTCTATTAACAAATGTTTCTTTTGCATCTTTTAAAGAACGTTCTAATTCAGGGTTATTACGACGAATTTCTTCCACAACATCTTTCCAGTATAAAACTTCGTCTTTAATCTTGCTGACTTTAGAAGGCTTGCGAGTACGGTTACCATTTTTAGCGTCTTTAACTGATTGAATTAAAGCTTGACGTGTAGATTTATCAGCTAAAGTGATTGCGCCACCAATAACGGCACCAATTAAAATACCAGGAACAAATTTATTTTCCATTAAAAACTACCCCTCTTTCAAATTTGCATCTTTTACGATGTAATCTATTAAATTATCACAAGATGATAATACCATGTCGTATACACCTTCAAAATTATTAGTGTAGTATGGATCTGGCACATCACTCTCTTCCATATTACTAAATTCTAACAGTTTGAACAATTGGCCCTTAAGATTAGGATTGATAGATTTAATGTTATCAACATTGCTTTGATCCATTGCAATAATGTAATCAAAATCATCTGTTGCCTCAAATAATTCACTAATCATGCCATCGAAAGGAATATTGTGTTTGTTAAGAATCTTTTGTGTACCTTTGTGAGGTGGTTCACCTAAGTTCCAATCTCCCGTACCTCTAGAGTATACTTTAATTTCATTAATATTTCTGTCTTTAAGTCTTTGTCGCATGATTGCTTCTGCCATTGGAGAACGACATATGTTGCCAAGACAGACAAATGCTACATCTACCATTATAATTCCTCCAAACTATGTAGTTATATCCCCATTTTAAAGCGACTTTAAACAATAAGGAAGCAGATTATATAAATTTCTATTAAAGTTTATTAAATTGTGATACTTTGATAACATAACTATAATTAGAGGTGAACTATAAGGCTATGACAAATGAAGAGAAAGTATTAGCTATTAGAGAGAAATTAAATATTGTTAATCAAGGGTTGTTAGATCCTGATAAATATAAAAATGCCAACGAAGAAGAACTAACTGAAATATATGATTTTGTTCAATCAAGAGATAGACTATCGCCGAGTGAAGTGACAGCTATCGCTGATGCTTTAGGGCAATTGCGACATGACTAGGAGTGAGTGAATTGAAAGATTATAAACAAAAGTTACAACAATATGCTGAATTATTAGTGAAAGTAGGTATGAATGTTCAACCGAAACAACCTGTTTTCATAAGAGCTTCAGTTGAAACATTAGAATTAACACATTTAATTGTTGAAGAAGCTTATAAATGTGGTGCATCAGATGTACGCGTTGCATATAGTGATCCAACGTTAAATCGTTTGAAATTTGAATATGAACCAATAGAATTTTTTGCAGATAATGCTATTAAATCGTACGACGTTGAAGAAAGAATGGATTATGTAAAACGTGGTGCTGCGAATTTAGCATTAATTAGTGAAGACCCTGATTTAATGAATGGAATTGACAGTAAAAAATTGCAATCATTCCAACAGCAAAATTCACGTGCATTTAAAGGATATATGGAACGCGTTCAAAAGAATCAATTCGCATGGGTAGTTGCAGCATTCCCTTCTAAAGCTTGGGCTAAGCGTGTGTACCCTGAGTTACCTATTGAAGAAGCATATGCTAAGTTCATAGATGAAGTATTTGAAATTGTACGAATAGATGGTAATGATCCAGTAGAAAATTGGCGCCAACATATTGCGAACTTAAGTGTGTATTCTAAAAAATTACAACAAAAAAAATATCAAGCGCTACGTTATGTGTCTGAAGGTACAGATTTAACAGTAGGTCTAGTTAAAAATCATATTTGGGAAGATGCAACAAGTTATGTAAATGGCAATGAACAAGCATTTATTGCTAATATTCCTACAGAAGAAGTCTTTACAGCACCAGATAGAAATAAAGTAGATGGATACGTTACAAATAAATTACCACTAAGTTATAACGGTACCATTATAGATGGTTTTAAATTGTACTTTAAAGATGGAGTAATTACTGACTTCTCAGCTGAACAAGGTGAGGCGGTACTTAAAGATTTAATTAATACCGACGAAGGTTCAAGAAGATTAGGTGAGGTAGCATTAGTACCTGATGATTCACCAATTTCAAACCGCAATACAATTTTCTATAATACATTGTTTGATGAAAATGCATCATGCCACTTAGCAATTGGTTCAGCGTATGCCTTTAATGTTGAAGGTGGTACAGAAATGTCAGTAGAAGAAAAGGTAGCATGTGGATTGAATGATTCAAATGTACATGTTGACTTCATGATTGGCAGCAGTGATTTAACTATTTATGGTATTTTGGAAGATGGTACGGAAGAACTTGTATTTGAAAATGGAAATTGGGCGCCAACGTTCTAAATAAATGATAATTTAAAGTTTTGTATTGGTGAAACTAGCGATGATTTAAAAATGTAATACGTAATCACAGTAAAGATTGGGAGATTAAATTATGACAAATCAGGACAGACCGATGAAATCTATGTCTGAATCAAAATGTTATAAAAATAGACAAGTTTTTCCTCAAGATACAAACCATCATCATACTATGTTTGGTGGAACTTTAATGGCTAATATTGATGAAATTGCTGCGATTACAGCTATGAAACATGCAGGTGCTCAAGTGGTAACTGCTTCAACAGATTCTGTAGATTTCTTAAAACCGATTAAAACAGGGGATATATTACAGTATGTAGCAATGGTTTCATATGCTGGAACAAGCTCAATGGAAGTTGTTGTACAAATTAGAATAGATGATGTATTTAACAACAAACATGACTTAGCAGCATTAAGTTTCTTAACTTTCGTTGCGTTGGATGACGATGGCAAACCACAACATGTGCCTGGTGTTTATCCAGAAGATGATGTTGAAAAATGGTTTTACGATACAGCACCACAACGTGTTTAAAGAAGAAAAGCACGTCGCATTGAAAGTAAACAAACGATTGAATATTTAGCTAAAGTACAACATATTAAAGATTAATAAATAAAGACAGATTGTGAAGGATAATAATGCGTACCTAAAAGTTGGACTAAAAAATCTAACTTTTTAGGATACAGTACATAGAATCCTACAATCTGTCTTTTTAATTTTGGTCAACAATCATTTTTGAAAGAGGACCGGACCATTTAAAGCAGTATTTGTATCGAAAGGATAAAGTCATATCAATGTAGATGAACTCTCAATATTAAACTTAATGGTATTTAAAATTGTAAAATTTGAGGTTGTTTATGCATATGGCGCTCATTTTCTTTAAAATCCATATTCGGATAGTACATGTTTTTAACGAGAACGTTCGGACCTAAGCAACTAAATTCAGCACAATGACAATTTAATGATTTAGCAAGGTCTGTTGATAACCATTTATCAAATACATCTGTCAATTTGTCTTTTTGAATATTTGAAATTGTTCCTGTTTCATCGCCAAAGTCAGTAACTATAACGTTACCAGTAAATACATTAACATTTAAACGACTGCGACCATCTGGATCGTTTCTAGTTGTTACATTTTTAGCGTTTCTTAAACGTGTTAAAAGCATTTGATCATTATCATCTTTTAAACAAGGAAAAACAGGTAAAGTTCCAAATAACATCCATACATTTTCATCCCTAAAATCTAAAATGTCATGAATTGTCTTTTTCATTTCAGATAGAGATAATACATTTAGTTGACTAGCAAAATCGGCTGGATACATAGGATGAATTTCATGTCTACTACATTTCATATCGTGTACGACTTCCTGATGTATTTTTTGTAAATGTGGTAATGTACTTTGATTAAGCATTGTTTCAGCTGATACAAACATACCTTGCTCTGATAATGTACGAGCATTGTCAATCATTTGCTCATATAATTTCAATTTCGCTTTTAAAGGGGGTTGTTTTTCCATAGCACCAAAACCGACATTTGCAAATTCGTCCGTTGTACCCCAGTTGTGAGAAATGTGCATAACATCAATATACTCAGCGATATCTAGATAACGATCTTGTGGGAGTGTTAAGTTTGAGTTCATTTGAGTATATATGCCACGATCATAAGCGTATTTTAATAGTGGTTTAACAACGTTTCTAATAGATTTTTTAGAAAACATTGGTTCGCCACCTGTAATTGACATTGTACGTAAATTTGGAATTTCATCAAGTCTTCGATAAATTAAATCCATACTTAATGGTTCTGGATCAACTGTTTGAAGTGTATAGCCTACTGCGCAGTGACTGCAACGCATATTACATAAGTTTGTAGTGGTAAATTCGATGTTACTCAAAGTCAATTCGCCGTAATCTTTAACATCGTTGTATGCTTCCCATGGATCATTTAGAATGCTTACAGGTTGCTTTAATTTGATGCTATTCATCGTCTTAAACTTCCTTCTTTCTATTTGATTGATACCATTGTGATATCTCTTCGTATTATTATTCGTTACAAATTATCTCGTACTTTTACTTAATTGAAAAGGTATTTTTTAAAAGTCAAAATAATTAGAATCCCATAAATGTCGTTAAGATTATACCGCTTTTATGTGATTTCTGTTAGGATAATAATGAAAAAGAAAATCAAAATTAAAGGAGTTAACTTTTTTATGAATGAACAACAAACAATCGAACAAATAAAAGCACGTTTAAATAAATTTATTGAGGAAATTGATCATGTGAATCCTGATGAAGTACGTGTAGAAGACATAGATGAATGGATTGGGTTGTTAGATCAGTTAGAAGAAAAGGTTAAATTAGTTTCTAAATAATTACTATTTCTAAGGTAGCAAAGGGATCATTTAGCGATGTATGAATAATATTTTAAGTCATAGTATGTTTAATCAGTGATTAAGTTGTCTATAGTATTGATATCAATGTTATAGAGAAAGGTGATTTTCAATGACTAAAAAAGTAGCAATTATTCTAGCAAATGAATTTGAAGATATAGAATATTCAAGTCCTAAAGAGGCATTAGAAAATGCAGGCTTTGAAACCAAAGTGATTGGAGATACAGCGCATAGTGAAGTCGTTGGCAAACACGGCGAAAAAGTAAATGTTGATGTGAGTATTGCTGATGCGAAACCAGAAGATTATGATGCATTATTAATTCCTGGTGGATTTTCACCGGATCATTTACGTGGTGATGCTGAAGGACGTTATGGTACATTCGCTAAATATTTCACTAAAAATGATGTACCAACATTTGCCATCTGTCATGGACCACAAATTTTAATAGATACAGATGATTTAAAAGGTCGTACATTAACAGCAGTATTAAATATACGTAAAGATTTATCTAATGCTGGTGCTCAAGTAGTTGATGAATCTGTTGTAGTTGACAATAATATTGTAACAAGCAGGGTACCAGATGATTTAGATGATTTTAATAGAGAAATCGTTAAGCAGTTACAAAATTAAATATTTACTGTTAGTTAGTATTGTGAGCTTTAATAGTAATAGGATATAGCATGAGACTTTTTAATAAAATTGATTTTGTTTATTAAATTATAAGTCCTTGGCTAAAATTGAATATATAAAAGGTCATTTCTATTGTATGGATAGGAGTGGCCTTTTTTTGGGGAATATAAAATGACGTTTTTATAAATAAATGTTTATTTTGGTTCTATAATAAATCGGACTGATGGAAAAGTTTTTTACTTTTCATCTGTCCGATTTTTTGATTTTGAATATAAAAAAAGCGCAATTATCTCTATAATTAAAAGTGCCTAAACAAATAACTAAAGGAGATAATGCGCCTATGAATAATGTTATACTAAATACCTTTGATTTTAAAGATAAAAATATTGTTTTTGACGGTAAACTTGAGAAAATTGAGTATAAAGGGAGAAAGTGTTTCTTTTATTACGCAAAACTAATCTATACACCTGAGGTGTGCCCAAACTGCAATTGTAAAAACATTAATGGTAATTTAATCAAAAATGGATCTAAGACTTCTAGAATCACTATGCCTAAAATCTCCGAATATCCAACTTATATCATGTTGCGTAAGCAACGTTTTAAATGTAAAACGTGCGAACGATACTTTACAGCCGAAACACCTGAAGTTGATAAATACTGTTTTATATCAAAAAAAACACGATCAGCTGTACTTAATAAAGCCAACAGAAATTCGTTCTGAAAAATCTATAGCGAAATCCTGCTCTGTGTCAGCTACTACAGTTTCTCGTATCATTGATGAGGTAACTCAATCGCTTCATCAATCGCCGTATTCTGCACTTCCTGAACATATCATGATGGATGAATTTAAAAGTGTTAAAAATGTTTCTGGGAAAATGAGTTTTATATACGCTGATGCACAAACGCATCATATTATTGATATTGTTGAAGATCGTAGATTAAGTGAGTTGAAAAAGTATTTTTATCGTTTTTCACTTAAAGCTAGAAAACGTGTAAAGACTGTTTCCATTGATATGCATGAAGGCTATATGACATTGATTAAAGAGATGTTTCCGAACGCTAAAATAGTTATCGATCGATTCCATATTGTTCAATTATTAAATCGTGCTTTAAATGGTATTCGAGTCGCTGTTATGAATGAATTAAGAACGACGAATCAACCGTTATATAATAAGTTTAAAAGATATGCGAAATTACTATTAAAACCTGGAGAAGATTTAGAGGCATTTGAATATCGTAAAGTAGCTTTATTTAAGGAATGGAAGACACAAAAGGGTATCGTCAAGTATTTATTAGATCAAGATGATTCGTTAAATGACGCCTACCAATATATCAATCAGCTACGATTCAAACTTAAACATAATGATTATGAAGGCTTTATTCACGAATTAAAACATATGCCATTATCCCAAACGCATTCAGTTGTCCAACGAGCAATTAAGACACTTAACAAACATGTAGACTTTATAAAAAATACATTTGATTATTACAATTTATCAAATGGTCCTTTAGAAGGTATAAATAACAAAATAAAATTAATTAAACGTACATCTTTTGGTTATGGAAGTTACAATCATTTGCGCAATCGAATATTATTATGTTCAAAACTTTACGCTCCAAAAAGTAAAAAGGAAGTTAAGCAATGTTTAGTTGCCTAACTTCCGATATTGAACTCATCAGTCCAATTTGACATAGAGCCTTTATTTTTTGATTTTCCTAAAAAATATTTATTCGTTACATAATGAGTAAGTATGATGATGTATGTTAGTGTAAGCCCTTGGACTGATTTTTCTAAAAAGTGTAGCCTATTAGTGATAGTACTGGTAAACTCAAGGTATACCAAGTGAGTTTTAAAAGAAGGAGCAAACGCATGAAAAGAAGCGATAGGTACCCAAGCTCAACTGAACATATTGAGCAAAAGAGTCATGAACCTCACTATAATACGTATTATCAACCAGTAGGTAAACCACCAAAAAAGAAAAAGAGTAAACGAATACTATTAAAAATATTATTAATAATCATAGTTATTATCGCATTGTTTATTGGAATTATGTATTTTTTATCTACTCGCGATAATGTAGATGATTTAAGAAAAATTGAAAATAAAAGTAGTTTTGTATCAGCCGATAATATGCCAGATTATGTTAAAGGCGCTTTTATTTCAATGGAGGATGAACGTTTCTATAAACACCACGGATTTGATTTAAAAGGGACAACGAGAGCGTTATTCTCAACAATTAGTGATAGAGATGTACAAGGTGGAAGTACAATCACACAACAAGTAGTTAAAAATTATTTTTATGATAACGATCGTTCATTTACTAGAAAAGTAAAAGAATTATTTGTGGCTCATCGAGTTGAGAAACAATATGATAAGAACGAAATTTTAAGCTTTTATTTAAATAATATTTACTTTGGGGATAATCAGTATACGATTGAGGGAGCAGCAAACCATTACTTTGGAACAACCGTTAATAAAAATAGTACATCAATGTCTCATATAACAGTTCTACAAAGTGCTATTTTAGCAAGTAAAGTAAATGCACCGAGCGTATACAATATAAATAATATGTCAGAGAACTTTACGCAACGAGTAAGTACAAATTTAGAAAAAATGAAGCAACAAAATTATATAACTGAAACACAATATCAACAGGCAATGTCTCAATTGAATCATTAAAGTAAGTTAATAATTAGTCTGATTTTAAGTGCATTTTATAAATGGACTTAACCGGAAAATTTGGATGATTATACTAGCTTACGAATATTTTTGATCGATGAATCACACTTACATTTTTTATGTTTGTGTGGTTTTTTTATTGTCATTAATTGGTAAATTAAGTTTGAAACTTCTTTTTTAATTGTTCAATAATAATGAGTGGAGTCTATAAGAGTTATATTTTGAGTAATATTTAAATTACAAATGAGCTATCAATCAGTAATTAAAGTTAAACATTTGCTATAGTAAGTTGCTTGATGAATAATATAATAGTAAATAACTGGAATTAAGAATGCAGTGGGGGTGAAAAAATGCCTAAGGTTACTAAAATAGAAGTTCAAAAGAAAAATAAAGAACGTTTCAATCTATTTTTAGATGGTCAATTTGAAATGGGAATCGATATTGATACATTAGTCAAATTTAATTTGAAAAAGGGTCAGCAATTAGAAGCAGCAGAAATGGCACAAATCCAGAAATATGATCATTATCGTTTAGGGCTAAATAAAACGATTCAATATTTATCTTTTAAAAAAAGAACGGAAAAAGAAGTTGTTCAATATCTTCAAAAAGAAGAGATTTCAGAGCAAGCTATTTCTGAAGTTATTGAATACTGTTATCGTGAAAAATTAATAGATCATCGTGATTATGCAGAAAGTTTAAAAAATACAATGATACGCACAACAGACAAAGGTCCTAAAATTTATCAACAAAAGCTATACCAATTAGGTGTTGAAGCAAACATTATTGAAATGTATACAGCGCTTTATCGAGAACAGCAAGCTATTGAGGATATTGTACAAATCGCAGAAAAAATCTGTAAAACTAAAAAAGGTCCACCAAGTAAAGTGAAAGAAAAAGTAATGCAATCATTGGTACAAAAAGGTTTTGATATGGATGTCATTCATGAAGTGATGAATGAAATGGATTTTTCACAAGATGAATCGGTATTAGATGGATTGTTAGAACGGGATTTAGAGAAGATATATAATAAAAATCGTAAAAAGTATACGCATCAAAAATTAATTTTAAAAACTATTGAAGGCCTTATGAGAAAAGGATATAAATATGATAAAATTAAAGCTAAATTAGAAGAAAGTGGTATTGCCGATGGAACAGAAGAAATTGAGTGAGATGTCTGAACCAGAACTAAGACACGAAATACAACTTTACAAAGAAAAAATGAGAAAAGCTGAGATGAATGGTATTTTAAATGAATACGATGTATATCAAAGTAAAGTCATTGTTGCCGAAAGTTACTTAGTAGATCGAGAAAAGATTGAAATAGGTAGAATTTATAAATTGACAGATGGTAGTAACCAATATTTTAAAGTTGAAAGATTAAAAGGTATTTTTGCATGGGGATTTAGATTTAATAGTAATAAACCCGAGGAAGGCTTACCTATAGCGTTATTACAATTATAGAAGGATGAAAATAGATGGGAAGTTCAATTGTTTTAAAGTTACTTAAAGTAACTCACTACTATAGGAATAAACAAAATAAAAAATGGTATTTACCTTTTGGATATGATGCTGAAGATATTGATTTAAACAATATCAGTTTGCATATTTATCAAGGGGAAGCATTAGGTATTATTGGAGAAGCGGAATCTTCTAAATCGCTTGTTGGTCAATTGCTAGCAGGTGCAATTAAACCAGATAAAGGTAAAGTGGTATGCACTGAAGATTTGTTTTATGGTTACATAGAAGACCAATCGTTAATACATCAAACTGTAGAAACATATACAGCACAGCTAATACAACTTTTTCCATACGAAATTAACGACCATAAAGCAGAGCAAATTATTCAATATGCACATTTAGGCGAATATAAAACGAAACCCGTCAATCAAATTTCTAAAGCAGCCTATGCACAATTATTATTAAGTATCGCGCGATCTTCAAAATCAAATATTATTATTTTGAACCATGTCATCGATTATTTACCGCCGCAATTTATGGGGCGTGCGATTGAGCTGACAAATGATTATATAGAAAATAATTTAACAATTGTAACAATCGGTGATGATGTTGATAAAATCGCTCAAGTTAGTAACTATATTGCTTGGTTTTCACATGGTCAACTAAGAATGGAAGGTTCATTGAAACAAGTGATTCCATCGTTTAAAGAACATGAACGTGATCGATTAAGTATAGAATCAGAAGAAGAAATACAAAACTTTGATTTAGATTGGAAAAAGAATCGTACAAGAATCCCAGAAATGACATATAATTTCAAGCGTATTGAACGTTATAATCACGCTAAACCTCCTAAATTTCTTGTACGTTTTTGGACGATGGCATCAGGTATTATATGTGGAATTATATTAACGGTGTTATTGATTTTCAATAATATGGGGATTATTTCGATTACAGATTTTACAAATCGTGCAACGATGCAAAATGAAAATAAAGACCCGTATATCGAAAAATTAGCTTACGGTATTGCATTTAATGGCAGTGTCGATATGCAAGGAGATAAGCAAATCACGATTCCGAAATATAGTGTTGTGACGATTACTGGAGAAAATAGTAAAAATTACCGTGTGAATGCAGATAATAAAACGTACTATGTTAATAAAGATAAACTAGAATACTTTAATCCAGCAGGGTTGTATCAAACACATAGTTTTAAAAAGTTAGCGCCATATATGAAATCGAATTATAGTAATTATTATGCTTACTTTAACAGTCAATTACATAAAAAACATAATTCTGTTATTAAAACTTTAGTACCTGATGATGATAATCGTTTTGTCGCATCTGTTACACAACAACCAATAAAATTGCTTTTTAATGACAATGATCAGTTATATGGTTTCGTTTATCCAATCGTCGATAAAAAAGAATTAAAAGATAAGTTTAATATTAATAAAAACATTTGGATTACTAAAGTTGGTAATGGTTATTGTATTGCCAATTTAAAAGAAGACAAATGGATTTATATTGAATTGTAGGTGTAAAGATGCTAGATAATATTATTTTATATTTTAAAAACTTGCCACATACTAAGAGATTCGTAATAGAACGATTAAAGCAAAGTTGGAAAAGTTTTCTAATCGTATTAGCTGCATGTTTATTACTAGTTGTTGCAAGTGAAACGATATTTCATTTTAGTCATTTGACTGATGTAAAAGAAGTACGATGGTTATTTAGAGTAATTGCGCTAATAGTATACGGTATATTAATGTACACTATTTATAGTGCCTATCATCATTACATGAATGATTTTTTAGTTACGAAACTGTTTAATATATCTGCAGCTACGCCTGTAGTCATTATGTCTATCATTTGTTTCGTACTGTTGAGTATTACCACAATGGTAGGTGCATTGGTAAAACCTGTAAACTTTGAAACATCATTTATAGCATTGTTTTACTTTATTGTGATGGCTACTTTATTTGTAGGACTTATATCCGTAACATTTGGATTAATTCGACTCTTAACTGATAAAATAAACTTAATCTTTTATGGATATTGTGTATTATGTTTATTCATTTTACCAATTATGTTTATTCCAAATCCAAATCATGTATTCTTGAACCATGTATTAATGCTTAACCCATTATATTACGTTGTAAATGGCATAACACAATCTATTATTTTTGGTATATCTAGTATGGAAAATATACCGTATCATTTATATTTTATTTTAGTGTTATTTTTGGTAGCGGTAGTGAATTTTGTATTAACAAGATATGCAACACATGCAATTTATATGAAAAAGACTAAAGAAATAAAACAAATTGAAAAGCAACATGATGCAGATAATAGCAATCCTCATGTTGACAATGATGAAACATCAAACTAACTATAAATTGTATATTTTAAATACTCTTATATATTTATAATCCGGCGCTTCGAATATCAAAATATTGAATTTCCTAATTAAAATTTGGATTTCACGCTTTGATTTTTAATTGCGTCGGATTTTTATTTTGAATGAATATATTGAGTTACATTGATATTTAGGATATAAAAAATAACCGATGAGATTATAATCATTAAACGATTAATAACTCGCCGGTTATTTTTATGCAAATTTGCTATAGGATATAAAATTTTGTGATTATTTAGCATACAATTTACGTTGTAATTTATCTTCTGTAAAAACCCAACCAATATAGGAATGGTCAATGACATTGTCTTTAGTTAGATGAGCTATTGCGACAAATGAATAATGATCATTTTTTAAATAGCGTAAATCTATCAAACGAATTTCTGTAGAACCGTCGTCAAGTTCTGTTGTTTGCCAACGATAAATGGATGAAAAGTTTAAAAATGTTCGTATATCTTTATTTCCTTTCACTTTCCATAGAATAGAATCAGTAGATAATTTTTGACGTTCAACTTTATCACTAAATACAATATTTCTACCGTATGCTTTTCCGACATAATCATGTGCATCTGTTTGTATTGCAACACGCCATTCCATAAATTTTAACGTTGGTGCGACAAATACTTTAACAGGATGGTGTTCTTTTTGAATTGTTTTCAAAGCTTGTTGCTTTATCATTGCTCTCATTTTAAATCGAATGATGTAATAAATTATAAGTAATACAATAATTGGAAAGAAAACTGCAAAAGGGTGTATGCCTAAAAGCCATAAAACAATTCCAATACATAGCACTGTGAAAATAATTGGATCAAAAGTGTTAATTACACTTAATTGTATCCATTTGTTAGTAATTGGTCTCAGTGCCTGCGTACCATAAGAATTAAATATATCTACAAAAACATGTAAAAAAACTGCGAGCTGAGCCCACATCCATACATGAAATGGATTTGTACCGTTAAAGAATATGAAAATTAAAAACGTAATTAAAATTGGCCATAATATTGTGAAAGGGATAGAATGTGTGATACCTCGATGATGTGAAATATATGTTGCGTTATCTTTTAATTTAAGAACGGTATCCCCATCAGGAATTAATGAACCAACGATAAGTGTAGTAGCTGTTGCACCAAATGTTGAAGCCATTGCTGGATCTTGAGTAGCAAGTGCCGTAAGCCCCACACCAATTGCGATATGTGTAGCAGTATCCATATCTGTTCACTCATTTCATTTTATTATATATACTATTATAATCCAATTTTGCAAATAACTAAATTAACTTACTTACTAAGCTTGTTTTAATGTACAATAGAAACATTATGAGTTACGAAAATTAATTTTGTTGAGGAAAGGATTTTATAAATGTATCAGGAGTCTAGTTTTAAGGAAAATTTGATACACTGGTTTGATGAAAATCAAAGAGAAATGCCATGGCGTCAAACAACAAATCCTTATTATATTTGGTTAAGCGAAGTTATGTTACAACAGACGCAGGTTAAGACAGTTATTGATTATTATCATCGTTTTGTTGAACGATTTCCTACTGTAGAAGCATTGAGCCAAGCGTCAGAAGATGAGGTATTAAAGTACTGGGAAGGGCTTGGATATTATAGTAGAGCGCGTAATTTTCATACAGCAATTAAAGAAGTACATGAAAAATTTGAAGGATTAGTTCCTGAAAATCCAGAACAGTTTAAAGCATTAAAGGGGGTTGGACCATATACTCAAGCGGCTGTCATGAGTATTGCGTTTAATGTACCACTTGCAACTGTTGATGGTAATGTTTTTCGAGTTTGGTCTAGATTGAATGATGATTATCGTGATATTAAGTTGCAGTCGACAAGAAAAGCATATGAACAAGAGTTACTACCGTATGTAATGACTGAAGCAGGTACATTTAATCAAGCAATGATGGAATTAGGGGCTTTGATTTGCACGCCGAAAAATCCTTTATGTTTGTTTTGTCCAGTGCAAGATAATTGTGAAGCTTTTGATAAAGGTACATTTGAAAAGTTGCCAGTTAAATCGAAAAATGTTAGTAAAAAAGTAATTGAGCAATCCGTATTTTTAATTAGGAATGAACAGGGAAAATATATATTACAAAAACGCGGTGAAAAATTATTGCATGGTATGTGGCAATTTCCGATGTATGAAAGTAAGGATGCAATTCGAGAAATTTCTGATAAATTGAATATGACAATTCAAACAGTTGAAACACCGATTTTTGAGTTAAAGCATCAATTCACACATTTAACATGGAAAATAAAAGTATATGCTATACCAGGAACTATTAATATTGAAACTTTACCAGAAGATATGATTTGGTTTGATTTATCTGAACGTGATCAATATACATTTCCTGTTCCTATGTCGAAAATTTACCAATTTATTAATGGATAATGTTTGATTGTTGATGAGCATTTAAATAGTTGTAAATAGCAATTTGTATAAATAAATGTAAAATTTATGAAGATAAACATGAACATGTATGTATTTTAATTAGCAATGTCTGAAATTAACGTATTTAAATTGAAACTTTGAAAACAACATGGTCACTGACTAATCATTTTTTAGTTAAGTTAACGATAAATAGTAAAAACTTATTTAGTAAAAATTTGTATTTATATAATACTATTTCTGAAATATGCTATAATTTATAATGGTTAAATTAACAGAAGGTGGTGTGGAGTATGGTCAGAGAATCCATACCTAAAGAAGGGGAAAACATTAAAATTCAGAGCTACAAACATGATGGTAAAATTCATCGTGTATGGTCTGAAACAACAATTTTGAAAGGTACAGATCATGTTGTAATCGGTGGAAATGATCATACATTAGTAACTGAAAGTGATGGTAGAACTTGGATCACGCGTGAACCAGCAATAGTTTACTTTCACTCAGAATATTGGTTTAATGTTATCTGCATGTTTAGAGAAGATGGAATTTATTATTATTGCAATTTATCATCGCCGTTTGTTTGTGATGAGGAAGCATTGAAATATATAGACTATGATTTAGATATTAAAGTGTATCCAAATGGAAAATATCATCTGTTAGATGAGGATGAATATGAGCAACATATGAATCAAATGAATTATCCGCATGATATCGATATTATTTTAAGACGGAACGTGGATATTCTTCAACAGTGGATTGAACAAAAGAAAGGTCCGTTTGCTCCGGATTTCATCAAAGTTTGGAAAGAACGATACAAAAAAATTAGACAATATTAAGCAAATAAAGTGTAAATACCAAGTAAATCATTTATATTGACTTAGTGATGTAAAGAATAATGAAATCTTTTGTTGTAGTGTGGGGACACCGTGCTTGTCGATTAAATGAAATAGAATATAAACTTACAAATCAGTCAGCGTATTTAATCACTTGAATATGACAGAGGTTGAGATATCTTAATTTCAAACATGTAAATTTGAATGAAGAATTTACATCTATGAATTATGTATCCAACCTCTATTCATTTTTTATACAAGAGATTAGGGTAATTGAAGAGGGGGAAAACGTATGATCAGACGATATTTGCAATTTGTTAAACCTTACAAATATCGTATTATTGCAACAATTATCGTTGGGATAATTAAGTTTGGAATTCCGATGTTAATTCCATTATTAATTAAATACGCAATTGATGGTGTTATAAATAATCACGCATTATCAGCGAACGAAAAAGTTCATCATTTAACCATTGCGATTGGAATTGCACTATTTATTTTTGTAATAGTGAGACCACCAATTGAATTTATACGTCAATATTTAGCACAGTGGACTAGTAATAAAATTTTATATGACATTCGTAAAAAGTTATATGATCATTTGCAGGCTTTAAGTGCCAGATTTTATGCTAACAATCAAGTTGGCCAGGTGATATCAAGAGTCATCAATGACGTTGAACAAACGAAAGATTTTATTTTAACAGGATTAATGAATATATGGTTAGATTGCATCACAATTATTATTGCGCTATCCATCATGTTCTTTTTAGATGTTAAATTAACTTTAGCGGCATTAATTATATTCCCATTTTATATTTTAACGGTGTATGTATTCTTTGGAAGATTGAGAAAATTAACTCGCAAAAGATCACAAGCATTAGCGGAGGTACAAGGTTTTCTTCATGAGCGTGTACAAGGCATATCTGTTGTTAAAAGTTTTGCTATTGAAGACAATGAAGCGAAAAATTTTGATAAAAAGAATACTAATTTCTTAACGCGTGCATTGCAACATACAAGATGGAATGCTTATTCATTTGCTGCAATTAATACAGTAACGGATATTGGACCAATTATTGTAATTGGTGTAGGCGCATATCTTGCTATTTCTGGATCAATTACAGTTGGTACACTTGCAGCATTTGTTGGCTACTTGGAGTTATTGTTCGGGCCTTTACGTCGTTTAGTCGCATCATTTACAACTTTAACGCAAAGTTTTGCTTCAATGGACCGTGTATTCCAATTAATTGACGAAGATTATGACATTAAAAATGGTGTTGGTGCTCAACCTATTGAAATTAAACAAGGTCGTATTGATATTGATCATGTTAGTTTTCAATATAACGATAACGAAGCTCCAATTTTAAAAGATATTAATTTGAGTATTGAAAAAGGTGAAACTGTTGCATTTGTTGGTATGAGTGGTGGTGGAAAATCAACATTGATTAACTTGATACCAAGATTTTATGATGTGACAGAAGGGCAAATTTTGATAGACGGTCATAATATTAAAGACTTTTTAACTGGAAGTTTAAGAAATCAAATTGGATTAGTACAACAAGATAATATTTTGTTCTCTGATACAGTAAAAGAAAATATTTTACTAGGTCGTCCAACTGCAACAGATGCAGAAGTAGTAGAAGCGGCAAAAATGGCGAATGCACATGATTTTATCATGAACTTGCCTAATGGTTACGACACAGAAGTTGGTGAACGTGGCGTGAAATTATCAGGTGGACAAAAGCAAAGGTTATCGATTGCAAGAATTTTCTTAAACGACCCACCAATTCTTATATTAGATGAAGCAACAAGTGCTTTAGATTTAGAAAGTGAATCTATTATTCAAGATGCATTAGAAGTATTGAGTAAAGATAGAACGACACTTATCGTAGCGCATCGCTTGTCCACTATTACACATGCAGACAAAATTGTCGTAATTGAAAATGGACATATTGTTGAAACAGGTACGCATCGTGAATTGATTGCAAAACAAGGTGCTTACGAGCATTTATATAGCATTCAAAACTTATAAAGTATTAGTTGTTTGACTTCAGTACATTTTTGTAGGGAAGATTTGTAACAGGATGGTGGGGTCATAACATAGAAAAAGCAGTAAGAGATTTTCTTCATTGAAAATAATCTTACTGCTTTTTTAAATTTAATTTCGAGATTCAATATTACTTTATCTCATTGTGGTATTAATTGATAAAATTGTTTTAATGTTATAAATCAAAGTCTTCTTCAACAATTTCGATGTCTGCATCAGATCTATGATATGTGAAAAAGCTAATTCTTATGCGGTCTAAATGCTCTAAATGGTGTCGATACTCTTCGATGGCTGCAACAATTTGCATAACATTAGCAAATGAATATTCCGTTTGATAAGGATGATTTATTAACTCATGCTGAAATGTAGACAATAAATCTTTTTTCTGCGGATTATCTAACTCATAATCCACATGTGTCACATTATAACGTGCTTTTTTAGAAAGGCTAGCTAAAATTTGCTCGTGAAAAGCAGTTAATGAATCTAAATCTAATTTGATTTGTAATAGGAAATTGTTATTAAGTAAATATAAGTCGTTTTGATAACGCGACAATTTGTTTAATACTTCATAAGCTTGTCTAGTCGTCTGAACTACTTCTCTGAAAAGTATTTTCTTTCTATTCTGTTGGTGAATATGTTTTTTTGTAATAGGACGTTCTTCGCTATAGTAATCATAAATTTTCTCTAACTTTTCGACACGTTGTTTTAAATTATGACTATCTTGTTTAATATTATTAAACTCCGTCGTATCATTTAATACTAATTTAAACCACATAAAAATATCTGAGGATATATTTAATGAATTATAGTAAATTTTTGTTTCAAATTTAGGTGGTAGAAATACAAAGTTAACTAGAGATGAACTTATGACACCAATCATTACAAGTACAAACCTGTAAAAGGCGGTAATATAGAAAGAACCAGTATGTTGTCCCATAATGATTAATGCTGTTACACTCGCCAAAGTAGCAACATGTGCTAAATTAAATTTAAATAAAATAGCAATAAGTACTATGACGGTAACACCCATAATGATAAAATTATCACTAAAAATTGTTACCATTGTAACAGAAAGTATGGCACCTATAACGTTACCCAATGCTTGATCAGAAACTGTTTTAAATGAACGGTAAATACTAGGTTGCATTGCAACAACAGCACTGACACCAGCTAAGGCTTTCAGACCAACATCATCCGGTAGTAAAGAAGCGATAGACATAGCTAAAATAATGGCTATACCAGTTTTAAAAATCCGAGCTCCTAGTCTCAAAAATAATGACGCTCCTTTTAATTTTAAATTTTATTGAATATCTAATATTCGTATTCATTACTGTTATACACTTACTGGTTATAAAATTCAAGCTTATTTGTAGTTATTAAAATAAATCCGACATCTTACTTAATAGAATGTCATACTTTAGACTGGGTATGTATGATTACCTCAATATAAAAACTCACACAGTAATTTATGTAAAGTTAATTTCTATATCATTAACTTATACATTGTAATCACTATGTGAGCTATTGCTTAATGTATTTCGGTAATTAGTTTATCTAATTTGACTGTTTACTTCATTTGACTAAATGCATAATCTGCTGCTTTTAACGTTTGATCAATATCTTCTTCTGTATGTTCAGTTGTTAAGAACCAAGCTTCGAATTTAGACGGAGCTAAATTGATTCCTTGATTCAACATTAATTTGAAAAATTTTCCAAATGCATCGCCATCAGAGCGTTCAACTTGTTCGTAATGAGTGACTTTTTCATCTGTAAAGTACAAAGTTAAAGAACCATATATACGATTAATTGTTGCTGTTATTTGATGCTTTTCAATTAACTCAAATAAACCATTCTCTAAACGTTCTCCTAGACGATTTAACTTTTCATAAACACCGTCTTGTTCTAACACTTCTAATAATGCAATACCTGCTTTCATAGATAATGGATTACCAGCCATAGTACCGGCTTGATATGCAGGGCCGAGTGGTGCAACTTGCTCCATGATATCTTGACGACCGCCATATCCACCAATTGGTAAACCGCCACCAACAATTTTACCAAATGCAGTTAAATCAGGAATAACACCTAATAAATCTTGAGCAGCACCGTAATGGAAGCGGAATGCAGTAATAACTTCGTCATAAATTACTAATGTTCCATTATTATGTGAAATTTCATTAACTGCTTCTAAAAATCCTGGTTGTGGCATTACCATGCCAAAATTACCAACAATGGGTTCTACTAATACTGCTGCAATCTCATCACCCCAAAATTCAATTGCTTCTTTATATGCATCAACATCATTGAAAGGAACAGTAATTACTTCGCGAGCAACACTTTCTGGTACACCAGCTGAATCTGGAGAACCAAGTTGAGATGGACCGCTACCAGCTGCAACCAACACTAAGTCAGAGTGACCATGATACGAACCAGCAAATTTTATAATTTTATTTCTTTTAGTATATGCACGAGCAACACGAATTGTCGTCATTACAGCTTCTGTACCTGAATTTACGAATCGAATTTTTTCAAGAGAAGGAATTGCTTTACGTAATTTCTTACTAAATTCTATTTCTAATTCAGTAGGTGTGCCATATAATACACCTTTCGCAGCTTGTTCTTGAATTGCTTTAGTTATGTGAGGATGTGCATGCCCCGTAATAATTGGACCGTATGCTTGAAGGTAATCAATAAATTTATTGCCATCGACATCATATAAATATGCACCGTGTCCTTCTTTCATAACAACAGGTGCACCGCCTCCTACAGCTTTATAAGAACGAGAAGGGGAATTGACACCGCCTAGAATATATTCGTTTGAAAGTTGTTGTAAACGTTCACTTTCACTAAAATTCATTTATATCAACCTCTTTTAATTTAATATTTTCATCTAATATCGTATCATAAAATTATTATAATGAAGAAAAAGGTGATTAGATGTTGCAAAAAGGAGAACAATTTCCAAAATTTTTGTTAGAGAATCAAAATGGAACTGTCATTACAAATGATACATTAAAAGGTAAAAAGGCGATTCTTTATTTTTACCCAAGAGATAATACACCTACTTGTACCACAGAAGCTTGTGACTTTAGAGACAATTTAGAAATGTTCAATGATTTAGATGTTGCAGTATATGGTATAAGCGGTGATTCAAAGAAAAAACACCAAAATTTTATTGAGAAACACGGATTGAATTTCGATTTATTAGTAGATGAAGATTTTAAATTAGCTAAAGAAACTGGCGTATATCAGTTAAAAAAATCATTTGGCAAAGAAAGTATGGGCATTGTACGTACCACTTTTGTGATAGATGAAGAAGGCAAGGTTTTAGATGTTATCGAGAAAGTTAAAGTTAAAACACAAATAGAAGAACTTAAAAACATTTTGGGGTGACATATATGAAAGTTGTTGGGTTGAATCGTATGCGTGAAGTTGAAACTGAATTACAACAACGCTTTTCAGATGTTGAATTTAAATTTTATAAAAAAGCATCAGAAATACCTGAGAGCGACTTGGCTGATTTAGATATATTAGTTGGTTATGATGGCGGTATCAATGAGGCATTTTTACGACGTTGTCCAAATTTAAAATGGATCGCATGGTTTGCAACGGGTGTAAATACATTGCCGTTAGATTATATTGCAGATCACGGCATACTTTTAACTAATGGAAAAGGTGTTCAAGCTAAACAATTATCTGAATACATTTTGGCTTTCATTTTAGATGATTATAAAAAGATGAAACTATCATATGATAACCAACTACAACATATATATGATTCGAAAATAACTGGTAAACGCCTTTCAGGACAAACAGTTTTATTTTTAGGTACAGGTGCAATTGCTACTAGAACAGCAAAATTAGCAAAAGCATTTAATATGCATTTGGTTGGTCTGAGTAAATCAGGTCAAGACAAAGAAGAGTTTGATGAGATATATTCAATTAAGTCTATAGAAAGTATATTGCCAAAAGCTGACATTGTAGTAAATGCTTTACCAGAAACGAAAGAAACGATTCATTTATTAAAGAGACAACATTTTGAAATAATGAAAGATGAAGCATTGTTTATTAACATTGGTAGAGGTAGTGTAGTAGATGAACAACTATTAATAGAAGTATTAAAAAATAAAATTATTCGACATGCATATTTAGATGTGTTTGAAAATGAACCGTTGAAACCCAATCATGAACTATATGAATTAGAAAATGTTACCATCACGGCGCATATAACTGGCAATGATTATGATGCAAAGTACGATTTATTAGATATTTTTAAAAATAATTTAGTTAATTTTCTCAATAAGGTTGATTTAATTGAGAATGAAGTTGATGCTAAAAAAGGCTATTAAATGAATTCCACATGTAAATATTGACACACCAGCAATACTACAGTTATATTTATAGTAAGTAATAATAATTATTATATAAGAAAGATGGTGATTTAGATGAGTGTTGAAATAGAATCAATTGAGCATGAATTAGAAGAATCAATTGCTTCATTGCGACAAGCTGGTGTTAGAATTACACCACAACGACAAGCAATATTACGATATTTAATTTCTTCACATACTCATCCAACAGCTGATGAAATTTATCAAGCACTTTCACCTGATTTTCCAAATATAAGTGTTGCGACAATATATAATAACTTAAGAGTATTTAAAGATATTGGAATTGTTAAAGAACTAACTTATGGTGATTCATCTAGTCGATTCGATTTTAATACACATAATCACTATCATATTATATGTGAGCAATGTGGTAAGATTGTCGACTTCCAATATCCGCAGTTAAATGAAATTGAAAGATTAGCTCAGCATATGACTGACTTTAACGTAACACATCATCGAATGGAAATTTATGGAGTTTGTAAAGAATGCCAAGATAAATAATTTAACTTTGGTAGTATGAGTAATTAAATAAAGTAGATGTAATTCTTTTATTAGAGAACAATAATCTAGGAGTTAAACAATAATCCGTTGTTTAACTCCTTTTTTAATGTGTCATTCGATACAGGTTGTAATGGTATTTGTGTTTCATATTAGTAAGCTTATTAATAGAAATATTTAGATATTATTTTCAGGGTAAAGAATTATATAAGAGAGAATTGATGTTAATGTAATAGCACGTAATTACATAGAGTTTATGAAAAACGATGAAGCAATTTGCAAATATAAATTGAATCATATCTGTAATTTCTCAAATTATAATATGGATGCAATGAAAAAAAGATAGGAGGCACATTATTTACTTATTAACAAAATGGTCTATTTAAAGTGTGATAGCAAAATATTTAATGTATAAGAGGGGAGACTGTGATTGAAATGAATTATTATGCGCTAAAAATCAAATAATCATTAAAAGAAAACTATATATGAAATAATGTAGATATAGAACTTCTGCAAGTGAATCTCTATTATGTAAATTGATTGTTAAGTTACTAATATAGGATAATGAATTACACTTTTGATACATATAATTCTTCCAAATAGAAATTAATCACTACAACGGTAATTTTTAAACCAAAATAAGTGTTGTTTTATGTTGACTCTATTAGAATAACTTGATATTATATAAAAGTCGTCAAACGGCACTAATATTTTAAAAAACAAATGATTAAGTTCTTGGTTTAAAATATTAATAAAGTGTAAATTTGACTATTGAAATTCAAACAAATACATAATAAAATAATATTTGTTGAATTAATTGAGTTAGGAAATTTATTTTTTTAGAAATAAAATAATTAAAAATAATTCTTGACTTACAAAAACTTACAAGTTATAATTAAATCTTGTAAGTGTCAAACGAACATTGAAAACTGAATGACAATATGTCAACGTTAATTCCAAAAACGTAACTATAAGTTACAAACATTATTTAGTATTTATGAGCTAATCAAACATCATAATTTTTATGGAGAGTTTGATCCTGGCTCAGGATGAACGCTGGCGGCGTGCCTAATACATGCAAGTCGAGCGAACGGACGAGAAGCTTGCTTCTCTGATGTTAGCGGCGGACGGGTGAGTAACACGTGGATAACCTACCTATAAGACTGGGATAACTTCGGGAAACCGGAGCTAATACCGGATAATATTTTGAACCGCATGGTTCAAAAGTGAAAGACGGTCTTGCTGTCACTTATAGATGGATCCGCGCTGCATTAGCTAGTTGGTAAGGTAACGGCTTACCAAGGCAACGATGCATAGCCGACCTGAGAGGGTGATCGGCCACACTGGAACTGAGACACGGTCCAGACTCCTACGGGAGGCAGCAGTAGGGAATCTTCCGCAATGGGCGAAAGCCTGACGGAGCAACGCCGCGTGAGTGATGAAGGTCTTCGGATCGTAAAACTCTGTTATTAGGGAAGAACATATGTGTAAGTAACTGTGCACATCTTGACGGTACCTAATCAGAAAGCCACGGCTAACTACGTGCCAGCAGCCGCGGTAATACGTAGGTGGCAAGCGTTATCCGGAATTATTGGGCGTAAAGCGCGCGTAGGCGGTTTTTTAAGTCTGATGTGAAAGCCCACGGCTCAACCGTGGAGGGTCATTGGAAACTGGAAAACTTGAGTGCAGAAGAGGAAAGTGGAATTCCATGTGTAGCGGTGAAATGCGCAGAGATATGGAGGAACACCAGTGGCGAAGGCGACTTTCTGGTCTGTAACTGACGCTGATGTGCGAAAGCGTGGGGATCAAACAGGATTAGATACCCTGGTAGTCCACGCCGTAAACGATGAGTGCTAAGTGTTAGGGGGTTTCCGCCCCTTAGTGCGCAGCTAACGCATTAAGCACTCCGCCTGGGGAGTACGACCGCAAGGTTGAAACTCAAAGGAATTGACGGGGACCCGCACAAGCGGTGGAGCATGTGGTTTAATTCGAAGCAACGCGAAGAACCTTACCAAATCTTGACATCCTTTGACAACTCTAGAGATAGAGCCTTCCCCTTCGGGGGACAAAGTGACAGGTGGTGCATGGTTGTCGTCAGCTCGTGTCGTGAGATGTTGGGTTAAGTCCCGCAACGAGCGCAACCCTTAAGCTTAGTTGCCATCATTAAGTTGGGCACTCTAAGTTGACTGCCGGTGACAAACCGGAGGAAGGTGGGGATGACGTCAAATCATCATGCCCCTTATGATTTGGGCTACACACGTGCTACAATGGACAATACAAAGGGCAGCGAAACCGCGAGGTCAAGCAAATCCCATAAAGTTGTTCTCAGTTCGGATTGTAGTCTGCAACTCGACTACATGAAGCTGGAATCGCTAGTAATCGTAGATCAGCATGCTACGGTGAATACGTTCCCGGGTCTTGTACACACCGCCCGTCACACCACGAGAGTTTGTAACACCCGAAGCCGGTGGAGTAACCTTTTAGGAGCTAGCCGTCGAAGGTGGGACAAATGATTGGGGTGAAGTCGTAACAAGGTAGCCGTATCGGAAGGTGCGGCTGGATCACCTCCTTTCTAAGGATATATTCGGAACATCTTCTTCAGAAGATGCGGAATAACGTAACATATTGTATTCAGTTTTGAATGTTTGTTCATTCAAATTAATGGGCCTATAGCTCAGCTGGTTAGAGCGCACGCCTGATAAGCGTGAGGTCGGTGGTTCGAGTCCACTTAGGCCCACCATTAATTAAATTAAAAACATATTGGGGGCTTAGCTCAGCTGGGAGAGCGCCTGCTTTGCACGCAGGAGGTCAGCGGTTCGATCCCGCTAGTCTCCACCATTATTTTGTACATTGAAAACTAGATAAGTAAGTAAAATATAGATTTTACCAAGCAAAACCGAGTGAATAAAGAGTTTTAAATAAGCTTGAATTCATAAGAAATAATCGCTAGTGTTCGAAAGAACACTCACAAGATTAATAACGCGTTTAAATCTTTTTATAAAAGAACTTAGCTTTATGCTAGCGTTTGACTTATAAAAATGGTGGAAACATAGATTAAGTTATTAAGGGCGCACGGTGGATGCCTTGGCACTAGAAGCCGATGAAGGACGTTACTAACGACGATATGCTTTGGGGAGCTGTAAGTAAGCTTTGATCCAGAGATTTCCGAATGGGGAAACCCAGCATGAGTTATGTCATGTTATCGATATGTGAATACATAGCATATCAGAAGGCACACCCGGAGAACTGAAACATCTTAGTACCCGGAGGAAGAGAAAGAAAATTCGATTCCCTTAGTAGCGGCGAGCGAAACGGGAAGAGCCCAAACCAACAAGCTTGCTTGTTGGGGTTGTAGGACACTCTATACGGAGTTACAAAGGACGATATTAGACGAATCATCTGGAAAGATGAATCAAAGAAGGTAATAATCCTGTAGTCGAAAATATTGTCTCTCTTGAGTGGATCCTGAGTAGGACGGAGCACGTGAAATTCCGTCGGAATCTGGGAGGACCATCTCCTAAGGCTAAATACTCTCTAGTGACCGATAGTGAACCAGTACCGTGAGGGAAAGGTGAAAAGCACCCCGGAAGGGGAGTGAAATAGAACCTGAAACCGTGTGCTTACAAGTAGTCAGAGCCCGTTAATGGGTGATGGCGTGCCTTTTGTAGAATGAACCGGCGAGTTACGATTTGATGCAAGGTTAAGCAGTAAATGTGGAGCCGTAGCGAAAGCGAGTCTGAATAGGGCGTTTAGTATTTGGTCGTAGACCCGAAACCAGGTGATCTACCCTTGGTCAGGTTGAAGTTCAGGTAACACTGAATGGAGGACCGAACCGACTTACGTTGAAAAGTGAGCGGATGAACTGAGGGTAGCGGAGAAATTCCAATCGAACCTGGAGATAGCTGGTTCTCTCCGAAATAGCTTTAGGGCTAGCCTCAAGTGATGATTATTGGAGGTAGAGCACTGTTTGGACGAGGGGCCCCTCTCGGGTTACCGAATTCAGACAAACTCCGAATGCCAATTAATTTAACTTGGGAGTCAGAACATGGGTGATAAGGTCCGTGTTCGAAAGGGAAACAGCCCAGACCACCAGCTAAGGTCCCAAAATATATGTTAAGTGGAAAAGGATGTGGCGTTGCCCAGACAACTAGGATGTTGGCTTAGAAGCAGCCATCATTTAAAGAGTGCGTAATAGCTCACTAGTCGAGTGACACTGCGCCGAAAATGTACCGGGGCTAAACATATTACCGAAGCTGTGGATTGTCCTTTGGACAATGGTAGGAGAGCGTTCTAAGGGCGTTGAAGCATGATCGCAAGGACATGTGGAGCGCTTAGAAGTGAGAATGCCGGTGTGAGTAGCGAAAGACGGGTGAGAATCCCGTCCACCGATTGACTAAGGTTTCCAGAGGAAGGCTCGTCCGCTCTGGGTTAGTCGGGTCCTAAGCTGAGGCCGACAGGCGTAGGCGATGGATAACAGGTTGATATTCCTGTACCACCTATAATCGTTTTAATCGATGGGGGGACGCAGTAGGATAGGCGAAGCGTGCGATTGGATTGCACGTCTAAGCAGTAAGGCTGAGTATTAGGCAAATCCGGTACTCATTAAGGCTGAGCTGTGATGGGGAGAAGACATTGTGTCTTCGAGTCGTTGATTTCACACTGCCGAGAAAAGCCTCTAGATAGAAAATAGGTGCCCGTACCGCAAACCGACACAGGTAGTCAAGATGAGAATTCTAAGGTGAGCGAGCGAACTCTCGTTAAGGAACTCGGCAAAATGACCCCGTAACTTCGGGAGAAGGGGTGCTCTTTAGGGTTAACGCCCAGAAGAGCCGCAGTGAATAGGCCCAAGCGACTGTTTATCAAAAACACAGGTCTCTGCTAAACCGTAAGGTGATGTATAGGGGCTGACGCCTGCCCGGTGCTGGAAGGTTAAGAGGAGTGGTTAGCTTCTGCGAAGCTACGAATCGAAGCCCCAGTAAACGGCGGCCCGTAACTATAACGGTCCTAAGGTAGCGAAATTCCTTGTCGGGTAAGTTCCGACCCGCACGAAAGGCGTAACGATTTGGGCACTGTCTCAACGAGAGACTCGGTGAAATCATAGTACCTGTGAAGATGCAGGTTACCCGCGACAGGACGGAAAGACCCCGTGGAGCTTTACTGTAGCCTGATATTGAAATTCGGCACAGCTTGTACAGGATAGGTAGGAGCCTTTGAAACGTGAGCGCTAGCTTACGTGGAGGCGCTGGTGGGATACTACCCTAGCTGTGTTGGCTTTCTAACCCGCACCACTTATCGTGGTGGGAGACAGTGTCAGGCGGGCAGTTTGACTGGGGCGGTCGCCTCCTAAAAGGTAACGGAGGCGCTCAAAGGTTCCCTCAGAATGGTTGGAAATCATTCATAGAGTGTAAAGGCATAAGGGAGCTTGACTGCGAGACCTACAAGTCGAGCAGGGTCGAAAGACGGACTTAGTGATCCGGTGGTTCCGCATGGAAGGGCCATCGCTCAACGGATAAAAGCTACCCCGGGGATAACAGGCTTATCTCCCCCAAGAGTTCACATCGACGGGGAGGTTTGGCACCTCGATGTCGGCTCATCGCATCCTGGGGCTGTAGTCGGTCCCAAGGGTTGGGCTGTTCGCCCATTAAAGCGGTACGCGAGCTGGGTTCAGAACGTCGTGAGACAGTTCGGTCCCTATCCGTCGTGGGCGTAGGAAATTTGAGAGGAGCTGTCCTTAGTACGAGAGGACCGGGATGGACATACCTCTGGTGTACCAGTTGTCGTGCCAACGGCATAGCTGGGTAGCTATGTGTGGACGGGATAAGTGCTGAAAGCATCTAAGCATGAAGCCCCCCTCAAGATGAGATTTCCCAACTTCGGTTATAAGATCCCTCAAAGATGATGAGGTTAATAGGTTCGAGGTGGAAGCATGGTGACATGTGGAGCTGACGAATACTAATCGATCGAAGACTTAATCAAATTAAATGTTTTGCGAAGCAAAATCACTTTTACTTACTATCTAGTTTTGAATGTACAATCTACATTCATATGTCTGGTGACTATAGCAAGGAGGTCACACCTGTTCCCATGCCGAACACAGAAGTTAAGCTCCTTAGCGTCGATGGTAGTTGGACTTACGTTCCGCTAGAGTAGAACGTTGCCAGGCAAGCTATATATGGAGAATTAGCTCAGCTGGGAGAGCATCTGCCTTACAAGCAGAGGGTCGGCGGTTCGAACCCGTCATTCTCCACCATTTATTTATTCTTACATATTGCCGGCCTAGCTCAATTGGTAGAGCAACTGACTTGTAATCAGTAGGTTGGGGGTTCAAGTCCTCTGGCCGGCACCATGGAAGAGCCATTAGCTCAGTTGGTAGAGCATCTGACTTTTAATCAGAGGGTCAGAGGTTCGAATCCTCTATGGCTCACCATTTGCGGGTGTGGCGGAATTGGCAGACGCACTAGACTTAGGATCTAGCGCCTTACGGCGTGGGGGTTCGACTCCCTTCACCCGCATAAGCAGAAGTAGTTCAGCGGTAGAATACAACCTTGCCAAGGTTGGGGTCGCGGGTTCGAATCCCGTCTTCTGCTCCATATTTTATAGTGCCGGGGTGGCGGAACTGGCAGACGCACAGGACTTAAAATCCTGCGGTGAGTGATCACCGTACCGGTTCGATTCCGGTCCTCGGCACCATTTTCAATAAAAATATATGCGCCCGTAGCTCAATTGGATAGAGCGTTTGACTACGGATCAAGAGGTTATGGGTTCGACTCCTATCGGGCGCGTTAATTATACGGGAAGTAGCTCAGCTTGGTAGAGCACTTGGTTTGGGACCAAGGGGTCGCAGGTTCGAATCCTGTCTTCCCGATATACTGTAATTATAATGGGGGCTTAGCTCAGCTGGGAGAGCGCCTGCTTTGCACGCAGGAGGTCAGCGGTTCGATCCCGCTAGTCTCCACCATTTATTTACAAACTATATAAGGCGGTGTAGCTCAGCTGGCTAGAGCGTACGGTTCATACCCGTGAGGTCGGGGGTTCGATCCCCTCCACCGCCACTATTTATTAGTTGTAAAATTATATTTAGGACCTTTAGCTCAGTTGGTTAGAGCTAACGGCTCATAACCGTTCGGTCGCAGGTTCGAGTCCTGCAAGGTCCATATAATTTTGGAGGAATACCCAAGTCCGGCTGAAGGGATCGGTCTTGAAAACCGACAGGGCCTTAACGGGCCGCGGGGGTTCGAATCCCTCTTCCTCCGCCATTATTTTTTATTATCGCGGGATGGAGCAGTTCGGTAGCTCGTCGGGCTCATAACCCGAAGGTCGGTGGTTCAAATCCGCCTCCCGCAATATTTTTATAGGTCTCGTAGTGTAGCGGTTAACACGCCTGCCTGTCACGCAGGAGATCGCGGGTTCGATTCCCGTCGAGACCGCCATCATTACAATTTATATTATGGTTCAGTAGCTCAGTTGGTAGAGCAATGGATTGAAGCTCCATGTGTCGGCAGTTCGACTCTGTCCTGAACCATTCCTTTGCCGGCCTAGCTCAATTGGTAGAGCAACTGACTTGTAATCAGTAGGTTGGGGGTTCAAGTCCTCTGGCCGGCACCATTTTTATGGAGGGGTAGCGAAGTGGCTAAACGCGGCGGACTGTAAATCCGCTCCTTCGGGTTCGGCAGTTCGAATCTGCCCCCCTCCATTTAATTTTTAATAGGGGCATAGTTCAACGGTAGAATAGAGGTCTCCAAAACCTTTGGTGTGGGTTCGATTCCTACTGCCCCTGCCATGGCGGCTGTGGTGAAGTGGTTAACACATCGGATTGTGGTTCCGACATTCGAGGGTTCGATCCCCTTCAGCCGCCCTTATTATTAATGGGCTATAGCCAAGCGGTAAGGCAACGGACTTTGACTCCGTCACTCGTTGGTTCGAATCCAGCTAGCCCAGTTATTGGCGGCATAGCCAAGTGGTAAGGCAGAGGTCTGCAAAACCTTTATCACCGGTTCAAATCCGGTTGCCGCCTCCAGGTTTATGCGGGAGTAGTTCAACTTTTAGAACACGTTCCTTCCCGGAACGAGGTATAGGTGCAAATCCTATCTTCCGCTCCATAAATTTTATAATAATGCGGGAGTATTTCAACTCTTAGAATACATTCCTTCCTGGAATGAGTTATAGGTGTAAATCCTATCTTCCGCTCCATAATTTAATATACGCGGGAGTAGTTCAACTTTTAGAACACGTTCCTTCCCGGAACGAGGTATAGGTGTAAATCCTATCTTCCGCTCCATGATTACTTCCAAAGGGAAGTTTTTTGTTTACCATTAAGCCGGCGTGGCGGAATTGGCAGACGCGCGGGACTCAAAATCCCGTTCCATTCGTGGAGTGTCGGTTCGACCCCGACCGCCGGTATAATTAACATGTCATAACATACTAGAAACCTTGTTTTACAAGGTTTCTTTTTATTTTCTCATTTTATAATATAAATAAAAGTGGCACTCAAATGGTACGAAAGCAACTAGTCGTGTAGCATGTGTCATTTTTTTAATGTACACTTAGTGTACCAAGGGGTTTGGCTTACAAATTGTTAAATCAATTTTTCTTTTAAAATTATAGCCAACTTTCATTAAATACTGATTTAACAGTTTAACAATACTGTTCTAAAGCATTGTTATTTTTAGATTAAATATATTAACAAGACATTGTTAATGATGATTTTCTGTAATATTATTGAGTTAATGTATAAATTGGAGGTCGTTTATGAGTAACGCTAAAAATACTGAAAACAAACAATTTTTCAGTAAAATTTTAAATTCTATTGGAGCAGGTGTCGTTATAGCGCTCGTTCCTAATGCTTTATTAGGTGAAGTGTTAAAAATATTTAAAAGTGGCAATGAAATTTTAGAATTGATATATCAATTAGTTATTCTAATACAATCATTTATGGCTTTTATAATAGGTGTATTGGCTGCACATCAATTTAAATTTAATGGAGCAGGTGCTGCAATTGTTGGTACTTCTGCGATGATTGGTTCTGGGGCTGTAGTTTTTAATAACAATGGATTTATGTTAAAAGGGATTGGTGACATCATCAATGCAAGTCTTGTTGTTATTATTGCTTGTTTACTATATATGATTTTACAAAATAAACTAGGCTCATTTGAATTAATTATCTTACCAGTGCTAGTGCCAATAGTAAGTGGAGGAATTGGACTTCTCACGCTTCCGTATGTTCGTAAAATTACTCAAGCTATTGGAAATGTAATCCATTCATTTACTGACTTAAATCCTTTATTAATGTCTATTCTAATAAGTGTTGCATTTTCTTTATTAATGGTAACACCTATATCTCTAGTGGCAATTGCAACTGCTATAAGTTTAAACGGGCTCGGAAGTGGTGCTGCTAACTTAGGAATTGTGGCAGCTTGTGTTACTTTCTTATTTGGATCACTACGTGTTAATTCAATAGGTGTAAATGCAGTTTTATTAATTGGTGCTGCTAAAATGATGATACCCGTATATTTAAAAAACCTAATTATTTCCATTCCTCTAACCATAAATGGAGTAATTACAGGTATTATAGCTTACGTCCTTCAGGTAAAAGGAACACCATTGTCTGCTGGGTTTGGCTATACAGGATTAGTTGGACCAATTAATGCATATAATCGTATGACTGGTGATTCAACAATGAATATCATTTTATTGGCATTAGGTTATTTTGTAATTCCATTTGTTTCTGCATTTATCGTACATGAACTATGTAAAAAATTTATACCATCTTATTCAAATGATATATATAAATTTGAAGTTCCAAAACAGTAATCAATTATTATAATACTAATATTTTAAAACTTTAGCGTCGCTATCATTAACAATTGTTGATAGTGACGTTTTTTTACGTTGATGTATCATGTTCGAGTAAGAGATCAATCAGAAAAAGAGGTACCGTTTAAATTTGTCAGTTCTCTATACTGTTAAAATTGCAATTTCTAAATCACTATTGCATTAAAATGTATTAATATGTATAATTATGAATATTAATTAGGGAGGGTTGTACAAATGAAGGGTTTATTTAGGGTTATATTAGTATTAGTTTTTTTATTAAGCAGTGCAATTATATATATCAACCCAGTTGCGCATGCTGAACAAGATCAGACTTGGGAAAAGATTAAAGAACGCGGAGAAATTAGAGTTGGTCTTTCAGCAGATTATGCACCAATGGAATTTGAGCATACAGTTAATGGGAAGACGGAATATGCCGGTGTAGACATTGATTTAGCTAAAAAAATCGCAAAAGATAATCATTTAAAATTAAAAATTGTAAATATGTCGTTTGATAGTTTATTAGGAGCATTAAAAACTGGAAAAATAGATATTATTATTTCTGGTATGACATCAACACCTGAACGTAAAAAGCAAGTTGATTTTTCAGATTCATATATGATGACTAAAAATATTATGCTTGTTAAAAAGGATAAGGTGAACGATTACAAAGACATTAAAGATTTTAATAATAAGAAAATAGGTGCGCAAAAGGGGACAGAACAAGAAAAAATTGCACAAACAGAAATTGAAAATGCTTCAATTACTTCATTGAGCCGCTTGCCAGACGTAATATTAGCATTAAAAAGTGGAAAAGTGGAAGGTGCAGTGGTAGAAAAGCCGGTTGCAGAAGCATATTTAAAACAAAATCCTAAATTAGGAATTTCAAATGTAAAATTTAATGAAGAAGAAAAAGATACAGTGATTGCGGTGCCAAAAGATTCACCAAAACTATTATCACAAATTAATAAATCGATTAAAGATGTTAAAGATAAAGGACTCATTGATAAATATATGACTAATGCAGCAAATGCAATGAATGATGATAGTGGTTTTATCTCAAAATATGGAAGCTTTTTCTGGAAAGGTATAAAAATAACAATATTAATTTCATTTATTGGTGTGGCATTAGGTTCAATTTTAGGAGCATTTGTTGCCCTAATGAAATTAAGTAAGATTAAAATCATATCATGGATTGCCTCAATTTATATCGAAATTTTAAGAGGAACACCAATGTTAGTCCAAGTATTTATCGTATTCTTTGGAATAACTGCTGCATTAGGATTAGATATTTCAGCATTAGTTTGCGGTACGATTGCTTTAGTCATTAATTCTTCAGCATATATTGCCGAAATTATTAGAGCAGGTATTAATGCTGTTGATAAAGGACAAATGGAGGCTGCTCGATGCTTAGGATTAAATTATAGACAAACAATGAAAAGCGTAATTATGCCACAAGCCATTAAAAATATTTTACCAGCACTTGGAAATGAATTTGTTACTTTAATAAAAGAATCATCCATTGTTTCAACAATTGGAGTTGGGGAGATTATGTTTAATGCACAGGTGGTCCAAGGAATATCATTTGATCCATTTACACCATTATTAGTAGCAGCAGCATTATACTTTGTATTAACATTTGTTCTTACACGTATCATGAACATGATTGAAGGGAGATTGAGCGCAAGTGATTAAAATTAATAATCTTAATAAAGTATTTGGGGATAATGAAGTATTAAAAGATATCAATCTTGAAATCAATCAAGGCGAAGTTGTAGCAATTATTGGTCCTTCTGGTAGTGGTAAAAGTACATTATTAAGATGTATGAATTTATTAGAAGAACCTACTAAAGGACAAGTAATATTTGAAGGAAATGATTTAACCAAAAAAGGGACACAAGTCGATAAATTGCGTCAAAAGATGGGCATGGTATTTCAAAACTTCAACCTATTTCCACATAAAAAAGTTGTCGATAATATAATATTAGCACCTAAACTATTGAAAAAAGATAACAATGAAGCATTGCATCAAGAAGCTATTTCACTTTTAGATAAAGTAGGTTTAAAAGAAAAAGCAAATGTATATCCAAATCAATTATCCGGTGGCCAAAAACAAAGGGTAGCAATTGCAAGGGCGCTAGCAATGCAACCAGATGTTATTTTATTCGATGAACCAACTTCAGCATTAGATCCTGAGGTTGTTGGTGATGTATTAAAAGTAATGAAAGACTTAGCCAAAGAAGGTATGACCATGGTAGTTGTCACACATGAAATGGGCTTTGCCAAAGATGTCAGTGACAAAGTCATATTTATGGCGGATGGTGTCGTTGTGGAATCTGGAACACCAAATGAAATATTCGAACATCCACAACACGAAAGAACACAGAATTTCTTATCAAGAGTATTATAACTACACAACGAAGCTTGAATATATGATACGACCCACAAAGTTATATCATATATTCAAGCTTTTTATTTTTAAAAATACATGAAATGAAACCTCAATATGAATAATGGTTGTGTTAAAATAACATAGTATTATTTTATGGGGGGCATACGATTGGATACAAAGCAATTAAAGCAAGATATCATTGATTATGCATATACAATCGGAATTGACAGTATTGGGTTTACTACTGCAGATCCCTTTGATGAATTGAAGCAAAAGTTAGAAGAATATCATGCAAATGGTTATGCCTCAGGATTTGAAGAATCTGATATAGCTTTACGAACAGAACCTAAATTATCCTTACCAACAGCAAGATCGATTATAGCAATAGCAGTTGGTTACCCTAATAAATTAAAGGGTGCACCTAAAAGTGTTAGAGGAGACCGCAGAGGTTTATTTGCAAGGGCATCATGGGGACAAGATTATCACACAATTATGCGTAAACGATTAGATAAGTTATCGGCATATATTGAGTCAAAGGTGCCAAGTGTTGAAATAAAGTCAATGGTAGATACAGGTGTGTTATCAGATAGAGCAGTTGCAGAACGTGCGGGATTAGGATTTGTTGGTAGAAATGGATTTGTCATAAATCCAAATTTAGGAACATGGACGTATCTCGGGGAAATGTTAGTTAGTATTCCATTTGAGCCGGATGATCCAATACTAGATAGTTGTGGGGATTGTACAATTTGTGTTGATCGTTGTCCAACAAGTGCATTAGTTGGAAATGGTCAATTAAACAGTCAAAAATGTATAAGCTTTTTAACGCAAACAAAAGGTTATATGCCAGACCAGTATCGGTATAAAATTGGAAATAGACTTTATGGTTGTGATACATGTCAGCAAGTTTGTCCGAAAAATCGAGGCATTAACACTGAACAAGATGATATTATTTTAGAACCAGAAATTTTAAAACCAAGACTTGTACCATTGTTACGTATGTCTAATAAAGAATTTAAACAAACATATGGTCACCTTGCAGGTGCTTGGCGCGGTAAAAAACCTATACAAAGAAATGCTATTTTGGCATTGGCACATTTTAATGAAGTAGATGCAATTCCAGAATTGAAAAAAGTAGCAACTACTGATGAAAGACCAATGATTCGAGCAACTGCTTATTGGGCAATTGGTCAAATTCTTGGTGATGATGCTAAAGAATTTATCAACGCAAATTATGAAAAAGAGGATGCAGAAGTACAGCAGGAAATGATAAAAGGAATAGAAACAAGGAGAGAAAAGTAACATGACAAATCATATCGTTTTATATCAACCTGAGATTCCAGCTAATACTGGAAATATTGCACGTACGTGTGCAGGAACTAATACACATTTACATTTAATTAAGCCACTTGGTTTTAGAACGGATGATAAAATGTTAAAAAGAGCTGGCTTAGATTACTGGGAGTTTGTAAATATAACTTATCATGAAAGTATTGAAGCATTTTTTGAACAAACAAGTGGTGAATATTATTTATTAACAAAATTTGGTAAAAAGACATATAGTGATTTTGATTTTTCAAGACAAGATAAAGATTATTACTTTATTTTTGGGAAAGAAACAACAGGTTTACCAGATTGGGTTAAAGAAAAGTATCAAGAAACAGCATTAAGAATACCTATGAGCGAACACATTCGTTCACTGAATTTATCAAATACTGCGGCGTTGCTAATTTATGAAGCATTGCGTCAACAAGATTTTCCTGGACTAAACTAAAAATGTATAAAATCATTATAAAAACAAGGCTTTAAATGCTATATTTAAATAAAGTACATGCAAAAGCAAAATGGTTTGATATAGTACAAGTTAGGGTATAATAATTATTAATATCGCCGTTTTTATGTAAAATGCAAACTAAGAGGAGTGTAAAGATCATGGCAATGAACTTTAAAGTATTTGACAACAGTCAACTTGTAGCAGAGTATGCTGCAGATATTATTAGAAAACAATTTAACAATAATCCTACTACAATTGCAGGTTTTCATTTGGATACAGACCAAGCACCAGTATTAGATGAATTAAAGAAAAACATTGAAAAACACGCTGTTGATTTTAGTCAAATAAATATTTTAGATTACGACAATAAAAAATCTTATTTTGAAGCATTAGGCGTGCCAGCAAGTCAAATCTACCCAATTACGTTTGAAAAGGATGCTATTGAATTTATTTCTGACAAAATTAAAACTAAAGAAAATAAAGGTAAATTAACATTGCAAGTTGTTTCTATTGATGAGCAAGGAAAATTAAATGTTAGTATCCGCCAAGGTTTAATGGAAGCGAGAGAAATATTCTTAGTTGTGACAGGTGCTAATAAAAAGGAAGTTGTTGAAAAATTATACCAAGAAAATGGTAAAACAAGTTTCGAACCAGCTGACTTAAAATCACATAGAATGGTAAATGTTATTCTTGATAAAGAAGCGGCTGCCGGTTTACCAGAAGATGTGAAAGCTTACTTTACATCTCGCTTTGCTTAATTTTCTTAATCAAAAATCTGTGAGGGATTATAATGACTAAAGATAAAAATGCAAAATTAAATTATCATGAAGAAGAAAACAGTATGGTAACTGATTTTGAAGATTTAAAAGAATTAGGTAAAGAGATGGAACAAATTTCAGATCAAAATGATCAAGAAAAGAGTACTGACGAAGACAATCAGTAAAGTATTATCATTGTGTATTATACTGCTATTTATCGTGTAAACAATGAATAGCATAGAACCTATATCAAGTTGGACTGATAATCTTGAATATGAAGTTAGGTGGCATTTTGTTACCTAGCTTTTTTAATTTTTAGTCATAAAAACAGAATTACATTAACGAGGTCAGGACAAAAGCGTTTAGGATTTGAGCAGAACAGAACGATGAGCAAAATTGTTTTCCGAATTTTGTCGAATTGTGAGAGTTTCTGCCGAAAATCCTGCTTTTGGGACGCCGTTAATCGGTTTCCCAGAGCACAAAAACTTTATGTCTCAACCTCATTCATATTCCCATTCGAAATCAAAGCAAACTGCAAAAATAATGGACCTTAGAAAACACCTATCAGTAATATTCATAATATTTTCAATGAAATTATTAAAGCACATTTCTTAAAATGGTTCTATTATGATATGCTATTGAAGAATGAAAATAGAGGAGATTTATACGAATATGTTAGGAAAATATTGGATTCAATTATTGATAGCGACTGTACTAATTAGTCTAATATCAATTAAAGCTTTTCCATTGGCAGTCGGCGCGCTTTACTTGCCAGTCATTTTTAAAGTAGTGAAATTACAGCTTAACTTATCAAAAGGATTAATTGATGATGTTAATGCTCAAACATTCATTAAAAGTAATCAATCTGGCATCGTAATAAGTGTAATTTGTTGTTTATTAATTACTGGTATTTTGTATTACACACTTGATGGTTTCTATTCAAGTTTATCAGGGTTTTTAGGAACATTAGTAGCATTAAATCCGTATACAACAATTATTAGTGCAGTACTATATATATTAACTGCATTTGCGACAGTAGATGCCACAAAAACAAAATATCGCCAAGTAGATTAATTAAAATATATACACTAATTGAAAGTGAGTATGGTTGTTGAATATCAATGTACTTTTGGTTAGTGTATTTTTGTTTTAAATAAATGAAAACGTTTTAATCTTAAATTGCTCAAATAAATTATTTAGTGATATACTACAGATAAATAAACATTGATAAGGGGAGAAAATGAATGTCAGTAAGAATTGAACATGATACTTTTGGAGAAATAGAAGTACCTGCAGATAAATATTGGGGTGCTCAAACTGAAAGAAGTAAGAGAAATTTCCCGGTTGGTAAAGAGCGCATGCCAATTGAAGTGGTCTATGGTTTTGCACAATTAAAACGTGCTGCAGCATTAGCTAATTTTGACTTAGGAAAATTAAGTGAAGCCAAAAAAGACGCCATTGTATACGCTTGTGACCAAATCTTAGCTGGCGAGCTAGATGAACACTTCCCACTTGTTGTATGGCAAACTGGAAGCGGGACACAAAGTAACATGAATGTGAATGAAGTGGTAAGCTTTGTTGCAAACATGTATTTGAAAGAACATCAAAGTGATGAAAGTATTCATCCTAATGATGACGTTAATAAATCACAAAGTTCAAATGATACATTCCCAACAGCGATGCACGTAGCATTGTACCATGAAGTTGAAACAAAATTAGAACCAGCTTTAAAACTTTTAAGAAATACATTGAAAGAAAAAGAAGTTAAGTTTGATTCAATTATAAAAATTGGACGAACACATTTACAAGATGCGACGCCAATCAAATTAGGACAAGAAATTAGTGGATGGAGATATATGTTGGATCGATGCGATACAATGTTATCAGAATCTAAAAAACATATTTTAAACCTTGCTATTGGTGGTACAGCTGTAGGTACTGGAATCAATGCACATCCCGAATTTGGTGATAAAGTTGCACAATATATTTCTGAAAATACTGGTTATCCATTTGTATCTTCTGAAAATAAATTCCATGCATTAACCGCGCACGATGAAGTTGTACAGTTACATGGAACATTAAAAGCATTAGCTGGTGATTTAATGAAAATTGCTAATGATGTAAGATGGTTAGCTTCTGGACCAAGAGCTGGATTAGCAGAAATTTCTATCCCTGAAAATGAACCAGGATCATCTATTATGCCTGGTAAAGTTAACCCAACTCAATGTGAAATGTTAACTATGGTTGCAGTTCAAGTCATGGGTAATGATACTGTTGTTGGATTTGCAAGCTCTCAAGGTAACTTCGAATTGAATGTGTATAAGCCAGTAATTATGCATAATACATTACAATCTATCTATCTTTTAGCAGATGGTATGGAAACATTCAATAATAATTGTGCTGTAGGAATTGAACCAATTGAAGAGAATATTGATAATTATTTAAATCAATCGTTAATGTTAGTTACAGCATTAAATCCACATATCGGTTACGAGAAAGCAGCGCAAATTGCTAAAAAAGCTCACAAAGAAGGCTTAACTTTAAAAGAATCTGCAATTCAAACAGGATATGTAACAGAGGAACAATTCGAAGCTTGGATTAAGCCAGAAGATATGGTAGATCCGCACTAATTTAATAGTTATATCAAATAAATGTGGCGCTATAATAAATCGGCTCTATATCAAATTGAATACATCAGACCAATTTTATGAAGAGTTATAAAGTTTGGACATTGCATGTAGATGTAGTGTTCCAAGCTTTATTTTATGGCAAAAAAGCATATGATATCATGCGTCGCTCGTAAATACATTTACTACAGTTGAACAAGAATATATGGAATTCTACAATTAATCCTCAAAATAAAAAGCTTTCCAAAATATCAACATAAAATCGAACACCTGAAATAATTTTCAGATATCCGATTTCAATTAATGCATTATTTAATTACAAAACAATACCACACGACATAATGTCATGCGTATTTATCGATATTAATCATCTAACGAAACAGAAATAACTTCTTTTGTTAATGGGTGTATAAACTCAATTTTATAACTTTCAAGTTCTAATTGTCTCAATGTTGAGTCTCCATATAGTGGATCGCCTATAACTGGATGACCAATTTCAGCTAAGTGAACACGAATTTGGTGTGTACGACCAGTATCTAATTTAATTTCGAGTTGACACACATTTTCTTTTAACATTTTAGAAGTTAAAATATGCGTAATCGCACGTTGACCAGTAGGTGAAACGCGACGTTTGTTTGAATGGAATTTATCTTTACCTATTGGCATATCAATCGTTTGAGGTTTTAATGGTAGTAATGCTTTTACATTGGCTTTATATATACGTGTAATGTTATTTTCCTCTAACATACGATCAAGGATTTTTTTCATTAAAGGATTTTTAGCAACGATTAATAAACCAACTGTTTCTTGATCCAGTCGATGAATTGGTTCAACATAATCACTATCTACAGTATAGATAACATGATTCATTAATGTGTTACTTTCTTTTAAATCATTCGGATGTGTTTTCACACCTTTAGGTTTCATCACAATCGCCATGTCATCATCTTCATATTTAATTTGTGCATAACGATAACTAGGCACGTAGTTACTTTTTTCCTCAGGTGTAGGTATAAATACTTGATCACCTGTATGAACTTTATCCATTAATCGTGCTGATTGATCATTAATTGTAATATCTTTAGACATGTTTAAATTGTGTAAGTCTTTTTTAGGTAGCTTAAGTTGTTGGAAAATGTCTCGTAAACTTAAGTCATTAAAGTTTTCTGGTATTTTAAATTTCATAAAATCCTCCTATAGTCTTTAGTATCATATCACAAAACAGTTCAACGGAATATAACTATTAAATCATCAATATCATTTTATCATGTTCATGTCTAAGATTTTAAAATATAATAACTCAATGTATAATAGTAAATACACGTAAAATGAATTGGAGCGATTTGATGGAACAAAAGACGCGACTGGCTTTATTAAAAGAAATTGCTGAATTTTTAAATGAAGAAACAGAAATGTATAGTATGACGCAGGGCGCTTTAAAATATTTAATCGAAGGCAGTAATTTCACGACAGGATGGATATTTTTTATAAATAGTGTTGGTGAGCATGAACTCGTTTCACATGTAGACTTACCTCACTCATTAATGGCAGAACATTGTCATTATATAAAAGATGGGTCGTGTTGGTGTGTTAAAGCTTTTAATCAAGGCAGGTTGATGAAAGCATCGAATATTGTTAATTGTTCCCGAATCAATCTTGCGTCCAAAGCTTATCCAAGTCAAAATGATGATATTACGCATCATGCAACAGTGCCTCTTAAATCGGGTCAAGAGCAATTTGGAATTCTAAATGTTGCATCGCCTAATACTGAAATTTATAGTGACGAAGATTTAGAATTATTAGAATCAGTTGCATTTCAATTAGGTTCAGCCATCAAACGTATTTATTTAACAGATCGTGAAAAAGAAGCCGCAAAAATAAATGAACGTAACCGATTAGCTAGAGATTTACATGATTCAGTAAATCAAATGCTCTTTTCTGTAAAGTTAACAGCACATGCTGCATATGGTATGACGAATGAAACCATTGCCAAACAAGCATTTAAGACAATTGAAGAGACAAGTCAAAATGCAGTAAATGAAATGCGTGCATTGATATGGCAACTTAAGCCAGTCGGACTCGAACAAGGTTTGCTTCACGCTTTGACGGCTTATAGTAAGTTAATGCAAATTCAATTAAAAGTTAATGTAGAAGGCTTAATAGACCTTTCCAATGAAATTGAAGAAAATATATATCGCGCATTACAAGAATGCATAAATAATGTAAAAAAACACGCAAACACTAATTCGATGAGTTTAATGTTAAAACAAACGAACGAAATGCTATACATAAATGTCTATGATTATGGACAAGGTTTTGATATAGATGATGTTGATATCAGTTCGTCACATGGCATTAACAATATAAAACAACGAGTTAAATTATTAAAAGGCAAAGTGACATTTCAGTCACAGCCATCTGAAGGGACACAAATTAAATTCACAATTCCTATCAAATAATTTAGTATAAGGAGTTAACATATGGACAAAGTAATATTAGTTGATGATCATTATATTGTTCGTCAAGGTTTACGTTTTCTATTATCAACAATTGAAAATTTAGAAGTTATTCAAGATTTTTCAGATGGTCAATCATTTTTAGAATATTTAAAAGATAATGAGCATCCAGATATTGTGTTATTAGATTTAGTTATGCCTGAAATGAATGGTATTGAAATTACTGAATATATTAAGGCGCACTATCCTGAAATTAAAGTATTAGTCTTAACCAGTTATGTTGATGACGAACACGTGATTTCAGCTATCAATAAAGGCGCAGATGGTTATGAAATGAAAGATGTTGAGCCACAGCAATTAATCGACACAATTAGGCGTGTCATGAATGGTGAAAAAATGATACATCCTAAAGCACAAGATGTATTTGAAACGGTAAGCCAAAAACCACATTACACGAATAAATTGTCGAAGAGAGAAATAGAAGTGTTACGAGAAATGGTTAAAGGCAAAACAAATAAAGAAATTGCAGAAACTTTATTTGTGTCAGAAAAAACAATTAAAACGCATGTTAGTCATATTTTTAGTAAGTTACAAGTAAGTGATCGTACACAAGCTGCGATCTATGCAATGGAAAATAAATTAATATAAAGTGAGTTTCCTGTAGATTCGTCAAAAAATAGTCAAATTTTCAACATTTTATTAGGATTTTTTTCATAGCGATAGGATTTATTATACAGTTTTCTTTGTAAATTTGATATCATAATAAAAGTGTAAGTTTTATCAAATGTAGACATTATGCATAAAATTTAACTTCGTTTACTTTTGATTCATTATAAAGTAAACTTAACTTTTGTTGACTTGATCAAAATTTAATACAAATGTGAAATTGACTCTTTTCATTTTATTAAAAATATATTAAGATGAAATCTGTGTTTCAAGAAATGTGTATTATTGCAATTTCTTGTGTCCGGATAAAATTCTCCAAACAGAAAGGTAGATAACAGAATGGATAGACAGAGTTTTACAGATTTAATTCAAACAAAATTTAAAATGGTTCGTATAGAGGCTGGTTATACGCAAGACACTATGGCGCAAACAATTGGACTTTCTAAAAAGACTTTAGTACAAATTGAAAAAGAGAGAGTATTACCAAATTGGACAACTTGTATTTCAATTTGTGCATTATTCAGAGACTCTGAAGTATTAAACAGCACTTTTGGCTGTGATCCATTAGAAATCGTTCAAACAATTTCAAGAAATCATTGTGCATATCCAAACCATGCACCAACAAGTGATATTTACTGGAATAACATTGAGACACGTAATGGCTTCGTATTACAAAGTAATAAAGTAAGTAATATTTATCGTGTATTGAATCCAGATAATCAACCAATTTTCGGTACTTCTAAAATGAGAGAAGCTGAAACATACTTTAACAGAAATGCTAAAGAAGAATTAGTACATATCTAGGCCTATATACTTTTAATAAATAATCAAAGCGATGTGGAACACCCAATTAAGGTGAGGCATCGCTTTTTTGTATGTAAAATAGTTATAAAACTAGTAACAAAGTAAATTGAAAAATGAATTAAAAGTTCAAAACAGTGGTATAATGAATAACTATGTTGTAACAAAGGAGTCAAAATTATGAATGCACTATTTATCATTATATTTATGATAGTTGTAGGGGCGATAATTGGTGGTATTACGAATGTAATCGCAATTAGAATGCTGTTTCACCCCTTTAAACCATATTATATATTTAAATTTAGAGTACCATTTACACCTGGATTAATTCCTAAAAGACGAGAAGAAATCGCAACTAAGATTGGTCAAGTTATAGAAGAACATTTACTTACCGAATCTTTAATAAGTGAAAAATTAAAAAGCAGCAAATCACAAGAAGCAATTAATTCTATGATTTCGAAACAATTGCAAAAGATATCTAAAAATCAGCTAACTATCCAGCAATTAACTTCACAGTTAGATATCGATTTAGAAAGTGTATTACAAACTAACGGAAGTCAATACATTGAATCACAATTGAATCAATATTATCAAACACATCAAGATCAGACGATTGCAGCGCTATTACCACATCAATTTGTAACGTTACTAGATAATCAAGTAGATAAAGCGACAGACTTATTATGTGATCGTGCAAGAAATTATTTATCTTCAGCTAAAGGGACACAAGATATTAATGACATGTTGGATACGTTTTTCAATGAAAAAGGTAAGTTAATTGGTATGTTGCAAATGTTTATGACGAAAGAGAGCATTGCAGATCGTATTCAGCAAGAGCTTATAAGATTAACTTCACACCCTAAGGCGAGAGGTATAGTTACATCAGTCATTTCAAATGAGTATGAAACGTTCAAAAATAAACCATTAAATGAACTAATCAATACTACGCAATTTAATGATATTGCCAAAAATGTATCGGTATATTTGACGACTTATATAAGTAATCAAGCAAATAAACCAATTACTTCAATAATGCCGAACTTGATTGACTATATAGAAAATCAACTTTCTACAAAGCTAACTGATTTAGTCATTTTACAGTTATCTAAACATTTATCAATTATAATGACAAAAGTAGATTTACGTGGACTAATAGAAGAACAAATTAACACTTTTGAATTAGATTATATTGAAAAATTAATCATTGAAATTGCAAATAAGGAATTAAAACTTATCATGTCTTTAGGCTTTATTTTAGGTGGAATTATAGGGTTTTTCCAAGGACTGGTTGCAATCTTTGTCTAAAAAAGCGAGATGTGTTAAAGTAATAGCGAAACATTTTTATATAAAAGTTAACAACAACAAAGGAGTGCTATAACCATGGCAGTAAATTTATACGATTATGCAAATCAATTAGAACAAGCTTTAAGAGAAAGTGATGAATACAAAGCAATCAAAGAAGCATTTGCTAATGTAAAAGAGAACGAAGAATCTAAAAAATTATTCGATGAGTTCCGTGAAACACAAATTAACTTCCAACAAAAACAAATGCAAGGTGAAGAAATTGCTGAAGAAGATTTACAAAAAGCACAAGAACAAGCTCAAGCAATTGAAAAAGATGAAAACATCTCTGCATTAATGAATGCTGAACAAAAAATGAGTCAAGTATTCCAAGAAATCAACCAAATTATCGTTAAACCTTTAGACGAAATTTACGCTGACTAATACTTTATATAATTAATAAGCCCATTGAATAGGGAATGACTGTCGACAGAGTTTGAGACTTTGTTGGCAGTCTTTATTTATATCAAATAAAATCGATAGCAATGTTCGTTTATGTGAGATAAAAAACTTTTTACTAACAACATGAATGTTAAAGTGCGTGACTATCCTTATTGGATGTGTTAACAATACTACCGAGAAAGTTCACGATTTTTTGTTGAGAAGTTCAACTTATAATATTACTGTGAGAGTTCTAACATTTTCGAGTAGAGTAATATCGAAAGCTCACCATATTAGGTACGAAATTATTTCCAGAATTTGAATTTTTGAACATGATATTCGAAAAACTTAACCATATTATATGATTTTAAAAATAAACTGTTACAAAAATCCCTCAAATTCATATGTTCATCGACGATATGAAGCGTATTATGGTAAAATGAAGAAATAATAAACTTGTTAATAATTGAAACATCACGATTTGACTAAAGCACGAGGGTGAGACATAAAGATTTTGTGCTCTGGGAAACCGATTAACGGCGTCCCAAAAGCAGGATTTTCGGCAGAAACTCTCACGATTCGACAAAATTTGGAAAACAATTTCGCGCATCATTCGGTTCTGCTCAAATCCTAAACGCTTTTGTCCCGACCTCTTTTTTGTGAGACAAAAATAAAAATCAACTGATTTTAATGAATCAGCTAATGTATCACTATTCAATAGGATGCATAAATATATCTTTTAGGAATAGTGATGACAAAGCTTTAATAGTTGGATTTTGCGAAATTGATGTTAGAACCTTAAATTAAGGAGATATGGATGTATGGTTAAATTTATTCATTGTTCGGATTTGCATTTAGATAGTCCCTTCAAATCTAAGAGTCATATAAGCCCTAAAATTTTTGAAGATGTTCAAAAAAGTGCTTATGAAAGTTTTAAAAATATTGTTGATATAGCATTACAACAGGATGTTGATTTTGTAATTATCGCTGGTGATTTGTTTGATAGTGAAAATAGAACGTTGCGTGCTGAAATTTTCCTGAAACAACAATTTGAACGTTTACAAAATGAACAAATCTTTGTTTACGTATGTCATGGTAATCACGATCCATTATCATCAAAGATTTCATCAAATTGGCCGGATAATGTTTCTGTTTTCTCTAATAAAGTTGAGACCTATGAAGCAATTACTAAATCTGGTGAAACTATTTATATTCATGGTTTTAGTTATGAAAATAGAGCAAGTTATGAAAATAAAATTGATGAATATCCTTCGAGCCAAGGTCAAAAGGGTATACACATTGGTGTCTTACATGGAACTTATAGCAAATCATCAGTAAATGAAAGATATACTGAATTTATACTAGAGGATTTAAACAGTAAATTATATCATTACTGGGCGTTAGGACATATTCATGAACGTCAACAATTAAGTGACATGCCTGTGATTAACTATTCAGGTAATATTCAAGGCAGACATTTTAATGAGCAAGGTGAAAAAGGTTGCTTATTAATCGAAGGTGACCACTTAAAATTAAAAACTAAATTTTATCCAACACAATATATTAGATTTGAAGAAGCAACAATAGAAACGGATAAGACGTCTAAACAAGGTTTGTATGAAGTTATTCAAAGCTTTAAAGAAAAAGTGAGAGAAGAAGGTAAAGCTTTTTATCGTCTTACACTAATTATCAATAGTGAGACGTTAATTTCTCCACAAGATTTATTGCAAGTTGAAGAAATGATTGCTGACTATGAAGAAAATGAAAACCAATTTGTATATATTGATGATTTAAAAATTCAATATGCACAAAATGATGAATCGCCTTTAGTTAATGAATTTTCAGCGGATTTATTAGTTGATCAAGGTGTGTTTGATAAAGCAATGTCAGATTTATATTTAAATCCACGTGCATCTAAGTTTTTAGATGACTATGGTACTTTCGATCATACAGCATTGGTTAATCGTGCTGAAGAAATTTTAAAAGCTGAAATGAGAGGTGAACAAAATGATAATTAAATCACTTGAAATTTATGGTTATGGTCAATTTGTTCAACGTAAAATTGAATTTAATAAAAACTTCACTGAAATATTTGGTGAAAATGAAGCGGGTAAATCTACGATTCAAGCATTTATTCACTCAATATTATTTGGTTTTCCAACTAAAAAATCAAAAGAACCACGATTAGAACCAAGATTAGGTAATCAATATGGTGGTAAACTCGTTCTTATTCTTGATGATGGTTTAGAAATTGAAGTTGAGCGTATTAAAGGAAGTGCACAAGGTGATGTAAAAGTTTACCTACCTAATGGTTCAGTACGTGATGATGCATGGCTTCAAAAGAAATTAAATTATATTTCTAAAAAGACTTATCAAGGTATCTTTTCATTCGACGTCTTAGGTCTCCAAGATATCCATAGAAATTTAAATGAAAAGCAATTACAAGATTATCTATTACAAGCAGGTGCTTTAGGATCAACTGAATTTACATCTATGCGAGAAGTGATTAATCGTAAAAAAGATGAACTGTATAAAAAGTCTGGCAAAAATCCAATTATTAATCAGCAAATCGAGCAATTAAAGCAACTTGAAAGTCAAATTCGTGAAGAAGAAGCTAAATTGGAAACGTACCACCGATTAGTTGACGATCGTGACAAATCATCACGACGATTAGATCATTTAAAGCAAAATCTTAATCAATTATCTAAGATGCATGAAGAAAAACAAAAAGAGGTCGCTTTACACGATCATTCACAAGAATGGAAGTCGCTTGAACAGCAATTAAACATTGAGCCGATTTCATTCCCTGAAAAAGGTATAGATCGTTATGAAAAGGCAAGAGCTCATAAGCAATCATTAGAAAGAGATATTGGTTTAAGAAACGAACGTTTAGCACAACTTGAAGAAGAAGCAAGTCAATTAGAACCAGTTAAACAATCAGATATAGATGCATTTAATAGTTTAAATCAACAAGAAAATGAAATTAAAAACAAAGAATTCGAACTAGCAGCGATTGAAAAAGATATTGCTAACAAACAGCGTGATAAAGATGAATTGCAAGCTAATATAGGCTGGTCTGAAACCCATCATGGCGTTGATAGCTCAGAGGCAATGAAAAGTTATGTTAGCGAACAAATTAAAAATAAACAAGAACAAGCTGCATATATTAAACAATTAGAACGTAGCCTAGAAGAGAATAAAATCGAAGATAATGCAATTCATAGTGAATTAGATTCTGTTGAAGAAAAAATCGTTCCTGAAGAAACATTTGAAAAGAAAAAAGAATACTCACAACAAGTCATTGAATTAAATGAAAAAGAGAACTTGTATGGCAAGCTAAAAGAACGTTTTGAAATTGAACAACAAGAAAAGCAAAAACGTCAAAAATTATTACGTACAACATTTATCATTTTAACATTGGCAGGAATTGGTTTAGCAGCATTTTCATTTATCTCAAATAATATGTTATTTGGTATTATTTTCGCAGTTTTAACTTTAGTATTCATCATCGGTATCATTATGGCTAAATCAAAAGAAGTAGATTATAGTGAAGCAATCACTGATGAAATCGAAGAAATTAAAGCACAGTTAGCTATTTTAGATGAAAATTACGATTTAGACTTTGATCTTGATGAGCAATATCGTGTTCGTGATCATTGGCAACAAGCTTTGAAAAATAAAGACATTTTAGAAGAAAAACGTCAATATATTGAAGGACGTTTAAACGATGCAAAAGGTCGACATGACGAATTACAAAATACAGTTGAAAATGTTAAAGATGAATTATTCTTATCATCTAAAATTTCAAATGATTTAATTGTTGATAGCATTTCTACAATGGCTAATATTAAAGCATTAGATCAACATATTAGTGATTTAAATCAACAACGTCAAAGATTAGTGCAAGATTTAGATACATTTTATAATCATGCAGAAGCTGTAACTAAATCACAATTTGTATACTTTAATAAATTGTCATTATTCCATGATGTACAGCAATGGTTAAAAAATGCTGAAGATACAAATGAAAAATGGCGTGTTAATAATGACAATACAAAACTTACAACTAATGAATTAAATCATTTAAAAGCACAATTAGAAGAAAACAATAATGAAATTAAATCATTATTTGATTATATCAATGTTGCTTCAGAAGAAGATTTTTATCAACATCATGAAGACTATCAAACATACACGAGTAATTTGAATCGTTTCAATGATTTGACTAAATATCTTGAAAATCAAAACTATTCTTATGAATTAAGTTCAAGTTTGAGTGAAAAAACGACAGCACAGCTTGAAGAAGAAGATCATTTGTTAGCTACTCAAGTTGATGAATATAATGAACAGTATTTAGAAATGCAAACACAGGTTAGTGATTTAAGTGCGCAAATCAATCATATGGAGACAGATACAACACTGGCAAACTTAAGACATGAATATCATAGTCTTAAAAATCAACTTAATGATATTGCTAAAGATTGGGCAAGTTTAAGTTATTTACAAAGTTTAGTTGATGAACACATTAAACAAATTAAAGATAAACGATTGCCACAAGTAATTAATGAAGCAGTAGAAATATTGAAACATCTAACTGATGGAAGATATACGATGATTAATTATAATGAGGATTCAATTACAGTAAAACATGTAAATGGACAACTATTTGATCCTGTTGAATTAAGTCAATCTACAAAAGAATTGCTTTATGTAGCATTACGTATTAGCTTAATTAAAGTGTTACGTCCATATTATCCTTTCCCATTAATTGTTGATGATGCATTTGTTCATTTTGATAAAAAACGTACTGAAAAAATGTTGAATTATTTACGATCATTATCAGAACACTATCAAGTACTTTACTTCACATGTGTTAAAGATAATATTGTACCATCAAAAGAAGTGATTACATTAAACAAAATAGAGGAAGGCGGGAAACGATGAGAAATATAGAGAATCTAAATCCCGGAGATTCAGTTGATCACTTTTTCTTAGTGCATAAAGCTACACAAGGTGTAACTGCACAAGGTAAAGATTACATGACATTACATTTGCAAGATAAAAGTGGTGAAATTGAAGCGAAATTTTGGACGGCTACAAAAAATGATATGGCAACAATTAAGCCCGAAGAAATTGTACATGTTAAAGGTGACATCATAAACTATCGCGGAAATAAACAGATGAAAGTCAATCAAATCAGACTAGCGACAGCTGAAGATCAATTAAAAACAGAACAATTTGTAGATGGTGCCCCTTTATCACCGGCAGAAATACAAGAAGAGATTTCTCATTATTTGCTAGATATTGAAAACGCTAATTTACAACGTATCACACGTCATTTATTGAAAAAATATCAAGAACGATTTTACACATATCCAGCCGCAAGTTCACATCATCATAACTTTGCAAGCGGTTTAAGCTTTCACGTATTAACAATGTTGCGTATTGCGAAATCAATTTGTGATATTTATCCATTGCTAAATAAGAGCTTGCTATATAGTGGTATTATTTTGCATGATATCGGTAAAGTTAGAGAATTGAGTGGACCTGTTGCCACTTCATATACAGTAGAAGGCAACTTATTAGGACATATCTCAATTGCGAGCGATGAAGTAGTTGAAGCTGCACGTGAACTCAACATTGATGGTGAAGAAATTATGTTATTACGCCATATGATTTTATCTCATCATGGTAAGTTAGAATATGGTTCACCAAAACTACCATATTTAAAAGAAGCAGAAATTTTATGCTATATCGATAACATTGATGCAAGAATGAATATGTTTGAAAAGGCCTATAAAAAAACTGACAAAGGTCAGTTTACAGATAAAATATTTGGTCTTGAAAATCGTCGATTCTATAATCCGGAATCACTTGATTAAAAATAATATAATATTTCAGATAGGTGAGAAAAGTAATGATGATTGTCTAATCAATTGAACATTGATTTAATGTGAAATAAAAGGGCAGTGGCCATTAGACACCACACCTGTTTGGAGTTTAATAAAAATGAGCGACCATAGGTTATTTAACCACGGTCGCTCTTTTTAATTTATTGGCTCATGCCGGATTGTCCGCCTTGTGAACCATTTTGTTTAAGTTTTTCTGGATTTAAAATTTTATCTTCTACAACTGACTTGATGTCACGGTCTTTAAAGTCAACATCATATTCTTTCAATAATTCTTTATATGCGTCTGTAAGTAATTTTGGATCCTTTTGAATCTTTTGTTGGATTAGTTTTTCTTTAAGACTTTGTTTTTCACTATTAAAGTCAGTTGGTTTATCTGCTTTAATAATATGATATCCGTAACTTGTTTTAATTACGTCTGATACTTCGCCTTCTTTAAGTTTAAATAATGCTTTTTCAAACGACTCATCTGTTTGACCTTTTAGGACATATCCTAATGAACCATCTTTTTCGGCTGAAGCTTTATCCATTGATTCTTTTTTAGCGATTTCGCCAAATTTACTTGGATCTTTAGAAACTTCTTTTTGAATTTCTTCCGCTTTTTGTTTAGCTTCTTTATCATCTAAACCTTCTTTATCGCTTTTCTTAGATTTAACTTTGATTAAAATATGTGAAGCTTTAATACTATTTTCTTTTATATCAGAATCAGATAGTTTTATTTTGTCATTTAATAGCTCTTTTTGATAAGCAGCAGTACGTAAGTTATCTTTATATTTATCTACTGTTAAACCTTGCTGTTGTAAGGCCTTTTCAAACTTATCTTTGCCACCATATTGTTTTTGAGTTTTTTCGATTTGTTCATCTATCTTCTTATCGCTAACTTTATTTTTATATTTGTCAGCTAAAATTTTATTTAACATTTCAGTAAATGATGCATTTGCGATTTGATCATTACCGATTTTTTTCATAGTATCTGCAACTGTTACATTTCCAGCTTTTGAAGAAATTAATGTATTTTCTTTTGAATCCGTTGCACTAGAACCACAAGCACCAAGTAATAAAGCACTTGCTGTAACTGGAACGATTAATTTGTTTATCATCTTCATAGTTGAAACTCCTTTGTAAGTTAATCATCGTGAATATAACATAATTCTATAGTAGCACCAACCAATAACATATGGCATCAGACTATAGCATTAGGTTTAGGGGTAAAAATTGGTTAAATAAAAAACAAGGTCTATATACATTTGATTGTAAGCTATTACATAGCTAAAAAACAAATAATATCACCTTGCTATAATTATTTTGTTATAAATGATATGGATTTTTAATTTTTTTCAAAATATTAATACCTGTACTATGTTCTTCTATATATTGTCCATAATTAGAAAATATAATTATTTTTAAATATAATAAATCAGTAACAGAAATACCGAAATTTAAAGCCAATAAAAACATAAAATAATGTCCATATTGTGGAAAAGCAACTGTTAGCATGATGAATATACCAGATAAAATAATCAAAGGTAAAATTAAGTTAATGCAAAAATAAAATTTGTGTACAGGCTGATTGACATATGTATTGTAAAAAATAAGCCATTTTCTTTTAGTCAATTTGTGCACTTTAAATGATTTACGATAAGGTAAGAAAAATAATAAATGAATACTTTTATGTAATGGATAGGTCAAAAATACTAAAAATAAAAAGATGAGAAAATGTCTATCTGATAATGGCGTATTCGATAAGAAGTACATTATTTCATAGCTTATTAAAAACATTATAATGGTTGCTACGGCACTCATAAAGGCGATTCTAGGCAACCCAAATCTTGCATTAATATCAATTTGTCTCTTACATAAAAACATGTCTGACGCCTCATCTCTTTTCAATATAAGTTAGATTATAACTAACTCAGGTTAAGTAATTCAATAGTAACATATTATGTTTGTTTTATATCATGCGTGACATTTTTAAATTAACCATTTTGAGAACAATAAATTAAGTATTTGAAGTTGAACATATGAAAACAACAAAATAATCAATGGACTTAAATTAAATTACTCATTTTTATTATTTTGAAAAGGGGAGCGACATAAATGTGACGGTTAATAAAATCAGTAATTCAAAATCATTTTATTCGAGGATTTTACTTCATAAAAAATGAGACGACCAGAAATGTAATTATTTCTAATGTCGTCTCGTTTAAAATTAATGCAGTTTATATTCTCTCAATAACTGAATCATTGTTAATAAATGTTTGTAATGACTTAAGACATGCTAGTTTTATTTAGATAATTCATTTCCGATATCTTCACCACGGTTTTGTAAGTTTTCAATATGTGATTGTAAACGTTCAATATTAGGATTGATATCAGATTTAAAGTTTCCAAGTAATGACTTAATTTCGCCACCGATAGAACTACCAAATTCTTCGCCTTCATTTTTAATTTGAACACCGTAATTTAAAATGTCATTGAAACTTTGTTTAATTGTTTCGAATTCACGTTGAAGTTCAGATTTTGAACCAGTAGGGGCAGTGCGATCAATTGTATTATTTTTCACACTTTTGTCATCTCTACCTTGCAGTGCAACTACAAAACCAGCTGCTACGCCAACGCCGATACCGAATAGAATGCGTGATGCTTTCATTTATATTCTCCTCACTTTTATCATCTGTGATATTAATAAACTTAATATGTGCCAACATTTTTGACATTTAGTCAAACACAAACGTTTTAATATTAATTGTAATATACCCGTTCAATCATTGGTTAAGCATATATTTAAAATTGTGCTTGAATTTTTTCAGCAATTTGTTGCTTCGCTTCATTATCTAAAATGTCTTCGTGTGTTTCCCATTTGTAACCAAAACCATCGATATCATTTTCATATCTAGGAATTAAGTGAAAATGAATGTGAAATACAGATTGATCAGCAAATTCACCATTGTTTTGAATGATATTTAAGCCATCAGGATTAAAAGCACGCTTAATAGCGTTTGCTACTTTGGGTAAAGCTGCTCCAATATGTTTCATTGTTTCTTCATCAGTTTCGAAAATGTTTGCAGAAGCTTTTTTAGGAATTAATAACGTATGTCCTTTAGTGACTTGTGAAATATCTAAAAAGGCATAGACATAATCGTCTTCATATACTTTAAAGCTTGGAATTTCTCCAGTTAAAATTTTGCCGAAAATTGTTTCTGACATGATGACTACACTCCTTTTGAACTCGTATTATCATTTATTATAACATTGTCGCTAAAAATTCGATATTAGTACATGTCTATTTAATATGAGCATTTTATAATTTTTGGTACAATATAAGTCATGGAGGTGCCTTATGACAGTTAAAGTAGAACATCTTACAGGTGGATATGGAAAACGCCCTGTAATTAAAGATATAAATTTTGAATTAAACAAAGGCGAAATTGTTGGTCTTATTGGACTTAACGGTGCAGGTAAAAGTACAACAATTAAACATATGCTAGGATTATTGACACCTATGGAAGGATCTCTATCAATTTCAGATATAAATATTAATGATGACATTGAAACGTATCGTAGAAAGTTATCTTATATTCCAGAGTCTCCGGTGATTTATGAAGAGCTTACGTTAGAAGAACATATAGAGATGACTGCAATGGCATATGATATTGATCGCGATGAAGCAATGAAGCGTGCAATGCCATTATTAAAGACATTCCGTTTAGAAAATGAATTAAAAGTATTTCCAAGTCATTTTTCTAAAGGTATGAAGCAAAAAGTTATGATCATTTGTGCGTTTATTGTTAATCCTGAACTATATATTATAGATGAACCATTTTTAGGATTAGATCCTTTAGGAATTCAATCGATGTTAGATTTAATGGTTGAAAAGAAAAACGAAGGCAGAACCGTTTTAATGAGTACGCATATTTTAGCAACTGCAGAACGTTATTGCGATCGCTTTATTATTTTAGATGAAGGTAAAGTAGTGGCGTTTGGCGATTTAGAAGCATTGAGACAACAAACGGGCTTACATAATCAAACGCTTGATGATATTTATATTCATGTGACGCAAGGTGGAGATATACATGCGTAATCAAGCGACCACATTATTTAATAAAAGGTTACATGCCCTTCGCAAAGAGAAAAACTATTATAATAAGTTCATATTTAATGGTCATTTCATGGTCTTTTTACTTATTTTGCTAGGTGCATTTATATTTGGATACGGAGAATGGTTGAAACACATTCCAACAAATATTGATTTTGCATTGATTGCCTCAGTCATTGTTGCATTAGTATCAATTTTCCCGATGCGACCACTCTTAAAAGAAGCGGACAAAATATTTTTATTGCCATTTGAAAAGCATATGTCCCAGTTTATGAACCATGCGATTTTATATAGTTATTTTGCGAGAATTTTAATCCAAATCATTATCATCGTCGTATTGTTCCCACTATTTTATAATATTAATCAACATAGTGTGGCATTTTATATATGTTTTGCAATCAGTGCATTGATATTTCCATATGTTGGATTACGTTTAAGATGGCAGTGGTATCAATCAGGTTTAAAAACATGGCAAGTGAACCTCATATCATTTTTTATTTTCGGAGTCACTTATTATTTGATACTAGGAATGAAGTGGTATGTGGCAAGTTTATTAATTGTTTTACCGCTCTTAATTGAATTATTAGTCAAAAGGAATAAACCTGGCTTTTTATATCCGTGGGAGAAAATGATTGCAATCGAACATCGTCATCATATGAACTACTACAAATTTGTAAATATGTTTACGGATGTGAAACACTTAAAAGAATCAGCAGTTAGACGGAGCTATTTGGATATACTATTACCAGTTCCAAAAGGTCACAAATTCAACTCGAATTCAATGTATTTATTTTTATTTATACGCAGTTTTATTAGAGGAAGAGATGCATTTAATATTATCTTTAGATTAATAATTATCGCTGTTCTATTAATGGTTTGGTTATCATATCCATTAGTGACAGCGGTTATAGGAAGTCTTTTTGTGTATATTATATTGCTACAAATGGCACAGTTTTATTCACAACAAGCATATGGTTTATGGCCACAAGTATGGCCGGTGCCTGAAGAAAAGGTAATCAAAGGGTATGAGCAGTTTTTATATAGATTGATGTTTGTTGTTTGTACTGTGTTTGCTGTGACATCTATCATTAAACATATGATGTTATTTTATGTTGTTGTTATTTTCTATATAGTTGGTTTACTAACAATCCGAAGTATTATTAAAAAGTTAAAATATCAAGAGACATTATTAAGAGATTAAAAAACTTCCATTGGAATGTATGTTGTATAGATGCTTGTAATGATGAGTGCCAATTATACGGCGTTCGTATTACGTTAGCATCTGTACGCGAACAGCATAACCAATGGAAGTTTTCTTTAAAAAATTATTCTTTAATCGGGTATAAATATCTTTCGAAATAACTTGAATGTTGACCACTTGAACCAAAGTAATGACTCAACGCTTCTTTTGAAAAATGGTCGTTAAAGGCATCAGATTGCTTGAAGTCTTCATATGCATGTCGATCAGCGAATCCAAAATAAATTTTGTATGTAGTACCTTTAGCGGGTCTTAACAAACGATAGCTTTTAAAGCCACCAAAGTTTCTGAAATTATCGTCTACACTAATCAATTTCTTTTCAAGTTGATATGCATGATCTTCTGTTGATGGAATGAAGATTGCACAATAGAAATGATGTTCACTAAATTCACCAATTTCTTTGATAACATCATATTTTGTAGGTGATTTTAAAACAGTCTCACCATCAGTTTCTTCAAAAATAACTGAAGTATCTGATGCTGAAAATTGGAATAGTTGATGGGTCGGGTTATTGATTTTTATTTGATTTAAAAATCCATAAGTGCCATAAGATGTATATAGTTTCTTCATATGAAAGGTCCCCCTTATGTTTTTATTTATTATACGATGATAAACTAGTCATTACCACTATTAATAATTGATTAAAATTACTATAATGAATCATGCGAGATATTTAGAAGTAATGATACAAAATAATGGACTTTAGAATTTAAATTTACAATAAATAGTTCTATGATTAAATGTCAGTTTTATGACATTTAATTATTGAAAATACGAACGAATGAGCGATATGATAATATAGATAAGAATGATTTTAATTTAGGAGGCCTTTATGGTGCATAATAAAAACAATACAATTTTAAAAATGATCAAAGGTGAAGAAACAACACATACACCTGTTTGGTTTATGCGACAAGCTGGCCGATCGCAACCAGAATATCGTAAATTGAAAGAAAAATATTCACTATTTGAAATTACGCATCAGCCGGAGTTGTGCGCTTATGTAACACATTTACCAGTTGATAATTATCATACAGATGCAGCAATTTTATACAAAGATATTATGACGCCATTAAAGCCAATTGGTGTAGATGTTGACATTAAATCTGGTATTGGACCTGTAATACACAATCCAATTAAAACAATTCAAGATGTTGAGAAACTTTCTCAAATAGACCCCGAACGAGATGTACCTTATGTACTTGATACAATTAAACTTTTAACAGAAGAAAAGTTAAATGTACCTTTAATTGGTTTTACTGGTGCACCATTCACATTAGCATCATATATGATAGAAGGTGGACCTTCGAAAAATTATAATTTCACAAAGGCAATGATGTATAGAGATGAAGCAACTTGGTTTGCATTAATGAATCACTTAGTCGATGTATCAGTTAAGTATGTGACTGCTCAAGTTGAAGCGGGTGCCGAATTAATTCAAATTTTCGATTCATGGGTAGGGGCTTTAAATGTCGAAGATTATAGACATTATATTAAACCACACATGATGCGATTAATAAATGAAGTTAAAGAAAAGCATGATGTGCCAGTCATTTTATTTGGTGTAGGAGCAAGTCATTTAATTAATGAATGGAATGATTTACCAATTGATGTATTAGGATTAGATTGGAGAACTTCAATAAACCAAGCGCAACAATTAGGTGTAACTAAAACATTACAAGGAAATCTTGATCCATCCATTTTATTAGCTCCTTGGGATGTCATAGAAGAAAGGTTGAAGCCAATTTTAGATCAAGGTATGGAACATGGAAAACATATTTTCAACTTAGGTCATGGCGTATTTCCAGAAGTACAACCTGAAACATTACGTAAAGTAAGCGAATTTGTTCATAATTATACACAAAGATAATTTTGTTAAATAGCGATAGCACGGGAAAGATAATTCATTTAAAGGAAGGTATTATCAATGACTAAAAAAATGGGCCTATTAGTTATGGCATATGGTACACCTTATACAGAGAGTGATATTGAACCATATTATACGGATATAAGACATGGTAAACGTCCAACTGAAGAAGAACTACAAGATTTGAAGGATAGATATGAATTTATTGGAGGATTATCACCATTAGCGGGTACAACGGACGAACAAGCAGAAGCATTAGTTTCTGCTTTGAATAAAGCATATGCTGACGTTGAGTTTAAACTTTATTTAGGTTTAAAACATATTTCGCCATTTATTGAAGAGGCAGTAGAACAAATGCATAATGATGGTATTACAGAAGCTATTACAGTCGTATTAGCGCCGCACTATTCTTCATTTTCAGTAGGGTCATATGACAAACGTGCAGATGAAGAAGCTACAAAATATGGTATTCAACTGACGCATGTTAAACATTATTATGAACAACCTAAATTCATTGAGTACTGGACGAATAAAGTTAATGAAACTTTGGTTCAAATTCCAGAGGATGAACATAAAGATACTGTATTGGTCGTTTCAGCACATAGTTTGCCAAAAGGTTTAATCGAAAAAAATAATGATCCATATCCAGAGGAATTAAAACATACTGCACTTTTAATCAAAGAACAATCTAATATTGAAAATATCGCGATTGGTTGGCAATCTGAAGGTAATACAGGTACACCATGGTTAGGACCAGATGTACAAGATTTAACACGTGATTTATATGAAAAACATCATTACAAAAACTTTATATACACACCAGTTGGCTTTGTATGTGAACATTTAGAAGTTCTATATGACAATGATTATGAATGTAAAGTGGTTTGTGATGACATTGGTGCGAATTATTATCGACCGGAAATGCCGAATACACATCCATTATTTATCGGTGCAATTGTTGATGAAATAAAGTCCATATTTTAATTACGAAAGAAGCGTGAAACGTTGTGACTAAATCAGTGGCTATAATAGGAGCGGGAATCACAGGCTTATCAAGTGCATATTTTTTAAAACAGCAAGATCCTAATATTGACGTAACAATCTTTGAAGCATCGAATCGACCGGGGGGAAAGATTCAATCTTATCGTAAAGATGGTTATATGATTGAACTTGGTCCTGAATCTTATTTAGGTAGAAAAACTATAATGACAGAATTAGCTAAAGATATAGGATTAGAACAGGACATTGTTACAAATACGACTGGACAATCATATATTTTTGCGAAAAATAAATTATATCCGATTCCAGGTGGTTCAATTATGGGTATTCCAACAGATATTAAACCATTTGTTATTACAAAATTAATATCGCCACTTGGTAAATTAAGAGCAGGATTAGATTTAATCAAAAAGCCTATACAAATGCAAGATGGTGATATTTCAGTAGGTGAATTTTTCAGAGCAAGATTAGGTAATGAAGTACTCGAAAATTTAATTGAACCATTAATGGGTGGTATTTATGGTACTGATATCGATAAATTAAGTTTGATGAGTACATTTCCTAATTTTAAAGAGAAAGAAGAATCGTTTGGAAGCTTAATCAAAGGTATGAAAGATGAGAAAAATAAACGTCTTAAACTGCGACAATTATATCCGGGTGCACCAAAAGGTCAATTTAAGCAGTTTAAACATGGCTTAAGTTCATTTATAGAAGCATTAGAACAAGATGTAATTAAAAAGGGTGTATCAATTCAATATAATACGACAGTAGATGATATTATTACGTCTCAAAAACAATATAAAATTGTTTACAATGATCAACTAGAAGAAGTGTATGATGGCGTATTAGTAACGACGCCACATCAAGTGTTTTTAAATTGGTTTGGTCAAGATCCAGCTTTTGATTATTTTAAAACAATGGATAGCACAACGGTTGCCACTGTAGTATTAGCATTTGATGAAAAGGATATTGAAAATACTTATGATGGTACTGGATTCGTTATAGCAAGAACGAGTGATACAGACATTACAGCTTGTACTTGGACGTCAAAGAAATGGCCATTTACTACGCCAGAAGGTAAGGTGTTGATTCGTGCCTATATAGGTAAACCAGGTGACACCGCTGTCGATGATCATACAGATGATGAGTTAGTTTCAATTGTGCGTAAAGATTTAAGTAAGATGATGACATTTAAAGGTGACCCCGAATTTACAATTGTGAATCGATTGACGAAAAGTATGCCTCAATATCATGTTGGTCACATTCAACAAATCAGACAGATTCAAGCACATATTAAACAATCATATCCACGACTTAGAGTAACTGGTGCATCTTTTGAAGCGGTTGGACTGCCAGATTGTATTGTGCAAGGTAAGGTAGCTGCTGAAGAAATAGTCGCAGAGTTGTAGGCTAATTATGGACTGGGACGCCAGTGAAGTATCTTTTATATTTTATTATTGATGGAAATTCGGTAATGTTGGAATTGTTATAAAGAATATATACGCATAGTAATATTTGTTTCTAAATTTAATAGAAAAGATGACAAAGCACTTTAATTTGAAATGTCAATTTGAGATATAAACATTTCTATTTAAGGTGCTTTTATTTTACAATTATAGGTGAGTATTCAATTTTTAAAATCAGAAAGAAATAGTAAGTTGAAAGGAGAGAATGTGATGACAGATGTAATCATTGTTCATTCTATGCATGGAAACAGTAGAAATCATTGGTATCAGTGGCTAAAACATAATTTGACTTTAGAAGGGTACCATGTAACATTATTTAATTTTGAATCACCTGAAACGAAGACAGTGGATCAATGGATTGAGGCTATGACGAAACAAATTAACGTTCGAAAGAAAGATACATATTTTGTAACGCATGGTTTAGGTTCAATTACAGCTTTAAAATATATTGAAATGATTGATCAGCCGATAGAAGGCTTTTTTAGTATTGCAGGTTTTAAAGAAGATGCTGAAAAGATTGATTTAGATATCGACTTAAGTAATGTGACAATTGACTACGATAACATTAAAAAGAAAGTCGATCATTTTTATGGATTGAGTTCTAAAAATGACAAATACGTTTCATATAAAGAGACTCAACGATTAATGAATGCATTAGAGGGGAACTTGCGAATCGTGGAAGATGGAGGGCACTTCTTAGAAGAAGATGGCTTTGAAACATTTACAGCGTTGCAAGATCGAATGCAAGATTATATGACACGATAGGTAATGTTTGGTTGCTATGTATTGTGTTATGTGTGTCAGTACGAAACATAGCACTTTAGTGAAAAAGATTATAATTATATTTTAATAGGTTAGAGATGTAGGCATTATAAAATTTATGATTCCTGCATCTTTTTTAATAGTTCATGAGTAATTATGACAACTATTAGACACTTATATTATAAAAGGGAAGAAGAAGCGTTTTTTTACACAAAAAACTTTCAAAATGTCGTTGACGTACACTACAAAAATGAATATACTAATATTTGTGTTCAACAGAGAACATGTTGCTACGATATTTAAGTAATTATTTAAGAAATAATATTTAAATTAAATTCAAAAAGTTCTTGACTTTAGGTTTTTAAATATGGTATATTAATTAGGTAATTCAAAATAATATTAGCGCGGGATGGAGCAGTTCGGTAGCTCGTCGGGCTCATAACCCGAAGGTCGGTGGTTCAAATCCGCCTCCCGCAATACATAGTTTTTAATTTAATAGGTCTCGTAGTGTAGCGGTTAACACGCCTGCCTGTCACGCAGGAGATCGCGGGTTCGATTCCCGTCGAGACCGCCATTATTATTACCATTACGGTTCAGTAGCTCAGTTGGTAGAGCAATGGATTGAAGCTCCATGTGTCGGCAGTTCGACTCTGTCCTGAACCATTCTTAATTCATGGCGGTTGTGGTGAAGTGGTTAACACATCGGATTGTGGTTCCGACATTCGAGGGTTCGATCCCCTTCAGCCGCCCCATAATCGTTTACATTAGCGGGTGTAGTTTAATGGCAAAACCTCAGCCTTCCAAGCTGATGTTGTGGGTTCGATTCCCATCACCCGCTCCATTATTTTCTATTATTATTCCACAGTAGCTCAGTGGTAGAGCTATCGGCTGTTAACCGATCGGTCGTAGGTTCGAGTCCTACCTGTGGAGCCATGGCTCCTTGGTCAAGCGGTTAAGACACCGCCCTTTCACGGCGGTAACACGGGTTCGAGTCCCGTAGGAGTCATACAAACAGAAGTGAAATATCGCTTCTGTATTTTTATTACATATTTATTATTGAGGAAGGTTGTCCGAGCTGGCCGAAGGAGCACGCCTGGAAAGTGTGTAGGCGCCACAAGCGTCTCAAGGGTTCGAATCCCTTACCTTCCGTTATAGCGCTTAAAATGGTTTAAAATCATTTTAAGCGCTCTTTTTATTTTAGACTCAACCCCTTGATATATCTGCATTTGAGCTATTATCCTCATTTTTACACTTCTTATTTATTTATATCCATTTAAAATTTTTTAGCCACAATGTGACTAATTTTTGATGGTTAATCTTAATTTCAGTCACAAGATTTTGAAGTTTAGTCACAAAACAAATCAGTCAGATTTTTTTCTATAAATTTAGTTTCATTATCTTCAAATTCTTTAATCAAATGCGAATATGTTTTAAGCGTTGTATGTACATCTGCATGACCTAATCGTTTTGATATGTATTGTATAGGTATTCCTTAAAGACATTAAAAGATTAAGTTTATGTTTTTAAAAATAAAATAAAAATGTTATAATATAATTAATCGGCATCTACGTGCGGATTTTAAAGAAAAGCGTAGCATAACCAGGAGTTAGTCAATTTTTAATAAATTCGACTAAATTATTAATAAAGGCTAAAGTAATGAGTTTACTTTAGCCTTTATTGCATTTAAAAATTGAAAAAATAAGAATAGGGGACTACTGTTAATTTATGAGGTTAAAGTTTCGATGATTTTTGATTTATTAGACCATTTTAAAATCTCAAGGTTCTCATGTTCTGCTACAGTTTGCGCTCTTTCATTTATCGGATGATCTACATCATTTACTATTATTAACATGATAGGTTCTAACTTATTTCTAGATGGTCTGTTTGGTTTGATATCTCGATAAATATAAGCTTCATTGGTAATTTTGTTAAAATCTAAGTTATTTGTAAAGTTAACTAGTTTTTCTGGTTGTGACTTTGTTTCTGAAACAATATAATCAATAGAATATTTTAAACCTGATTCTCCAGAAACAGAAACTTGTGCTAATCCTCTTATTTCTTCATCATATAAGAATTCAAATACTTCTTCATAGAACATGTTTGTAACATTAGATTTAGTAGTTAAGGTAAGATCATAAATTTTCAATATACCTTGAATTAAATTATGTTTAGACTGAGCAAAACTTTCATTTTTAATATCCGCTATAATTTCTTTATCAATTAATTTTAAATTAAATTGATTTAAAATATTCTGTATCAATTTTGTTCTTGTTTTTGTGTTTATATCAATACCCAACATTTCTAATTCATTAATCGTCAATCCGTCATCTGATAGACGAATTTCATTATTAGGTAGTGTATCAGCATATATTCTAATAAAATCATTCAAATGATTCTTAAAGGGAGTAGTAATTTCTGTAGAACTATCTAATTCTTTGAAGATATAGTTTTGTTTTAACCAGTTGAAATATTCGTTCATTCTTTCTTCGATAGTCTTCACTAAGTATCCCTCCGTTTCTTTTACAATAATCTTGATTCTATTATAACATTATCGTGCTTTATATTAGTATACTTCATAAAGAACTCTAATGATTCTATAATTTCATCTGTTAATTCTAAATCTTCAATGTCTTTTAAAGGGATTGCAATTCCACCATTATTATATTCTTCAGTATAAATGTGTATATGTGGTGTAGGTATTCTTTCGTTATTAGGTGGATTTGCATGATCGCTACCATTAACGTCGAACCTAATCATGTTAGAGTTATAATCATTACTTCTTAGCAAAATAGTTAGGTTTAGTGGGTTTCTACGACCACCTTTGTTAATTATTAGAGTGAATTTTTCTTTATCATTTATCATATGAAATAACTTATGTTTTGTTTGTTCTCCAATGATAGGTATATTTATTACATTATTTTCGAAAATCTTTATTTTATGTAATAGGCTTTTATATAATTCTGTTTCCATTTTGCATCCTCCAATAATAGAATTATTTTTAAATAACGGATATAAATTTAATAAACGAATGAGATATATCCGTATATTTCTAACTTTTTATAGTAATTTACTGCTTTTAACTCCTTGGATAGAATTGTTAAATCATTTTTTCTCTTTCAAAAAAGTTATTACAACTCTCTCTAAATATATTTTACTCATTGTTGGTATTTTTACTCTCAATAATAATTCTATTATACGATTAAGATCCTAATAAAAAAATACTTTTTTAATCTAGTGTTTTTAGTTACATTATTTTTCAATCCTAATGATATTAGTATTAGAATGATTAACAAAAATGTAAATGTTTATCCAAATGGACATTAATAGATATTTTTATCCTAATACAAATCAGTAAAAAGTAATCATTTCCACTTAACGACAAAAGTTAATAATCAGTTAATTTTCAATTAAACTTCATATTATTTGTTCAAATACAAACTTTATTTTTAAAAATATAATTTAAGTTCGTAATGAATTTGTAAGCAAAAGAGTTGATACGTGTTAACTTTATTGTGTTTTTCGAATACGTAACTTAAAAGATAAAAATTCATAGAATTTCATATCAATGGACGGATTTGAAAGATTTCAATTGATAAATTCTATTTTTTTAACATTTTACATCTATGTAGTTTTTAATAATCAGTTAATTTTATAAATTAGTGAAATAATCTAAAATAAATTTGTATTAAAAATTTATATAGAAAGAAAGTGAAACTTATGTTTAAGAAAAAAATGTTAGCAGCAACTTTGTCAGTTGGATTGATTGCACCTTTAGCATCTCCGATTCAAGAATCTAGAGCGAATACTAATATTGAAAATATTGGTGATGGTGCTGAAGTAATCAAACGTACGGAGGATGTAAGTAGTAAGAAATGGGGCGTTACTCAAAATGTCCAATTCGACTTTGTAAAAGATAAAAAATATAACAAAGACGCTTTAATTGTTAAAATGCAAGGTTTTATCAATTCCAGAACTTCATTTTCAGATGTGAAGGGTAGTGGATATGAGTTAACAAAACGAATGATTTGGCCTTTCCAATATAATATAGGACTGACGACTAAAGATCCAAATGCAAATGTAATTAATTATTTACCTAAAAATAAAATAGAAACTACTGATGTTGGACAGACATTAGGATATAACATTGGTGGTAATTTCCAATCAGCACCATCTTTAGGTGGTAATGGCTCATTTAATTATTCTAAAACAATTAGTTATACACAAAAGAGTTATGTCAGTGAAGTAGAAAAACAAAACTCAAAATCTGTTAAATGGGGTGTAAAAGCAAACGAGTTTGTTATGCCTGATGGTAAAAAATCTGCGCATGATAGATATTTATTCGTACAAACTCCTAATGGTCCATCAGGTTCAGCAAGGGATTATTTTGTCCCAGATAATCAATTACCTCCATTAATTCAAAGTGGATTTAACCCATCTTTTATAACAACAATCTCACATGAAAAAGGTTCAAGCGATACGAGTGAATTTGAAATTTCATACGGTAGAAACTTAGATATTTCATATGCGACTTTATTCCCTAGAACTGGTATTTACGCAGAAAGAAAGCATAATGCATTTGTAAATAGAAACTTTGTAGTTAGATATGAAGTTAACTGGAAAACACATGAAATTAAAGTGAAAGGACACAATTAAAATGAAAATGAGTAAATTAGTCAAATCATCAATTGCAACATCAATTGCATTGCTTATACTATCGAATACAGTTGATGCAGCACAACACATAACACCAGTAAGCGAGAAAAAAGTAGATGACAAAATCACTTTATACAAAACGACTGCAACATCAGATAATGATAAATTGAATATATCTCAAATATTAACTTTTAATTTCATTAAAGATAAAAGTTATGATAAAGATACTTTAGTACTTAAAGCTGCAGGGAATATTAATTCAGGTTATAAAAAGCCGAATCCAAATGATTACAAATACTCACAATTTTATTGGGGGGCAAAATATAATGTTTCTGTTAGTTCAGAGTCCAATGATTCTGTAAATGTTGTTGACTATGCTCCTAAAAATCAAAACGAAGAATTCCAAGTTCAACAAACATTAGGTTATTCATATGGTGGAGATATTAATATATCAAATGGTTTATCTGGTGGAGGAAATGGATCAAAATCATTTTCTGAAACTATCAATTATAAACAAGAAAGCTATAGAACAACAATTGATAGAAAAACAAATCATAAATCAATTGGCTGGGGTGTTGAGGCACACAAAATTATGAATAACGGTTGGGGGCCATATGGTAGAGATAGTTACGACCAAACATACGGCAATGAACTATTTTTAGGTGGCAGACAAAGTAGCTCAAATGCAGGTCAAAACTTCTTGCCAACACACCAAATGCCGATACTTTCACGTGGAAACTTTAACCCAGAATTTATCGGTGTACTTTCTCACAAACAGAATGATGCCAGAAAATCGAAAATCAAAGTAACTTACCAAAGAGAAATGGATAGATATACTAATCAATGGAACCAATTACACTGGATTGGCAATAATTATAAAAGTCAAAATATAGCTACGTTTACATCTACTTATGAAGTTGATTGGCAAAACCATACTGTTAAATTAATTGGTACAGATTCTAAAGAAACTAATCCAGGAGTATAACTGTTAGGTATAGATATTGTTAATAACAGAATTTAAAGAACTAACATAAAAATTTAATTACAACTTTATATGATAAAGTAGTCACATACTTTTTTCTAAAGGCTAAATTTGCGTATATAAAAACACTTAAAAACTTCCAAACAAAAACTTATTAAAAGATTGAAAGAAGAACCATGTCATAGTCGGCATGGTTCTCTTATTTTATAGGAAAAATAGAGAAGTGATGTTTAATAGAAGTGATAAAAAGGTCGTATTTGTGATTTTGAATTGGATATTGCATCATTCAAACGTAGTTAAAATCACGGACAATTCGTATAGCTTAATAGGTTATTCATCTAAGAAGAAAAATACTTTGCAGATAATTTTGTCAATTGCAATACAATCAACTAAGTACATTTTTAAATTGACATTTACAAAATGCTTTTTAAAAAGACAATCAAGTTATTGAAATATTTATATCCTCACCATTAAAGTAACTTCATATATTCATTTTTTAAATATGTTTAAATAAATCAAAAACACATTAATATCTACAAAGTAATCTCACTCAATCCCTCAATACTATCAATTAAATTAGTGACGTAATTATCATAAGTATTTATATAAACAAATTGATTCATCTGTTAAAAAATTCATCAGTAAATTTAAATTTATATACTTAGATGTAAAATTATTAGTGAAAATAAATAGTAATAAAAAAACACAAAAATCTAATAATCAAAATAGTATTACTAAATAAATAAGTGTTTACAAAAAATTCACAAAATAAAATTATATAATTTATTGATTTGTTGTGTAAAAAGGGATAATATGACAATTGAAGTGGGCCTTAACTTCAACTTTAAATAGGAGGTTTTATCTATGGAAAAAGTTCTTGATTTAGACGTGCAAGTTAAAGCGAATAACAACTCAAATGATTCAGCAGGTGGCGAACGTATTACAAGTCATAGTTTATGTACTCCTGGTTGTGCTAAGACGGGTAGTTTTAATAGCTTCTGCTGTTAAGATTACAGCAAATAGAGCCTGAAAGGGCTCTATTTGTCTATCCAAATATGTGAGGTGCTTACAAATGAACACTATTTACGAACCATCAAGTATTTGTATGATTAGAACACCTTTATTATCAGTTGAGTTTTTCAATTTATTTTTAAATACTGAACACATTAAATATAGCGACTTACAATTAAATGCTCAGACGAAAGAATCTATACTAACAACAACATTTAATTTATATCGTACTTTAAAAGAAATAAATTTTGATGGCGATAACAAGAAGGTTAGAGATGCTAAAGAAAGTTTATTAAAATATTTAATTAGAATGTCAACACGTCCAACGCCATTTGGATTATTAAGTGGTATTAATTTGGGTCATTTTTTAAATGAACCAACACGTCTTAAAGTTGGAAATAGTATTCAAAAATATGTGAAAGTCGATGGCGAATGGTTGTATAAACTGATTAGTTATATTGAGAGTAATGATGAATATTATCAAAATTTGAAAGTTATTTGGAATAGTAAAGCACATATTATCAATGATCGAATATATTTAAATGAACTAAGTGCTATTTATTTGAATAACAATAAAGACGCATCTTTTTCCATTAAAAATAGTGATTTACTCATGTTCATTAAAACAATTGTGACACATAATAATATTACTTTTTCAAATTTAGCTGAAAAGATAAATCAAGAATTTGAAATTAATGATATTTCTAAAGTAAAAGCATATATTCATAATCTTGTCTCGAAAGAAATTATATATTCAACAATCAGACCACCGTTATCAAATAGTGATAATTTAAATTATATTTTAAATAAACTTTCTTTACATAAAGATGATTTTGTAGAAAAAATTAGAGAAATCCAGATATTGGTATCAGCTTATGAAAAAACAGAAATTGGATTTGGTGAGGAATTATATAAGGACATTATTCAACATATGAAGGCGCTATTCAAATGTAAAAATTATCTTCAAATTGATACCAAAATTGACATGATTAACAATCAATTACATCAAGATATAGCAAAAAATATATCCGAAGCAGCGTACTTATTGTGGCTTTTATCTAGAAATAATGTCGGATTAACAGATTTAAAAAATCTTCACAACCGTTTTATTGAAAAATATGGATTTGAACAACTTGTGAATGTTAAAGATTTAATTTCAGATATAACAGGTTTTGGGACAACAATTTTTCAAGAAGAACAAACTGACGAAAATAATATTGTAATGCTAAAGCAAAAATTTTTGCATGCTTTGAGAAACAACGAAGAAATTGTCATCAATGAAAATGACGTAGAATCATTGATTAACGATAACACGATAAATAATTATCATGCACCAATTAGCGCCGATGTATACGCTGAACTTTACATTGGAGATTATTATAATCAATATAATGAGCTCATTGTAATTAGTCCTTTAACGGCGTCTTTTAATGCTGGTGCTACATTTGGACGATTTCATCATTTAGTTGATTCTGAAACTTTATATAAATTAGAACATGAAAAAGCGCATTATTATCAGAACATGATGCGTGATGACAATGTAGAAATGATTTCTATAAATAATGTACCGAAATACCCACGAAATCATAATGTATTAACTAATCATGACTCATACGAATATTCATTGAATTTAGGAAGTAGTTATAGTGATTCAAAGCATGAACTGAACTTAGATGATATTTATGTTGGTGCTACTTTTAACAAGTTATATTTATATTCTTGCCAACTTAATAAAAGAGTACTATTTGAATCAAATAATATGTATAACTTTTTAAAAGAAAGTAATTTATATCGATTGTTAAGAGAAATTTCAATGGAATCTGTGAAATACATTGAACCTATGAATGATGTGAGTATTGATTCATTTAGTTATTCACCAAGAATCAGATATAAAAATGTCATTCTTAAACCAGCATATTGGAAAATCAATGAGATGGTATTACCTTTACCTAAAAATGAAGAATGGGATCAACAATTTTTGAAATATCAGGAACAATTCAATATACCCAACATAGTAAATTTAGTTTATGGAGATAACAAAATTCTCCTGAATTTATCATTAACCAATCATAGATATTTATTGATGAAAGAATATAAGAAGCATAAACGTGTACGTTTAGTAGAATCATTTTTACCACAATCAAACAATGACCATGTGTATGAAATTGTTACACCTATTTATAAAAAAACTGCATATTGTGGACCTGAAATTGAAATTCCAAAATATAAAAATACAGATATTGAATATGACAAAGAATGGTTTGCAATACACATTTATATCGAAAAATCTTCACAAAATACATTTATCATCGATAATTTGTATCCATTTGTAAAACATCTTAAAGATAGGGGCGATATTGATCAATATTTTTTAATGCGCTATATCAAACAAGGTGACATTTTAAAGTTGCGATTATACAGGAATGACGAAAATTACGCAGAAATATACAGCATCTTGAAGAAGTGGTTATCACATGTTCGACAAACGACAGAAGTTTCAGATTATGAATTTGTATCATACGAGCCAGAATTTTTTAGATATGGTGGAAAGAACACGATTAATGAAATAGAATCTTTCTTTGAATATGACACGAATTTAGCTGTCAATGTTATTGAAAATGATTTTAAGTTTGAGCGACCATTTATTGTTGCAATTTCAATAATGTATTTATTTAAGATGTTGTCAATTTCGAATGAAGAGCGTATGGAAATTGTTAATAACTATGTACCTACATCATTTAAAAGTAAAGAGATTAGACCTTTTAAAAATGAACTTGTAACTATATGTAATCCTGCTAATAATTTTGAATATATGACTAAACACTATAGTAATATATATCGATTTTTAAAAAATGACAATCAAATTTTAAGTTACTTAAATGAAGGGCTTAAAAAGCCTTTAACTACTAAAAGGTCAAGGATTATTGGTAGCTTAATTCATATGCGCTGCAATCGAATATTTGGCATTGATAAGGATCAAGAAACATTTGTTTTATCTATTGTAAAAGAAATTGTTAAAACTCAAAAGCATTGGTGTGGTGACAAAAATGACTGATATGAATCTAATATTGAAGAAGAAGTTTCAAGAGATTTCAGAAGTAGATGATTTCATTTCAAAAGCATCTACTGAAACCGATTATTTTGAACCTTCAACTTTATCACATGGTATACCAGGTATCATTTTGTTTTTAGATGCTTATCAAAAAGTTTTCGATATTAATACTGAGCAAATTGTGCATAAGTACATCATGAAATTAGCACCATATTTACAGAGTGGTCAATATAACAATTCTTTGTTTGGTGGACTTTCAGGTATTGCATTTTCAATGGATTTAGCATCGCAAAATGGCAAAAATTATCAAAATATTTTAAATAATATTGATGGTCTCATTGTAAATGAAATAGAAAATAAAATTGATCAAATATTACAAGAACCATTAAATCCATTAAATTATGATACTGTCAGTGGATTAGCTGGGATAGGGAGATATTTGCTAAATAGAGTAGATGAGAATGAATCTAATGTTAAAGCATTAAAAAGCATATTAGTATACTTTAAAGATATTCAATATTCTAAAAATAGCTGGGTAGTTCCGCAAGAAAGTCAATTTTTAGAGACGGATAAGAAGTATTTTATAAAAGGTAACATCAATCTTGGTCTTGCTCACGGAGTGTTAGGACCGATGTCATTATTTGCATTATGTGTGATTAAAGGAGTTACTATTGAAAATCATCAGCAGATATTAAAAGACATGTACAAATTTATCATGGACGAAAAATTTTGTAACCACGAAAGATGGTTGCAGCGTTACGATTTAATTTCTGAACGTAATCATTTCAATTATATTCGGAATGGTTGGTGTTATGGCAATACGGGTGTAATGACGACGTTGTTTTTAATCGGCCAAGCATTACAAGATGATGAAATTATTAAAATGTCTAAAAAAGTGATGCTACAAGTAGTAAATGATAAAGATGAAAATTTAATAAGTCCAACTATTTGTCATGGATTGTCATCACAAATATTAATGTTAACAATTATGAATTTGCATTTTGAATTAAATGAAGTGTCTGATTATATCACTGTACTAATAGATAAACTGATTTCTCATTATAAGGAAGATCATCTGGTGAATTTTATAGACATTAATGAAAATAAGCAAGGTGTATTTAAAAGTAGGAAAGTGGGTCTTTTAGAAGGTGAATTAGGGGTCTATCTAACATTGATGACACTGAAAAATACAAAAATTTTCAATGAAAAAAATTGGACCAATGTGTTTTTAATTAGCTGAATGGAGGCGTATATCATGGGAGAAAATGTATTGATTTGTTTGTGTGGCTCAGTTAATAGTATCAATATTAGCCACTATATTATTGAATTAAAATCAAAATTTGATGAAGTAAATGTAATCGCATCAACGAATGGTAGAAAGTTTATTAATGGTGAAATACTAAAGCAATTTTGTGATAACTATTATGACGAATTTGAAGAACCTTTTTTAAATCATTTAGATATAGCAAATAAACATGACAAGATTATTATTTTACCTGCGACTTCTAATACGATTAATAAAATTGCAAATGGTATATGTGACAATTTATTATTAACTATTTGTCATACAGCTTTTGAAAAACTTTCTATATTTCCCAATATGAATTTACGAATGTGGGAAAATCCAGTTACTCAAAATAATATTCGATTATTAAAAGATTATGGTGTATCAATATATCCAGCAAATATTTCAGAAAGTTATGAATTAGCGTCAAAAACATTTAAAAAGAATGTTGTCGCACCTGAACCGTATAAAGTTCTGGAATTCATTTGAGATTAGAAGATGAAAATCATAAAGCGCGCTATTATTAGTTTAATAATATTGAGTCTTTTAATATCTATTACAATGAGTACTTCATCAGCGTCAGAAGAACAATATTACAGTGTTGAATACAAAAATACAGCAACATTTAACAAGTTAGTTAAAAAGAAGTCCTTAAACGTTGTCTATAATATACCGGAATTACAAGTGGCACAGATTAAAATGACAAATACAAATGCTAATTCTTTGGCAAACTATAAAAATGACATTCAATATATAAATGCCACATGTTCAACTTGCATGACTAGTGAGAAAACAATAGACAGAACATCAAATGAGTCATTATTTTCAAGACAATGGGATATGAATAAAATAACAAATAATGGTGCATCGTATGATGATTTGCCAAAAAAGGCTAACACAAAAATAGCAATCATAGATACAGGTGTGATGCAAACCCATGACGATTTGAAAAATAATTTCTCGACTGATTCTAAAAATTTAGTACCTTTAAATGGCTTTAGAGGTACTGAACCAGAAGAGACAGGTGATGTACACGATGTCAATGATAGAAAAGGACATGGCACGATGGTGTCGGGTCAAACGAGTGCTAATGGCAGATTAATAGGTGTTGCACCGAATAATAAATTTACAATGTATCGTGTTTTTGGTAGTAAAAAGACAGAATTGCTTTGGATATCTAAAGCGATAGTTCAAGCTGCAAATGATGGTAATCAAGTTATTAATGTGAGTGTTGGTAGTTATACTATTTTGGACAAAAATGAACATCAAACTTTTAGAAAAGATGAAAAAGTAGAATACGATGCGTTACAGAAAGCAATCAATTACGCCAAGAAGAAAAAAACTATCGTAGTTGCTGCAGCCGGTAATGATGGTATTAATGTCAATGACAAACAGAAACTAAATTTACAGCGTGAATATCAAGGTAATGGCGAAGTGAAAGATGTTCCTGCATCTATGGACAATGTCGTTACAGTAGGATCAACAGATCAAAATAGTAATCTCTCTGAGTTTTCCAATTTTGGTATGAATTATACTGATATTGTAGCGCCTGGAGGTTCATTTGCATATTTTAATAAATTTGGTGTGGATAAATGGATGAATGAGGGGTATATGCATAAGGAGAACATTTTAACTACTGCCAATAACGGAAGATATATTTATCAGGCTGGAACTTCATTAGCCACACCTAAAGTTTCGGGAGCGCTAGCTTTAATCATTGATAAATATCATCTTGAAAAACATCCAGATAAAGCGATTGAATTGTTATATCAGCATGGCACATCTAAGAATAATAAACCATTTAGTAGATATGGACATGGTGAGCTTGATGTGTATAAAGCATTAAATGTAGCAAATCAAAAAGCAAGTTAAAAAGTTAAAGGAGTTTTGATTATGGCAAAATTAGTTACTGAAAACATTTCGAAGCGGTTTAAAAATCAAGATGTTTTAAAAAATATTAATATTACTTTAGAAAATAATGAAGTATATGGGTTACTTGGCATAAATGGTGCTGGTAAAACCACACTCATGAAAATTATTTGTGGCATACTTCAACAAGATTCAGGGGAAATTAAATTAGATAATAGACCAATGACACGAAATGATTTGCACAAAGTTGGTTCGCTTATTGAAACACCTGCGACATATAATCATTTAAGTGCACAAGATAATTTGAAAATTGTGTGTTTAAATGAAAGCGTTGATTTCAGTGAAATTAATAGTGTTTTAAGCTTAGTCAATTTAAATGTCGATAAAAAGAAAAAGGTTAAGGACTTTTCTTTAGGTATGAAACAAAGACTTGGAATTGCAATGGCATTAATTAAAAAGCCAGAAATTTTAGTATTAGACGAACCATCTAATGGTTTAGACCCATACGGAATACAAGAACTTAGAGAACTTCTAAAATTATTAACAGAACAAGGTACTAGTATTATTATTTCAAGTCACATTTTATCTGAAATCCAAGTTTTAGCAGATCATATCGGTATTATTCATGAAGGTGAGCTAAAATATCAGCAAAGAAATAACAAAGATGAAAACTTAGAAGAGATATTCTTCAAAATAACGAAAGGAGATTACAAATGATACATTTAAAGATAGAAGGTATCAAATTTAAAAACTCTTTCAGTATGTATGTTTTATTAATAAGTCCGCTGGTATTTCTTTGTTTTGCTATTTTCACAGTCTTATTCGCCAAAAGTAATACGGGAACAGCGAATAGTGTGTCACCATATATAACTTTACTATTTAATATTTGGCCAATTGCTTTCATCCCGATTGTATTATGTATGGCTTGTAATTCGTTATTTAAAATTGAAATGAGAAATAAATCATTTAATTATTACTTAAGTAATAATTGGTCGATTACAAAAGAAATAAGAGCAAAGATTTTCATTTTATCAATAGCATTTTTGGTACATTGCTTTTTAGTATTTATTATTGCTTATATAGGTGACCTAATTATTAATCCACATCCGGTTAATGCTATGTTGTTATTGGTGACAATATTGTTGATGTATGTAGTATCTCTACCATTGATACCGCTCAACTTTTTATTGACTCGATACTTTGGAGTGTTCGTATCAATATTAATAAACTTAGTATTATCAGTCATTTGTGTTTTATTTTTAACATTGAAAAGTTCATTTTGGGTGTTGCCATGGGCGATAATGCAGAGAATCCCGCTTATTACGCTTGGCATACTACCTAATGGTTTAGTTGTAAATCATAATTCAAAGTACTTTAATGATCTCAATGCATTATATATTTCGATTATTGTTAGCATCATTATTTTCGCGATAGTAACATTTTTAAATAATAAGAAAAGTTGGCGATTAAAATGATAATTAACGAATTAAAGTCATGTAAGTTGAAATTTTCTAAGCAAGCGCTCACCTTTGTACCCATTATTGTAACCATACTGTTTATATTATTTATAAATTGGTATTTAAACGTAAATGTATGGAATGGTCGACAAATTAGTTTGTTTACAGCGAGTTTTAATGCAATTACATCACTATTAATTTCTATAAACGTTTATCAAGTCATCAATTTTGAAGAAAATATTGGTCACTTTAATCATATATTAGGAAAAGCTAATAGGTTAAATTGGTTAATTGCATCAATGATTTTTACTTATACTATTACAGCTATATGTATTCTATTAGTATCAATTAATTTATTGTGGCATTCACATGATATGAAAATAACACTTATGTTTTTAGGCGTATCATTGTTTTTCAATGTAATTATATTACTGCTACTTTTTATTTTTAGTATTTTCATTAAAGATGTATTGGCTATTGTTGTCGGCGTTTTAATGTTTATATTTAACGTTTATTTTGGATTAGAAGTGCTTGGAGATCATTCGTGGTTCTATTTACCAATCACATATGCTACGCGTTATGTATATATGTATATTGAAGGAAATATACCAGTGATGATGACAATGGTAATCTATATTATTATCACGTTGTTATTGGCAGTTTTACTCTTTAAAGGATTCAATAAATGGAGTGGCAGAACGATTAAAGATTAATCTTAGTTCTGAAAATGATAAATAAAAATTGTATGAGTTACTTTTTAATTAAGTAGCTGAATAAGAGAAAAGAGAAGAGGAACATAAATTATTTTCCTATACGTTTAAATACAATTGTGTTTTATCGATTAGACATTTTATCGAATTGCATGTTATTATATGAATATAAATAAGACGACATGCGCTAACATGTCGTCCTAGTAAGCCGTCTAATGGCTTCTAAATTAATTTTTTAACCATTCCAACTTGCCAAAGTTATTACGGAATGGTTTTTTTATTTTATCCGCTATTTGAAATAAAAAATGACGTTTTAATTTATTATGGGCTAGGTGGTTTGTAAGAAAGGGTTAGTTATTAAGGTTTTATGAATTAAGGAAATTTGTGTTTAAGCTTTATTCAATTGTGATTTTGTTGATGTCTCTTTTATTTAAGTAAAAGCCTTTATGATCATTGAAGTCTTCACCAATTTTAGCAGTAATTACTGTACTTGTATCTTTGCTATAAATACTAACTGTTTGACCTTTCTCTGCTAATCCATTAGATACTAGGCTTGAAGTTAGGTTTTTCCATGTATTATTTGCATCTACAGTCGTATTAAAATCATCACCAGGAATGTTTTCTTTTTTTATATCAATTTGAGTAAGTTTAGAAAAATTATTTGAAGTATTAGTAAAACTGTCATGATTTGCAGTAGATTCTATACTTGTAGATTGTCCATTATTTAGTAAAAAAGATATTTTTACGGTTTCTCCTTGATTGCCACTAATTATATTTGAATCTATTAGAGACTTTTTAACTCCTTGCCAAATCACTGTATTTGTTTTTTCTTCTGCTTTTGCTGTTTTAACAACTTTGTTTGTATCTAATCCTAAATATGAAGAATGTAATCCCGTTCCTAATGTTGTTAAAACTAATGCGCTGGCTACTAATGTTTTACCTAAAAATTTTGTATTCATTTTAATTGCTCCTTTTTTTATATTGTAAACGTTTACAATGCAAATATAATAATATTTTTTAAAAAGAACAATTAACTAAATATCAAAAATGCATTAACTATCTATTAACTAAAAAATAGAATGATTTTTTAACATCGTTTTGGTGTTTTGAATTATAAAAATTAGAGAAAAAGTGTTTTAATCGAAAGATTGTTGGTGAGTATTTTAATCAGTAAGTAAGTATTAAACAAGTTTATAGCTGGAAATTTATAATAAATTAGAAAAGAGTGTCTCAAATAAAGCCAATCAATGATTGATTTACACCATTTCAATTGTTGATTAGTTTTATTTATGTATGAATGAACAACTTTTTGACATCATTGAAAATATAGATGATTTTGAAAGTTACAATATTACCATAAAGTTTTTCAATAACAATCGCGCCACTAAAACTCAAAAATTCCACCACCAACATCAAAATTCTCCACATCGCGACATATCCAAATGTTATAATAAATCTATTACACAAAGAGATAAATTACTTATTCAAAGGCGGAGGAATCACATGTCTATTACTGAAAAACAACGTCAGCAACAAGCTGAATTACATAAAAAATTATGGTCGATTGCGAATGATTTAAGAGGAAACATGGATGCGAGTGAATTCCGTAATTACATTCTGGGCTTGATTTTCTATCGCTTCTTATCTGAAAAAGCCGAACAAGAATACGCTGATGCCTTGGCAGGTGAAGATATTACATATCAAGAAGCGTGGGCAGATGAAGAATACCGTGAAGACTTAAAAGCAGAATTAATTGATCAAGTCGGTTACTTCATTGAGCCACAAGATTTATTCAGTGCGATGATTCGTGAAATTGAAACGCAAGATTTCGATATCGAACATCTGGCGACGGCAATTCGTAAAGTTGAAACATCTACATTAGGTGAAGAAAGTGAAAATGACTTTATCGGACTGTTCAGCGATATGGACTTAAGTTCAACGCGATTAGGTAACAATGTCAAAGAACGTACGGCTTTAATTTCCAAAGTCATGATTAACCTTGACGATCTGCCATTCGTTCATAGCGACATGGAAATTGATATGTTAGGTGATGCATATGAATTCCTTATCGGGCGCTTTGCGGCGACAGCAGGTAAAAAAGCAGGTGAGTTCTATACACCACAACAAGTATCTAAGATACTAGCGAAGATTGTCACAGACGGTAAAGATAAATTGCGTCACGTGTATGACCCAACATGTGGTTCAGGTTCATTATTGTTGCGTGTTGGAAAAGAGACGAAAGTGTATCGTTATTTTGGACAAGAACGTAACAATACCACATACAACTTAGCACGCATGAACATGTTGTTACATGATGTGCGCTATGAAAATTTTGATATCCGTAATGATGATACGTTGGAAAATCCAGCTTTTTTAGGTACTACATTTGATGCGGTTATTGCGAACCCACCATACAGTGCGAAATGGACAGCAGATTCAAAATTTGAAAATGACGAACGCTTCAGCGGTTATGGCAAACTTGCGCCAAAGTCTAAAGCCGACTTTGCCTTTATTCAACACATGGTACATTATCTAGACGATGAAGGTACGATGGCTGTTGTATTACCACATGGTGTATTATTCCGAGGTGCCGCAGAAGGTGTCATTCGTCGTTATTTAATAGAAGAAAAGAACTACTTAGAAGCCGTGATTGGGTTACCAGCGAATATTTTCTATGGGACAAGTATTCCAACGTGTATCTTAGTATTTAAAAAATGTCGCCAACAAGACGACAACGTATTATTTATCGATGCATCCAATGATTTTGAAAAAGGAAAGAATCAAAACCATTTAAGCGATGCCCAAGTCAAACGCATTATAGACACATATAAGCGTAAAGAAACAATTGATAAATATAGCTACAGCGCGACATTACAAGAGATTGCCGATAACGATTACAACTTAAATATACCGAGATATGTCGACACATTCGAAGAAGAAGCACCAATTGATTTAGAGCAGGTCCAACAAGATTTGAAAAATATCGACAAAGAAATCGCACAAGTTGAACAAGAAATCAATGCATACCTGAAAGAACTTGGGGTGTTGAAAGATGAGTAATACACAAAAGAAAAATGTGCCAGAGTTGAGATTCCCAGAATTTGAAGGCGAATATTCTTCAGACATTTTTGGAAATCTAGCAACGAATAAGAGTGATAAATTTAACCCTCAAAATGAGAATGCAAGTATTGATATAGAATTGGATTGTATTGAACAAAATACGGGTCGATTAATTAAAATTTATAATTCAAAAGAATTTTCAAGTCAAAAAAATAAATTCAATCCACAAAATGTTTTGTATGGAAAACTCAGACCATATTTGAATAAGTATTATTTTACAAAAAAAAGTGGAGTGTGTTCCTCAGAAATATGGGTTTTGAAATCAACGAAAGAAGATAAATTATTGAATTTATTTCTATATTGTTTTATACAAACAAAACGATATTCTGATGTTGCTAGTAAATCGGCTGGTTCTAAGATGCCAAGGGCTGATTGGGGTTTAATTGAAAGTATAAGAGTATATTTTCCAAAATTATGTGAACAGCAAAAAATAGGTGAATTCTTCAGTAAACTTGACCGACAAATTGAATTAGAAGAACAAAAGCTTGAATTACTTCAACAACAGAAAAAAGGCTATATGCAGAAAATCTTCTCACAAGAATTGCGATTCAAAGATGAGAATGGTAATGATTATCCAGATTGGGAAGAGAAGCAATTAGGGGAAGTAGCCGAAATAATAGGGGGAGGAACTCCAAGTACAAAAAACAAATTATATTGGAATGGTGAAATAAATTGGTTTTCACCGATTGAAATAGGTAACAAAACATATGTCTATAGTAGTCAAAAGAAAATAACAGAGGAAGGGCTACGAAAAAGTTCTGCTAAAATTTTGCCTGTGGGCACTATTCTATTTACCTCAAGAGCTGGAATAGGAAAAACAGCTATTTTAGCTAAAGAATCTACAACGAATCAGGGATTTCAATCAATATTACCTCGAAAAGGTGTGTTAGATTCGTATTATGTATATACTATTTCAAATATATTGAAGATATTAGCAGAAAAAGTTGGTGCAGGGTCAACATTTTCAGAAGTATCAAAAAAGCAAATGGAGCAATTGAATTTAAATATACCGATGATAAAGGAGCAAAAAAATATAAGTAAATTCTTTAGCAAATTTGATAACTTAATTGAAATACATGAACGAAAACTTGAATTTTTAAAACAGAGGAAACAATCGCTTCTACAAAAAATGTTTGTTTAATAAGTCTATACAAAACCCCTCAATAATTGAGTTAGTGAGGGGCTTTTCCGATAATTGTTAACAATATAATATTAGCATTTAGCATTGTGATTTGTGTGCTTAAAATTTGAGAAAGCTGACGCGGTGTTTAAAATAACCTTTAGAAGCTTCAGTGTAGCTATTTTTTGAGTTTCGAAAAGAAATCCGATACATGCTAAATTTACATATATATTAATAACAACAAAAGCAGGAGGATTTAAATCTATAATTTCAGTATCAGATAAAAATCAATATAGACAATATGGCTTATAAAGACAAATGACATTTAAAGGAAGGTCACCAAAATTTATTGTCTGCTGATGAAATGAATGAAAAATAACACTTGCATAGAATTGAATACAAAGGAGAACCGCCACTATTCTTCTTTCCAGGGTCAGTTGAATAATTAATATAAATAGAATTTACATCAATGACAATATAATGATTGAGATTTTGAAGTAAACCAATTCTTGAATTAAGGTTATACAAAACTAAAAATGAGTATAAATTTAGGGGGAATTCAAGGGATTAAATAAAGTAATTCTAAGTCTTTCTATAATACTTTTAAATGTCATAAGGGAGAAATAAGGGACTAAAAATTTTGCTGAAATTATTTGAAGATAAAGTCATCATTAAAAAATATCTTTGAACTAGTGTATATTAAGAATTAAATAATATGATAGATGAAAATCAATGAGTTTTTTTCCTAATCAGTCAGGAGCAATGAGGTAGCTTCTTATAAGTGTCAAAATTAAGGACAAAGTTAGAAAGTACCATGAGTAACTCTGTCCTTAATTTGCTTTTTAAGATTTAGAAAACTTTTATACTAATCAACCTTAAAACCAGCCGTCATATGTTTTACAGCTTTTTTTACAATCATCGTAAGACTCTGTGAGATCCATTAATTTAGACTGCTCTGTAGCTAAATTAAAAGCAATAGCATCACTAGTTTTACCTTCAAATGCGCCTTCTAACTTACTACTTTGATCTTTTAAAATTGATTCAATTTCATCTAAGCTTGAGACGCAATTTTCTATATCTTCTTTTTCATCGCTAATCATACTTTGTATTTCATTTTTCAATTCATGCTTTAAAGCAAATAAACGTGCTTTCTCCATTGCGATTTTGGCATCTTTTTCAGCTTCTTTTTTGATAGCATCTGTAGCATCATGTATACTTTCTCCAATTTCATTTGAAGCATCACGTATATCTTTGAACAAGTCCATTTTATACTCCCTCAAACCAACGATATATTTCGCTGATTTCTTTGTCACGGTCTTCAAATTTTTTAGTTGCATCAATAATTTTTTCGCTAAATTGGGACAATCTTTGCTTGGTATATTTTAATTCTCCAATTGTATCTTCAAATAACGCTTCATCAAAAAAGTCATAATGGCCACTTTTTGATAATTCTTCAACGTAGTTTTCTATATCTGATGGGGAAATAAATTCATGAGAACCGCTTAACAATTTATTAACGTATTCCGATTCGATTTGTTTTGCTTGTTTTTTAGTATTTTCCATATATTTTTCTAATGCTTTTATCGCTTTATCGATATTGTGTAACTTATCTTTCATCTCTCTAGCCATTTGATCAGCTTTTTTACCGTCCACTTTAATTTTTACACTTCCACCACTGATTTCAAAAGTTTCAATTCCATGACCGGAAATAGGATTGAAAAAGAGTTTCGAAAGCTCAGAGTCATCAGCTAATATTTCTGTTCCTAAAATTGAAGATCCCAATGTAGCAATACCTATTTTATCATTTGGGTGTGCATAATCAGTTATAGTTTGATTATACTTACTTAAATCTAAGTTTTCTTTAACATTATCAGGTAATATATTGTAACCATTAGGTGCTGAAAAAGTTTTTGTTTTATCAAAATTAAATAGTACCGTCATCACCTGTGCAATTGTGCCTCCAAGACTATGGCCAGCACCATAAACATGTTTATAATTCCCTTTATTCAAAACTGACTGAGTCCAAAGATAAGCTTCGTTAAATTGATCAGCTTCTTTTGCATTATTTTTATCGACCATTTCTAGCCATTTATTATTACCAACTGTACTTGGGTTAATTTCTTTTAAGCTAGTGTCTCTGTAGATAGCTGCATTTAAAATTTTATTTGGATTAGTTTCAATTTTAATGTCATTGGTACCTAAATATATATCAGTATTAATATCAGCAGGTTCATATTTATCTGTCCCAGCATAAACAAAATACACAGTTTCATTGTCTACATTTCCTTTACTGTCTTTTGGAGACACCGCCATTGCTTGGAAGCCATTAACTTTATCGACCCTCGAAGCTTGAATTTTAAAAGTTTGATTGCTACTGTCAGAATTTTTAATAATAGTTTCATCTTCGTCAACTTTATCAAAGTCATAGGCGTTGGCAGAAAGTCTAAAATATGTGTTATCTTTAATATGTAGTTCTTTCATTATATCACCTCAAAGGAATGATTATTTTGAATAAAAAAATTTATTACATTGCAATTATAATTATTAGTATATTATTAATAATAGGAGGCGTCTATTTAAAAATGAAACATGATGAAAAAGAAAAATACTATAATGAGCAAAAAGAAAGAATAACGATTTATATGAAGCACAATGTGAAAGGTTATAAAAATATAAGTTTTACTAATTTTAAAGAAAACCCAATGGATGGCTATTCTATTAGTGGTTATATAAATAATGATAAAAAGTTATCATTTACAGCTGGTATAAGATCTATTGATGATTTTCAATTTGATACCGATATTTCTTATACAGATGAATTAGGTAGAAAATTTATTAAAAATCCTAAGTCAGTTTCTGAAATAAAGAAAGAGCAAAATACGTCCAATAAATAATTGTTCACACTGTGGTGAAACAAAAATATATAAATCAATAGATGACCTTAACTATGATATAAAATCTCGACACTATAAAAATAGTATAGTGCCGAGTTTTTATTAATTATTTAGTTAATTCAAAGTTTACACCGGCCTCATTAGAGTTTGTGACACTTTTATTAATTAAAGTGTAACCTGCAATTGAAATTTTTGATTCTATATTTGAAGCTGTATTTGTAGTTTCAGGATTATAAAAACTACATTCATATGTGTTATCATCTTTCTTTTTAATTACAAACATTCCTTTTTCTTTTAATTCAACAGTAATTCCGTTTATGTCAAAAGTTTTAGTACTATCACTATAATTAACCCCAGCAAATACTCCATCATTATCTTTTATCACATGAAAATCTTCATCTTGTTTAACAATACTTACATTATTATTCTTCGGTTTAAAATCACTTTTTGATAAACCAGGATACAAAACATACGCATATTTATTTTCAGACGTATTATGTGTTTGTGTTACTTCGTAATAATCATCATTTTTTTGAGTAGTGCTTTGACTGTTGTTAATATCTTTCCACTTACCAGTATGACTTTCTTTTTTTACAGTTATTTTTGGCTTGTCTAAGAAATGATAACCAATGTTCTTTTTAGTATCGTTGGACTCTAAAAAGACTGAATCGGTTTCCTGATTATCGGAATTGGTTGTTTGCGTATCATCTTTATATAATTTATAATCATTCGCTTTGCGATTTCCTACAGTTGTAACTGAATTCTTTGATGAATCAGTACTTTTAATGCCAGTTCCTAAGAAGACAATTTTATCGTTTAATATGAAATATGATTTTTTGGCAGTTAAAGTTTTGTTTTGATTTTCAAAATCCATACCGATGCTTGCGTATTTATTATTTAATTTTGTCCCGCCAACAAAGGAATTATTATTCTTAGTATTTGTAGATGGCATATCATTTAAAGTAGTAGTACCTGGAAGACGAGTCATATCGGCTGTCGCCCAGAAATTATCGCGATAGTGTTTGACATCGCTGTTATATAAATAAGACATTCCAGCACCAGTGTGCCAACCTTTTAAATTCTCTCCGTTGATACTTTCATAACGAGCAACGTTTTTCGATGTCATACTTAAACCAAATGCAAAGTCCAGTTCTTTATTGTGATAAGTGACACGATCCATGTCATTATATATTTTAAGTTGTTGTGTTAAATCGTTAGTAGAGATAGATTTATCATCTATTAACTTTTTCATTTTATCTATGTCTGAATATGAATTTAAATAATCATTTTGGTTGTAACTTGAATCAGAATTAACAGAAGTTTTGACGATTTGCTTATATCTAGTTTTTGTTGATTCATCCATGGTATCACTCAATCTCAACAATGATTTCATTACAGTCGCTGACGCTGTATGACTCGTTTCATTTTCACGACTGATAGCTCTACCTCGTGATAAATCCATCATTTCACCTTTATAAATTAATGGCATAAATCCTTCATCAATCCAATTGCTTAATGTAGCATTATCTTGTGTATGTTTAAAAGGAGATTCTTTTATCATCGGCATCATTTGAGAAATTCCCTCTAATAGTACAACACCATAAGCACCAGTGTAAGGGACATCTTGATGATCAATGTAAGAGCCATCTTTATAGAATCCATTGCGAGCTTTACCAGTGGCAGAATCTTGAACATAAGTGAACACTTTATTAAAAGAATCTATAGACTTTTTCATCATATCTACATCTTCTTCAATAACACTTTCTAAAAGTTTTACTTTAGAAATGTCTACTAAATTTCCACCTTTAGCATCTTCTGATTCACCAACAGAAGATAAAATTTTGTCACTGGATGGTGCATATGTACTAATAGGTTTTGAATAATTTTTCATTTCATCTTTAGTGAGCATATCATCCATTAGAAGTAGTGTATTTGTTAATGCTCTTGGCGTACCAATTTCATAATCCCACCAATTCAATGAGTTATTCTTTTTACTAGAATCTTTTTCTTTTCGATTGGTGGTTAAATTTGAGACTTTTTGAGAAGGATTCTTGCCATAAACACTTTTATGCATCCAATCTAGGGCTTCTTTTATTTTCAACTTGTTTTCATCTGTTTTTAATGAAGTATTCTTATGTCGCATTGCTTCTGCGATTTTCTCGATATTACGATAGGTTTTTGTCATATGAGAAGAATTAGTTTCAAGGTTTTCAGCTCCTGACCACAAATATGTTCTATTTGTATCAGTTTTCATATCTTCAAGTAACTTTTTAGCTTCTTTTTCTTTAGTATCAAACTTCTTCTTCATATCTTGATTATTCTCATCATACTGATCATAACCATAGTTAACGTCTAGCCACGTCTTCTTCAATTTTTCATAATCTGGCGTTTGAACATTCGTATTAGCCACAGCAATTTGATGTTTATCAACATTTCTAAATTCACCATTATTTAAAGTAATCACTCCGGCCATTAATAACGTAATGGTGGATAATTTTTGCCATTTCTTCATTTTATATGTCATTGACATGTCTCCTTTTTGTGTTGCGTGTGTGCAATTAATATTATGATTAATTAATAATTCAACTTTCCAAAGGATTGGAAAATTCGTTGATGCATGGAAACTATCAGTCACCATGAGATTTATTTAATATCTAAAAATGTAAAGAAATTAAAATTGGAAAATTAAATATTAACAATCTTATCGATTATAACATTTTAAATAATTAAGTTATACAATATTTATAATAATTAAAATTAATGTAATGTAAACTGTTAGAAATGAGACAAATTTTGATTTAAGTAATAAAATGGTAAGTGAATCTAAGAAGATATTAATTTATATTTATAATAAGATTGCTATTTTATATATAATGCGAAATGCAAAGTCAGCACGACTTTATGTATTTATTACTATTTCAAGCGAGTAATTATTAAAAGTATTTTGAAACAACGCATTATAAGAGGCGTATACGGAACAAAGAAAAAAGATAGCATGTCAAAGTAAATTGGTTTTTGAAATCTAAAATCTATAAGAAATAAGACGCTAGGGGATTAAAATGAAAAAAAGATATGTATTTGTGGTAGTTGTTGCAATAATAATAGGCCTAATTGTTATTGCTTATGCGCATAATAAACAAATAAAGGCTCATTACATTGAGACACAAGAAAAACGAATTGATTTGTATTTTAAGCATAATCTTAACAATTATAAAAATATGAAAGTGACAGATTTCCATAAAACTCCGATGGGTGGGTATTTCATTGTAGGTTATATAAATGATGATAAAAAATATAAATTCCAAGCAAGTATAGATTCGGGAAGCAATAATCAATATCAGAAAGATATTGGTTACCATGAAGATAAATTAGGCAAATTATTCAAAGAAAAAGACCCTAAATATAAACTCTCAGTCGATGAAATAATTGAAAAAGAACACTTAGACAAAAGTGAATATGAAGCCGATCCACCATTATTCTTCTTTTCAGGGAGACTAGAGTGATGAAAAAGAAATATATTTTAATATTGCTTACAGTAATTTTAATAGGACTGGTAGTCGTGGTATGTGTGACTCATAAACATAAAAAAGAACATTATATTGAGACGCAAGAAAAGAGAATAGATTTATTTTTTAAGTATAACCTGAATCATTATAAGTCACTTAAAGTAACGAGATTTAAAAAGTCGCCAATGGACAGTTATTTTATAGGTGGTTATATAAATAACAATAAAGATTATGAATTTCAAGCTTTTATTAATGTAGGTGATAGAAAGCAATTTCAAAGAGATATAGGATATGACGAAGAAAAACTTGGAAAACTAATAAAGGAGAAAGAAGTAAAAAATTGGAAAACCGTCGATCAAATAATTAAAAAAGAACACTTAGATAAAAGTGAATATGAAGCGGAACCACCGTTGTTCTTCTTTTCAGGATCGTTGGATTAGATTAGGTTAGGTTGTATGGTGTAATAAAAATTATTATTATCCTCACAATCATTAAAGTACAAAAGTATTTAAAAAAATCATTACATAACATACAAAAAGTGAGTATTACTAATGCCAGAATTAATAATACTCGCTTTTTTGCATATATAATTGATTAAAACTATAGCTATACAGATAAACAGAACAATCTCTAAATTTAATATGATAAACTCTTTTGATCATATATCAGATGTAGTCTTATGAAATAGATTTAGGAAATTTCCAACAGGCGGTATAAAAAATAGTAAGAACTTTAGCACTGGATAACTTTGAACTATCGCAAATTTAATTATTGATATAACAAAAATTAAGACTAATAATAACCAACTATATTTTTGTGAAAAAAACCTTTGAACAGTAAGTAGGGACAACTTTCTTTACAGATGACCAGTCTATTAAAATAAATCAGCTTTTTGGGGAATTATTTTACTTAGACTGGTACTCTATAGTTTCTCAAATATCTTGTATTTTAATTTGACGAATTCTATTTTAAGAGGATAGATTCTCTTTCTTCAAGCATTAATAAAATCGCCTACATTTAAAATTAAACAACCATTTAAAGGGGTTTTTTAATAAAGCTAGGCGACTCATTATTGAGTTGATCAAATATCATTGAAGCCAGAGCAAGTCCATAAAATATTTGTAACTGCTATTACTTTACCATCCTCATTTTCAAAATAAAGTATATCTTCTTTATCTTCATTCTCTAAATGTAAATATTCTATTTCTTAGATTTCCCAAGTTGCTATATGTCGCAATGTTTAGTTGCCTAACTTCCGATATTGAACTCATCAGTCCAATTTGGCATAGAGCCTTTTTAGTTCTTGATGTTTCTCTTTAAAACCTTGCATATTTTACAAAAAGAAAAATTAGCAGTATAATTGAGATAACGAAAATAAGTATTTACTTATACACCAATCCCCTCACTATTTGCGGTAGTGAGGGGATTTTTATTGGTGCGGCTATATGTCACCTATTTTGTATTGCGTCTACTTAGCCAATAAGAAAAAAACGCAATGGCACAGCCACTGATGACTGGTGCTATGATGTGAACGAAAATAAGCATCACCTTATACACCTCCTCTCTGCGTCTAAATTGACGCCTGAGAGTTAGGCGACTCTACTATTATATCATCTAATTGGACAAATTCTATGAGAGTAGATTTTGTTAATTTAAGAAAGAAGAACATTTAGTTCAGAGTTTAAGTTGCAAATGGTTAGATTATATGAAAATGGTAAGCCTAGGAATGAAATTATACGGTAGTATGATTTAAAACCTATGACGTTAGGAAAATGGATAAAGCAACATCAAAAATCAGGTTCATTCAATCATCAAGATAACTTAACAGATGAAGAAAAAGAGCTGATTAAATTACGCAAAGAAGTTCAACATTTAAAAATGGAGAACGATATTTTAAAGCAAGCAGCGCTGATTATGGGGCAAAAATAGAAGTCATTCAAAAGAATGCACATCAATATTCAGTACCAGCAATGTGTAAAGTCCTAAAAATACTAAGAATTACCTATTATGATTCTATAAAAAGAAAAGATAATAAAATCACTAAAGATGATTCAAACGTAGAACGTGCCGTCATAAATATTTTTAATTCTACCTGTAGCCAATTAAAAAACCTCCGTTTAATTCTAGACTGCTATTACTTGAAAATGAATAAAAGGTTGAAAAGGAAAAGTACTTAAATCTATAGTTACAAAAATTCAAAATAGATACAACAAAAAGGAATTATATTAAATGATTTAACAAAGGCTTAAAATACATTATCTATTAAAAAAATAATAGGTGATTGATACATATAATGATTCAAAATTAAATGTTAGTTCTAATTAAGGGAATACAGTTCAAGACTATGCAAACTCATTTATAAACATTGTCCGTTTATAGATTGGTATGCGTGGTCTATTTTTATAAAATATATTTAATTATGGGTTTAAACATCTATAACAAAATCCTAACAGCAAAAAATAAATCTACATTAATCATTTATCGCGACTCAAGGAAATCATATATTTCTATTCCTTCTAACATATCGTCAATTTTAATGAGTAATTTCTCTACTAATATTCTAGGCAAATAGGCACGTGCTTTAGTGGCTTGCATCCATGCTGGTTTTGGATCATATTCGTCAATGTACCATTCAATGACTGTTGGTTTGATCATTTGACATAATCCAGCCGCGCCAAATTGACCATCAGATTCTTTTGTAATAATTGCATGTAAAATTAAATGCTCGATTAGATCACAGTACACTAAGTTTTCTTTCTTTTGAACGTCGTATGAGTACTTAAATTTGGAAATGAATCTTAGGTCAGATAAGTTTTGGAATTTATCCTCGTTTATGTGATGACAATATAATCCTTCACTAGCTTTAGAGTATTTTCCTTTTGAAATACTTTTGATTTCTCCATTTAAAAATCGCGTGTATGATTTTTCCTTATAATAATCATCGGTTACAACCCCATATTTATTTAAAAGGTATGCTACAGCTTGCGAGTATGTAGCGTCTAATAATTGACTATATTCATTATATTTAGCTATATATTCATTTTTCTCCACTTCAATATTCCTCTTTTCAAACTTTATGATATGAAATGCTTCTAATTTACAAAGAATAAAATCAATACTCACGTAGTTACATTCGACTTTTATATGTCTATTACTCTTGTATAATACGCCAATTGATTAATATTTTGTCATTGAATTCCACATTTTTGTAATGATTTAATAGTTCTTCAGTTCTTTGTAAACAGACTGTAACTGTATCTTCAATTGATAAATTAAATGCCGCAAAATCTTCTAATTCAGTCCCTTTATGAATTAAATCGACAATGCTGTCTTTCACGCCTAGGGAAGAGAGCGTTTCCAACATATAAGGTGTAAAAAGCGTATGCTCTGCGTTTTCGATTGAAATAATGCCGAGTTTAAGTTGATTAAAAAGACCATGCATAGTCATTAAGGTGTATTTCTCAAGTTGTTGTATATTCTCAAATGTTATCATAGCGTTTCTCCTAAAAATTACGATTAATCAAAGTATGCCATTATTTAACTTTAGTTTCTTCAGAATTATTTGCCCCATCATCATGTTTTTCTTCTTTATTAACAGCATTTTTATCATTTTTATCGTCGACTTTTTGATCTGGTATGTCATTTTGAATTGCTTTGTTATTATCAATGTCATGATGTTGAATGTCTTCTGACTCACCATCTGTTTCATCATGATTGTTCATACCTGGATTGTATTTAGGGCTTCTCTTTTTAAATGCTTCAAATTCTTCTTTATCTTTTTCTGACATATCATCAAAAATATTAATAATTGTGCCGTTATGTCGGTTTACGATAGCGCAACGTTTTAAAGGTGTACCAACGGCATCTCGGACAAGATGTTCAACATAATATTCATGTTCATTGCTTCGTTCAAGATTTGTTTTATAATTTAATGTTTGATATTCATTAACGCCTCTAGCTTTATAATTGTTTCGAACGATATCTTCGGCTTCTTGTGGTGAAATTTGCTTGTCTGTATTTGACTGAGTAGTGTTGTCAGTTTGTTGCGTCTTTTTAGTAGTGTCATTTGATTTACTATTATTTTCTTTATGTTGATTAGCACCGCAGGCGGTTAATAGTGAAAATGATAATGTGATTGCAACGATAGCTTTGAATTTCATTTTTTAATCTCCTTATATTGCTATGTATATTTATTTTTACCGTAAAAGAAGGGTAGCTGAGCTACCCTGAAAATTTATTCTGTTGAAGCATCATACATGTTATTTTCGTTGTGATTATTTTGACTAGGTGGTGCTTCACTTGTAGCAGGTTTGCTTTGAGGTGCTGATTCTGCAGTAGCAGTTTCCGCTTTAGATTCACTTTTTTCTACACTAGATTTATCACTCTGAGATTCATCCTGTTTATCCTCATCTTTACTAGACTGTTCATTTTCTTCAGAATCGTTATTCGCACTAGAAGATGTAGCAGGTGTAGTAGCCGAAGCTTCATAACTTACATTATCGCTATTTGAACTTGCTGTAGCAACGTCCGCATCGTTGTTTTCTTTTTTACTTTTTGATGTTTTTTTAGCATCGGATAAATCAAATGTAATCTTCTTAACGCTAAATAAACTAGAAATAACTTCTAATTTTTTATCTTTTGCATTGGCTATGCTTTCTGACACATCGAAAACAATTTTACCTTGAGCAGTGCTATCTGGATTTATACGTTGTAAGAAAAATGAATTTTCTATACTACCGTTGTCATTTTGATTAGCAGACATTGAGCCTGTATTATCTGCTTCAAATGTTTTATCACCAGATTTCAGTTTAAACATTGAACTATCAATTGTTAATGCTTCTTTACCTTTATTTTTAATTGTAACATCAGCAACGACAAATGTACCTTTAGCATTTGTTGGTGCGATAGATGGACCAACTGATTTCATAGTTTCAACGGAATTAACTGTGACTTCAAGATCACCATTTTTTACAGTCTCTCCAATTTTATGGGTTTTGTTCGTTTCCTTAGAATTATTTCCACCCAGGTTACCAGTGATACCGGCTGTGCATGCAGAAATACCAATAATTATTAAAATAAATAATACTAGACAACCACCACAACCCCAGAACCATCCTTTTTTAGATTTCTTTTGCCCGTATTGCTGGTGCTGTTGGTTTTGTTGATTTTGGAAAGCTTGGAATTGTTCCCATTGTCTTCGCTCTTCTTCGCTTTTAAATTGATTGCTCATGCCTAAAAAATCTCCCTCATTATAAACTATGTGATTTGTGTATCAAGCTAAATACAATTTGAATAAATTTTTATCGCTTGTTGCTTAACCTTTACCTGGTTCACATGCACGATTATCCTTATCTCTATCAAGATGAGGTCGATAGGCTGGATGACCTGCATTTACACCATTAGGATAAACTTTTCTTAGTTCCGTACAATTTGAAAATGACTGCTGTGTATTCGATTCTGGTTCAGGTGAAGTCTTTGGCTGTGAAGGTTGTTGATTTTGTTTTGACTTATCATTATCTTTAAGGTTCTTTTGTGGGTTGTCATCAATATTATTTGTATTAGTTTCTTCATTTGATGATTTAACTTGAGGTGTAGATTGTGTATTGTCATGTTGTCTCGACTCTGAATTTTCATTTGTAACTGTTGCATCTGTTTCTTGTTTATCTTTGTCAGTATTTTTATCAGATTTTGACTTATCTTCTTTTTTATTTTTGTCTTTACTACTCGTTTCTGTTTTTGACGATTTATTAGATGACGAATCGTCATTGTTACCTATAAGCATTGAACATGATGATATTAAGATAATTAATAAAATTAAAGAAATAAGACATCCACCACATCCTTTTAACATGCCACGTCTTTCAGAACTTTTATCAGTTTGGTTTTGATCCTTGTTGTTTTCAGTATTCAATAGTTAATCTCCTCTATATTTGTATGTTAATTTCATGAATTGCTGTAAAACCTTGATGCTAATTAGAGGGAGTTGCTTATGTGTAAAACGCTTACACTAAATCACATAATCATATTTTAACAAATTAGTGGTGAGAATACTTTAATTTTTTTCAAAACTTTAAAATTATTTTTGGATTGTGAAAATGCTAATTTTAAAATTCTAAAATTGTACCCTAGTGCAAATTGACATACACATGACAAATTTGATTAATAAAAACATAAAATAATTTTGGTATAATATGTTGTATTTAATTTTAGAGGTGTTGGTTTTGAGAAAATTTTTAAAACATAAGTGGATGAAAGTTTGTTTAATAATAAATGTTGTAATTATTTTAAGTAGTTGTGGCACGAGTAATAAAATAGAAGGTCAACATTTTGATATACAACAACACAATAAGAATATCGGTAGTATTTATTTTTCGTTAGATTATGCACAAGTTAAAGGTTTGGAAAAGGGGACTGCAAAGTATTTTATTAATAAAGTAGGTAGTAAACGTTATTTATTCATTGAATATATTCCAAATGATGTACTGAATTGTAAGCCGGAATTTTGGGAAACGCAGAAATATAAAAAAGAAAAGAACACATATTATGTATACTTGATTGAAAATTTAGATGATGAAGTATTTCATTTAAGTGCGTTACAGAACATTGATCAGAAATCTATTAATGATGTAGATGATTTGGCCTCAATTGCTAAATCACCACATCAAAATGATAGAATTACATTAAAAATTAAAAAATCATAAATGATATAAGTAGACGAATGATTTAACGATATGTATTGAGCATTAAAACAATCATATCAATGAATCAATTTGTCTGCTTTTTATATTTTTAAACATAACGCCTGCTAGAATGTCATAAAATCGTTATAATTATAATGTAGATGAATATGGGGGAATAGAGTATGGATTTTTGGTTATATAAACAAGCACAACAAAATGGCCAACACATTGCGATTACAGATGGTCAAGTTTCCTACACCTATCGAGATTTATATCTTAAGGCGTATCGTTTGGCTATGAAACTCAAAAGTTATCAACAATCGCGTGTTGGACTATACATAGATAATTCAATTGAATCTGTCGTTTTAATTCATGCATGTTGGTTGGCTAATATTGAAATTGCAATGATTAATACAAGATTGACGCCAAATGAAATGGTGAAGCAAATGAGGTCAATTGATGTGAAATTGATTTTTTGTACTTTGCCACTGAATTTGGAAGGCTTTCATATTGTATCGTTGGATGATATTGAATGTGATGGTACGGATATTTCAATTAACGGTTTGCTGAACAACACAATGGACGTTCAATATGATACATCGAACGAAACTTCGGGGCAACGTGATTCAACCTCTAACATATTAAACACGTCATTTAATCTAGATGACATTGCATCCATTATGTTTACGTCAGGGACAACTGGTCCTCAAAAAGCGGTGCCGCAAACGTTTCGTAATCATTATGCTAGTGCAATCGGTTGTAAAGATAGTTTGGGATTTGATCATGACACAATTTGGCTATCTGTATTGCCGATTTATCATATTTCAGGTCTCAGTGTACTCATAAGAGCTGTTATTGAAGGGTTTACGGTGCGTATTGTTAATAAATTTAATGCCGAACTAATTTTAAATATGATAAAAAATGAACGTATAACACACATTTCACTTGTGCCCCAAACATTAAATTGGCTAATGCAACAAGGTTTACACGAACCATTTAATTTACAAAAAATATTACTCGGTGGTGCTAAATTATCTGCTAATATGATAGATACGTCGTTACGATATAATTTACCGATATATAATTCTTTTGGTATGACTGAGACATGTTCACAATTTTTAACTGCAACACCGCAAATGTTGTATGAACGTCCTGATACCGTTGGCATGCCAAGTGCCAATGTTGACGTAAAAATTAAAAATCCTAATAAAGAAGGTCATGGGGAATTATTGATTAAAGGTGCCAATGTAATGAATGGATATTTGTATCCAACAGATTTAACGGATACGTTTGAAAATGGTTATTTTAATACGGGTGACATTGCTGAAATAGATCATGCAGGTTATGTCATGATTTATGACCGACGTAAAGATTTAATCATTAGTGGCGGTGAAAATATTTATCCTTATCAAATTGAAACGGTAGCGAAGCAATTTCCAGGTATCAATGACGCAGTATGTGTAGGGCATCCTGATGATACTTGGGGACAAGTACCTAAATTATATTTTGTAAGTGAAAATGACATTTCTGAAGCGCAATTGATTGCATATTTGTCACAACATTTAGCAAAATATAAAGTTCCTAAATACTTTGAAAAGGTTGATACGTTACCTTATACATCGACTGGTAAATTACAAAGGAATAAGTTGAATAGAGGGTGATTTAGTGAAATTGACGGCTTTGCATTTTTATAAATATAGTGAACCATTTAAGTCCAAAATTGTAACTCCGAAAGTCACTTTAACTCATCGTGATTGTTTGTTTATTGAAATAATTGATGATAAAGGCAATTCATATTTTGGTGAATGTAATGCTTTTCAAACAGATTGGTATAATCGTGAAACAATCGATGCTGTGAAACAAGTAATTGAGCAATGGTTCATAGATATTAAAAATAAATCATTCGAAACGTATGAAGTGGCACTTGAGTTATTGGCACCTTTGGAAGATACGCCTGCTGCAAGAGCAACTGTTGTTATGGCATTGTATCAAATTTTTCACACTTTACCGTCATTTTCAGTAGCATATGGTGCGACAGTAAGTGGGTTATCTAACAAACAACTAGCTGCCTTGAAAGTAACAAAACCTGCCAGAATTAAGTTAAAGTGGACGTCTCAAATTATAGATCAAATAAAATCGTTACGTGAGTTAGACTTTCAGTTTCAATTAGTAGTTGATGCAAATGAGTCATTAACCCGTCAAGACATGACACAGTTACAATTATTAGCACATGAAAATATACTTTATATCGAAGAGCCATTTAAAGATATCTCAATGATTGATGAAGTAGTGAGTGAAACTAAACCTCCAATCGCTCTTGATGAAAAAGCGACATCGTTGTCAGTCATTATTAATTTGATAGAACAATATGATGTGGATGTTATCGTACTAAAGCCATTTCGACTTGGTGGCATTGATAAAGTGCAAATTGCTATGAAGACATTAAAAGAGTATGGCGTAAAGGTAGTAATTGGTGGCATGTATGAATATGGCTTGAGCCGTTATTTTACAGCAATGCTTGCTTGTAATGGTGACTATCCTGGAGATGTAACGCCAGCAGGTTATTATTTTGAACAAGATGTAGTTGAATATTCAGGCATATTAAAAGAGGAACGCCTCGAATTTCGTCCCCCTAAGGTAGATATAACTCAATTAAAACCATATTAATGGTGATGTTTATGCGAATGTTTACTTGTTGACTTGTCTTTTTTTATAGGAACAGGGTCAAAGCCGCCTTTATGAAGCGGATGACATTTTAAAATTCGACGAATACCTAAGTAAAGGCCTTTGAAAGCGCCATGATATTGAATGGCTTCTCTAGTGTATTCTGAACACGTTGGATAAAAACGACAAGTAGGTGGCGTAAGTGGCGAAATGAATCGTTGATAAAAGTGAATCATTGCCAAAAATATCTTTTTCATGAATTAATGCCTCCAACAATATTGATTAATTATTATTTTAACATAGAATGTAGGGATGTGATGCGTGTGAAGTTTTGGGATAAGGACAATCGTCAAGTTAATTTAACATTTAAAACGGATAATGAGGTAGCAAATGGCAATCACGTGTTGGCTATTCCAACGTTTGAAAATCAATTACTTTTTACAAAGCATAATATTAGAGGAATTGAATTTCCTGGTGGCAAAAGGGAACACGGGGAAAGCAGCATTGAAGCAGTAACTCGAGAATTATATGAAGAAACTGGTGCCAAAGTTAAAAATATTCATTACATAGCACAATATCGTATTGAGACTCACGACCAACTTCAATTTGTTAAAGATGTGTATTTTATAGAAGTTGACTCATTAGTAAGCAAGAACAATTATTTAGAAACAGCAGGGCCAGTGTTGTATAAATGTATAAATGATATAGAAGAAGCAGAGAAAAGTTTCTTACTTCAAGATAGTACCATTTTAAAATGTGTAGAGAGGGTGCAATCACTTGGATTTTATCAAAAGCAAACGAATGCCAATTGAATCTTTTACGCACCATTTTGAAGAAGTAACATTTTTGTCAGATGATTTAAAAGTAAAGGCACTTATGATGACACCATATCAATCTGTAAAAAGGATTGTAGTATACTTGCGGGGTGGCAAAGGTCAAGTAGGTCGAGTTCGTGCAGGAAGACTAATGCAATTTGCTGATGAACAAACTTTAATAATTGGTCCATACTATCGTGGTAACAATGGTAGTGAAGGTAGAGATGAATTTTATCGTGGAGATTTAAATGATGTGACACAACTATTGCGGTTGCTTCATAGTAAATATCCACATGCATTTATACACATGGTTGGTTTTTCGCGAGGTGGTTTACAAGGATTGTTGACATTTCGAGACTTACCAGTAACAAGTTATACAATCTGGGGTGGTGTCTCAGATATTTATTTAATGTATGAAGAACGTGTCGATTTAAGAGGCATGCTTCGGAGAATGATTGGTCATCCCAAAAAAGATCATGAAGCATATGAGGCACGACAGGCCATTCCAAATATAGATGAAAATAGTCCGCCGATTTTAATTGTGCATGGAGGTAAAGATAAACAGGTTGGCATTCAACATGCGTATCATTTAGCAGAACAGCTAGAGTTAAAAGGTGCCATACATGAAACATTTTATCAAATGGCGGAAGGGCATGTGCCGAGACCACCAGCCATGGTTGAAGCTTTGACTTATATTAAAGCGTTTATGAGTAAAGCTGAAATGAATAAGTAGTTGTAATGCGTGATAATATTGTCTTCTTAAAATTGGATTTCTAGAAGTGTGCGATACAATCGTGGAAAAATAAATCAAGTCATATAAGGCGAATAATTTTATTATTCTTGACTAGAACAGCGATTGTCACGATACACAACAAAAATTTAAAATTTTATTAACATAAATAACGAGCCAACCATTGTTTCTAATAACAGCGGTTGGCTCTTTGATTAGTATTCAATTTTATTTGTTGAAGCTACCTTTTTCAGCAATATGTTCAACTTTCTTACCGAATTTTTCAAAATTCTTTTCAAAACGTTGAATTAAATCTTCTGCTTGTGCTTTATATTTCTCTTTGTCGCTCCAAGCATTAATTGGATTTAAAATTGTCTTAGGAACATCTTCAATTTCTACAGGAATGCTTAAACCAAACGTACTATCTTTTGTATATTCAGCATTTTTCAACTTACCTGAAATAGCTTGATTTACCATTTGGCGTGTGTAATGTAAGCTGATTCTACGTCCGATACCATATTTCCCACCAGTCCATCCAGTGTTAACTAGATATACATCAACGTCATGCTGATCAATTAATTCACCTAGTAGGTCCGCATAAACAGTAGGATGTAACGGGAAGAAAGGTGCACCGAAACATGTTGAGAATGATGGTTCAGGTTCTGTAACACCACGCTCTGTACCAGCTAATTTAGAAGTGAAACCACTTAAGAAGTGATACATAGCTTGATCTTTATTTAATTTTGAAATTGGTGGAATGACACCAAATGCATCTGCAGTTAAGAAAATGATTGTATTTGGATGTGCCGCTTTTGATGGTACGACAATGTTATCTATATGATTAATTGGATAAGCCGCACGAGTATTTTCAGTGTAGCGATTGTCTTCGAAGTCTACTGAACCGTCCTCAGCCACGACAGTATTCTCTAAAATTGCACCATATTTGATTGCGTCAAAGATCTGTGGTTCTTTTTCTTTGGAAAGATTGATTGCTTTTGCATAGCAGCCGCCTTCAATATTAAATACGCCGTTTTTATTCCATCCGTGTTCATCATCACCGATTAATTTACGATGTGGGTCAGCTGATAATGTTGTTTTACCAGTACCAGATAGACCGAAGAATAAAGCTACATCGCCTTTTTCACCAACATTTGCTGAACAATGCATGCTCATAATATCTTGCATCGGTAATAAGTAATTCATTACAGAGAAAATACCTTTTTTCATTTCGCCAGCGTATTCAGTACCACCGATTAAAATGACTTTATGTTTAAATGAAATAATGACAAATGTTTCAGATTTAGTACCATCTACTTCTGGATCTGCTTTAAAATGTGGGGCAGAAACGATAGTGAAGTTTGGTTTAATCTTTGTAGCTTCTTCTTTTGATTCAGGTCGGATAAACATATTTTTAGCAAATAAATTATGCCAAGCTAATTCATTGATGACTGTCAATTTTAACATTGTATCTTTATCGCTACCTGCGTATCCTTTGAAAACATATAACTCATCTTTTTTATCTAAATAGTCTAATACTTTATGGTATAACTTTAAGAAAGTTTCTTCATCGATAGGTTGATTGATATCTCCCCAGTCGATGTTATCTCTATATGAAGGTTCTGAGACAAAAAATTTGTCTTTAGGCGAGCGACCAGTGTATTTACCAGTGCTTGCATTAACAGCTCCAAGTTCTGTTAATACGCCTTCCTTATTATCTAAAATTTTATTATAAAGTTGTGTCGTCGAAAGCTGAAAATGTGACGTTGGTTTTTTCAATAATTTGTCAATTTTAGTTGTTTCAGTGTATGTGTCTACTGACATCCTAAATCCCTCCAAAGCGATAGTTTAAATGTAAGCCTTTACATTTAATTAGTATAACACATTAACATAATTAATCTACAATATTTTACTGTAAATTTATTTATCAAAAATTGACATTAATTCATTAATTAGGTAGTATTATTTTTAACGGATTCTCTTATCCTGAGTGGTGGAGGGACATGGACCCAATGAAACCCAGCAACCTCTTTTTTATAAAAGAAAGGTGCCAAACCGTTTGCAGACAAATAGGTCTGAACGATAAGAGCGAATGGACGTATTAGGCCTTCTCTCTATACTTATAGTTAGAAGGCCTTTTTTATTTAGCTCACAGAGAGAGAATTTTCGTAATATAAATTTAAAGGAGCAAACTATGTTAAATAACAAACGATTATTTACTTCAGAGTCTGTTACAGAAGGACACCCAGATAAAATCGCTGACCAAGTGTCAGATGCAATATTAGATGCTATTTTAAAAGACGACCCAAATGCACGTGTAGCTTGTGAAACAACAGTTACAACAGGAATGGCATTAATCGCCGGCGAAATTTCTACAACAACATATGTTGATATTCCGAAAGTTGTTAGAGAAACAATTAAAGAAATTGGATACACAAGAGCAAAATATGGCTATGATTATGAAACAATGGCAATTTTAACTGCGATTGATGAACAATCACCTGACATTGCGCAAGGTGTGGATAAAGCGTTAGAATATCGTGACAAAGATAGTGAAGAAGAGATTGAAGCTACTGGTGCAGGTGACCAAGGTTTAATGTTTGGTTATGCAACAAACGAAACAGAAACGTATATGCCTTTAGCTATCTATCTATCACATCAATTAGCTAAACGTTTATCAGATGTTCGTAAAGATGGTACATTAAACTATTTACGACCAGATGGTAAAGTTCAAGTTACTGTTGAATATGATGAAAATGATAATCCAGTACGTATTGATACGATTGTTGTTTCAACACAACATGCGGAAGATGTGACGTTAGAGCAAATTCAAGAAGACATTAAAGCACATGTCATTTATCCTACTGTTCCTGAAAACTTGATTAATGAACAAACTAAATTTTACATCAACCCAACAGGACGTTTTGTAATCGGTGGACCTCAAGGTGATGCTGGATTAACAGGCCGTAAAATTATAGTTGATACTTATGGAGGCTATGCACGTCATGGTGGTGGTTGCTTTAGTGGTAAGGATCCAACAAAAGTAGACCGTTCAGCTGCATATGCTGCACGTTATGTTGCTAAAAATATAGTTGCAGCGGGCTTAGCAGATCAATGTGAAGTTCAATTAGCATATGCCATTGGTGTTGCAGAGCCAGTTTCAATTGCAATTGATACATTTGGAACTGGAAAGGTTTCTGAAAGTCAACTTGTTGAAGCAGTAAGAAAGCACTTTGACTTAAGACCGGCTGGCATTATTAAAATGCTTGATTTGAAACAACCAATTTATAAACAAACTGCTGCATACGGTCATTTTGGACGTACAGATGTATTATTCCCATGGGAAAAATTAGATAAAGTAGAAGAATTAAAAGACGCAGTTAAATAATGATTCGAACTAAATAAGGCTAATTAATAGATTTTCGGTATATAAATGATATTATGTATCGAAAATCTTTAGCTTTTCTATTATAATTAAAGTTATTCATATATTATAAAGGAGCGTTGTTGTGATGGATTTATCTTCACCAGTAGTCATTGGACTCATTACTGCAGTAGTTATTGCATTAATCTTTTTTGTCCTTTTCTTAATTGCATTAGGCAGTAAGAAAAAAGTTAAGCGACAAACAGAAGAAAAGTATGAACAACAAGAACAAAACATTAAAAAGTCTCATGAAGAAGCTTTAGAAAAAGAGCGTATTCAGAATAAGAAGACAATTACGAAACAACAAGAAGATTACAACCACATGGTTAGTACAAAAGACCGTGAGATTGATGCATTAAAATTGTTCTCGAAAAATCATAGTGAATATGTAACGGACATGAGATTAATTGGCATTCGTGAAAGATTAGTTAAAGAAAAGCGAATTCGACCAGAAGATATGCACATTATGGCAAATATCTTTTTACCAAAGGATGGCTTTAATAATATTGAACGCATTAGTCATTTAGTATTAACTAGAACTGGACTATATATTATTGATTCCCAATTGTTGAAAGGTCATGTATATAATGGTATCAGTGGCGGTCAATTTAAAGATTTACCACCAATGGAACAAGTATTTGATACATTAGATTTAGATAAATCTAGACCGCAAACTATTGTTATGGATCAAAATGATGACAAACGTTCATTATCATTTGTGAATTATTCAGATCAAATTGAGGCAATTAAACAATTAGCTGAAGACTTACAAAAAGAATTGGGTGCCAAATATACGCCAACTTCAATTTTATACTTCAATCCTAAAAATGAAGGTGACGTAACGATTTCAAATTATAATCAAAATAGCGCTGTAAAAGTACTTGTTGGTGCAGAACAATTAGATGAATTCTTTAACAAATTTGTATTCCATGGTCGTATTCAATACAATGTTGAAGACTTACAACAAATGATGGATAAAATCGAATCATTCAATTAAATGTTAGGCTGAAGTGATGACTATATAGTTGTTACCTCAGCTTTTTTATTTTGTTATACATTAAAAGGCATTGAGTTTTACGTGCGACAAATTGTTGTGTAGTGTCATACATTAAAAAGAATTGAGTTATACGTGCGACAAAGTTTTATATTGGATCATATATTAAAAAGAATTACCTTTGCACTTTGACTAATATTAAAGTGATATAACTAGAATTTTAGTGGTTGATCACCAAAAGTGTTTTTAAATGAATGAGTGAAGTTAGATTTGTTATGATAACAGAGTATAATACATCATAAAAGAGAGGCGATATTAATGGAGGTTAAACGATTTTATAACGGGAACAAAATGCCACAAATTGGTTTAGGAACTTTTCGTGTTGAAAATGATGAAAATTGCATGAAAAGTGTTAAACATGCAATTGAGCAAGGATATCGTAGCATTGATACTGCAAAAGTATATGGGAATGAAGAGCAAGTTGGAGCAGGTATTCGTGCTGGATTGGAATCAACTGGATTAAGTAGGGAGGACTTATTTATTACTTCAAAATTATATTTTGAAGATTTTGGTAGAGAAAATGTTGCCAATGCTTATCACGCTAGTTTAACACGCCTCGGTTTAACATATTTAGATTTATACTTAGTACATTGGCCAGGTACGAACGAAGCCGTTATGGTTGATACGTGGAAAGGTATGGAAGATTTATATAAAAATAATGAAGTAAGAAATATTGGCGTTAGCAATTTTGAACCTGATCATTTGGAGGCGTTGTTGGCACAAGTGTCAATCAAGCCGGTTATTAATCAAGTTGAATTTCATCCATATTTAACACAACATAAATTGAAATTATACTTGGAAGCGCAACATATTGTGATGGAATCTTGGTCACCATTGATGAATGCACAAATATTAGATGATGAAACAATTAAAGAGATTGCTAAAGAATTAGGGAAATCAGCGCCACAAGTAGTTATAAGATGGAACATACAGCATGGTGTAGTAACGATACCTAAATCTGTCACACCTGAAAGAATTACTGAAAACATAAATATATTCGATTTCAATTTAACAGATGAGCAAATGAAGCGAATCGATGCTTTGAATCAAGATAGAAGAATTGGACCTGATCCAAAAACATTTGAAGGCTAAGTTAAAACCATTCAAGTTTTGCAATGGTTAGACGAATTATTAGAACTCAATGTCCCAAGCTCGCATCAGTATTAGGATTTACTCTAAAACGATTAATAGTTTTATAAGAAGGTGTTTGATTTTGAGCTAACCACATCATTCGAATACTGTCATGAAGTAGTTTCTCTATTCTACGACCAGAAAATACAGATTGAGTGTATGCATATAAGATAATTTTTAACATCATTTTTGGATGATAAGATGTTGCGCCACGATGGTGTCTGAATTCATCGAATTCACTATCAGGTATCGTTTCAACAATTTCATTAACATATCGCGAAATATCAATTTGAGGAATTCTAACAGAAGTTTTTATTGGTAGTGTAAGTTGGGTCATGTTATAATTTTTATACATAAGGCACCTCGTTAATTTAGTTTAGTGGTATTTATTAAATTATACGAAGGGACCCAACACATAAAATTCAAATTATTGAATTATACATTTATGTGCAAGTTGGGCAAAGTGTCTTATTTTTTAAAGTATTTAAAAGTAAAATTACTTGTTAATACGTAGTATTAATGGCGAGACTCCTGAGGGAGCAGTGCCAGTCGAAGACAGGGGCCCCAACACAGAAGCTGACATATAGTCAGCTTACAACAATGTGCCGGTTGGGGTGGCTGAGACGGCATCCTAGGAAGGGACCCGTCATCAAAAATTCTATTTATAGAATTTTACAATTATGTGCCAGACGGGCATAGCGAAGCCATTCAATACGAAGTATTGTATAAATATAGAACAGCAGTAAGATATTTTCTAATTGAAAATTATCTTACTGCTGTTTTTTTAGGGATTTATGTCCCAGCCTGTTTTATGTTCGACTAGTTTGGAGCATTGATTGATGTTCGCAGTTTTTAAACGGTAATAATGATTGTTTAATAATGGTAGGCATTATCCAGGGACTAAAAATTTGTATGAAAATTAAAAATGCTTTATTCAGTTTGGTGTGTGCATACCATTTTACTGAATAAAGCATTTTTTAAATATGAAAGCCGATATAACAAGCAATAAATCCTATAATGAATTGTAAAAGTGAATAATTGATAAAATGTGTTAACTTAAGCTTAGGCGTCATCATTAATGTAAGCTCTTTTGCTAACGTTGAAAAAGTTGTAAGTCCACCTAAAAATCCTGTGACCAAAAGAGCAGGTAACCACGTATTTGAAATTGCCATTCCCATTATTAGCCCGATGAGAAAGCTACCAATGAGGTTAACAATAAGTGTTGGGATTGGTAATTGTGATGTGAATTTAGCATTACAATAATCTGTTAATGCACCTCTAACAACTGCACCAAAGCCACCACCAATCATAACTAATAATGTAGCTATCATGAAATGGCACCTCCAATTTTCATACCACAGTGACATAATAAGATCCCTAGCACATAACTTGTTACGGCATATAATAGCAATGTTACAAATTGCTGATGTTCAAACATATGTACTAATTCTATTTGAAATGTTGAAAAAGTTGTTAATGCACCTAAAAATCCTGTTGTAATTGCTTTCTTTAATGTTGGACGATTTTTTAAAAAAGCAATGGATAAAGTAGTTAAAAATCCCATAACAAAAGCGCCTATTAAATTCGCAACAAAAGTACCAACAGGAAATGTACCAGATACATTTAGAAATGAAATTAGATAACGTATAAGCGCACCTAAAGCGCCACCTATAAAAATATATACATATTGCAATTGATTCACCTCGAATGATAAAGCTTTATCTTTAATCAAAAACGAGGTTTTGACAATGTTGCGATTATAAAAAATCACGTAATTGCCAAACCTCAATATAGTTAGATCATGCTGTCTATGACTATACAGAAATGATGTATAGTTTTTATGAAGCATTGGCATTTTGATATAGCCAATGGTATTTAATCTGATGTGTAAATAAATTTAACAATCTACATTCAAATAAATGCTTTGGTGATTTGACTTAAATTAAACCAAATGTATGAACGATTGAAAAAATATGAACTAAAATTACAATTAAAATAATCCATGGTAAACTTTTACTAGCAACTCTAATCCAATCAGCATCAGGTTTTAATGCTTTTATTGAACGATCCGCAAAAATAATCGCCAAAATAAGAATAATTGAATTAACAATACTACAGAAGAATATTAATTTTATGAATGAATTAAAAAGTCCACTTAGAAAAACATTATTTGTATTAAAGAAAAAGCTTAAAATAATCATTAAGCTAGATAAGTAAAAGTGTTTTTTTGAACGAGACATGCTTGACCTCCTGGATGATTATCATTTACATATCGTATCATAAACGACCATAAAACAATAGTTTAAATACTATCTTGACACAATGTTGCAAAAGTAATTTATTCATTTTCTAGGCAAAAAATTAGCTATATATTATAAAAGCGTGATATAAATGTTTTATATAACAAAGAAATAAAAATCATTTTATACAAATGGTTGTAAGAAAAAGACATGCAGATGTTGTTAAAATTTTAATAAGAACCAAGGAGGCTATATTATATGGCTAAACTAAATGTTGAAGTATTTGCAGATGGTGCAGATATTGAAGAAATGAAAGCAGCTTATAAAAACAAGCAAGTGGATGGTTTTACTACTAATCCAAGTTTAATGGCAAAAGCGGGTGTTACAGATTATAAAGCATTTGCTGAAGAAGCTGTGAAAGAAATTCCAGATGCATCTATTTCATTCGAAGTATTTGCTGATGATTTAGAAACTATGGAAAAAGAAGCAGCTATTTTAAAACAATATGGTGACAATGTTTTCGTTAAAATTCCAATTGTTAATACAAAAGGTGAATCAACAATTCCATTAATTAAAAAACTTTCAGCTGACAATGTAAGATTAAATGTAACTGCTGTATATACTATCGAACAAGTTAAAGAAATTACAGAAGCAGTAACTGAAGGCGTACCAACATATGTTTCAGTATTTGCAGGAAGAATTGCTGATACAGGCGTAGATCCATTGCCATTGATGAAAGAAGCGGTGGAAGTGACACACAGCAAAGAAGGCGTTAAGTTATTATGGGCAAGTTGTCGTGAATTATTTAATGTCATTCAAGCTGATGAAATTGGTGCAGATATTATTACATGTCCAGCAGATGTTGTTAAAAAAGTGAACACAAACTTAGGTCGCGACATTAATGAATTACCAGTAGATACTGTTAAAGGCTTTGCAAAAGATATTCAAAGTTCAGGACTTTCAATTTTATAATTTAAAATACATTTAAACCCTCATAAGCATTGTGCTTTTGGGGGTTTTTAATTGATATGTAATTGGAGCCACACATAAATAGTTAAACAATAAATTAAGAAAACCACACACCTATTTAAGTCCGGCGTGTGGCTTTGTTGTATTTATATAATTCCGAAAAGTAAATGTCCAATAACAAATGAAAAGTTATCTATTTATTGTATTGTTATAATTTTAGTGTCACGTTGCAATTTTCAAAATGAATAATGATTAATCATATAGTGAAGCTGAATGACTTTAATGCTAAATAGCTAAGAGGTTATTTATAAAATGTATTAAAATTGGTACCTCTAATCGTTTTGTTTTTAAGTAAGTATAGCCAAAAATTAAACCTGAATAAAAATAAGGAAGATAACCAATCAGTGTGTCAGATGCATGTATTAGTGCGAAGAATATACTTGATACAATTAGTCCTAAGAAAAGATGGTTTCTAAATAAAACCCGTAAAATCAATCCACGACATATGATTTCTTCCGTGATTGGTGGAATTATTGCAATGCTGATTAGTGATAAGTGGAAAGGTATATCTTCAAACTCTTCATCTATCAACGTTTCATTTAATGTAGGTGGTGCGAACATAGCATATAAGCTATCCAACCCATACATTAACAAATAGCCAAAAATAATATAGAGAATATGAGTGAATTTTAATTTTTTGAATGATAACAAATTGATATTTAAAACTTTGAGAAGTACAACACCTAGTAATATAATGAATAATCCAACATACTCATGATCAATACTGACGTCTGTACCATAATTAATAACTAAAAATATGACTAACATCTTTAAAACTGCAATTAAATAATTATCCTTTGTTACAGATAAATCATCAACAAAAATATTGTTGTTCCTCGAAAACATATTAACTCTCCTAAAATAAAGATTGACGTTTAATTTTTAATAAAAATTAAGTTAATTATACAAGATTTATTATTATTTTAAAAGCTTGTATATTATTAATTTGTATTGTGTATAGTTTTGTGGATAACATATTAAGATGCAATCAATAATGTATATCATTTCAATTTATCATTTTAAACTTACATTACCCCCATATTATAAAAAGCAGAGCTAGCAAGTTATTTAGAAAGTGCATTAAAATAGTAACTTCTAATCGTCTTGTTTTTAAATATGCTAGACCAAAAATTACTCCCGAATAAAGGTAAGGTAAGTATCCAATCCAAGTGTCTGATTCATGTAACGATGCAAAAGCTAGGCTAGATACAACTAAACCTAGTAATAAATGTTTTCTAAAAATAACCCTTATTAAAATACCGCGAAAAATAATTTCTTCCAAGAGCGGTGGAATAACTGCGATGGTAAGTATTGAAAAATATAGAGGCATATTTCTTATCTCATCTTCCAATATTTGTTCATTTTTAGGCGTCTCATGAAAGTATAGGTAAATGTTGTCTAAGCCAAAAAGTAAAAGGGCTCCACCAATTATAAGGGCAATTTGTCGCAACGTTATTTTTTTAAATGAAAATAAATTTATTTTCAAAATTTTTAAAAGGATGATACCGACAATTATTGTTAGAATTCCATATAATAAATGTGATTCACAAACAACAATAGCGATGAGGAAATAAATCGCAATAAAAATTCCTTTAAGTAGTGTGAAAAAATAATTTCCATTAACAACTGATAAATCATCGTAAAAGAATTGATTGAATTTTTTTAACATAAATGATTTCTCCTAATTTATTAAAAATTCTATTAAACTGATGTGTTTCTTAAATCTACATTCATTATATGAAAATTACACACGTATTTAAAGGCGGTCTAAATTTACAAATATAATTTGTAAATATAACATTCTATTTATACCTTCAAACGAACACAAAATGAATTTGTAAAATGAATTTTGTAGATTTGACGCTCACATTTCTGTAAAATATATAAAATACCATGTAATTTGACTTTGAATTGAAAATTAGGTCAAAAAATCAAAGGAGAGAAATCCTTAATTATGAGTAAAAAATTGTTTGATAAAAAAGTGAAAAAGCAATTGTGGTTTTTAAATAAGAAAGAAAAGCATGATTTAGATCAACATTTGGCATCAATCTCAGAATCTGACAATGTAAATGTAAACAAGCCAATTACATTTGCTAACGCTTATTTACGTCAATACATTTTCAAAGATAAAGAAGCGAAAAGCTACAGTATGTTTTTAATATTAGTTGTGATGATTTTCGCTTATGTTGCATTACTGGGCATTTTCTTATTTGGATTAATAACTAGCTTATCAGGAGTGCAATTTTTCGTTAATCCAAAGGTGGATTTATCGACAACTGTTGTTATATTAACCATCATTGGAGCTATTTTATTAATGTTTGTCAGCATATATTTAATTAAAATCGTAACATCATACTTCACTAAGAAATTACTAGAACTTAAATTTAATTCTAAATAGAATGTTCAATAAAATGTTTTAATGCTAGACTTTCTTGACATTTTTTCGATATAAGGGAAAATGGTTCATCAACTTCTAAAGTAATGCCTTTCTTAAAATGTATTAAAGTTGAATTATTTTTAGCAGTCATACCAATAATATAGTGTGCATTGATATAAATTTGTATCGGTGCACGTTTTTGTTTTATAGGGAAAAGTATTGCTTTGTGGTCAAGGTATATAGGAATTAATTTATTAATATTTAGGAGGTTTTTTGCGGTTTCAATTTGTAATTCTGGTGTTTTGAAATGAAGTTTCGCGTAATATGCGACTAATTTATTTATTGAAATAGGAAGATTATAATTGTAATTTAGAAAAACACAATCTGTTTTAATGTGATTCGAAGATGCAGTTTTGATATAAAGTAAATGTTTAGTAGAAATTTCTTGCAAATAGATTACTCCTTTAAAGCTAATTAAAAATTTGATGGCATTTACGCTTAACAGATGCCTTGATTAATTTAATTGTTGACTTTGATAATGACATGACTTTAGCAATTTCATATTGCTTATATCCGTCAAGATAAAGCTTCAGCCATTGTCGTTCTCTACAATTCAAAACATTACATATGTCTTGAAAATATAATTCAAAGTTACTACAATATACAGGTTGTTCTAAAAATATAGCTGAATTGTTTTCTAATAAAATGGCATCGTTTAAACGATTTTGTTGGCGAAATAAGTCAATAAGATAAAAATTTAAGCGTAAGAATAAAAATGAAGATAAAGAATGGTTAGTTGAGGGATTATATATTTGACTCAATTCCCACATTTTTATTAAAAGTAGTTGATAAAACTCATCATAATTATACTTAATATTATATTTTTTTAAAAGATGGTGAATGATTTTGTGGTGCTTTTTAAATACATCATTAAATTCCAAATTATAAATCTCCATGCTATACGTATAGCGAAGTATTTCCGGATAAAGTGATAATAGAGTATTTTTGAAAATCATTCATTTGCGTAATCACTAATTTAAGTGTTAAATAGAAGACATAAGTAATTAAATTAATGTGATTTGATATATCATTACTTTGCTATATAGAAAATTGAACAAAATTTGTAATCGGGAGGTAACAATGGATTACGCACATTTAAATTTAGAACATTTTTTTGCACGAAACGATGATTTAGATGTTATAAGAGATCGTGCTGATTTCGTGATGATAAATAATTTTAATAATGAAATGATGTATCGTGATGGTCAAATAGAGGGTACGATTGATTTAAACCAGTATTATTATAAAAATAGATCAAATGCTGCCAGTTTTATCATGATGGATTATAAAAAAGAAACTAAATAATAATAGATAGCTAAAATCAAGTTGTAGTATTACTTAATGGATTAGTAGCTTCCTTACTAAAGTTTTAAAAAGCTTTATAAAAGATTTTTACGTCAGTGATGCATGAAAATGGTTTTGCTTATGTTGATGAATCATTTAAAACGTTTCATTTACATTACTGTTTATTTATGAATATGTAACAATGCATAGATAAAATTGTTAAACGGTTTTAATAATGTTAAACTTTATTATCGTAATCAAACTGAATGTATAACAACAATGACCTAAGAGGTGTGGATATGAATAAGCACAAGAAAGGTTCTATTTTTGGAATAATAGGACTTGTTATCATATTTGCTGTTGTCTCATTTTTATTTTTCACAATGATATCCGATCAGATATTTTTCAAACATGTTAAATCAGACATTAAAATTGAAAAGTTAAATGTTACATTAAACGATGCAGCAAAGAAACAAATAAACAACTATACGAGTCAACAGGTATCAAATAAAAAGAATGATGCATGGAGAGATGCATCAGCAACGGAAATAAAAAGTGCAATGAATAGTGGTAGCTTTATTGATGATAAAAAGCAAAAATATCAATTCCTAGATTTATCTAAGTATCAAGGCATTGATAAAAATAGAATTAAACGTATGTTAGTAGATAGACCAACATTATTGAAACATACAGATGATTTCTTAAAAGCTGCTAAAGAAAAGCACGTTAATGAAGTTTATTTAATTTCACATGCATTATTGGAAACCGGTGCAGTAAAAAGTGAATTAGCAAATGGAGTCGAAATCGATGGCAAAAAATACTATAATTTCTATGGTGTAGGCGCTCTTGATAAAGACCCTATTAAAACTGGTGCAGAATACGCTAAAAAACATGGTTGGGATACACCTGAAAAAGCTATTTCTGGCGGTGCTGATTTCATTCATAAGCACTTCTTATCAAGTACAGACCAAAATACATTATATAGTATGAGATGGAATCCTAAGAATCCTGGTGAACATCAATATGCAACTGATATTAAGTGGGCAGAAAGTAATGCAACGATTATCGCTGACTTCTATAAAAACATGAAAACAGAAGGTAAATACTTCAAATACTTTGTGTATAAAGATGATAGCAAACATTTAAACAAACAATAATTTAATAAGAGGTAAGTCATAAACTGACTTGCTCAATTACAAAAATACGCTTTCTATCGTAATGAGATAGAAAGCGTATTTTTTATGAAAATAAAGATTTTGAACTGTTTCCTTGATACGCTTTTTAATTTCTAGTATTGAACCTTTATCTTGATTTAAAGTTTTCGATAGCAATTTTAGTCTCGTCTCTCACGCGGTGGAATTCTGACCAAGGTTTACCAGCAGAATCATCAAATGTTCTGTGTTCCTTCTTAACATAGGAGGTAAAGTAGGACAATTGACATCTACATCACTACATAAAGTTACGACTAAATTTGAATTTTTTAAGATATTTATATCAATTAAATCAGATGATTGACTAGTAATATCAATGTCTACTTCTTTTATAGCTTCTATAGCTTTCCGATTAACACCATGTATCTCAATATCCACCAAACGTACTTACAAATCTTCCACTAAAATTTGTTTGGTCCAACCTTCAGCCATTTGACTTCGACATGAGTTGTCAGTACAAATAAATTAAATTGTTTTTGTATTCAAAATGCATTGCATCCTCCCTAAAAAAGAATTAACGATAGGTACAATCCTAAGAGGGTTATAAATAGTACTGGAATTGTAATAATGATACCAGTTTTGAAATATGTGCCCCAAGAAATCTTTACATCTTTCTGTGTTAAGACGTGTAACCACAGTAATGTAGCTAAAGAGCCTATAGGTGTTATTTTAGGACCTAAATCTGAACCAATGACATTCGCATAGATTAAGCCTTCTTTTAACAGGCCATGGACATTTGATTGACCAATAGCAATGGCATCTATTAAAACTGTAGGCATATTATTCATTACCGATGATAAAAATGCTGAAATGAAGCCCATTCCCAAAATAGTGCTAAAAAGTCCATAATTTGAAATATTGGATAATAAATGAGCCAATATTAAAGTGATTCCAACATTTCTTAAGCCAAAAACAACAATATACATACCAATTGAAAATAATACTATATTCCAAGGTGCTCCTAAAATGACGCGCTTAATATTTACAGCATTTGATTTACGAGCCAATATTAGAAATATAAAAGCGATGACTCCAGTAAATATTGATACTGGAATTTTGGTAAATTCACTTATTAAGTATCCGAATAGCAATAAGACTAAAACGACCCAGGATATCTTGAAAAGCTTCATATCTTTAATGGCATCTTTAGGATTTTTTATGCTTTTTGCATCAAATGTATTAGGTATAGCTTTTCTAAAATATAACCATAGTACAAAAATGCTTGCTAAAAGCGAGAAGATATTAGGAATTATCATTCGAATAAAGTATTGAACAAAGCTGATATTAAAATAGTCAGCGGAAATAATATTAACTAAATTACTTACAATTAATGGTAAAGATGTTGTATCAGCGATAAAACCACTTGCAATAATAAATGGAAATATTGCGCGCTTATTAAATCCAATATTTTTTACCATAGCTAATACAATAGGCGTTAAGATTAAGGCTGCGCCATCATTTGCGAAAAATGCTGCAACAACGGCACCCAATAATATGATATAAACGAACATTTTTAAACCATTACCTTTTGAAGCATGAAGCATATGGATAGCTGACCATTCAAATAATCCAACTTTATCTAATATTAATGAAATAAGTATGACTGAGACAAAAGTCAAGGTAGCATTCCAAACAATACCTGTTACTTCGAAAACATCTGAAAAACTTACAACACCTGTAATGACAGCGATAACGGCACCCATTAATGCGGTGATTCCAATATCTAGGCCTTTAGGTTGCCATAATACAAATATTAAAGTTACTAGAAAAATAAGTATCGCTAAAGTTGTCATCATTAGCATTCACCTGTCTTAAGGTTATGGCAAATACATCGTTGATCAGAGGTATGAACCATAGTCAAGTTATTAATTACAGACTCAAAAAGATCATTATTAAGCTGGTATAAATTTTTATTTCCGATTTTTCGTGTTGTGACTATGTTGGTTTCTACTAATGCTTTCATATGATAGCTAAGTGTAGGTTGAGAGAATTGAAAATGTTTTAATAAATCACAAGCGCATAATTCTCCACAAGAGAGTAAATCAAGTATTTCTATTCTACTTGGATCAGATAAAATTTTTAATAATCTTGCTAGTTCTTTATAAGACATAACAATACCTCCTGGACTTCAATTAGATTATCATCTATATAGATATGTGTCTATGTATTGCTGTTTATTATTTTTCGACAATAGCATTAAAATACAATATGAGGTATAACGTTGAGAATCGTCTTAATCAATAAAGATATTTGAAAATGTATTAGTGTTTTTTTACAACAAAAAAGGTAACTGGCCAAGTTTAGATAACATGGTCAATTACCTTTTTGAATTTATTTTATATTCTAGGGTATTAATTAAGAAGCTTTATTTTTACGACTAAAAATCATAAACAATATGACTAGTGAGATTAAAATTTTTGCTATAAATTTCATTTTGATCACCTCGTTTTTGATATTTTAACACAAACATTATTGTTGATATTGAATGAAAGCTTCTAGTATTTATTTGATAATGTGAGAGTAAGTTTCACTAACAAATTTTAAACTAATAAGTCATATTGATATAATTGTTTATAATTCTAGAATTGCAATATTTTGAATTACTAAAGGATGGATGATGTATGCGTGTAGCAATTATAGGTATGGGAACTGCTGGAGTAAGTGTTTTAAGAGAATTAGTTAAGCATCCTAAGTTTAAACAACTAGATATAGATTTATACGATGACAAAGTTAATATGGGACAAGGTGTACCATTTCAAAATGATAGTTCAGAACTTTTGATTAATATGCCTTCTAAAAAGATGAGTTTAAATTTAGATGATGAATCAGAATTTTGGAAGTGGTACCAACAACAAACAGAATTCACATTTGATCAACCTACATATTTACCTAGATTTGTTTTCGGGCATTATATGAAATCTTATTTATTAATGTATTTGAAAAGATATAGTAATATCACTACTAAATTTCACAAAGTACAAGAAATTTATACGAATTCCAAAATTGATGAGACCAAATTAACATTTTATGTTTGTACAGCTGATACAAAGGAATCTTGGAAAGAATACGATTATATATTTCTAACATGTGGTACATTTGCTTATCATGATCCATATAAGTTAAAAGGGACCAATGGATATATTGCGACACCGTATCCTACCTATCATACTTTAGATGAAGTTAACGATGATGATGAAATTGCTATTGTAGGTACAGGTCTTGCAAGCTTAGATGTCGTTCGATTTGTAACTGCACATCATCCAAAATTGCCAATAACTATGACAAGCCGTTCTGCCAATTTGCCTAGTGTGCGTGGGACAATGATTGATATTAAATTTAATTATTTAACAAAAGAGAAGTTGAATGAAATTAAGAAAATTCATTTTGGTAATGCACCCCTTGATACTTTAGTTTCATTATTTTTAAAAGAGTGTGATGACTATAATATAGACTTTATAAAATTAGTCAAAAGACGTACGGGAAATCATATTCAGGACTTGAAATATGATTTAAATAATCCAAAAGAGATGGGCATCTTTCAAAGTATTATTGAACATTTAAAAGAAAATTTAAATTGGATATGGAATAGCTTGAGTATCGAAGATCAGTATCAATTTAACAACAAGTATAGTAAAATCATTCAATTAAATTCTAATCCAATGCCACCAAGAACAGCGAAGCTAATTATTCAATTAATTGAAAATGGGTCTTTAATATTAAGAAAAGGTCTTGAAGATGTAGTTTATAATAATAAGTTGTATCAATTTTCATACAAAAATCAAGAAACAAAAGATGTATTCAATGTTGTGATTAATGCAACTGGAGCAAAAAATCATTTGTCTGAATTAGATGAAGATGATCAATTAATGAAAAATCTTGAAAATAGACAAATTGTACAAGCACATCCAATGGGTGGGATACAAATCATACCTGAAACTAATCAAGTCATTAGTCCTAGATTTGGCACTTTGACTAATATGATTGCAATTGGACAAATGACAAATGGCGTTAATAAATTGCGCAATGGTGTGAAGATGATTGTTGAACAAGTTGCGAATACGGTATCTCAATTATATGAAGTGCTAGAATCTTATGAACGACAAGACCTTCATAACCGATAAAATAGCATACCAAATATAATAAAAACCTAAAATGAAATGAATAGAGAGTTTGTTCAAAAGTAAAAACAAAACATAACGTTTTGAATATAAAGTTTTTAAATAACTTAATACGTATATTCAAACCGACATTAATTGTATTTTCTGAAAACATATAGTATCATTTTAGACGTAGTAGACATACTACAAACTCAAATGATCTATAACAATTTCATATATAATTCTTTCGGGGCAGGGTGAAATTCCCAACCGGCAGTAAATTAAGCCTGCGACCCGCTAATATTTTGTATATTAGTGGCTGATCTAGTGAGAATCTAGAGCCGACAGTGAAAGTCTGGATGGGAGAAAGAATATCAGTTATCGACACAGATAATGTAGCGTATTTGTAAAATTAATTACAAATAGGCTTATTTAACGATAAATTTTTACTCCTTGCATCTGATTTTTTGATGTGAGGATTTTTGTTTATAGAGGTGATAATTTGAGTCAATTTATGGATTACGCGATTCAACTTGCGAACATGGTACAAGGGCAAACAGGTGTTAATCCTCCTGTTGGTGCAGTTGTAGTTAAAGAAGGTAGAATTGTAGGTATCGGTGCACACTTGAAAAAAGGTGACAAACATGCAGAAGTTCAAGCTTTAGACATGGCAAAGCAAGATGCTGTTGATGCAAGTATTTATATCACATTAGAGCCATGCAGTCATTTTGGTTCTACGCCACCATGTGTTAATAAAATCATTGAGTGCAAAATTGCCAAAGTAATTTATGCTACAAAAGATGATTCGTTAGATACACACGGTGACGATACATTACGTGCTAACGGTATTGAAGTAGAATGTGTTAATGATGAACGTGCGACACGTTTGTATAGAGATTTTTTCAAAGCAAAAGCACACCAAGTACCTCAAGTTACTGTAAAAGTTTCAGCAAGTTTAGATGGTAAACAAGCTAATGACTATGGACAAAGTCAATGGATTACGAATAAAGAGGTCAAACAAGATGTCTATAAATTAAGACATAGCCATGATGCAGTGTTAACAGGACGTGGCACGATCGAATTAGATAATCCACAATATACGACACGTATTCAAGATGGAAAAAATCCAACAAAGATTATTTTGTCAAAGTCCGGAAATATTAGTTTTAATAAACAAATTTACCAAGATGAATCAACGCCAATTTGGATATATACTGAAAATCCAAATTTAACAACGAATAAAACGCATATTGAAATTATTTATTTGAATTCATGTGATTTAACAACAATACTTCATGATTTATATAAAAAAGGTGTTGGTACTTTGCTAGTCGAGGCAGGGCCAACGATTACTTCAGAATTTCTCCAATCTAATTTTATAGATGAACTTATTCTCTATTTTGCCCCGAAATTAATTGGTGGATCTGGAAATTATCAGTTTTATCAAACGGATAAAGTGATGGCAATTCCAGACACAAACCAATTTGAAATTGTTCATTCCGAGTTATTAAATCAAAATGTCAAATTAACTTTACGAAAGAAGTGATGATGCATGTTTACTGGCATCGTTGAAGAAATAGGTGTCGTTAAAAATGTACAAATTCGTCAATCTGTTAGAACAATTGAAATTGAAGCACATAAAATTATTGAAGATATGCATATTGGTGATTCGATTAGCGTGAATGGTGCATGTTTAACGGTTATTGATTTTAGTGCAACATCTTTTACTGTACAAGTAATTAAAGGTACTGAAAATAAAACCTATTTAGCAGATGTGAAACGACAGTCTGAAGTGAATCTAGAACGTGCAATGAGCGGTGACGGTAGGTTTGGTGGTCACTTTGTATTAGGACATGTCGATGAACTAGGAACAATTTCTAAAATAAACGAAACTACAAATGCCAAAATTATTACTATCCAATGTTCTAACAATATTATTGAACAATTAGTTAAACAAGGTTCAATAACTGTAGATGGTGTGAGCTTAACAATTTTCGAAAAGCATGAAAATGCATTTGATATTCATCTTATTCCCGAAACAAGACGTTCTACAATTTTAGCATCAAAAAAAATAGGTGATTACGTACATTTGGAAACGGATGTATTGTTTAAATATGTTGAAAATATTTTGAATAAAAATAAAGATCATTTAACTGCGGATAAATTAAGAGCATTTGGATTTTAGGAGGGGTATTATGCAATTCGATAATATAGAGAGTGCTTTAGTAGCTCTAAAAAATGGTGAAACAATTATCGTGGTTGATGACGAAAATCGTGAAAATGAAGGTGACTTAGTTGCAGTTACTGAATGGATGGACGATCAAACTATCAATTTTATGGCTAAAGAAGGAAGAGGCCTTATTTGTGCACCAATGTCTAAAGATATTGCAGAAAGATTAGAATTAGTACAAATGGTGGAAGAAAATTCAGATGTTTATGGAACTCAATTTACTGTGAGTGTCGACCATATTGATACTACAACTGGTATTAGCGCGTTTGAACGTACATTAACTGCTAAAAAACTTATAGATCCAAGTAGTATTGCAAGTGATTTTAATCGTCCTGGCCATTTGTTTCCTCTAGTAGCTAAAGATAAAGGTGTATTAGCAAGAAATGGTCATACTGAAGCGGCTGTCGACTTAGCAAGGCTTACTGGTGCCAAACCAGCTGGAGTTATTTGTGAAATAATGAATGATGACGGCACAATGGCTAAAGGTCAGGATTTACAACTATTTAAAGAAAAGCATCAACTGAAAATGATAACAATTGAAGATTTAGTTGAATATCGTCAAAAATTAGAACCAGAAATTGAATTTAAAGCGAAAGTGAAAATGCCTACAGACTTTGGAACTTTTGATATGTATGGTTTTAAAGCCACTTATACAGATGAGGAAATCGTGGTACTTTCTAAAGGTACAATTCGACAACATGAAAATGTTCGTTTGCATTCAGCTTGTCTTACAGGTGATATTTTCCATAGTCAGCGATGTGATTGTGGTGCGCAACTTGAAGCATCTATGAAATATATTAATGACAATGGTGGTATGATTATTTATTTACCACAAGAAGGTCGAGGCATAGGTTTATTAAATAAATTACGTGCATATGAATTAATAGAACAAGGATATGATACTGTAACTGCGAATTTAGCTTTAGGTTTTGATGAAGATTTACGAGATTATCATATTGCGGCACAAATTTTAAAATATTTTAAAATTGAACAAATTAGTTTATTAAGTAATAATCCAAGCAAATTTGAAGGTTTAAAGCAATATGGTATTAATATTGCAGAAAGAATCGAAGTCATTGTGCCTGAAACGGTACATAACCATGATTATATGGAAACAAAAAAATTAAAGATGGGTCATTTGATTTAGGAGGATAATAACATGAATTTTGAAGGAAAATTAATTGGTAAAGATTTGAAAATAGCAATTGTAGTAAGTAGATTTAATGATTTTATTACTGGTAGATTACTAGAAGGCGCAAAAGATACGCTTATCCGTCACGATGTTCAAGATAATAATATAGATGTTGCATATGTACCAGGTGCATTTGAAATTCCATTAGTAGCTAAGAAACTTGCGGCTTCAGGGAACTACGATGCTGTTATTACTTTAGGTTGTGTGATACGTGGTGCGACATCACATTACGATTATGTATGTAATGAAGTTGCGAAAGGTGTATCTAAAGTTAATGATCAAACAGATGTACCAGTAATTTTTGGTATATTAACGACAGAAAGTATTGAGCAAGCAGTAGAAAGAGCTGGTACTAAAGCAGGTAATAAAGGTGCAGAAGCAGCTGTAAGTGCAATCGAAATGGCAAATTTATTAAAAGTAATTAATTAAAAATTTGTATCAAATGATTTAGGATCTAATTGATTTAAATACTAAGTAAGACGATAATAAAGAACATTTTTTAGGAGCTTGGGACATTAAGTTCTTAGGCAATGTAAAAAAGCTGATTTCTTTTAATTATTTGATAGAAATCAGCTTTTTTGATATGTATTTTAAAATATACAGCTCGTCGAGCTACTATTTTCCTTATATTAAGTGCCATTAATACAAAACCTAGCTCTCGTTTAACTTTATTTATTCCTCTTCTTTTATCTCTGGTATTATTTTTCTTCAACTAAGTCACGATATAATGCTTTTGAATTTTCGTTCAATTTCGATTCGTGATTTTGAATACTTTTCTTCCACACAAATGTATATCTATTGGCACTAGCTTCTACTTTTGTACCATCAATAAAAATTGAATTATTATCAATAAGATTTTGCTTTAAACATTGACTATGGAACTGAGTAAATAAAGATTCAATTAACGCATACGTATTAGGATTCACTCTAAAACGATTAATATTTTTGTAAGAAGGTATTTGATCTTGAGCTAACCACATCATTCGAATACTGTCATGAAGTAATTTCTCTATTCTACGACCAGAAAATACAGATTGAGTATATGCATATAAGATGATTTTTAACATCATTTTTGGATGATAGGATGTTGCGCCACGATGATGTCTGAATTCATCGAATTCGCTATCAGGTATCGTTTCAACAATTTCATTAACATATCGTGAAATATCATTTTGAGGGATTCTAACAGAAGTTTCTATTGTTAGTGTAAGTTGGGCAAAGTGTCTTATTTTTTTAAAGTATTTAAAAGTAAAATTACATGTTAATACGTAGTATTAATGGCGAGACTCCTGAGGGAGCAGTGCCAGTCGAAGACCGAGGCTGAGACGGCACCCTAGGAAAGCGAAGCCATTCAATACGAAGTATTGTATAAATAGAGAACAGCAGTAAGATATTTTCTAATAGAAAATTATCTTACTGCTGTTTTTTAGGGATTTATGTCCCAGCCTCCTAAACTTTTATTTATATTTTATTTACGACATAATTTTTTGATTGAAGATACACCCAACATTATCGTAGCACCAATACTTGCAATAATTCCGACTTTCTTTAATGCAGCTGGTTTTACAAATTCTTTAACGGCTAATGATAAGTTTTGTGGTCGCTCTGCTAATCTTCTCATGAAATATGCAAACCAATCATCACCGTATGGTACATAAATCGTAAAGTTATATCCTTCATTCGCAATTTGTTCAGCTAATTCTGATCTAAAACCATAAAGCATTTGGAATTCCATACGATCTTTTTCGATATTATGCTTTTTCATAAATTGTTTCACATGATTGATAATTTGATGATCATGAGTCGCAATAGATGTAAAATTACGCGCATTTAATAAACGTTGCTCAATAATTTTAATATAGTTTGCATCTACATCTTCTTTAGATTGAAAAGCGATAGACTCATTTTCTTTATAAGCCCCTTTAACTAAACGCAAACGTAAATCTTGGTATTTATCAACAAGTTCTGGACTATCATATAGATAAGCTTGGATAACTGTTCCAACATTTCTAAATTCACCTTTTAATCGGTCAAGAACTTGAACTATTTGCTGTAAACTAGCATATTTTTCAGTATCAATATTAATGTGCATGTTATTGTAACTATTTGCTTTAAGTAAAATTTCTCTTAAATTTTGATAAGCTAATTCTAAATCAAATTCAGCTCCTAATTGGCTTAGCTTAACAGACATATGTGCATTGACACCATGTTGGTGAAGTGCGTCCATAATCGTTAAGATTTGTTCTTTAGCATGATTGCTTTCTTCCACTGTTCCAACAAATTCCCCTAAATTGTCAACAGTAACAGCAATGTTTTTATCATTTAAGTGTTCAATTGTATTGATTAATTGTGGAATTGTATTGCCGGCAACGACTTTATTTGCACCCATACGAGGTCCAACTTTTTTAGCTGCGTTGTTAAAAAAACTATTATTAGATAATCCGATAAAAAAATTCTTTAATAGTGCCATTGCTACTCCTCCAAACCCTTGTGTTTACAATAAGTTTAGCATGAAAAAATTATTCGAGAAAGCGTTTTCATCAAAAACAATTAAAAATAATTATGTATAATTACACTATTATTGGTGTTGATTTCATTTATATTAAATAATATGGACAACAATAATACTATAAATAGAAATCTACATGCAGAATTTGCTATAATTATGTTATTGAAGATTATCATAAAGGGGCAGTATAAGAATGTGGAAGTGGGAAGCTGAAAATGATGCAAAAGGCGTCGTTGTTATTGCTCATAATATATTAGAACATACAGGAAGATATGCATATGTTATTACGATGTTAAGACGAAATGGTTATCATGTGATAATGGGAGATTTACCAGGTCAAGGACAAACTTCTAGAGCGAATAAAGGTCAAATTGAAAATTTTCAAACATATCATGAAAGTTTGCTAGATTGGTTGAAAATCGCTAATGAATATAAGATTCCAACTTATGTTTTAGGCGTTGGACTTGGTGGTTTAATATTATTAAATTTACTTGAAAAAGTAGAATTACCTATTGAGGGCATGTTGTTGATATCGCCAATGCTAGAACTACAAAAAAATGGTAAAAATCGTAAAGATAAACTCATTTCAAATATAGGTAAAATCTCAAAAGATACACGTTTTAATGTTGGTGTAGAACCAAAAGATTTAACACGTAATTTAGAAATAGTAGAAGAAACTGAAAATGATGGATTAATGCTTAAAAAAGCGACTTATCATTGGTACAATACGATAAATGAAACAATGAAAGATACGATGTCTCATATCCATGACATTCAACCATTGCCAACACTACTTATGTATGGAACTAAAGATTTAATAGTTGATACAAGAGCGATTGATGAGTTTAAAGATAAATATCAAACACCGGAATTATATTTTAAAGCTTGGCAAGGTTTTTATCATGAAGTACATAATGAGCCAGAACGTGATGAAGTAATGCGTTATATTCTGACGTTTTTAAATAATAGTGTCAATACTATGGGCTTCATTGTTGAAGAAGAAGAAATCGAAGAAATTTAATAATTCAATTTAGTAAAGATGAGTCAAAATGAGCTCATCTTTTTTTTATAATTTTTGAACAAACTATGACATGATTTATAGACACAGAATTTTAAATTATTAAAGGCGTTAACATTATTTATTATATTTAAACTTTTGATTTATCAAAATCAAATCGTGATAAATAAAGGATTTAGCATTATACAGTTGAACCTAATTGGTTAAAATACAGGGTAACTAAATAATTTAGTTTAATCAATTTACATGAGAGTTATATGTAATAAAAATTTAATGAGTATCTTTTTTGAAGAAATATATGTAGAATTGTTGCAATTTAATGGTAATATTGATATATTTTCTTTGTATATAAATTATAAAATTAATATGTAATAGAGTGATTAGTTTTATGTACTATTATCTTATTTCTAAATATTAACTCTATCGATTATTGGTTTTTATACTTATTTAATTTTATTCAACTTTGACAATTGAATAGAAAGCAAGTTTATTTACACTTGTAGTATTAAGCATAGGTTAGCACACATAAGTTTTGGGAATTATTGGGATGTAAGTTATAACTTGTGTGATGCTAAATATGTGATTATTAATTGGGAGATGTTTAGCATGAAAAAAGTAAATAACGATACTGTATTTGGGATTTTGCAATTAGAAACATTGTTAGGTGACATTAACTCAATTTTTGGTGAAATTGAGAGTGAATATAAAATGTCTAGAGAAGAAATTTTAATTTTACTAACGTTATGGCAAAAGGGATCTATGACACTTAAAGAAATGGATCGATTTGTTGAGGTGAAACCTTATAAACGTACTAGAACTTATAATAATTTAGTTGAATTAGAATGGATTTACAAAGAAAGACCTGTAGATGATGAAAGAACAGTAATTATTCACTTCAATGAAAAGTTAAATCAAGAGAAAGTCGCATTATTGAATTTTATCAGTGACGCAATTGCGAGTAGAGCAACTACAATGCAAAATAGTTTAGATGCCATTACTGCAGTATAGAGCTATATTACATAAAAAAGAGGTTTTCAAAGTCGAAAACCTCTTTTTTATATTTCATTAACATAATTGCTGACTATACAAAAAATATTAGGTAACTTAAAGCTTTGTTAAGAAAGCTTTTCTATAGCACAAATAAATGGTGCATGATTTCGCTGGTTTAGAAATTTATATTGTAAAACTTGTGCTTGTTTTTGGTCTAAGGTACTTAAGTATTCAAGTATTTCATTTTTCTCAATTTGGCCTTCACTATGACCATGATAAATAACTAAAATGATGATGCCTTCTATCGACAGCATCGTTAATAAAGAATTAATAGCTTGAATAGTTGTTTCAGGTTTTGTCACGATAGATTTGTCACCTTTTGGCAAATAACCTAAGTTGAAAATAGCTGCATCAATATGACCCTTATGTTTATCTTGTATATATCTTGCAACATTTTCGTGACCGTCTTTAATTAAAGTAACATTGGTAAAATCTTTAATCTTTTCTCGTGTGTTTTCTATAGCTAAATCTTGAATATCAAATCCATAAACATGACCTTCTGGTACCTGTTCTGCTAAAAATAAAGTATCATTGCCATTACCACATGTAGCATCAACAACAATACTTTTTGATGATGTATGCTGTTTAATGAGTGTTTTTGAAAAGGGGAGAATGCGTTCTAATTTCATTGGTTCACCTTAGACTTATAACGCAATCCTTGATGGGAATTTCTGCGTGCTAATTCAGCGTCAATACCATTTAAAACTTCCCATTTGTTGACACTCCACATAGGACCTACCATAATGTCAATTGGACCATCTCCAGTAATTCTGTGAACAATCATTTCAGGTGGAATCACTTCTAATTGATCTACAACAAGGTTTGTATATTCTTCTTGTGTCATAAAAGTTAATAAACCTTTGTCATATTGTTTTACCATTGGAGTTCCTTTTAATAAATGTAATAAGTGAATTTTAATACCTTGTACGTCCATCTGTGCGACTTCTTTAGCAGTCGCCATCATCATTTCGTAGTCTTCACCCGGTAACCCATTAATAATATGAGTACAAACGTTGATGTTATGTTTACGTAATTTTGCAACACCATCATAATATGTTTGCATATCATGAGCGCGATTAATTAAATCAGATGTTGATTGGTGAATGGTTTGTAATCCTAATTCAACCCATAAATATGTTCTCTTGTTTAAGTCAGCTAAGTATTCTACCACATCATCAGGTAAACAATCTGGACGTGTACCAATTGATAATCCTACTACGCCAGGTTCTTTAAGTACAGGTTCAAATTTTTCTTTTAATACTTCTACAGGTGCATGCGTATTTGTGAAAGCCTGAAAATAAGCGATATACTTTCCTTCGTGCCACTTTTCATGCATTTTTTCTTTAATTTCTTTAAATTGTACTGCAATTGAATCTGCTCTATTGCCTGCAAAGTCTCCACTACCAGCAGCAGAACAGAATGTACAGCCACCATGTGCGACAGTACCGTCACGGTTTGGACAGTCAAAACCGCCATCCAACGCAACTTTAAATATTTTTTGTCCGAATTTATTTTTTAAATGGTAATTCCATGTGTGATAGCGTTTGTTTTCAAATGCATATTGGAAATGATTGCCCATAAGTCATTTTCCTTTCTAAAAAAATAGTACTAAGTACAGATTTTAACATATTTTAATGTTATAGTGTTTATAATAGTTTGACAAAAAAGAGAGAGGAACTATGAAATATGAATATACCTAAATCGGTCTGGTGGCTAGTAATTGGCATGGCTTTAAATATTACTGGTTCCAGTTTTTTGTGGCCTTTAAATACTATTTATATGAAACAAGAACTTGGAAAAAGTTTAACCGTTGCTGGTTTAGTCCTAATGATTAATTCATTTGGCATGGTTATTGGTAACTTATTAGGTGGTTCACTATTCGATAAATTAGGTGGATACAAAACGATATTAATAGGTACTTTCACGTGTCTTTGTAGTACAACACTACTGAATTTCTTTCATGGGTGGCCGTGGTATGCTGTGTGGCTAGTAATGCTTGGATTTGGTGGTGGAATGATTATTCCAGCTATTTATGCCATGGCGGGTGCAGTTTGGCCTAATGGTGGACGACAAACTTTTAATGCCATTTATTTAGCACAAAATATTGGTGTAGCTGTCGGTGCTGCAATGGGTGGGTTCGTTGCAGAATTTAGCTTTAACTATATTTTTCTAGCTAATCTCATTATGTATATTGTATTTGCGCTAGTAGCCGTTACGCAATTTAATATCGAAATTAAAGCAAAAGTTAAATATCCAACCCATTTAGATATTACGGGTAAAAAGAATAAAGCAAGATTTATATCATTAGTATTGATTTGTGCGATGTTTGCAATATGTTGGGTAGCATATATTCAATGGGAATCCACAATCGCATCATTTACACAATCAATCAATATATCGATGGCACAATATAGTGTTCTATGGACAATAAATGGAATCATGATTTTAGTTGCACAGCCACTAATCAAGCCTATACTATATTTATTAAAAGGTAATTTAAAGAAACAAATGTTTGTTGGCATTGTCATTTTTATGTTGTCGTTCTTTGTCACGAGCTTTGCCGAAAACTTTACAATATTTGTTGTCGGTATGATTATTTTAACCTTTGGAGAAATGTTTGTATGGCCAGCTGTTCCAACTATTGCAAATCAATTAGCGCCAGACGGTAAACAAGGTCAGTATCAAGGCTTTGTAAACTCAGCAGCTACAGTAGGAAAAGCCTTTGGACCATTTCTTGGCGGTGTGTTAGTAGATGCATTCAATATGCGTATGATGTTTATTGGCATGATGGTATTACTAGTCTTTGCGCTGATCTTATTAATGGTTTTTAAGGAAAATAATGAGCAAACTAAAAAAATAGATGCATAATATGTAAATAGAATTAACCATATAGACTTGAAATAAATGCCGTTATAACATAATATTAATTTGTATAATTTAATTTCATTTAGAGCTTTTCTACAGAAAGTTAGTGATGCTGAGAACTAGCGTAAAGGACTAAATGTAAATCGTAATAATTTTAAACTGAATGAATGACATCTCTTACTATTAAAATGAGTGCACAATTTTTGTGAAATAGGGTGGTAACGCGGCGAATGTCGTCCCTATATAGACTAAATAGTTAGAGGTGTCTTTTTTATTGAATAGGAGGAAATGTGTTGAATTACAATCACAATCAAATTGAAAAGAAATGGCAAGATTATTGGGACGAAAATAAAACATTTAAAACGAATGATAACTTAGGTCAAAAGAAATTTTATGCGTTAGACATGTTTCCATATCCTTCTGGTGCGGGCTTACATGTTGGACATCCTGAAGGTTACACAGCAACGGATATCATTTCGAGATATAAGAGAATGCAAGGATATAATGTATTACATCCAATGGGATGGGATGCATTCGGATTGCCAGCTGAACAATATGCGTTAGATACAGGGAATGATCCTCGTGAGTTTACAAAGAAAAATATTCAAACATTCAAGCGTCAAATTAAAGAATTAGGATTTAGTTATGATTGGGATCGCGAAGTAAATACAACTGATCCAGAATATTATAAATGGACGCAATGGATTTTTATTCAGTTATACAATAAAGGATTGGCCTATGTTGATGAAGTTGCTGTTAATTGGTGTCCTGCATTAGGAACAGTATTATCAAATGAAGAAGTCATAGATGGCGTATCTGAACGTGGCGGACACCCAGTTTATCGTAAACCAATGAAACAATGGGTGCTTAAAATTACAGAATATGCTGATCAATTATTGGCAGATTTAGACGATTTGGATTGGCCAGAATCTTTAAAAGATATGCAACGTAATTGGATTGGTCGTTCTGAAGGTGCTAAAGTATCTTTTGATGTGAAAGATATTGATGATAAAGTAGAAGTATTTACGACTAGACCAGATACAATCTATGGTGCTTCTTTCTTAGTTTTAAGTCCTGAACATGCGTTGGTTGATTTAATTACAACTGATGAATATAAAGAAAAAGTAAAAGCTTATCAAACAGAGGCCTCTAAAAAGTCAGACTTAGAGCGCACAGATTTAGCTAAAGATAAATCGGGTGTGTTTACTGGTGCTTATGCAATTAATCCGTTATCTGGTGAGAAATTGCCGATTTGGATTGCTGATTACGTATTATCAACTTATGGAACAGGTGCTATCATGGCTGTTCCAGCACATGATGAGAGAGACTATGAATTTGCTAAAAAGTATGAATTACCTATTATTGAAGTTATCGAGGGTGGCAACGTTGAAGAAGCGGCATACACTGGTGAAGGTAAACATATTAACTCTGGTGAACTTAATGGTCTTGAAAATGAAGAAGCGATCACTAAAGCCATTCAATTGTTAGAGCAAAAAGGTGCAGGAGAAAAGAAAGTAAATTATAAATTAAGAGACTGGTTATTTAGCCGTCAAAGATATTGGGGTGAACCAATCCCAGTAATTCATTGGGAAGATGGTACAATGACAACTGTTCCTGAAGAAGAGCTACCGTTGTTACTACCTGAAACAGATGAAATTAAGCCATCTGGTACAGGTGAATCACCATTAGCTAATATTGATTCATTTGTTAATGTAGTAGATGAAAAAACAGGTATGAAAGGACGTCGTGAGACAAATACGATGCCACAATGGGCAGGAAGCTGTTGGTACTATTTACGTTATATTGATCCTAAAAATGAAAATATGCTTGCAGATCCTGAAAAATTAAAGCATTGGTTACCGGTTGATTTATATATCGGGGGTGTCGAACACGCAGTTCTTCACTTATTATACGCAAGATTTTGGCATAAAGTACTTTATGATTTAGGCATTGTACCTACTAAAGAACCATTCCAAAAATTATTTAACCAAGGTATGATTTTAGGTGAAGGTAACGAAAAAATGAGTAAGTCTAAAGGAAATGTAATCAATCCTGATGATATCGTTCAATCTCATGGTGCAGATACATTACGCTTATATGAAATGTTTATGGGACCTTTAGATGCTGCTATTGCTTGGAGTGAAAATGGATTAGATGGTTCACGTCGTTTCTTAGATCGTGTATGGCGTTTAATGGTTAATGAAGACGGATCATTAAGTTCTAAAATAGTAACAACAAATAATAAGTCATTAGACAAAGTTTATAATCAAACAGTTAAAAAGGTAACAGAAGACTTTGAAACATTAGGATTTAATACTGCTATTAGTCAATTAATGGTATTTATTAACGAATGTTATAAAGTTGATGAAGTTTATAAACCTTACATTGAAGGTTTTGTGAAAATGTTAGCACCAATTGCGCCACATATAGGTGAAGAGTTATGGTCAAAATTAGGTCATGAAGAATCAATCACTTATCAACCATGGCCAACTTATGATGAATCATTACTTGTAGACGATGAAGTTGAAATAGTTGTTCAAGTTAATGGTAAATTAAGAGCTAAGATTAAAATTGCTAAAGATACTTCAAAAGAAGAAATGCAAGAAATTGCATTATCAAATGATAATGTCAAAGCAAGTATTGAAGGTAAAGACATCATGAAAGTCATCGCTGTTCCTCAAAAATTAGTCAATATAGTAGCTAAATAATGATTTAAGGAGGGCTTTATAATGAAGTCAATTACAACTGATGAATTAAAAAAGAAACTCTTGCAATCTAATCCTGTTCAAATAGTAGATGTACGAACAGATGAAGAAACTGCGATGGGGTATATTCCCAATGCAAAGTTAATACCTATGGATACCATTCCTGAAAATCTAAATACATTTAACGATAAAGAAACATACTATATCGTATGTGCTGGTGGCGTAAGAAGTGCCAAAGTTGTTGAATATTTAGAAGCAAATGGTATTGAAGCAGTAAATGTTGAAGGTGGCATGCATGCTTGGGGCGATGAAGGGTTAGAAAATAGTAATATATAATTAGTATTACGCAAGTTAAATTACAATATTAAATCATTTAAATAAACATCAAGTAACGGTTTTGTTGCTTGGTGTTTTTTTCTTTGTAGATTTTTCCCTAACATAAAATGTGGACAATATCTCTGATATATTTTTTTAAGTTATTAATCACAAAACAGAAACTAAATTGTAATAAAATAAAACTTTATTTTATAAAATTATGATGATAAAATTGAGTGAACTTAAAATGTTGTACAAAATAATATGGTTATAAATACAATTGGGAGAGATTTAATTTTTAGCATAATTCTAAACGACACAGCAGAGAATAGACAACCAGGAGGAAATTGAAATGAATTTGTTAAAGAAAAATAAATATAGTATTAGAAAATATAAAGTTGGCATTTTCTCTACATTAATAGGGACAGTATTATTACTTTCAAATCCAAATGCTGCTCAAGCTTTAACTACTGAAACAAGTGCAAATAATTCAGCAGATCAAAGTGTACCAGCTAATGTACAAAATTCTAATGTGAATACTAATCAAGGTGTTACAAATAATGCGCAGAATACATCAAGTCATTCTACTACAACAAATGCATCACCAAATCAAACGTTGCCAAATCACAATAGTGTTGGTTCTGCAAATCAAGTTGCGCCAATATCACCGCAACCTAACCAACCTAACACAACAACAGGTCAAAATAGCAATAATTCGCATTTAAATACAACAACAACTGACAAAACGTCAAATACTACAAATGGTAATTTAACACCAAATACGAATACTTTAAATGTGGATAATAATACAACTGAAAATAGTTCAGAGCGTCATTTAACTTTGAAAGAGATTCAAGAGGATGTTCGTCATTCTTCAGATAAACCAGAGTTAGCTGCAGTAACAGAAGAACCTTCTAATAGACCAAAGAAGAGAAGTAGACGTGCAGCGCCAGCAGACCCGAATGCGGCACCAGCAGATCCTGCGGCAGCCGCTGGAAATGGTGCAACTCCAGCTGGAAACGCAGCGACATATACGCCAGCAACGGATCCAAATGCTAACAATACAGGACAGAATGCGCCAAATGAAGTGTTAACTTTTGATGACAATGGTATTAATCCAAGTACTAACCGCTCAGTACCTTCAGTTACAGTTGTGGACAATTTACCAGGTTTCACTCTCATTAATGGTGGTAAAGTCGGTGTCCTTAGTCACGCAATGGTAAGAACAAGTATGTTTGATTCTGGAGATGCAAAGAACTATCAAGCACAGGGCAATGTCATTGCATTAGGTCGTATTAGAGGGAATGATACAACCGATCATGGAGGATTCAATGGGATAGAAAAAGCGTTAACAGTAAATCCGAATTCCGAATTAATCTTTGAATTTAATACGATGACTACTAAAAACTATCAAGGTATGACAAACTTAATCATTAAAAATGCTGATAATGATGCTGTTATTGCAGAAAAAGTAGTTGCGTATGGTCCAATATGGCGTTTATTTAAAGTACCTGAAAATGTCAGTCATTTAAAAATTCAGTTTGTTCCTAAAGACGATGCCATTACAGATGCCCGTGGTATTTATCAATTAAGAGATGGCTATAAATATTATGACTTTGTAGATTCAATTGGTCTACATTCTGGTTCGCACGTTTATGTTGAGAGACGTTCTATGGATCCAACAGCAACAAATAATAAAGAATTTACTGTAACCACATCATTAAAGAATAATGGTAATTTTGCAGCATCATTAAACACAGATGATTTTGTCTACCAAATTCAATTACCTGAAGGTGTAGAATATGTTAATAATTCATTGACTAAAGACTTCCCAAGTAATAATTCAGGTGTTGATGTGAATGATATGAATGTAACTTATGATGCAGCCAATCGAATTATTACAATTAAAAGTGCTGGCGGTGGTGGAGGAAATTCAGCTGCGCGCCTTATGCCAGATAAAATATTGGATTTAAGATATAAGTTACGTGTAAATAATGTTCCAACTCCAAGAACGGTTACATTTAATGACACATTGACTTATAAAACTTATACTCAAGATTATATTAATACACCTGCAGAAAGTCATACTGTAAGCACAAACCCATATACTATTGATATCATTATGAATAAAGATGCATTGCAAGCAGAAGTAGATAGACGTATTCAACAAGCAGATTATACATTTGCCTCATTAGATATATTCAATGGTTTAAAAAGACGTGCACAAACGATTTTAGATGAAAATCGTAATAATGTACCGTTAAATCAAAGGGTATCGCAAGCTGATATTGATTCATTAGCAAATCAAATGCAGCATACATTGATTCGCAGTGTTGATGCTGAAAATGCAGTAAACCAAAAAGTGAATCAAATGGAAGATTTAGTTAATCAAAATGATGAACTAACAGATGAAGAAAAACAAGATGCGATTCAAGTTATAGAGCAACATAAAGATGAAATAATTGGTAATATTGGTGATCAAACGACTGATGAAGGCGTTACTCGTGTTAAAGATCAAGGTATTCAGACTTTAAGCGGGGATACTGCAACACCGGTTGTTAAACCAAATGCTAAAAAAGCTATACGTGATAAAGCGGCAAAACAAAGAGAAATTATCAATAACACACCAGATGCAACTGAAGATGAAATCCAAGATGCATTAAATCAATTAACGACAGATGAAACTGATGCTATTGATAATGTAACGAATGCCACAACGAATGCTGATGTTGAAACAGCTAAAAATAATGGTATTAATACTATAGGCGCAGTTGTTCCTCAAGTCACACATAAACAAGCAGCTAGAGATGCAATTAACCAAGCAACAGCAACGAAACGACAACAAATTAATGATAATAGAGAAGCGACGCAAGAAGAGAAAAATGCAGCATTAAACGAATTAACACAAGCAACGAACCACGCTTTAGAGCAAATTAACCAAGCAACAACAAATGCTGATGTCGATAATGCAAAAGGAGATGGTTTGAATGCCATTAATCCAATTGCTCCGGTAACAGTTGTTAAGCAAGCTGCAAGGGATGCTGTTTCACACGATGCGCAACAACAAATTGCAACAATTAATGCAAATGCTGATGCGACTCAAGAAGAAAGACAAGCAGCGATTGATAAGGTTAATGCAGCTGTAGCAGCAGCAAATACAAACATTTTAAATGCCAATACAAATGCAGATGTTGAGCAAGTAAAGACAAATGCGATTCAAGGAATACAGGCGATTGAACCAGCTACAAAGGTTAAAACTGATGCTAAAAATGCTATTGACCAAAGTGCAGCAACACAACATAATATTATTTTTAATAACAATGATGCTACGCTTGAAGAACAACAAGCAGCCCAACAATTACTTGATCAAGCTGTTACAACGGCGAAACAAAATATTAATGCAGCAGATACGAATCAAGAAGTAGCGCAAGCTAAAGAGCAAGGTACGCAAAGCATTACTGTCATTCAACCAGCAACACAAGTTAAAACGGATGCTCGTAATGCTGTAAATGAAAAGGCAAGAGAAGCAATTACAAATATTAATGCAACACCAGGTGCAACAAGAGAAGAAAAGCAAGAAGCAATAGATCGTGTTAATACCCTTAAAAATAGAGCATTAAATGATATCAGTGTAACTTCTACAACAGCGATGGTTAATAGTATAAGAGATGATGCAATAAATCAAATTGGTGCGGTTCAACCACATGTAACGAAAAAGCAAACAGCTACAGGTGTATTAAATGATTTAGCAACTGCTAAGAAGCAAGAAATTAATCAAAATACAAATGCAACCACTGAAGAAAAACAAGTAGCGTTAAATCAAGTAGATCAAGAATTAGCAACTGCAATTAATAACATTAATCAAGCAGATACAAATGCAGAAGTAGATCAGGCACAACTAGCAGGGACACAAGCGATTAATGCTATACAGCCCAATATCGTAAAAAAACCTGCAGCATTAGAACAAATTAACCAACATTATAATGCTAAATTAGCTGAAATCAATCAAACACCAGATGCTACAGATGATGAGAAAAATGCAGCAATTAATACTTTAAATCAAGAGAGACAACAAGCAATTGAAAGCATTAAACAAGCAAATACAAATGCAGAAGTTGACCAAGCTGCCACAACAGCTGAGAATAATATTGATGCTGTTCACGTAGATGTAGTTAAAAAGCAAACGGCTAGAGATAAAATTAATGCAGAAGCTGCTAAACGAATAGAAGTTGTTAAACAAACGCCTAATGCAACAGAAGAAGAAAAACAAGCTGCAGTGAACAAAATTAATCAACTTAAAGATCAAGCGCTCAATCAAATTAATCAAGATCATACAAATGACCAAGTAGATGCTACTACAAACCGAATGATAAATGCTATAGATAATGTTGAAGCAGATGTTGTTGTGAAACCAAAAGCAATTGCCGATATTGAAAAAGCTTTTAAAGAAAAACAACAACAAATTGATAATAGTATTGATTCTACTGATAACGAAAAAGAAGTTGCTACTCAAGCACTTGCTAGGGAAAAAGAAAAAGCTCTAGCAGCAATTGATCAAGCACAAACTAATAATCAAGTAAATCAAGCAGCAACTGATGGATTATCTGCAATTAAAATTGTACAACCTGAAACTAAGGTAAAACCAGCCGCACGTGAACAAATTAATCAAAAAGCTAATGAACTACGTGCGCAAATTAATCAAGATAAAGAAGCGACAGCAGAAGAAAGACAAGCTGCACTTAATAAAATTAATGACTTCGTTAATCAAGCTATGTCTGATATTAGTAATGATAGAACAAATCAACAAGTTACTGACACAAAAACTCAAGCACTTGATAATATTGCTCAAGTAAATCCTGAACATATTGTTCGAGCGGCAGCAAGAGATGCAATTAATCAGCAATATGAAGCTAAAAAACAAGAAATTGAGCAAGCAGAACATGCGACGGATGAGGAAAAACAAGTAGCTTTAAATCAATTAACTAATAATAAAGAACGTGCATTACAAAATATTAATCAAGCTGTAACTAATGATAATGTAAAACATGTTGAAACAAATGGTATTGCTACTTTAAAAGGTGTAGAACCGCATATTGTGGTTAAACCAGAAGCACAACAGGCAATAAAGGCGAGTGCAGATAAACAAGTAGATTCTATAAAAGACACGCCTGACGCAACAGTAGATGAAATAAATGAAGCGAATCAGCTTATAAAAGATACACTTCAACAAGGTCAACAGCAAATTGATAACACAAATCAAGATGCTGCTGTTACAGGTGTTAGAAATCAAACGATTAAAGCAATAGAAGAAATTAAACCAAAAGTGAGACGTAAGCGTGCAGCACTCGATAATATTGACCAAACTTCAGACAATCAAATGAATACTATACAAAATACTTTAGATACTACTGAAGATGAGCGAAATGATGCTATCCATGCTTTAAATAAAATTGTAAATTCACTTAAAGAGGCTATTGCACATAATAGTACGAATGCTGAAGTTGATCAAACAGAGACATCGGGGCAAGAAAACATTAAAGTGATTTTACCAAAGGTTCAGGTTAAACCAGAAGCACGTCAAGCGGTTAATGTGAAAGCAGTATCTCAAAATGCACTTATCGATCAAAGCGATTTATCTACAGAAGAAGAACGTCTTGAAGCCAAGCATTTAGTTGAACAAGCACTTAATAAAGCTATCAATCAAATCAATCATGCTGATAAAACGGCGCAAGTAAATCAAGGCAGTCTAGATGCTCAAAATATAATTTCGCAAATTAAACCAGCGACAACTGTTAAGACAAAAGCGCTACAACAAATTCAAGATATTGCAACTAATAAGATTAATCTAATTAAAGCAAATAATGAAGCGACTGATGAAGAACAAAATGCTGCAATTGCCGAAGTTGAACAAGCGTTAATTAAAGCTAAACAACAGATTGTTAGTGCAGTGACTAATGCTGATGTTGCGTATTTATTACATGATGGTAAGAATGAAATTCGTGAAATCGAACCTATTATTAATAGAAAAGCATCTGCTCGAGAACAATTAACAACATTGCTAAACGAAAAGAAACAGGCAATAGAATCAAATGTTCAAGCAACAGTGGAAGAAAGAAATAGTGTATTAGCAGAGTTACAAAATATTTATGATGCAGCAATATTACAAATTGACCATGATCGCAGTAATGCCCAAGTTGATAAAACGACATCATTAAATTTACAAGCAATACAAGATTTAGATGTATATCCTGTTAAAAAGCCAAATGCTGAAAAGGAGATCAACCAAGAAGTTGTACGTGTAACCAATTTAGTACAAAGTTATCGTAAAGTTAGTGATCGTAATAAATCTGAAGCTTTAAAAGCGATAGATGCACTAAAATTACAAATGGAAGAAGAATTAAAAGCAGCACATACCAATGCAGATGTTGATGAAGTTTTAAAACGATTTAATGTTGCACTAGGTAATATTGAAGCAGTCATTACAGAAAAGGAAAATGGATTAATACGCATTGAAAACATAGCGCAACAAACTTTTGAAAAATTCAAAGCTATTGCAACGCCTGAACAACTCGCTAAAGTAAAAGCTTTAATTGATCAATATGTTAAAGATGGCACTCGTATGATTGATGAAGATACGACGTTGAATGATATCAAACAACATACTCAATTTATTATTGATGAAATTTTAGCAATAAAATTACCAGCTGAAGCGAAAGTAGAATTGCCAAAAGCAAGAAAGTCAGTACCAATAGTATGTGAGCCAAACAAAAAAGAAGGTAAGCATGAAGCACGAAAAATTGAAAAAGAACTTCCAAATACAGGTTCTGAAGGAATGGATTTACCTTTAAAAGAAATGGCACTAATTACAGGTGCAGCATTGTTAGCTAGAAGACGTTCTAAAAAAGAAAAAGAATCGTAACATTAAAAATGACCTTAATATAACTACACAATAATGTGGCTAAGTTATATTAAGGTTATTTTTTATTTGAGTATTTTAATTAAATGAAAAAATATTGAAGCGTTTAAAAATATACTAAATTTCAATTTAATCTGCTTGTATAGAATGAGAATATTGTCCTGCATACAATCCAGCGACATGACCAGTTACTAAAGCACTTGTAATATTATAACCACCTGTATAGCCATGAATATCTAATACTTCTCCGCATAAAAATAGCCCAGGAACTATTTTAGACATCATCGTTTTAGGTTGAATTTCTTTTAATGAGACGCCACCACCTGTTACAAAGGCTTTATCAATTGGCAAAGTGCCATTAACTTTGAATTCGAAACCTTTAAACATATTTACTAAATCATTTAGTTGCTGATTTGATAAATGATGTGCTGTAGTATTTTCGTTAATACCTGATTTTTCCAAAATAAAAAGTAAATAACGCTCTTCGATTAAACCATGTAAACTATTTTTTATTATTTTATCTGGTGCATCAGCTAATAATTTGCTTATATTTTGTTTTAGTTGTTCGTGGTTTAATTCAGGGAAAACGTCTATTGCCATAGTAATTTGTTGTGCTTTTTGATTTTTTTGTTCTTTATAAACAAATTGACTACATCTTAAGGCAGCTGGACCACTGATTCCAAAGTGAGTGAACAACATGTCCATTTGATGACTAATACGTTTTTTGCCATTTTTCTTTAGTACTGACAATTCAACATCTTTCAAGCTTAGACCTTTTAAACGATTAGTTTTAATAAAAGATTCAGTCGATGTAATAGGTACTTCAGTCGGAAACAGTTCAGTAATGGTATGACCAAAATGACGGGCAAAATGATAACCATCTCCTGTTGAACCTGTTTGTGGGACACTCGTACCGCCTGTAGCAATGACAAGTGAATGACTTTCATAACAGTTATTTTGCGTATATACAGTAAAAATATGTTCATCATTGATTTCAATACGACTAACTGCTTCTTCTTCTTTAATTGTCACATGTTGACTTTTTATAGTTGATATTAAGGTATCCACGACATCTTGGGCTTTATTGGATACTGGGAACATACGACCATGATCTTCTTCTTTTAATTTGACACCACGCGATTCAAAAAAATCAATAATAGACTCATTATCAAATATTGAAAATGGACTATATAAAAATTTGCCGTTTCCTGGTATGTTTTTAATTATTTCGGCATAAGGTAGTCGGTTTGTCACATTACATCTACCACCACCAGATATTTTTAGTTTGCGACCTAATCCTTTCTTTTTTTCTATAAGCAAGACATTTTCATTTTGTTCGCTTGCAGCTACTGCAGCCATTAAGCCACTAGGACCGCCACCGATAATGATTGTTTGATACATACATGTTTCCTCCAAGTTTTAGTACTGCTACATTCACTAGTTATTTTATAGTACTTTACTAAAGTTTGCTATCACTGTTGTGTTATGAGATGACAATGAAGTTAATAATATCTATAATATGTGTTTCATAAAAAGTTGAAAATGATTGTAGCGATTAACAATGATTTTCAACAGCTATACGTAAATCATTGAAATTAGTAGTATAATGTTTATATGAAATTTAGTTATATTAAATTCAATTTTGATTATTCAATGACAATTAGTTGGTAATTTTGTTATGATATTTCATTGAATATACGACTATGAAATTAAGTTTTGTGATATATTCATAATAATGTAAATGATTTTAGACAGAAATAGCCTTTTATTTACAAAACTTTAATAAATATGAGATAGGGAGATACGTAATGAGTGAAAGTAAAGAAATGGTGCGTGGAACCTTTTTAATTACAATAAGTATATTAATTACAAAAGTGTTAGGCGTACTTTTTATCATTCCATTCAACTATTTAATTGGTGGACAAGAAAATATGGCGCCGTTCACATATGCTTACGCACCATATAATATTGCAATTGCAGTTGCGACAGCAGGTGTACCACTTGCGGCTTCCAAATATGTTGCGAAATATAATGCGATTGGTGCATATAAAGTCAGTCAGAAATTTTATAAATCTAGTTTTATTGTAATGAGTATTACAGGTGTCTTAGGGTTTTTAGTACTATATTTCCTTGCACCATATATTTCTGAATTAACACTTGCTAGAAATGTACATGATAAAAATGGTTGGTCAGTAGATGACATAACTTGGATTATTAGAATTATCAGTATGGTTGTAATCTTTATTCCAGTATTAGCAACATGGAGAGGTATATTCCAAGGGTATAAGTCAATGGGACCAACAGCAGTTTCTGAAGTAACTGAGCAAATTGCGCGTGTTATTTTCATATTAATTGGTAGTTATTTAGTACTTAATGTTTTCGACGGATCAATTTTATTAGCAAATGGTATTGCAACATTTGCTGCAGCCGTTGGGGCGATTATAGGTATTTTCACATTATGGTATTACTGGAGAAAACGTAAGCATAATATCGATCGAATGGTCGAATCTGATTATACTGATATAGATGTGTCATATGGAAAAATGTATAAAGAAATTATTGCGTATAGTATTCCATTTGTAATTGTAAGTTTAAATTATCCATTGTTTAACTTGGTAGACCAATTTACACATAATGGTGCATTATCATTAGTAGGTGTCCCTTCACAATTACAAGATATTTTCTTTAATATGTTGAATATGTCTACAAACAAAATAGTTATGATTCCAACATCTTTAAGTGCTGGTTTTGCAGTAAGTTTAATTCCTTATATTACAAAAACATTTGCTGAGGGTCGATTACATGAAATGCACCATCAAATTAGAACATCAATTGGTGTATTAATGTTTATAACTGTTCCAGCAAGTATTGGAATTATGGCATTAGCACAACCATTATTTACTGTGTTCTATGGTTATGACCCAATCGTATTAGGACATGACCCTAACCATGATGGTAGTCGATTACTATTCTATTATGCACCTGTAGCGATTTTAATTTCTTTATTAAGTGTTACAGCATCAATGTTACAAGGGATTGATAAACAAAAATTAACGGTATACGTTATTTTAGCTTCAGTTGTGATTAAATTAGTATTGAACTATCCATTAATTATGTTGTTCCATACACCGGGTGCTGTGTTAAGTACAAGCATCGCATTATTATTTGCGATTGGATGTAATTTCTATATTCTTAAAAAATATGCAAAATTCAAATTCAGTTATAGTTGGATTCATTTTGCAAAAATATTCTTATATTCATTCATTATGATGATTGGTGTAGAAGTGGTATTCTTCCTTGCAAATCTAATCCTTGAACCAACGAAACTAGGTTATTTAATAATTATAATTTTAGGTGTAACAGTTGGTGTGTTAATCTATGGAACATTAACAATCAAAACACGTCTTGCAGATGAATTTTTAGGTGAAATTCCTGAAAAATTAAGACGTAGAGTTAGGTTTTTACGATGAGAATAGATAAATTTTTGGCGAACATGGGTGTAGGTACACGAAATGAAGTTAAACAGTTACTAAAAAAAGGCTTTGTTACGGTGAATAATCAAATCATCAAGTCTCCAAAAGCACATATTGAACCAAATGAAGATAGCGTATTGGTTCATAGAGAGATAATTAAATATATTGAGCACGTTTATATTATGCTAAATAAGCCTAAAGGATATGTTTCGGCAACCGAAGATCAACAATCGCAAACAGTTATTGATTTAATTCCTGAATATCAACATTTAAATATTTTTCCGGTTGGTAGATTAGATAAAGATACTGAAGGTTTATTGTTGATTACAAATGATGGCAATTTTAATCATGAACTAATGAGTCCTAATAAACATGTTTCCAAAAAATATGAAGTCATCTCAAAACATCCAATCACAGAAGAAAATATCAAAGCTTTTAAAGAAGGTATCACGCTATCTGATGGTAAGGTTAAGCCAGCAATATTGACTTATATTGATGATCGAACGTCACACGTTACAATTTATGAAGGGAAATATCATCAAGTTAAACGAATGTTTCACAGTATTCAAAATGAGGTAATACATTTAAAACGTATAAAAATTGCTGACTTAGAACTAGATAGCAATTTAAAGTCAGGTAATTATCGTTTATTAACAGAAAATGATTTTCACAAATTAAATTTAAAATAAAGGGAGACGATTGATATGGCAAAAGGAAATTTATTTAAAGCGATTTTAGGTATTAGTGGTGCAGTTGCAGCAGTACTTGTTACACGTAAAGATAGTCGTAATAAATTAAAAGCTGAATACAATAAATATAAGCAAGACCCACAAACATATAAAAATAATGCAAAAGATAAAGCAACACAATTAGGCAACATTGCCAATGAAACAATCCAAGAAGTTAAAAATAACCCTAAAGATTATGCTGCTAGATTGAAAAATGATCCAAAAGCATTTTTTGAAGAAGAAAAATCTAAATTTACAGATTTGGATAATAAAACTGAAGACAGTATTGAAGAGGGTAAATTTGATGATGAAGGTGGCGCAGCACCGAATAATAATTTGCGTGTAGTTACAGAAGAAGATTTAAAAAAGAATAAAAACGCGTTGTCTGACAAAAAATAAAAAGTTAACTTCTTGATAGATTTATGAAGTACTTGAGTTAATTTAATAAAAAATATAGAGGAATGAAGCGGTTATCGTTGATTTTATGTCAATTCGATAACATCGTTTTGTTCCTTTTTATTATTTTCTGACATCTTATTGTAGTTTTTACATCATTTCATGTAAAATAGGATTTAACTTATAGAAAAAAGGAAGTCGATTTCGAATGTGGAAAGAAAAAGTTCAACAATACGAAGATCAAATTATTAATGACTTAAAAGGTTTATTAGCAATTGAAAGTGTGAGAGATGACGCGCAAGCATCAGAAGACACACCAGTCGGACCAGGTCCTCGTAAGGCATTAGACTACATGTATGAAATTGCACATAGAGATGGATTTACAACACATGATGTTGACCATATCGCAGGAAGAATTGAGGCTGGCAAAGGCGAAGATGTATTAGGTATCTTATGTCATGTTGATGTTGTTCCAGCTGGTGAAGGTTGGGATAGTGATCCATTTGACCCAGTTGTAACGGAAGATGCAATTATAGCAAGAGGAACATTAGATGATAAAGGACCAACGATTGCTGCATATTATGCAATTAAAATACTTGAAGATATGAATGTAGATTGGAAAAAACGTATTCATATGATTATCGGTACAGATGAAGAATCAGATTGGAAATGTACGGATCGTTATTTTAAAACGGAAGAAATGCCTACTTTAGGATTTGCACCTGATGCTGAGTTCCCATGTATTCATGGCGAAAAAGGTATTACTACATTTGATTTAATTCAAAGTAAATTATCTGAAGATCAGGATGAACCTGATTATGAGTTGATTTCATTTAATTCAGGTGAACGATACAATATGGTACCTGATCATGCTGAAGCTAGAGTACTTGTCAAAGAAAACATGACAGATGTCATTCAAGATTTTGAGTACTTTTTAGAACAAAATCATTTGCAAGGTGACAGTACTGTAGATAGCGGAATCTTAGTTTTAACTGTTGAAGGTAAAGCAGTTCATGGTATGGATCCATCTATTGGCGTAAATGCAGGTCTATATTTATTGAAGTTCTTAGCTTCATTAAATCTTGATAACAATGCACAAGCGTTTGTCGCCTTTAGTAATCGTTATTTATTTAATTCAGATTTCGGTGAAAAAATGGGTATGAAATTCCATACTGATGTTATGGGAGATGTAACAACAAATATTGGTGTAATTACATATGATAATGAAAATGTAGGCCGATTTGGTATCAATTTAAGATATCCAGAAGGATTTGATTTTGATAAAGCGATAAACCGTTTTACAAGTGAGATTGAACAATATGGATTTGAAGTAAAATTAGGTAAAGTTCAACCACCGCATTATGTTGATAAAAATGATCCTTTTGTACAAAAATTAGTAACTGCTTATAGAAATCAAACAAACGATATGACGGAACCTTATACTATAGGTGGCGGTACATATGCGAGAAACTTAGACAAGGGTGTAGCATTTGGCGCAATGTTTAGTGATTCTGAAGACTTAATGCATCAGAAAAATGAATATATCACTAAAAAACAGTTATTTAACGCAACTAGTATTTATTTAGAAGCAATTTATTCATTATGTGTGGAGGAATAATATATGGAAAAAGTTTTTTTAAATGGTGAGTTTGTAGCTCCAAGTGAAGCAAAGGTTTCATATAATGATAGAGGTTATGTATTTGGTGATGGAATTTATGAATACATTCGTGTCTATAACGGAAAATTATTTACAGTAACTGAGCACTATGAAAGATTTTTACGCAGTGCAAATGAAATTGGATTGGACTTAAATTATTCAATTGAAGATTTAATCGAGTTATCTCGTAAATTAGTTGATATGAATCAAGTTGAAACTGGTGCAATTTACATTCAAGCAACTCGAGGTGTAGCAGAAAGAAATCATAGTTTCCCAACACCAGAAGTAGAACCAGCAATTGTAGCTTACACGAAAAGTTATGACCGCCCATTTGACCATTTAGAAAATGGAGTAAATGGTGTTACTGTAGAAGATATTCGTTGGTTACGCTGTGATATTAAGAGTTTGAATTTATTAGGAAATGTTTTAGCAAAAGAATATGCTGTAAAATATAATGCAGTTGAAGCAATTCAACATCGTGGTGAAACTGTAACTGAAGGTTCATCAAGTAATGCATATGCAATTAAAGATGGGGTAATATATACACATCCAATTAATAATTATATTTTAAACGGTATAACACGTAGAGTGATTAAAAACATTGCCGAAGACTACAACATTCCATTTAAAGAAGAAACTTTTACTGTAGATTTCTTAAAAAATGCAGATGAAGTCATTGTTTCAAGTACATCTGCTGAAGTTACTCCTGTTATTAAATTAGATGGCGAACCAGTAAATGAAGGTCAAGTTGGACCGATTACACGCCAATTACAAGAAGGTTTCGACAAGTATATCGAGACACATAGCATTTAAAATTCGTTCATCATATTTTTCGATTAAATTACTTAAATTTATCAACTTTCGTAGGTGAATTATGTTATAATTTAAAACGAAGCTTAAAAGTGTTGTTTAAAAAACACTTATTAGTAAAAAGTGACATTTTGTTTCTCATTTTCAGTTGAAATATAATGATAAAAATTATAAAATTTTCTATGAGTTACAAATATGATGTGCATCATATTTTACTACGAACGGAATTGTTAGGATTTATAATTATTGTTATCAAAGAGTTGGTAGGAAGAAAATCTTTTTGGAAAATAGATTTTAATATCTACTTAATCAGTAAAACTATATAGTTCAAACACATTAATATGATGGTTCTTTATGCAAGTTTTGAAAGCAAATAAAATTAATTGTGTTTATGAATATGACAATTTATTTACATTGTCACTTAATAAATAGTTACTAATGGTTACAATAAATATCTGGACATAAATTTTGTACCAGAATCGTGTTATAAATTAGAATATATGGCTCTTGAAAAACCTATTTCTAGAGCCATTTTCTAATTGAAAGTGAGGTGGACGAGTTGGAGCAGTTTTATCAATTAGGGTGGACACTTGATTCTGCAGGTGGTGCATCTGGTGAAGCGTATATGGCTGAGCAAGATGGACAAAAGTTATTTTTAAAACGTAATTCAAATCCATTTATCGCGGCATTATCAGCAGAAGGGATTGTGCCGAAATTAGTATGGACAAAACGCATTGAAACAGGCGAAGTGGTTACCGCGCAACATTGGAAAAATGGCCGTGAATTAACTTCAAATGAAATGAAGCAAACAAGAGTTGCCCATTTATTAAAGAAGATTCATAGTTCTAGACCGTTATTAAATATGTTGAAACGTATGGAAATGGAGCCTATTACACCTGAAATTATGCTTAATAAAATTAATGCTTCTTTATCAAGAGAAGTGTTAACGCATCATATTGTGCGAAAATCATTAACATATTTAGAAGAGCATATACCGAGTTTAGATTCACGTTTCTTCACTGTTGTACATGGTGACGTTAATCATAACAATTGGTTATTATCTGATCGTGATGAATTATTTTTAGTTGATTGGGAAGGTGCAATGATTGCAGACCCAGCGATTGATATAGGTATGCTGCTATACAACTATGTTCCACAACATCAATGGTCTCAATGGTTAGAAACATACGGCGTTCAAGAAAGTTTGAATTTAAATAAACGTATGAAATGGTATACGGTAATTCAATCTATTGGGCTTGTTCAATGGTATGAAGAACAAAAGAGATATAAAGATATGAACACTTGGTTGAAGTTTTTAAACGAAGTGATGAACAGCAACATGTTTATTTAAGAGGAGAATAAAAATATGAGAGTTCGATACAAACCATGGGCTGAAGACTATTTAAAAGAGCACCCCAACTTGGTTGATATGGATGGCAATCATGCGGGGAAAATGACAGAATGGTTTGATAAAACGCAACCGATACATATTGAAATTGGTTCAGGTATGGGGCAGTTTATTACCACTTTGGCTGCTCAAAATCCTCATATTAACTATATTTCAATGGAACGTGAAAAAAGTATCGTATATAAAGTATTAGATAAAGTAAAGGATATGGGTTTAACAAATTTAAAAATAATTTGTAATGACGCAATAGAACTTAATGAATATTTTAAAGACGGTGAAGTCTCACGTATATATTTGAACTTTTCAGATCCTTGGCCAAAAAATCGTCATGCGAAACGTCGTTTAACATATCGTACATTTTTAGCGCTGTACAAACAAATCTTGGATGATGAGGGAGATTTGCATTTTAAAACTGACAACAGAGGCTTATTCGCTTACAGTTTAGAAAGTATGTCTCAATTTGGAATGTATTTTACAAAAATTAATTTGAATTTACATCAAGAAGATGATGGCAGTAATATATTGACGGAATATGAAAAGAAATTTTCAGATAAAGGATCTCGAATTTATCGTATGGAAGCGAAATTTCATAAATAATATAATTAAAAACACGATTGATAATATGGCAATATATTATTAAGCGTGTTTTTCTGGTTCTATTAATAAATCGGACTGATGGAAAAAGTTTTTAACTTTTCATCTGTCCGATTTTTTAAATTTGAACACAAAAAGCGCAATTGCCTCTATAATTTAAAGTGACTAAACCTAAACTAAAGGAGACAAGTGCGCCTACGTATAATGATACACTAAAAACTTTAATTTTAAAATCTAAAGGACAAAATCAAATAAAAATTAATAGTTTAAATTATTGAAAATTTACTATTCACAAATATGTTGAAATTTTCTATAAAAAAAGTAGCTTGAAATGTCGTTTAACGGAATAAATAAGTTTTCAATTGTCATTCCAATGTCTTTGTTTAGTAAAATGAATAGTGATACGATAATGTTAAATAATAAACTTTAAGCTTATAAATATAATAAGAATAGGTGATTTTATGAAAATCGGGGATATCTCAATTCAATATTTAAATGGTGGAAATACGAAAATGGATGGGGGTGCAATGTTTGGTGTTGTACCTAAACCATTATGGTCAAAAAAGTATAAAGTAAACGAACGAAATCAAATCAATTTACCTACGCATCCTATATTGATACAAACGGCACAACATAACTTGATAATTGATGCAGGTATAGGTAATGGCAAACTAAATGAAAAACAATTGCGTAATTTTGGTGTTGATGAAGAAAGTAAAGTCGTTGAAGATTTAGCAATGTACAATTTATCGCCTAAAGATATTGATTATGTGCTAATGACACATATGCATTTTGATCATGCGGCTGGTCTAACTGATAAAGAGGGACATGCAATTTTCGAAAATGCGATTCATATCATACAACAAGATGAATGGCATGAGTTTATAGCACCTAATATTCGCAGTAAATCGACTTACTGGGATAAAAATAACGGTGAATATAGTAATAAATTACTTTTATTTGACAACACTATTGAGCCTGTTCCAGGCATTAAAATGCAACATAGTGGTGGACATAGTTTTGGTCATACGATAATTACGATTGAAAGTCAGGGTGACAAGGCAGTACATATGGGAGATATATTTCCAACAACTGCGCATAAAAATCCATTATGGGTAACTGCATACGATGATTATCCTATGCAATCAATACGTGAAAAAGAACGGATGATACCTTATTTTGTTCATCATGACTATTGGTTCTTGTTCTATCACGATGTAAAATATTTTGCAGTAAAATATCAGGATGATGGAGATATGTTTGATTCATTCATTTTGCGTGAAAAATAAATGTTGTGGTGAATATAATGAAGGTGCATGAAACTTTCTAAGAGGATAAAGTATGAGATTGTCCTAAATGTAAATGATTAAATTATAAATAAAAGCCACACCCTAATGATGTGAATCCTAAAAAAGTTTAATTGACGTTAAACTTTTGGAGCACTATTCATTATTTATAGGGATGTGGCTTTTTTGGGGATTTATGCCCAAATCAGGTATCAATACGTTTGTCGTTAACATTCTACTATGTTTATGACCTCACCAGTGTATGCATCTGCATAAAAATCATAATGGATATCTTTACCATTTTTAACAGTTGTGATGCCACCTTGATAAACTAAACGATATTTATCAGTTTCAGGATGTACAAATGGCTCATAAACAATATACGAACCTTTAACGTCCATAAAATATGATTTCACTTCATTAAGAACTTTAACGGGATTATAACGTTTACGATTAATAAATTGAATAATTGAAATGGTTGAAATAATTACAATGATTACAGCAATTATTGTTGGAATTATATATTTCAGTTTAGTCATCATTTATGCTCCCTTGATTTCAAATTCATATCATTAGTTTACCATATTGAAGATGATATAATAACATATAAGGAGTGAGAACTTTTATGAACATAAATAAAAACGTAACATTACAACGAATTCAAACTTTAACCGAGCTTCATGGTGCACCAGGTTTTGAACAAGAAGTAAAAGATTATATGACTGAGCAAATGGCACCATATGTAGATGAATTTATTGAAAATCGAATGGGTGGTTTTTTCGGTGTTAAAAAATCTAAAAATCCAAACGCTAAACGTGTGATGATAGCAGCACATATGGATGAAATAGGTTTTATGATAACGAATATAACTGAAAATGGTATGATACAATTTACAAACTTAGGTGGCGTAGCAAATGATATTTGGCAAGGGCAACGTTTGGTTATTAAAAATAGAAATGGTGACAAAATTATAGGTGTAGTGTCAAATATACCTAAACATTTTCGTACAGGAAATGAAGGCGCACCAGAAATCAAAGATTTAACTTTAGATATTGGTGCCGAAAATGCAAATGCAGTTCGTTTACGTGGTATAGAGATAGGAGGTACAATTGTACCTTATACTGCATTTACACAATTATCTGAACATCGTTACAGCGCTAAAGCTTGGGATAATCGTTATGGTTGTGTTCTTGCGATTGAAATTCTTGAGTTGCTCAAAGATAAAGAGTTAGATGTCGAACTATACGTTGGTGCAAATGTTCAAGAAGAAGTTGGTTTAAGAGGTGCTAAAGCATCAGTTGAAATGATTGATCCGGATGTTGCATTCGTAGTAGATTGTTCACCAGCAAATGATGTCAAAGGTAAACAGTCACTATCAGGTGAACTTGGAAAAGGGACTTTAATTCGAATTAAAGATGGTACAATGATTTTAAAACCCACTTTCAGAGACTATTTATTAAAATTAGTAGATACACATGGGATTGCTCATCAGTATTATATGTCTCCAGGTGGAACAGATGGTGGTGAAATACATAAGGCGAATATTGGGGTTCCAACTGCTGTTATCGGTGTATGTGCACGTTATATACATAGTACAGACTCAGTATTCGATATTAGAGATTATTTTGCTGCTAGACATTTATTATTTGAGGCAATTAGTAATTTAGATGACAACCAAATAGATACGTTACAATATAAATAAAGTATATTGATTTTGTTGAAACTTAAAATTTCCCATTAAAAATTTATAACTTAAGGAGCGTTTAAAATGAAACAACTTGAATCAGAGCAACAATTTGAAACATTAAAACAAGGTGCAACTGTATTTGAATTTACAGCAGGATGGTGTCCAGACTGTAGAATTATCGAACCTGATCTACCAAAATTAGAAGAAAAGTATCCAATGTTTGATTTTGTATCCGTTGATCGTGACCAATTTATGGATATTTGTATTGAAAATGGTATTATGGGTATTCCAAGTTTTTTAGTTTATAAAAATGGTGAATTGCTTGGAAGCTATATTGGAAAAGAACGTAAATCAATTGAACAAATAGATGCATTTTTAGCTCAATACGTGTAATTTAGACTTGAGAAAAACGGGGTAAAACTCGTTTTTCTCTGTTACTACGTGTTGATTTATTGTAAACTGTTATAAGGTGCGAAATTAGGAGTGTTATACATGAATACCTTTCAAATGAGAGATAAATTAAAGGAACGTTTAAGTCATTTAGACGTCGATTTTAAATTTAATCGTGAAGAAGAAACTTTGCGTATTTATCGAACAGATAATAACAAAGGTATCACGATTAAGCTTAACGCTATAGTCGCAAAATATGAAGATAAAAAAGAAAAAATTGTTGATGAAATTGTTTACTATGTTAATGAAGCTATTGCACAAATGGCAGATAAAACTTTAATGGATATAACACCTAGTCAAATTATGCCTGTAATAAGAGCGACAAGTTTTGATAAGAAGACAAAACAAGGTATACCTTTTATATATGAAGCACATACTGCAGAAACAGCTGTTTATTATGCAGTAGATTTAGGAAAATCATATCGTCTTATCGATGAAAGTATGTTAGATGAATTGAATTTAACTGAACAACAAATAAAGGAAATGTCATTGTTTAATATTAGAAAATTGTCTAATTCTTATACTACAGATGAAGTAAAAGGCAATATATTTTATTTTATAAATACAAATGACGGGTATGATGCTAGTAGAGTTTTAAATACGGCTTTTTTAAATGACATAGAAGCGCAATGTCAAGGTGAGATGTTGGTAGCAGTACCACATCAGGATGTATTGATTATTGCAGATATTCGTAATAAAACAGGTTATGATGTTATGGCGCATTTAACAATGGAATTTTTCACAAAAGGATTAGTTCCGATTACATCATTATCATTTGGTTATAAACAAGGACATCTTGAACCCATTTTTATTTTGGGTAAAAATAATAAACAAAAAAGAGATCCAAACGTCATTCAACGCTTAGAAGCAAATCGACGTAAATTTAACAAAGATAAATAGAAATAAGTGGATAAGGAGTTTTGTCATAATGAATTTATTTTACAATCCTAAATATGTAGGAGATGTCGCTTTCTTACAAATAGAACCTGTTGAAGGTGAATTAAATTATAATAAGAAAGCTGACGTTGTCGAAATTACAAATGAAGGAAAAGTTGTAGGTTTTAATATTTTTGGTATTTCAAATGATATATCAATCGAGGAAACAGGACATATTAAATTGACTGATGAACTTGTAATTGCCTTCCAGCAACGTATCAATGAAGCTGGTTTTGATTATAAATTAGATGTCGATTTGTCACCTAAATTTGTAGTTGGCTATGTTGAAACGAAAGATAAGCATCCTGACGCTGATAAGTTGAGCGTATTAAATGTAAATATCGGCAATGATACATTACAAATTGTTTGTGGTGCGCCAAATGTTGAAGCAGGGCAAAAGGTTGTAGTTGCTAAAGTAGGCGCTGTTATGCCAAGTGGTATGGTTATTAAAGATGCCGAATTACGTGGTGTTGCATCAAGTGGAATGATTTGTTCAATGAAAGAATTGAATTTACCGAATGCACCAGAAGAAAAAGGTATTATGGTGTTAAATGACAGCTACGAAATTGGACAAGCATTTTTTGAATAATTAAGGAAGGTAGTGAAAATATGAGCTGGTTTGATAAATTATTCGGCGAAGATAATGATTCAAATGATGACCTGATTCATAGAAAGAAAAAAAGACGTCAAGAATCACAAAATATAGAAAACGATCATGACTCATTACTGCCTCAAAATAATGATATTTATAGTCGTCCAAGGGGGAAATTCCGTTTTCCTATGAATGTAACTTTTGAGGGTGAAGAAGTAGCACAATCAAAAGATTTTATTTCAGATGAAAAGGAACAGTACCATCGAGACTATCGTAAACAAGACTACGATTCACGTTCACAAAAAAGACATCGCCGTAGACGAAACCAAACAATTGAAGAACAAAATCAAGGTGGACATCGTGGTAATCAAAATGATTCACAAGAAAGTATAAAATATAAAAACCACACACAATATCGTACAAGTAAGCCTGGTACATATGTTTCTGCAATAAATGGTATTGAGCATGAAAATAAAAAGCCTAAGTCACATACATCATTTTCTAATACAGCGGCACAACATATTAAAGAAACTAAACCTGATTACCATAAGGAAAGTTTCAAGACTTCAGAAGTACCATCAGCTATTTTTGGAACTATGAAGCCTAAAAAATTAGAAAACGGACGTATACCAGTTAGTAAAACATCAGAAAAATTAGAAACTGACAAGCAAGGAATTGAGAAGAATATATCTTCAACACAATCAATGCAAACGCAAGGTGTGCAAGAAGATAAGCAAAATAATACTGATACTCAACAGAAAAAACTATCACACTCAACTGAACCGAATATGTCAGATTCTAAGAAATCAACTCCAAATTATTCAAAAGTAGATAATACAATTAAAATTGAGAATATATATGCTTCTCAAATTGTTGAAGAAATTAGACGTGAAAGAGAGCGTAAAGTACTACAGAAACGTCGATTTAAAAAAGCACTGCAGCAGAAACGAGAAGAGCATAAAAATGAAAATCAAGATACGATTCAACGTGCTATTGATGAAATGTATGCAAAGCAAGCAGAGCGCTATATTGGTGAAAGTTCATTAAATGATAATAGTCAGGATAAAAAAATCAATGATGAGAAAAATTACAATGACAAACAGAATTTAAATAATAATTCTAGTAATACAGACATTGATAACTATGAGACAGATAATCATGATGAAATTAGTAGTCAAGAAAGTCCATATAATTATGAAGAAGTAAATTTAAATCAAGTTTCAACTACCAAACAACTTTCTGATGATGATGTAACAGTTACAGATGTGACTTCGCAACAAACACATGAATCGATTCATAATGACATAGATGATAATCAAGAAAAATTAATATCACATGCAAATGATGACGCCTCATTAAATAATAAACAGGAAGAAACACAGGTTACTGATGCTAATTTTTATGAAGTAAACAACTCAGATTCTCATCAATTTGAAGAAACAGAAATTGAGGAAATGAGTACTGAAGAAACAAAAGCACATACCAATTCAAATGAGATTCAAGAAACTGTAAATGCAGAAATACCAGTTAATAATATCGATAAAACAGTTGATAATGAAATTGAGATTGCACCACGTCATAAAAAGGTGAGTGACAATGCTCGTGAAATTAGTGAGAATCAACTTGTCGATAATTCTCGTAACAGTTCTCAAATTAATAGTGAAGATGATTCTGATTCAGATGAAAAGGATTCAAACCATAATATTGAAACTTCTGCATCATCTAATCAGAGCCAATCTAATATGGAACAACAGCATTCAGAACGAGAAGTTCAAGCTAATAAAAAGACAGAAAATAATTCGTCATTTAGTAAAAGACCTTTTAATGTAGTTATGACGCCTTCTGATAAAAAGCGTATGATGGATCGTAAAAAGCAATCAAAGGTTAGTGTACCTGAATTAAAACCTGTAACAAATAAGCAAATTCAAAATAAACAAACATCAGAAAATGATGATACAACTATTGCGCGTCAAGAAACACAAGAAGTGAAAACAAACGCTAGTAATAGTATAGAAAAAGAAATGACAAATAATGTTGAGCACAATCAACAAACAAATCAAAAAGATATCTCTAACTTGAATGTGACAAGTGATTCTGAAAATGATATTGAAAATATAAATTCAACTAAGCAAGAAGAACATTTGAAACAAGCTGATATTTCACAACAAGAATCAGATTTCACTAATGGAACGAACCAAAGATTAGAATTTTCTTCATCATCAAACAACAAAAACATTACTGATGAAAACGACAATAGTCATTTAAATGGTTCGCAGGAAGATGCTTCTGAACAAGATACGGATATAGAAACGTCTACAAATAATGATATACAACACGAAAATCAAAATGACACATCACAATCTATTGATATAAACGAACAAGTTGGTCAACCACAACAAAATAAAGTGTTACAAAACGATAATACAAATGAAGCGGACCAAATCACAAATAATAACGCTTCTGATACAAATCAACAGCAACAATTATCAAGAGAATCTGCTCAAGTTGTGAAACCTATGATTCGTAAGGGACCTAATATTAAATTACCTAGTGTATCATTATTAGAACAACCACAGGTAATTGAGCCAAACGAAGATTGGATTGCAGATAAAAAACAAGAACTTAATGATGCATTATATTACTTTAATGTACCTGCTGAAGTACAAGATGTAACTGAAGGACCAAGTGTTACTAGATTTGAATTGTCAGTTGAAAAAGGTGTTAAAGTTTCAAGAATTACTGCATTACAAGATGACATTAAAATGGCATTGGCAGCTAAAGATATACGTATAGAAGCGCCAATTCCTGGCACAAGTCGTGTTGGTATTGAAGTTCCAAATCAAAATCCAACTACTGTGAATTTGCGTTCAATTATTGAATCGCCTAGCTTTAAAAACGCCGAATCAAAATTAACGGTTGCTATGGGTTATCGTATTAATAATGAACCATTACTTATGGATATTGCTAAAACGCCACATGCTCTAATTGCAGGTGCAACGGGCTCAGGTAAATCAGTTTGTATTAATAGTATATTGATGTCTTTACTATATAAAAATCATCCTGAAGAATTACGTTTATTACTAATAGATCCAAAAATGGTTGAATTAGCACCATATAATGGATTACCACATTTGGTAGCTCCAGTAATTACGGATGTAAAAGCAGCTACGCAAAGTTTAAAATGGGCCGTAGAAGAAATGGAAAGACGTTATAAACTATTTGCGCATTATCATGTTCGTAATATCACAGCATTTAATAAAAAGGCGCCTTATGATGAAAGAATGCCTAAAATTGTTATTGTCATTGATGAGTTAGCAGATTTAATGATGATGGCACCGCAAGAAGTTGAACAATCTATTGCTCGAATTGCTCAAAAAGCTAGAGCATGTGGTATTCATATGCTTGTCGCAACACAAAGACCATCTGTGAATGTTATTACAGGTTTAATAAAAGCCAATATACCAACAAGAATCGCATTTATGGTATCATCAAGTGTAGATTCAAGAACGATTTTAGACAGTGGTGGAGCAGAACGCTTGTTAGGATATGGCGATATGTTATATCTTGGTAGCGGTATGAATAAACCAATCAGGGTACAAGGTACATTTGTTTCTGATGACGAAATCGATGATGTTGTAGAGTTTATTAAACAGCAGAGAGAACCTGATTATCTATTTGAAGAGAAAGAATTGTTGAAAAAAACACATACACAATCTCAAGACGATTTGTTTGATGATGTCTGTGCATTTATGGTTAGGGAAGGACATATTTCTACATCATTAATCCAACGACATTTCCAAATTGGATATAACAGAGCAGCACGAATTATCGATCAATTGGAACAACTCGGTTATGTTTCGAGCGCTAATGGATCAAAACCTAGGGATGTTTATGTTACAGAAGCAGATTTAAATAAAGAATAATTATGAGTAAGGAGTTTTATATAATGACACACTATCATTTTGTCGGAATTAAAGGTTCTGGCATGAGTTCATTAGCACAAATCATGCATGATTTAGGTCATGAAGTTCAAGGATCAGACATTGAGAACTACGTTTTTACTGAAGTTGCTCTTAAAAATAAGGGGATTAAAATATTACCATTTGATGCTAATAACATAAAAGAAGATATGGTAGTTATACAAGGTAATGCATTTGCAAATAACCATGAAGAGATTGTACGTGCGCATCAATTAAAATTAGATGTTGTAAGTTACAATGACTTTTTAGGGCAAATTATCGACCAATATACTTCAGTAGCTGTAACTGGTGCACATGGTAAAACTTCAACAACAGGTTTATTGTCACATGTTATGAATGGTGATAAAAAAACGTCATTTTTAATTGGTGATGGTACAGGAATGGGACTTCCTGAAAGTGACTATTTTGCTTTTGAAGCATGTGAATATAGACGACACTTTTTAAGTTATAAACCTGATTACGCAATTATGACAAATATTGATTTTGATCATCCTGATTATTTTAAAGATATCAACGATGTATTTGATGCATTCCAAGAAATGGCACATAATGTAAAAAAAGGTATTATTGCTTGGGGTGATGATGAGCATTTACGTAAGATTGAAGCAGATGTTCCAATTTATTATTATGGTTTTAAAGATACAGATGACATTTATGCTCAAAATATTCAAATTACAGATAAAGGCACTGCATTTGATGTATATGTAAATGGAGAATTTTATGATCACTTCTTATCTCCACAATTTGGAGATCATACAGTTTTAAATGCGTTAGCTGTCATTGCGATTAGTTATTTAGAAAAATTAGATGTTGAAAATATTAAAGAAGCACTTGAAACATTTGGTGGTGTAAAACGTCGTTTCAATGAAACACCAATTGCAAATCAAGTTATTGTTGATGATTATGCACACCATCCAAGAGAGATTAGTGCTACAATTGAGACAGCTCGAAAAAAATATCCACATAAAGAAGTTGTTGCAGTGTTTCAACCACATACATTCTCAAGAACTCAAGCATTTTTAAATGAATTTGCTGAAAGTTTGAGTAAAGCTGATCGCGTATTCTTGTGTGAAATTTTTGGTTCTATTAGAGAAAATACTGGCGCATTAACGATACAAGATTTAATTGATAAAATTGAAGGTGCATCGTTAATTACTGAAGATTCTATAAGTGTATTAGAGCAATTTGAAAATGCTGTTATTTTATTTATGGGTGCTGGTGATATACAAAAATTACAAAATGCATATTTAGATAAATTAGGCATGAAAAATGCGTTTTAATATGTTTATAATAGAGTAGTATGGGTATTTATTATTAATAACATTATTACATGTTAATTAGGAGGCGTTTTTAATGGATTGGATTTTACCAATTGCTGGAATTATCGCTGCGATTGCATTCTTAATTTTATGTATCGGTATCGTAGCTGTGTTAAATTCTGTTAAGAAAAACTTAGATTATGTTGCTAAAACACTTGACGGAGTTGAAGGTCAAGTTCAAGGTATTACTCGTGAAACAACTGATTTACTTCATAAAGTAAACCGTTTGACTGAGGATATCCAAGGCAAAGTAGATCGTTTAAACTCAGTTGTAGATGCTGTTAAAGGTATCGGTGACTCAGTACAAACGTTAAACAGCTCTGTGGATCGTGTAACAAATTCAATTACACAAAATATTTCTCAAAATGAAGATAAAATCTCACAAGTTGTTCAATGGTCAAATGTAGCAATGGAAATTGCTGACAAATGGCAAAATAGACACTACCGTCGTGGAAGTGCAAATTACAAAGCTAATAATGTAGCAGATGATGCAAATCACAGCTATACTTCTCGTGTAGATAAATAATTAATAATTAAACAAATGCACTTAAATGAGGTTGTTACTTATTTAAGTGCATTTGTTATAGGAGGATATAAATATGACGCAACAACAAAATAATAAAAGAACATTAAAAAATAAACATACTTACCAAAATGAAGCCTTACCTAATCGTAAAGATTTTGTTGTTAGTTTTATAACAGGTGCCCTTGTAGGATCAGCTCTAGGTTTGTATTTTAAAAATAAAGTTTATCAAAAAGCTGACGATTTAAAAGTTAAAGAACAAGAAATTTCAGAAATGATTAAAGATAGAAAAGCACAATTTGAAGAAACTGTCGAATATACTAAAGAACGAGTTGAAGGTTTTTTAAATAAATCTAAAGATGAAAAAGCAACATTAAAAGCACAACAAGCAGCAATAAAAGAAGAAGCGAGTGCCAATAATTTGAGTGACACATCGCAAGAAGCGCAAGAAATTCAAGAAGCGAAGAAAGAAGCGCAAGAGCAAACTAAAGCGAGTACAGAAGAAAAAACAAAAGAAGCAAATACGTCAACAATAAAAGCACAACAAGCAGCAATAAAAGAAGAAGCAAGTGCAAATAACTTGAGTGACACTTCACAAGAAGCGCAAGAAATTCAAGAAGCGAAGAAAGAAGCGCAAGAGCAAACTAAAGCGAGTACAGAAGAAAAAACAAAAGAAGCAAATGCGTCAACAATAAAAGCACAACAAGCAACAATAAAAGAAGAAACGAGTGCCAATAATTTGAGTGACACATCGCAAGAAGCGCAAGAAATTCAAGAAGCAAAGAAAGAAGCTAACAAAGCAAGTAAAGTGGAAACGCAAGCTGAAAGATTAGCTAATGCTGCAAAGAAAAAGCAAGCTAAATTAACGCAAGGTTCTAAAGAGAGTCAATTAACTGAAGCTTTATTTGCTGAGAAACCAGTTGCTAAAAATGATTTAAAAGAAATTCCACAATTAGTAAGTAAAAAGAAAGATGTAAAGGCTAATACTGCAGTTAAACCGTCTACAGACTCAGATATTAAGCACAATGTTAAACAGAAAGATGCGAAATTTGAAAATGGGGTTATCACGCGTAATGCTGATGATCAAATATCTACTACTTCAACTGTTGATAAGCAACCAGCTCAGCAATCTAAAACTAACAATACAACTGCTAGTGACAAACAAACTAAACAAACTAAAAAAACAACACCTTCAAACAAACGAAATGCATCAAAAGCTTCTACAAATAAAACATCAAGTCAGAAAAAACAAAACAATAAGAAGACAACACAAAGTGCTAAGAATAAAAATACTGCTAACCAATCAACTAAGCAAACAAACAAATCTAGTAACAAAAAATCAAAAACAACTAATGCTAAAACAACAACTTCAGCAAAATCACCAAAGGCTAAAGTTGAACCAGCTAAAAGTAAAATTGAAAAACGTACTTTCAATGACTAAAGTAAATGAAGTCGCACAAAAAATATTTTTAGTTGAAGGTAATGTAAAATGAATTTCGAAATTAAAATATAATATTATGAGAGGTTGAGACATAAAGTTTTTGTGCTCTGGGAAACCGATTAACGGCGTCCCAAAAGCAGGATTTTCGGCAGAAACTCTCACGATTCGACAAAATTTGGAAAACAATTTTGCTCATCGTTTGGTTCTGCTCAAATCCTAAACGCTGTTGTCCCGACCACTTTTTATTAAGCATACTTTGTGACATCAGGAAGAAATTAGTGTTACTAGAACAACTCATTTTAAAAATGACAACAAATTATTCCAAAGTTACAGTGAATTCTTTTAAATCATAGGGGATGATTTGTGTTAATCTGATTATGAAATTTTTAAATATTTAACTGAACTTAACGATGGATAAGTTCTAACTTCGCTCTTTATAATAAACAATGCTTTTTAATTTTTACTAAGTGTTAGGTTGAATGTATAAGATTTTTAGACTTATAATAGAGAATAGAAACCAAAAAATTTTCTTAAAATCATCAATATTTAATCAAAATAAGCTATAATAGTAACACTTATTTAATTAATTAACGTAAGCTAGTAGATAACAATATAGAATATAACTTTTCAACAATGGCTGAGAAATTCGAAACATCGGTGATTCAGCATATAATTAGAAAATTAAATATTTTCTGTCAATTTGGGGTTGAACTATACATATGATATGTTAGAATATTTTTTAACATAATATTTTATCGCTTTAAAGTGGCATATAATTGAAAAATTTAGTAGAGGTGAGTAAGGATGAGTAATAAATTAGAATCATACAGAAGTGAGATAGTCTCACTGAACCATCAAATTTTAGATTTATTATCTAAACGTGGTGAGTTAGCACAAAAAATTGGCGAAGAAAAATTAAAGCAAGGCACACGCATTTATGATCCACAACGTGAAAAAGAAATGCTTAATGACTTAATCGATAGCAACAAAGGACCTTTCAACGACAATACAATTAAGCAATTGTTTAAAGAAATTTTCAAAGCCTCTACAGATTTACAAAAATCTGAAAATGAAAAGCATTTGTACGTATCTCGTAAATTGAAGCCTGAAGATACGATTGTGACGTTCGATAATGGGGGTATTATTGGAGATGGCAACAAATCATTTGTATTTGGACCATGTTCAGTCGAATCGTTTGAACAAGTTGAAGCTGTTGCTAAAAATTTACATGCTAAAGGTGAAAAATTTATTCGTGGTGGTGCGTTTAAACCGCGTACATCACCATATGATTTCCAAGGTTTAGGTGTTGAAGGTTTAAAAATACTTAAACAAATTAAAGACAAATATGACTTAAATGTAGTAAGCGAAATTGTAAATCCAAATGATTTTGAAATTGCAAATGATTATTTAGATGTATTCCAAATTGGTGCACGTAATATGCAAAACTTCGAATTGTTAAAAGAAGCAGGTCGCACAAATAAACCAATTCTATTAAAACGTGGTTTATCGGCGACAATTGAAGAGTTTGTTTATGCAGCTGAATACATTGCTTCACAAGGCAATCAAAACATTATTTTATGTGAACGTGGTATCCGTACATACGAGAAAGCAACACGTAATACATTAGATATTTCTGCAGTTCCTATTTTAAAACAAGGTACGCATTTACCTGTAATGGTTGATGTTACACATAGTACTGGACGTAAAGATATAATGCTTCCAACAGCGAAAGCTGCTTTAGCAGTCGGTGCTGATGGTGTAATGGCAGAAGTACATCCTGACCCGTCAGTTGCTTTAAGTGATGCTGGTCAACAAATGGATTTAAATGAATTCCAAGCATTTTACGATGAATTAAAGCCATTAGCTGACTTATATAATGCTAAAAAGTTAAAATAACATTTAACTTCATTTTAAAATTAATAGTCATTCTAAGAGAAGTATGTCTTAGGGTGGCTATTGTTTTTTATTCAAGCATATGACACTTGAATCCTAAACGAAATTTTTAAATGTAGCAATTTCACCAAAGTCTACGCTCTCAGAATATTATAATCATGATTGGCATCATCATTCATCGCGTAATGTAATATGTATAATTGTTTCTATAATGTGAACATTTTTCAACAAATGTAAATGGTGTTTGAAAAGGCTTTCTCAAAATATTACAATTAAAAATGAAAAAAGTTTATATAAAATTAAAATATATCGTCTATTATCATTTGGCATTACTTTTTATATCATGATTTTCGTGGGATTTTTCAAACAAAAATATGTTACTGTAAATTAAAATATGGTAAACTATGAAAATGGTATGAAAGCATGTTATTATAATGGATAAAACGTTTACAAGGAGGAAATTATGACAGTTACTATATACGATGTAGCAAGAGAAGCACGTGTTTCAATGGCCACTGTGTCACGTGTTGTTAATGGGAACCAAAATGTTAAAGCAGAAACTAAAAATAAAGTTAATGAAGTCATTAAGCGATTAAATTATCGTCCAAATGCTGTTGCTAGAGGTTTAGCAAGCAAGAAGACTACAACTGTAGGGGTAATTATCCCAGATATTTCGAATATTTACTATTCACAATTAGCACGTGGATTAGAAGATATTGCAACAATGTACAAATACCACTCAATTATTTCAAACTCTGATAATGATCCTGAAAAAGAAAAAGAAATATTTAACAACTTATTAAGCAAACAAGTTGATGGTATTATTTTCCTTGGTGGGACTATTACTGAAGAAATGAAAGAATTAATTAATCAATCATCTGTACCGGTAGTTGTATCTGGTACAAATGGTAAAGATGCTCATATTGCGTCTGTAAATATTGATTTTACCGAAGCAGCTAAAGAAATCACGAAACACTTAATTGATGAAGGTGCAAAATCTTTTGCATTAGTAGGTGGAGAGCATTCTAAAAAAGCTCAGGAAGATGTATTAGTTGGTTTGACTGAAGTTTTAGATAAAAATGGTCTGCAATTAGGTGATGCGTTGAATTGTACGGGTGCTGAAAGTTATAAAGAAGGTGTAAAAGCATTCGCTAAAATGAAAGGGAATCTTCCAGATGCTATCTTATGTATCAGTGACGAAGAAGCCATAGGAATTATGCACAGTGCAATGGATGCAGGTGTGAAAGTTCCTGAAGATTTACAAATCATTAGTTTCAACAATACGCGTTTAGTTGAAATGGTAAGACCACAACTTTCTAGTGTAATTCAACCGTTATATGATATTGGCGCTGTAGGGATGCGCTTATTGACAAAATATATGAACGATGAAAAGATAGAAGAACCAAATGTTGTTTTACCTCATAGAATTGAATATCGTGGAACAACAAAATAATTTAACATAAACTAGGCATTCATCAAACAATCTCAATTGTCGGATGAATGCCTTTTTTCTTTGTATATTAAGTTGTGTACTATGGTTGCATTGAATCATACCAACTGGCAATATGCATGGCTAATTTTTTATTTTTCTCACTGATTTCTTTAGTTCTAGGTATATAAGTATAGTCGTTTAAACGATCTTCCCATCTTTTAGGTAATAATTCAGAAGAATAATGTTTCCATTTATTAATCCAATCTAAAGGTAAATATCCACTTTGAATAGGTTGGTCAATCAAACTCAAAAATACATGACTCCATGCTCGTGGAACTACGCGCCAAATATTATAGCCACCACCACCGAACATGATAACTTTTCCATTTGTATATTGATCAGCTAATTTTTTGACAAAATAAGGTATTTCATACAATGATTGTAGCGTACAATTTAAATGTGTTAGTGGATCACGATAATGTATATCGACACCATTGACACCTAAAATAATATCTGGTTTGAATGCTTTAACTACAGGTTCAACTGTCATTTTAAAGCATTCTATAAATGAAGCGTCTTCAGTGTATGGTTCGAGGGGAACATTAATTGAATGCCCATAGCCAATATCTTCACCACGTTCAGTATAATGACCAGATCCAGGAAATAAAAATTTTCCAGTTTCATGTATAGAATAAGTTGCTATGTGATTATCTGCGTAAAAACTCCATTGTGTTCCATCACCATGATGGGCATCGGTATCAATAACTAAGACACGCTGTTGATATTTAGTGGCAAGATATTTTGCTGTGACCGCTATATCATTATAGATACAAAATCCACTTGCTCGACCAGGTTGTGCATGATGCAAACCACCACCTAAGTGACAACCGTTTAGTACTTCTCCTGACATGATAATATCTGCTAGCGTTAAAGCACCTCCAACAATTGTTGCGCTATGACGATGCATATGTTTAAATTGACCATTTTCTTCATCATTTAGACCATATTTTTTGGCTTCATCTTCACTTATAATTCCATGTGATGCATGTTTAATAGCCTCGACGTAATCGTATTTGTGCACTAACATTAGTTCGTCATCAGTTGCGATTCGAGGTTGTATGATTTGTTCTGGGTTTAATAAATTTGCATCCAATAGTAATTCAGTCGTTAATTTTAAACGCATTTGATTGAAGGGATGTTGATCATGAAAGCGATATTGTAGTAATTTATCTGAATAAACATATGCAGTTTTAGTTGATTTTTTTTGCATATAATCCCTCCGATATTCTAAAAATTAAAAGAAAAAACGATTCATATAACGAATATCATCAAACGCTTGCTGCTGTTCTATAGTAATGTGTTTGCCGATTCTTGCCATTAGACAATTAGCTGGATGACTAGTGATTTCTGGATCATCCGTAGCAAAAATTTCAAGTCCACCCGTTGCCATTAAACGTTGCATAACTTTTTTATATTCAAAAACATCTAATTTCGAATTCTTCAAATCCCAATGCCAATAATATTCCGTTGTAATTACTATATAATCATCAAATTCTGGGGCAGATAGACTAAGTTGAATGAGTTTTTCAGCTAATTGTAATTGTCTGAAGTTTAAGCTCACTTCGATTGCTCCAAGTTCAATTAAATATGGTAGGTTTCCGGTAGACCATCTTTCAATTTCATCAGGATAATGATATGTGACATAGCCAACAATTAATTGATCTAGACGCACAATGTAAATTCTACCTTCATTTAAAGTTGTTATTTCAAGCAATGCTTCAAATTGATCTTCTGGATCTCTAAAAGCTGTTAAATGCGCATCGAAAGTAAGCGCTTTCAAATCATCGTAAGACATAGGACCTTCAATTACAAATTCTTTGTCATTAATATGATATCGTTCGGATTGGTACGTCTTTACATGATTCATAATTTCAACTCCTCACTAGGCATCATAGTTGTATTAAATTCATTATAAAGAAAATTTACAATAATTAACACTAGTAAAAGTATAAAAGTAAAAATTTTGAATAATTAGAAATGTTATGTATAATATTGAGAAAGAAAGCGTTTTCACAAAACGAAGGGGGAGTTTCAAATGAAAGTCGAAGTATACAAAGGAAATCAAGGAACTCATAATCTTAAAAATTATGAGGAGACGTACAACAACTTTAACTGGCAAGACGTGGAACGTGCATTTTCTTGGAATGAAACTGGAAAAATGAATATGGCATATGAGTGTATTGATCGTCATGTTGAACAAGGATTAGGGGATAAAATTGCATTAAATTATAAAGATGAATATAGAAAAGAATCTTATTCGTATAAGGAGATGCAGTGTTTATCAAATAAAGCTGCCAATGTTTTATCTAAACATGCGAGTGTTGAAAAAGGTGACAGAGTGTTTATATTCATGTCACGTACACCTGAACTATATTTTGCACTTTTAGGTGTTTTAAAAATCGGTGCCATCGTTGGTCCATTATTTGAAGCTTTTATGGAGAAAGCGGTTGTAGATAGATTAGAAAATAGTGAAGCAAAAGTATTAATAACGAACAAATCATTATTATCACGAGTGCCACAAGAAAAATTACCACACTTAGAAAAGATTGTTGTTGTTGATGATGATGTCGAAGAAGGTTACATAGATTTTAATACTTTAATGAAAACTGAAAGTGACGACTTCGACATAGAGTGGTTGAAACCAGATGATGGATTGATTTTACATTATACATCAGGATCAACTGGACAACCTAAAGGTGTTTTACATGTACAACAAGCGATGTTGTTGCATTATATTTCAGGTAAATATGTATTGGATTTACAAGAAGACGATGTATATTGGTGTACTGCTGATCCTGGATGGGTTACCGGAACGTCATATGGTATTTTTGCGCCATGGTTAAATGGTGCTACCAATTGTATTGCAGGTGGTCGTTTTTCACCAGAACAATGGTATAGCATGATTGAAGATTTTAAAGTGACAATTTGGTATACTGCGCCAACAGCATTAAGAATGTTAATGAGTGCAGGTGATGATATCGTTAATAAATACGACTTGTCATCTTTACGTGCTATCTTATCTGTTGGAGAACCATTAAACCCTGAAGTTATTAAATGGGCTAAAAATGTTTATGGTTTAACAGTACTAGATACTTGGTGGATGACTGAAACAGGTGGCCATATGATTGTTAATTATCAAACAATGGATGTCAAACTTGGGTCAATGGGAAAGCCATTACCTGGCATTGAAGCGGCTATAATTGATGATGCAGGCAATGAATTGCCACCTAATCGAATGGGTAATCTCGCAATAAAAAAAGGTTGGCCATCTATGATGCATCGTATTTGGAAAAATCCTGAAAAATATAATTCTTATTTTATTGGAGATTGGTATGTGTCTGGAGATTCAGCTTATAAAGATGAGGATGGCTATTTTTGGTTCCAAGGTCGTGTAGATGATGTAATCATGACTGCAGGTGAACGTGTTGGACCATTTGAAGTAGAATCAAAATTAGTTGAACATGAAGCTGTAGCAGAAGCAGGTATTATTGGTAAACCTGACCCTGTACGTGGTGAAATAATTAAGGCGTTTGTAGCGCTTAGAAAAGGTTATGAGCCCACAGATGAATTAAAAGAGGAAATTCGATTATTTGTTAAAGAGGGTTTGTCTGCACATGCAGCTCCACGTGAAATTGAATTTAAAGATAAATTACCAAAGACACGCTCTGGTAAAATTATGAGACGAGTTTTAAAAGCATGGGAGTTAGATTTAGATGCCGGTGACCTAAGCACTATGGAATAAAATTAAGTATAAGAATCTCCGAAATATAGGTGAATTTTGATGACTAATTATAAAAGTTAAAAAATATAGCAATTTATGAGCAATATAAAGTGATTACGTATTATGATAGTATGTGCTAAATTTGAGAAAATATTTGTTAATGAAAATTTTTCACGCATATACAATAATTATGTGTATCTATTTTGTATTGCTTTTTTATTGTTGATTTGAAAGTCTGGATTTTCGATAATTCAAAAGTATTGTTAGCAATTTCATTAAATGCAAAGTGTTGCATAAAGAAAAACTTTAACGATTTAATTAATTGCAAAAATGAAAGCGCTAACCCAATATAGTCGACAAGTTTTTAACAGTTCGTTATTATATGAATGTAAGTAAAATTTCTTAGCTACAACTTACATATTTATATTGCAATTAACAAACAAACAAAAAGGGGCGAAAAAAGTTGACTCATTTATCAGATTTAGATATTGCGAATCAATCAACATTACAACCAATTAAGGATATTGCTGCTTCCGTTGGCATTTCAGAAGATGCATTAGAACCTTATGGTCATTACAAAGCTAAAATCGACATTAATAAAATTACGCCAAAAGAAAACAAAGGGAAAGTTGTTTTAGTAACTGCAATGAGCCCAACACCAGCAGGTGAAGGTAAATCAACAGTTACAGTCGGTTTAGCGGATGCATTTCATGAATTGAAGAAAAACGTTATGGTGGCATTACGTGAACCTGCTTTAGGACCAACGTTTGGTATTAAAGGTGGGGCTACAGGTGGTGGTTATGCGCAAGTCTTGCCTATGGAAGATATCAACTTACATTTCAATGGAGATTTCCATGCAATAACAACAGCTAATAACGCCTTGTCTGCGTTTATAGATAACCATATTCATCAAGGTAATGAATTAGGCATTGATCAAAGACGAATTGAATGGAAACGCGTACTTGATATGAACGATCGTGCTCTAAGACATGTTAATGTTGGATTAGGTGGACCAACGAATGGTGTTCCTCGAGAAGATGGTTTTAATATCACAGTTGCTTCAGAAATAATGGCAATATTATGCTTAAGTAGAAATATTAAAGATTTAAAAGATAAAATTAGTCGTATCACAATTGGATACACTAGAGATCGCAAGCCAGTCACAGTTGCAGATTTAAAAGTACAAGGTGCACTTGCGATGATTTTAAAAGATGCAATTAAACCAAATTTAGTTCAATCAATAGAGGGTACGCCTGCTTTAGTGCACGGTGGTCCATTCGCAAATATTGCACATGGTTGTAATTCTATCTTAGCTACTGAAACGGCTCGCGATTTAGCCGATATCGTTGTAACGGAAGCTGGTTTTGGTTCAGATTTAGGTGCAGAGAAATTTATGGATATTAAAGCGCGTGAGGCTGGATTTGATCCAGCAGCAGTAGTTGTTGTTGCTACAATTCATGCATTAAAAATGCATGGTGGCGTCGCAAAAGATAACTTAAAAGAAGAAAATGTAGATGCAGTTAAGTCTGGCATTGTTAACTTGGAACGTCATGTTAACAATATTAAAAAATTCGGTGTTGAACCAGTTGTTGCTATTAATGCGTTTATACATGATACAGATGCAGAAGTTGAATATGTAAAATCTTGGGCTAAAGAAAATAACGTACGTATTGCGTTAACAGAGGTTTGGGAAAAAGGTGGTAAAGGTGGCGTTGACTTAGCTAATGAAGTTTTAGAAGTCATTGACCAACCAAATTCATTTAAACCGTTATATGAATTAGAAATGCCTTTAGAGGAAAAAATCGAAAAAATTGTAACCGAGATTTATGGTGGATCTAAAGTTACGTTTAGTAGCAAAGCACAAAAACAATTAAAACAATTTAAAGAAAATGGTTGGGATAATTATCCAATTTGTATGGCTAAAACTCAATATTCATTCTCTGATGATCAAACATTATTAGGTGCACCATCTGGATTTGAAATTACAATTCGTGAACTAGAAGCTAAAACTGGTGCAGGATTTATCGTAGCATTAACAGGTGCAATTATGACAATGCCTGGTTTACCTAAAAAGCCAGCAGCATTAAATATGGATGTTACTGATGATGGACATGCAATAGGATTGTTCTAATTTTAAATTCAATATATATTTTGATTTAAGTCGGGCAGATGAAAAAGTCATTTACTTTTTTATCTGTCCGATTTATTTTTGTATTGACTGGTAAAAGTTGTTTTTAAAAGTCGGTACAGTATGAAATGCAATGTAGGAATCAGATAATTAAATGGCTGTTTGATTAACGCCTTAAAAATAAAAAATAAATTTTATAAAAAGCGTTGCAAAATTTATTTAGCATAAGTTAAAATAAACATGAATAATTGATATTGATAATTATTCTCATTCAATTTGAATTATAGGAGCTGTATACATCATGAACAAACATCAATCCAAATTAAGGTCAAATTATTCTATTAGAAAGTCAACTTTAGGCGTCGCTTCAGTCATTGTGAGTACGCTGTTTATAGTTACTTCTCACAATCATGCGCAAGCAGCAGAAAATGCTAGTCCTAAAGATAATGTAGTTGAAAAACAAAATAATGCGGGTGATTCAAAACCTTCAAATGATGCCACACAACCACAAGGAAGCTCAAACCAAAATCAATCTGCTAACCAAGCGGCAAACACTTCAAATACATATCCGGCACCAGATCAATCTCTTAAAGAAGCAATTAAAAATCCAGCTATTGTAAACAAAGAACATGATATAGGTCCAAAGGAACAAGTTAATTTTCAGTTATTAGATGAAAATAACGAAACGCAATATTATCACTTTTTCAGTATAAAAAATCCAGCAGATGTTTATTACACTAAAAAGAAAGCCGAAGTTGAATTGGATATTAATACAGCTTCGACTTGGAAAAAGTTTGAAGTATATGAAAATAATAAAAAACTTCCTGTAAAGCTTGTATCGTATAGTCCTGAACCAGAAGATCATGCATTTATTCGTTTTCCAGTTACAGATGGTACTCAAGAGCTTAAAATAGTATCTTCGACACAAATTGATGATCAAGATGAAACCAATTATGATTACACAAAATTATTATTTGCTAAACCTATTTACAATGATCCATCACTTGTAATTGATGATACAGATGATTCACAACCAACTGAGAATCAAACAAATAATGGAACAAACACTAATACTGCTAGTCAAAACGAAGCATCTAGTAATAATTCTCAGAATCAACCTCAGCCAACAACAAATGCTAGTCAACCAACACCGACTGATTCAACAACGAACTCAAGTAATCCTGTACAACCAGAGGAATCATCGGTTACAGATAAACCATCTAACCAAGAAGGTCATAAGACAAATGAAAATGCAAATGGAACTAGTGAGGTATCGACAGATAACCATTCAGAAACAAATAAACAAACAGTAGCATCAGATAATCCATCAAATGATAATAAACAATATCCACCAGCTGATGAATCACTTCAAGACGCAATTAAAAATCCAGCTATTATAGATAAAGAGCATACAGCAGATAATTGGCGCCCAATTGATTTCCAAATGAAAAATGATAAAGGTGAAAGACAGTTTTATCACTATGCTAGTACTGTAGAACCTGCAAAAGTCATTTTTACTGAAACACAACCTGAAATTGAATTAGGATTAAAAACAGCTTCAACATGGAAGAAATTTGAAATTTATGAAGGTGATAAAAAGTTACCAGTAGAATTAGTGTCATATGACTCTGACAAAGATTATGCCTATATTCGTTTCCCAGTTTCTGTTGGTACGAGAGAAGTTAAAATCGTGTCATCTATTGAATATGGTGAGAACTTCCATGAAGATTATGATTACACTTTAATGGTATTTTCACAACCCATTACAAATAATCCGAACGACTATACAGATGAAGAAAACTATAATTTACAAAAAATGTTAGCGCCATATCATAAAGCTAAGACTCTAGAGAGACAAGTATATGAGTTAGAAAAACTACAAGAAAAATTACCGGAAAAATATAAACAAGAATATAAAAAGAAACTAGATGAAACTAAGGTTGAATTAGATAATCAAGTTAAATCAGCAATAACAGAATTTGAAAATGTAAAACCTACAAACGATCAATTAACAGATATTCAGGAAGCAAATTTTGTTGTTTTTGAAAGCGAAGAAAATAATGAGTCTGTTATGGATGGCTTTGTTGAACATCCATTTTATACTGCAACTTTAAATGGTCAAAAATATGTAGTAATGAAAACAAAAGATGACAGTTATTGGAAAGATTTAATTGTTGAAGGTAAACGTGTTGTTACTGTTTCTAAAGACACATCTAAAAATTCTAGAACGTTAATTTTCCCATATGTACCTGGTAAAGCAGTTTACAATGCGATTGTTAAAGTAGTAGTGGCAAACATTGGTTATGAAGGACAATACCACGTAAGAATTATTAATCGAGATATCAAGACAAATGATGATGACACATCTGAAAATAACTCGAATGAACCTCAAAATGGACAATCAGCACAAGAAGATAAGGTGACTGCAACGAATACAGCTACAAATAATAGCACTACAACAAGTCCAAAGGATGCAAAAACTGATAATGCAGATGTTATAGAAGCTGAGTCTGACATCGTCAAAGGTGCTGATAGTAGTGTTAACAAAGATGGACAGCATGGTGTTGATAATTCATCAAATATGGAGAATAAAAATCACTTCGATAAATATGATCTCAAAGAAATGGAAGATCAAATTGTTAAAGACACTAATAGTAGCGTAAATAAAGATGTTGAGAATAGTGTTGGCATGACATCGAATAGCAATACTGATAAAAATGCGGATCATAAAGATAGCAAAGTCATGAAACTTGCTCATGTTGCAGATAATAATACTGGAAAAGATGCAAAGATTGACGCAATGAAAGATAGCATAATTAGTGTTGATAAAGTTGCTAACAACAAATCAACTGAATATATGACAAGTAAGGTTCACAAAAATGTAGATAAACCAATGAAATCAAATAATAAGACTGGCGCATCATCGAAAGATAACAAACATAGTCAACCTAAAATGCTACCAAAAACAGGAGAAACAACTTCAAGCCAATCATGGTGGGGCTTTTATGCACTATTAGGAATGTTAGCTTTATTCATTCCTAAATCTAGAAAAGAATCAAAATAATTAGATCAATATAAAGTATACTTCATTAACTTAATAGATAATGTGAAATCAATAAAGTTATAAACGATTGATAGGCTTATTGAATTTCTGTTGAAGTGTCGATAATAAAGAACAGCAGTGAGAGATTTTCGATTTGAAAATCACCTGACTGCTGTTTTTTAGTTTAATATTGAGAATGTATGGTATTTTTATTGTGATAAATCGTTAATCATTTAATGCTTTTTTCGATTTAATAAATGTGACTTAATATCATATTTTAATGCGTCGTCATATTCTTTTTTAGTGATTTGATTTTCGATTAACATACGTTTTAAGACATAATGTTGTCTCTGAATACTGTATTTTAAATCTTTATCTGTTTTCAAAGTTCCATCCTTTTCATATGGTGTATAAACATAAGGGCTTTGCAACAAGCCAATAATGTAGGCAGATTGTGCAATCGATAAATTTTTTGGTGGAATCCCAAATAAACTATAAGATGCAGATGCAATACCTGTTATATTAGCACCATTATAATCTCTCCCAAATGGAACGATATTTAAGTAAGTATAAATAATCTCATCTTTTGATAATAGCTGCTCAAGTCTAATTGACAATCTAAGTTCATTTGCTTTACGACTATAAGTCTTTTCATTTGAAAGCACTTGGTTTTTTACAAGTTGTTGGGTAATCGTGCTACCACCTGAACTTTGATCAGTTTTAAAAACATCTTGAATCATTGCTCTAATTATTGCTTTAGGTAGGATACCATCGTGCTTATAAAATAATGTATCTTCTGATGATGTTAATGCTTTAATAATATTAGGACTTGATGTCTTAGGTCCAATAATTAATGAGTTTTGAGAATGGTTATACTCAGATAATAAATTTTTGTTTGTGTGATCTAATAATTCATCGCCAGGAATTTTTCGTACTTTTTTGATTAAATCCTCATCTGAAATAGAATCAGACATTTTAGTTAAATGATGAAAATAGAAAGACATCGCAATCACAGCTACAGCTAGGATGGCAATGATAATCATAAATATAATCACGATGATGTGTTTAATCGTTTTATATATCTTTTCAAATTGATACATACGATGATTCAATTGATGATTGTTGTCTTGATTTGTCATCTTTAACCTCCTAAATTACGTATAGTATACCATATTTAAGCAATTTGACTTTTATTTTAACGTTAATTATAATTAGGGAAAATGCATAAAGAATAGGATTAAAGGACAAGTAATATTATTTAAAATCAACAGAGAGCTAGTGGTTGCTGTGAACTAGTGCTTTTTATAATATGAATACACCTTGATAAATGAAACATCCTACGTTTGTTAATGGACGTATCATTAATAGAGTGGATATTTTTCTTATGAAAAGAAGAATGTTTAAGTTTGGTGGTAACGTGCAAAAGCGCCCTTACATAATAATAGTGTAGGGGTGTTTTTTTATTTAGAAAATTTTTAAGCATTTTAAAAAGAAATCAAAATTTCACTATAAAATAGGAGGAAACATAATGGCAAATGCGTTAATTGAAGATTTAAAATGGAGAGGACTTATTTATCAACAAACAGATGAAAAGGGCATTGAAGATTTATTAAATAAAGAACAAGTCACATTGTACTGTGGAGCAGATCCAACTGCTGATAGTTTACATATCGGTCATTTATTACCATTTTTAACTTTACGACGTTTCCAAGAGCATGGTCATCGTCCGATAGTTTTAATTGGTGGTGGTACAGGTATGATTGGTGATCCTTCTGGTAAATCAGAGGAACGCGTATTACAAACAGAAGATCAAGTTGATAAAAATATTGAAGGCATTAGTAAGCAAATGCATAATATATTTGAATTTGGTACAGATCAAGGTGCAGTTCTTGTTAATAATAGGGACTGGCTAGGTCAAATTTCATTAATTAGTTTTTTACGTGATTACGGGAAGCATGTTGGTGTTAACTATATGCTGGGTAAAGATTCTATTCAAAGTCGTTTAGAACATGGTATCTCTTATACTGAGTTCACATATACAATTTTACAAGCAATCGATTTTGGTCATTTAAATAGAGAATTAAATTGTAAAATTCAAGTTGGTGGATCAGATCAATGGGGTAATATCACGAGTGGTATTGAATTAATGCGTCGTATGTATGGTCAAACAGAGGCATATGGTTTAACAATTCCGCTCGTAACTAAATCAGATGGTAAGAAATTCGGTAAGTCAGAGTCAGGTGCCGTTTGGTTAGATGCAGACAAAACAAGTCCATATGAATTCTATCAATTCTGGATTAACCAATCAGATGAGGATGTTATTAAGTTCTTAAAATACTTTACATTTTTAGAAAAAGAAGAAATTAATCGTTTAGAACAATCTAAAAATGAAGCGCCGCATTTGCGTGAAGCTCAAAAAACATTAGCTGAAGAAGTGACTAAATTTATTCATGGAGAAGATGCTTTAAATGATGCAATTCGTATTTCTCAAGCATTATTCAGTGGTGATTTAAAATCTTTATCAGCAAAAGAATTAAAAGATGGGTTTAAAGATGTGCCTCAGGTGACATTATCAAATGGCACAACTAATATCATTGATGTACTGATTGAAACTGGTGTTTCGCCATCAAAACGTCAAGCGCGTGAAGATGTTAATAATGGTGCGATTTATATTAACGGTGAAAGACAACAAGACGTTAATTATGAATTAACATCTGACGATAAAATTGATAGTGAATTTACAATTATTCGTCGCGGTAAAAAGAAATACTTTATGGTTAACTATCAATAAATCGAACATATTGAAGAACAAGAAATTTAACAATTATTAATCATTGTTTGGACAAAAGAAAAGAGCCTGCTCATTACATGCTTATAGAATGTGAATGAGTAGGCTCTTCATATATTTTATGTTTATTAGTTTATTTAAAGAAATCGCTATCGCCTTGGCCAGGTAATTGACGTTCAGTACGACTTTGACGTTTTGGTTGTTCTTTTTGTTGTTTTAATTTCACTTTAACTTCTTTAGACTTTCCATCTCTGATAACAGTTACTGTTACTGACTCACCAGGCTTTTTATTTTCATATAAATAGCTTCTTAAATCAACGTCGTCTTTAATTTTTTTACCATCAATTTCTGTAATGATATCACCTTTTTTAAGGTCAATATCACGATCTGCTTTTGCGACGTAAATGCCATCTTCTCTATCTGTATGAAGTTTTTCACGATCTTCTTCAGGAATATCTTTTAAGTTAATTAATCCAATGCCAATAGAAGGTCGGTCGATTTTGCCATGCTTTACAAGTTGTTCAATTGTTACTTTAACTTCATTACTTGGAATTGCAAATCCAATACCTTCTACTTGAGTAGCAGCAATTTTCATTGAATTAATACCAACTAAATTACCATTTATATCTACTAAGGCACCGCCAGAGTTACCAGGGTTGATGGCAGCATCTGTTTGTAAAACACTGACTTTCGTATTTCCGCCAGTTGTTTCAGCATCAATTGTACGTTCACTTGCAGAAATAATACCTGATGTTACTGAGTTAGCAAATTGTAATCCAAGAGGGTTACCCATTGCGAATACGCTGTCCCCAGTTTGTACTTTTGAAGAATTAGCAAACTGAATCGCTTTAATACCTTTTGTATTTTCAATTTTAAGAACTGCAATATCAGTTACGGCATCTTTACCTACTAATTTCGCTTTAACTTGTTTTTTATTATGTAATTGGACTTTAATTTCACTTGCGCCATCGATAACATGATTATTTGTCACAATATAAGCTGAATTGTTATTTATTTGATAAATAACGCCCGAACCCACACCCGCTTCAGATGGTTTTGATGATTTTCCTTTTAATAAGTCATCGACACTTGAAGCTTTCTGCATATTTATAACACCAACAATTGCAGGAGAGACAGATTTTATCATATCGTGAACGGAACCGAATTTTTTGCTTTGACTGTCTAATTGATTGCCTCCTTTAGTGTTGGTAGTCTGTACTGTTGAACCATCTTTATTTAAAATAGTACTGCTTAAAACCTTTCCTATACCAAGAACAAGAAGTGCACCAATAATTCCAGCAACTAATGCAATGATAACTGTTCTAAACCATGGAAATTTTGGTTTTCTGTATCTAGGTGATTGATTATGATTTGTTGTACTATGATCTGATTGATTAAATTCTGACATACTTAACCTCCATTATATAATTTATATATAGTTTAATTATGTCTGTTTTTTACAATTAAAGCTAGTAATTCACTATACAACTTTAGATGTATTTTCAGACTGTCTTGTTCTAGTAAAAATATAGTGATAAAATCTAGTTGTTATAAACAAATAAGTTAAGTAGGTGGCACAATGTATTCAGTGATTAGTAAGATTTTGAACTTTATTTTAGTGAAAATGTCAAAATCATTATACGTAATCGGTAAGGATAATATTCCAAAAGATAGCAAGTATGTCGTAACATGTACACACGAAAGTTACAATGAAGTAATCATGCTTGGAATGGCATTATATCCGAATCAAATCCATTATATGGCTAAAAAGGAATTGTTTAAAAATAAATGGATAGGTAAATTTTTAACTTCTTTAAATGCTTTTCCTGTTGATCGTGAAAATCCAGGTCCGAGTACTTTAAAACGACCAATCAATTTGTTGAAAGAACACAAAACAGTTGGTATTTTCCCAACAGGTTCACGTACTTCACAAGAAGGCGCACCTCTTAAACGTGGTGCATCCACAATTGCGATGTTAAGTAAATCACCAATATTACCGGTTGCTTATGTTGGACCGACAAAAATCCATGGTCTTTTAACGGGACAAGCTTACATAAATATAGGTAAACCAATTGATATTAACGATTTACCAAAAGATTTGAAGAGAAATGAGCGTATTGATTACATTACAAAAGAAATTGAAACGCAAACAGCAAGGTTACAAGAAGAATTGCATGAAATTGTAAAAAGTTTATAAAATAACTTGAGGTAGGAATATAGCTGGTTAGTATATCTAGATAATTGAGCATTGATTTAGTTATTCTCAATAGATTAGTAATCTTTATATTTCTACCTTATTTAAAAGGAATGACAATCAATGTATAAATTTTTCCAAAATTTAGGACGTTCATTAATGTTACCAGTTGCCATTTTACCAGCTGCTGCAATTATTGCTGGGATTGGTAATACATTAAATGCACTACATGTGACGCCAAAAATAGCTATGTTTTTTACAATTGTAGGTACTACAATTTTAGAGCAACTAGGTATTTTGTTTGCTATTGGTGTAGCTATTGGAATGGCGAAGAAAAATGATGGTGCCGTGGCACTTGCGGCTACTCTAGGTTATTTTTTAGTGACAGTTGTATTATCACCAATGAAATTAGCCCCATTATTAGGGATGAAGGCATCGGAAATAAATTCAGCATTTGAAAAAATGAATAATGGTAATGTGTTTGTAGGTATTGTGATTGGTTTAATAGCAGCATATACATACAATAAGTTTAGTGAAACAGAATTACCATTAGCACTTTCATTTTTTAGTGGTAAACGTTTAGTACCAATTATGACAGCTTTTTTCTGTACATTTTTAGTTGTCATTTTATTATTTTTATGGCCAATACTATACACATGGATTGTGAAGTTTGGTGAGTCAATCGTTGGTTTAGGATCATTTGGTGCTTTCATATATGGTGTTGCTAACAGATTATTAATTCCTACAGGATTACATCATGCGCTCAATAGTGTGTTCTGGTTTGATACGATTGGTATTAATGATATTGGTAAATTCCAAAGTGGCAAAGATGCTATAAAAGGTATTACAGGACGCTATCAAGCAGGCTTCTTCCCAATTATGATGTTTGGTATTCCTGCAGCGGCATTAGCAATGTACCATACAGCTAAGACAACACAGAAAAAACAAGTTTATGGATGGTTCCTTGCGAGTTCAGTTGCGGCATTCTTCGTAGGTGTGACAGAACCGATTGAGTTTGCGTTTATGTTTGTTGCACCAATTCTGTATGTTGTACATGCATTATTAACTGGATTATCACTTTTTATTGCAGCAAGTTTCCATTGGACAGCTGGATTTTCATTTAGTGCAGGTTTAATAGATTATGTGTTATCTTTGATTAATCCTATATCCAATCATCCGTTGATGTTGCTTGTTCAAGGCGTTATATTCTTCATCTTATACTATGTGATTTTCCGTGTAGTAATCCAATTATTTAACTTGAATACGATTGGTAGAGGTGAAAATGAATTAGTTGATCCAACGGTTGTAAAAGATAACATTGCGCCAGGTGAAAATGATATTAAACAAAGTAAATATCATCATCATGCTGTTCAAATACTTGAAGGTTTAGGTGGCAAAGAAAATATCATTAGTTTAACGAATTGTGCTACAAGGTTGCGATTAGAGTTAAATGATACATCAATAGTTGATCAGCAGAAGATTAAAAATGCCGGAGCAGTTGGTGTGACATTGAATGGACAACATTCAACACAAGTAATTATAGGTACGCACGTGCAACAAATTGCGGATGAAATTGAAAAACATTTATAAAATTGAAATAAGTGCAGATCCTGTTTCAAATGGGGTTTGCGCTTTTTTTAACCAAATAGTAGAATGATTTATATCTGAATTTTCAGAAATGGAGTGGGGATTATGAAAAAAATTTTATTTGATGTAGATGGCGTCTTTTTAAGTGAAGAACGTTGCTTTGATGTCTCTGCATTAACTGTTTATGAACTTTTAATGGATAAACAATTTTTGGGACTTCATTCACATATAGATTGGGAGACTATAAATGATAATAACATTCAAGAAATTAGAAAGAATGTATTTCAGGATGACAAAGTTTTAAATAAGTTAAAATCACTAGGATTGAACTCGAATTGGGATATGTTATTTATTGTTTTTAGTATACACTTAATAGATGTTTTAAAACAATTACCACATGAAGATGTAACATCATTTTTGTATTTTAATGAACCAGTAGAGTTAAAATTACCAAAAATTAAAGTGCAGTTAAAAGAACCATTTATTTTAAATGAGGAGTTGCCTTTAAGTTTTTTAAATCAAGTTAAAGATGGTAAAAACAATATTTATGCAGCTTTGGAAAATTTTGCAAAATCACAGCTACAAATTTCTGATGCATCAATGTTCAGTTTAAAGGGTGAATTGTGGACGTTAGCTCAAGAAGTGTATCAAGAGTGGTATTTAGGATCGAAGTTATTTGAAGAAGTTGAAAAGAAAACTGCTCGAACAACATTTAAAACAGGTTATATTTATCAAGAGATTATATTGAGACCAGTAGAAGAAATAAAATCACTATTAAATGATTTAAAAGAAGCTGGATATGAACTAGGCATTGCTACTGGTCGACCATATACTGAAACTGTTGTACCATTTGAAAGTTTAGGGTTGTTAAAGTATTTTAAAGCAAATCATATTGCAACAGCAAGTGACGTATTAGAAGCGGAAAATATGTTTATTCATGAGCGGCCATTAGGTAAGCCAAATCCTTTCAGTTATATTGCAGCTTTATATGGTAATGAACAAGATAAATATGAATCATATATCAATAATCAAGATAACATTGTAAATAAATCTGATGTGTTTATTGTAGGAGATTCATTAGCTGATTTATTAAGTGCTCAAAAAATAGGCGCAACATTTATTGGTACATTAACTGGTTTGAAAGGGAAGGACGCAGCCGAAGAGTTGAAATCACATGATGCAGACTATATCATTAATCATTTGGGAGAAATAAAAAGTGTACTGATAGATATGTAACATTTTCTATATTGAAAATTGAATTTGAAAATGATGTATTGACTCATTTTTAAGATGAAGATTTGTATATAAAAAATATGCCAAGAAGTTATGGATGGTGTTGTACTTAACTCCAAAGGTTGGACTAAAATTCTAACTTTAGGAGATGTACATCAGTTCCATATATTCTTGGCATTTTAATTTGGGACAAAGATTTATATTTATACTGTTAGTTCAGTTGTAAAGATTTGGTTATATTCTCCAACTTGTTTAAGTTCTTTTATAATTTCATTTGATACAGGTTGATCAACAGATAAAATCATTAGTGCGTCGCCACCAGCTTCAGTACGACCAAGAGTCATAGAAGCAATATTAATATTATATTTACCTAATAATGCACCAGTTTTTCCAACCATACCAGGTGTATCGTTATGATAAGACACGATTTGATGTTGATTTGGTTTTAAATCAACAGAGAAATTATTAATACGAACGATTCTTGGTCCGAACCCAGTAAATACAGAAGCACCTACTTTAACAGAATCTGTGTCGTTCGAAAGTTCTACTTCTAAGTAGTTGCTAAAACCAGTTTCAGATTTATTGTTTTCAATATTTAATGTAACTTGTTGTTGATTTAATAGCATTAAAGCGTTGATAATATTGACTTCAGGACCTAAATCATCTTTTAAAATATGTGTAACAATCGTACGTGTTAATAAACTACTGTCGATGGAAGCTAAATCACCGCCATAAGTAATTTTAATTGAACTAGGTGCATTATGCATAAGTTGAATAGCTAGTTCGCCAACTGTTTGGCTTAAATTAATAAACGACTTAACAGTATCATCTATACTACTTAAATCCATTTTTGGTGCATTTACAGCATGTGTTACAGTACCATCAATTAATATTTCTATAATTTCATTTGAAACAGAAATTGCTACTTTTTCTTGAGCTTCTACTGTTGATGCACCCAAATGTGGTGTGACAATGATTTTTTCATGTTCAACAAGTGGAGACTCTGTTGCAGGCTCATGTTCGAAGACATCGATAGCTGCACGGCTAATTTGACCTTCATCTAAAGCGGTGATCAATGCTGTTTCATCTATGATTCCTCCGCGTGCTACATTGATAATTTGTAAATTCGGCTTAGCTTTTGCAAAGAATTCGGCATTAATTAAACCTTTTGTCTTAGGTGTTAATGGTGTATGTAAAGTAATGAAATCAGATTGTTGAGCTATTTCGTCAACTGTTGCCTTAGTAATATTTAAGGATTTAGCTTTTTCATCAGTTAAATATGGGTCAAATGCTAAAATCTTCATACCAAAACTTTGTGCGCGTTTCGCTACACCTAAACCAATTCGACCAGCTCCAATAACTCCTAATGTTTTATGATACAGTTCAGTACCTTTAAAAGCATTGCGGTTCCATTCTTTATTTGTTAGCGATTGATGAGCTTGTGGGATATTACGAGCCATAGCTAATAACATAGCTAAGGAGTGTTCGGTTGCTGATATCGTATTACCATCAGGCGCATTGATAACTAATATACCTTTTAATGTCGCTGCATCAATATTAATATTATCTACACCAACACCAGCACGAGCTATTACTTTTAAAGAGTCAGCCGCTTGTATAATACTTTCGGTAACAGTTGTTTGACTGCGAACGATTAAAGCGTGATAAGTTGGTATAATTTCAATCAATGCTTCTTCAGATAATCCAGTTTTAATATCTACATTAAATTGTTCGTGATCTAACAACGATTTAATACCATCATTAGAAATTGGGTCTGCGACGAGTACGTTAAATTGCATCATGAATGACCTCCATATATTTTGTAATACCTTTGCCAATATAATTAACTTTACGATATTCTGTAAGGATAATTTCTAAGGCAGATACAACAGTTAAAATATCAAATGGACTAATTTTTCCCATATGACCAATTCTTAAAATTTCTCCTTTGAGATGGCCTTGTCCGCCTGCGATTGTGATTTTAAAACGATTTTTAAGTTCATCTTTTATAACTTTCACTTCATCATTTGTGTTCGGTTTGAATGCTGTAACCGTAGGAGATGCATCGTTATCATTGACTAATAAAGTTAAATCTAATGCCTTTAATGCATTTCTTAAAGCATTTCTAATTGCATAATGACGAGCGATGACATGGTTAAATCCTTCTGACTTAACAGTTTCTACATAAGCATTAACGCCTCTAAATAATGAAACATTTGGTGTGAAAGGTGTAGAATTATCTGCTTGTGATGAAATATATTTATTTAAATCTAAGTAAAATCTTGGTGTTGTTACTTCTTTAAATCTTTCTTTTGCACGATGACTATATGCGACAAAAGCTAATCCAGGAGGTAACATAATTGCTTTTTGGCTTCCGGAAACTAATACATCAATTTTATCTTTAGTAATGTCAACATCGACTGCACCGATGCAGCTTACACCATCGACGACAAAATAAATATTTTTATTGAATGCATGTATTGCGTTACCTAATTTATGAATAGGATGCAGTACTGTCGTAGATGTCTCACAATATTGAGAAAATACTGCCTTAATATCAACGTTTAATGTAGATAAATAATTGATGAAGTCCTCGACGTTTACAGCTTCTCCCCAAGTGACGTCATAAATATGTACATTTTTAAAGTAGGTTTGTGCAATTTGCTTGAAACGATTACCAAATGCACCAGATACAATTACTACGAAATGGTCATCAGGATTTACAATATTTAACATACTTGCTTCCAATACGCTTGTACCACTTGATGTTAATATTAGTACATCATTTTGACTTCCAAAAATAGGTTTTAATCCTTGATATGCTTGTTGTGCAATATCTTCAAAATCTTTTGCACGATGACCAACCATGGGTGCTTGAATTTCTTTCATAATGGCATCCGGAACAGGAGTAGGGCCAGGTGTTAATAACAACGGTTGATGATAATACATTTATATGCCTCCTATAAATAAGATTTCACTATTTTAGCAAATTTTCTGAAAATTTAAAAGCCCAAAAAAAGTGATAACGTTATATTGTTGAACAATTGTTATCACTTAACGATTTTATTTGGCTTGTATGATGGGATAAATTTTTATATCTATGTTATTTCTTACAGCATTTGAAATCATACAATTATTATCCGCAATTGTTATCAATTTTGGTAATCGCTTTTCTAATTGCGCTATTTGGTCACTTGAAATTTGAATGTGAGGATGGTGCACAATTTTTGTCATACTGAATTTTCCATTATTTAAACAAGCTGTTCCAATCGATTGTTGTTCAATTGAAATGTCTGTGAACTTTGCACGTTCAAGAGTGGCTGCTAATGAGATAATATAACATGATGAAGCGGCTGATACTAACATTTCATCGGGATTCGTTCCGATACCAACACCACCTAATGAAGCGGGGATTGAAATGTTCTCTGAAAGTATGTCGCCTGTTACTTTTCCTACATCGTTACGTCCGCCTTGCCAAGATGTTTGGACTTTAAAGTCATGTTGATGCAATTTCTTTAACCTCCAATATAAATGTGATAGTTTAATTTTAGAATAGTTTATCAAAGTTTAACAGAAAGGTGACTTATCAATGGCTCCGAATAAACTGAAAGATGGATTACAAATTGTTGCGCATCGTGGATTGCCGAGTGCATTTCCTGAAAATACAATGACTGGTTATCGACAGGTCATGGAACTGGATGTTGATATGTTAGAAATAGATGTTCATTTAACAAAAGATCAACATTTTGTTGTGATACATGATGATACAATTGATCGAACTTCAGATGGTAAAGGACGCATTGCGGATTACACATTATCGCAATTGAAATCATTTGATTTTGGTAGTTATAAAGATGTTGTTTTTAAGGGAGAACGAATACCCACATTAGATGAAGTGCTTTCATTATGCTTAAAGTTTCATAAAAAGCTATTGATTGAATTAAAGAAGCCTAATTTATATCCAGGAATTGAACGCAAATTGCTGGCATTTTTGGAAGAGAAGAAAGTCGATGTTACACAAGTAGTTATTCAATCTTTTGATATCGAATGCATTGAAAAGTTAAAAGAGATGAGATGTAAGTATGATTTAGGCGTACTATGTAGTAAACGCAAATATTGGTATAGAAAACCAAATTTTGAAAGAATTGCACAAGTTGCTAGTTATGTAAATCCTAACTATGCTTTAGTGACAAGAAAGTTTATTGATGAAGCTCATCGTTATCAATTACAAGTTATGCCATACACTGTTAATAAATTGAAAACTGGAGAAAAATTAATACAAATGGATGTTGATGGTTTAATCACTGATGAACCAGAATTATTTATTAAGTGAATACATGTGATGAGTTGCTTGGACAATAAAACGTTTATATATCACAGTAGATTATTTATGATGTCATGCTATAGATAATCTGATAAATAGGCTAGGTGCAATTCAGATAACATGTAATAATCGAAGCGTTCGTATAATCTTCTAAATAATATTTAGCAATACAAAAAAACACCCACAATCGTGGGTGTTTGAAAAGAATGATATTATCTTGAGTAGTACTCAACGATTAATTGTTCATTGATTTCAGCAGGTAATTCGCTACGTTCTGGTAAACGTACGAAAGTACCAGTTAAGCTATCTGCATCAAAGTTTAAGTATTCAGGTACGAAATTATTAATTTCAACTGATTCAACGATGATGTTTAATTTTTGAGATTTTTCACGAACTGAAATTGTTTGACCAGGTTTAACAGAATAAGATGGGATATCAACACGTTTACCATCTACTAAGATATGACCGTGGTTAACTAATTGACGTGCTTGACGACGAGTACGAGCTAAACCTAATGCATATACAACAGCGTCTAAACGACTTGCTAATAAGATCATGAAGTTTTCACCATGTACACCGAATTTTTTACCAGCGATGTCAAATGTGTTACGGAATTGTCTTTCAGTCATTCCATATAAGTAACGTAATTTTTGTTTTTCACGTAATTGTAAACCATATTCTGATAATTTTTTACGTTGGTTTGGACCATGTTGTCCTGGTGCGTAAGGACGTTTTTCTAATTCTTTACCAGTACCACTTAAAGAGATACCTAAACGACGAGATTTTTTCCAGTTTGAACCTCTGAATCGAGCCATAATAAGACTCCTCCTTTAATTCTTTTTTGTTGTTATGAATAAACAAAAAAGAGTGTTGCATGCTTACTAAGATATATTGTTTTATGTGTCTTCACCTTATAGCGACAGTTACGTGACACGTCCGCATTGGGAACAACATAGCGCTCAATAATATACAACTGCTACTTTCGTTAATTCACACAAAGATTATTGTAACATTTTCCTGCTAACTGTCAATACTTTATTGAAAATCCTGGTGTCCTTTTATGCGAGTTGCTTTTCGATAATTTTAACAATTGCTTCAAGATGTTCTTGATCATTTTCGTCAAAGCGATTTGTAATTGGTGCGTCTATATCTAATACGCCAATGATTTCATCACCTTTGAAAATCGGGATAACAATTTCTGATTTACTATTGGCATCACAAGCAATATGACCTTCAAATTTGTGGACGTCAGCAACAACTTGTGTGCGACGCTCAGAAACTGCTGTTCCACATACACCTTTACCAATTGGTATATGAACACAAGCAGGGTGACCCTGGAAAGGACCAAGTATAAGTTCGTCTTGTTCTTTTAAATAAAAGCCGACCCAATTAATTTGATCTAAATTGTCGTTTAATAGTGCAGACATATTACTCAAAATAGCAATTATATGATGTTCATCCTCAATAAGACTTGCAGTTTGTTTCTTTAATAATGCGTAATTTGTTGGTTTAATTGTTGTCATATTTAAAACCTCTTATTTTCATAGATTTTATAATAGTATAGAATTTCGAAAATATTATGGCAATAAATTCATTTTATAATTTATCCTTAAGCAAAATTACGTTATAATAGTAATGATAAATTAGGAGGAGAAGCATATGGTGTTATATATCATTTTGGCAATAATTGTGATTATATTGATTGCTGTAGGTGTATTGTTCTATTTACGTTCTAACAAAAGACAAATCATTGAAAAAGCAATAGAACGTAAAAATGAAATTGAAACGTTACCTTTTGATCAAAACCTTGCACAATTATCTAAGTTGAATTTAAAAGGTGAAACAAAAACGAAATACGATGCAATGAAAAAGGACAACGTAGAGAGTACAAATAAGTATCTAGCTCCTGTGGAAGAAAAAATCCATAATGCCGAGGCTTTACTAGATAAATTTAGTTTTAATGCATCTCAAACTGAAATTGACGATGCAAATGAATTGTTAGATAGCTATGAACAAAGTTATCAACAACAATTGGAAGATGTAAACGAAATTATTGCGTTATATAAAGATAATGATGAATTATATGATAAATGTAAAGTCGATTATCGAGAAATGAAACGTGATGTATTAGCGAATCGCCATCAATTTGGTGAAGCAGCAAGTTTACTTGAAACTGAAATTGAAAAGTTTGAGCCAAAGTTAGAGCAATTTGAAGTTCTTAAAGTTGATGGTAATTATGTACAAGCGCACAACCATATAGCTGCCTTGAATGAACAAATGAAACAGCTGAGATCATATATGGAAGAAATACCAGATTTAATTAGAGAAACACAAAAAGAATTACCTGGTCAATTCCAAGATTTAAAATATGGTTGTCGTGATCTTAAAGTAGAAGGATATGACCTTGATCACGTAAAAGTAGATAGTACGTTACAAAGTTTGAAAACTGAACTTAGTTTTGTAGAGCCATTAATTAGTCGTTTAGAATTGGAAGAAGCAAATGATAAATTAGCTCACATTAATGATAAGTTAGATGACATGTATGATTTAATTGAACATGAAGTTAAAGCTAAAAATGATGTTGAGGAAACCAAAGATATCATTACAGATAACTTATTTAAAGCTAAAGACATGAACTACACGCTACAAACTGAAATTGAATATGTACGTGAAAACTACTATATTAATGAATCTGATGCACAAAGTGTACGTCAGTTTGAAAATGAAATTCAAAGTTTGATTTCTGTATACGATGATATTTTAAAAGAAATGTCTAAATCAGCTGTACGATATAGTGAAGTTCAAGACAATTTACAGTATCTTGAGGATCATGTCACAGTAATTAACGAAAAACAAGAAAAGCTTCAAAATCATCTTATTCAATTACGCGAGGATGAAGCAGAAGCTGAAGATAATTTATTACGTGTGCAATCAAAGAAAGAGGAAGTATACCGTCGATTACTTGCTTCTAACTTAACAAGTGTGCCAGAAAGATTTATCATTATGAAAAATGAAATCGATCATGAAGTTCGTGACGTAAATGAACAATTTAGTGAGCGTCCAATTCATGTTAAACAATTAAAAGATAAAGTATCAAAAATTGTTATACAAATGAATACATTTGAAGATGAGGCAAACGATGTTCTCGTTAACGCTGTTTATGCTGAGAAACTAATTCAATATGGAAACAGATATCGTAAAGATTATAGCAATGTAGATAAAAGTTTGAATGAAGCTGAAAGGTTGTTTAAAAATAATCGCTATAAACGTGCGATTGAAATTTCAGAACAAGCACTTGAAAGTGTGGAGCCTGGCGTTACAAAACATATTGAAGAAGAAGTTATTAAACAATAGAAGATTATATAAATATGTGTTAATCAAATTATGAGAAGAGCTTGAGACATTAAGTTCTTAGGCAATGTAAAAAAGCTGATTTCTATTAATTATTTGATAGAAATCAGCTTTTTTCAAATATATTTGATAATATACAGCTCGTTGAGTCGCTATTTTCTTTATGTTAAGTGCCATTAATACAAAACCTAGCTCTCGTTTAACTTTATCTATTCCTCGAACTGACATTCGTGTGAAACCCAAAATAGCCTTCATAAATCCAAAAACAGGATCTACATCAATTTTTCTTTGACTATAGATTTTGGCTTTTCATATTTACGTTTTCTTTCAGAATAATCATCAAATTTCTTTTTGAACTTCTTAATTTCGTTTTTTTCTTATGAGTCTTTTCTCTAATTTGAGTACAATCTTCGTTCTCAATAGAATGATTTAAATCTTCGATTTCTTTATCTAAATGACTACCAACTAAATCAATTTCTTCTGTTGTTAAATCGCTATCTGCGTCTTCTTTAATCTCTGGTATTATTTTTTCTTCAACTAAGTCACGATATAATGCTTTTGAATTTTCGTTCAATTTCAATTCGTGATTTTGAATACTTTTATTCCACACAAATGTATATCTATTGGCACTAGCTTCTATTTTTGTACCATCAATAAAAATTGAATTATTATCAATAAGATTTTGCTTTAAACATTGACTATGGAACTGAATAAATAAAGATTCAATTAACGCATCAGTATTAGGGTTTACTCTAAAATGATTATTAGTTTTATAAGAAGGTGTTTGATTTTGAGCTAACCACATCATTCGAATACTGTCATGAAGTAATTTTTCTATTCTACGATCAGAAAATACAGATTGAGTATATGCATATAAGATAATTTTTAACATCATTTTTGGATGATAGGATGTTGCGCCACGATGGTGTCTGAATTCATCGAATTCACTATCAGGTATCATTTCAACAATTTCATTAACATATCTCGAAATATCATTTTTAGGAATTCTAACAGAAGTTTCTATTGGTAGTGTAAGTTGGATCAAGTTATAATTTTTATACATAAGGCACCTCGTTAATTTAGTTTAGTGGTATTTGTTAAATTATACGAAGGGACCCAACACAGAAAATTCAAATTATTGAATTATACATTTATGTGCAAGTTGGGCAAAGTGTCTTATTTTTTTAAAGTATTTAAAAGTAAAATTACATGTTAATACGTAGTATTAATGGCGAGACTCCTGAGGGAGCAGTGCCAGTCGAAGACCGAGGCTGAGACGGCACCCTAGGAAAGCGAAGCCATTCAATACGAAGTATTGTATAAATAGAGAACAGCAGTAAGATATTTTCTAATTGAAAATTATCTTACTGCTGTTTTTTTAGGGATTTATGTCCCAGCCTGTGCATTTTTTGATTCGCTTGTTTTGTATGGGTAATAAGGAAGATTTTATATTCTGTGTCATTCTATCCATCCGCAGAATAAAATAGCTGGAAATTGCAAGGTATTCAATGTAGCTTTTAAATCTAAATGTAATTCGACACTGGAATAAATTTTACATGACAATGATTTCCAAATTATAAATAAAATCATATAATTGCTATTTTTATTGCAGTTAAATAAGTAGAAATATGATTAATTTACCTGATAACCTTTATTTTTTGTGTGATAATAGTATAATGCTTGAGTAAAAACAATTTTAAACGATTGATGATTAATGAAAGAGAAGTGTTTATTTTGATATATCTAGATAATGCGGCAACGACGAAAGCATTTGAAGAAGTGTTAGATACTTATTTAAAAGTAAATCAATCAATGTATTTTAATCCTAGTAGTCCGCATAAAGCTGGTTTACAAGCAGATCAATTACTACAACAAGCAAAAGTTCAAATTAATAAAATGGTGAATGCCAATAAAAATTATGATGTTGTGTTCACAAGCGGAGCTACAGAGTCAAATAATATTGCGCTGAAAGGCGTCGCTTATCGCAAATTTGATACAGCAAATGAAATTATTACATCGATATTGGAACACCCATCTGTATTAGAAGTTGTAAGATATTTGGAAGAACGCGAAGGATTTAAAGTGAAATATGTTGATGTGACGAAAGACGGAAGTATTGATTTACAACACTTTAATGAATTAATGTCCGATAAAGTCGGTCTAGTTACCTGTATGTACGTAAATAATGTAACTGGACAAATCCAACCAATTGCTGAAATAGCTGAAATTTTAAAACAATATCCGAAAGTACATTTTCATGTGGATGCTGTGCAGGCATTCGGAAAAATTCCGGTAGATTTTAAAAATGTAGATAGCCTTAGTTTGAGTGGTCATAAATTTAATGGCTTAAAAGGGCAAGGTGTATTGTTAGTTAACCATATTCAAAATATCGAGCCGATTATTCAAGGCGGTGGCCAGGAATATGGTGTAAGAAGCGGTACTATCAATTTGCCTAGCGATATTGCTTTAGTTAAAGCAATGAAAATAGCAAATGATAATCGTGAAGCTTTACACACTTATGTAGACTCTTTAAATGAAGATATTAGGGAATTCCTTAAAACTTTTCGAGGTGTTTATATAAATTCGGCTAGAAATGCTTCACCATTTATTTTAAATATTAGTTTTCCTGGTGTGAAAGGTGAAGTGCTTGTAAATGCATTTTCAAAGTATGACATTATGGTATCAACAACTAGTGCTTGCTCATCAAAGCGTAATAAGTTAAATGAAGTACTGACTGCTATGGGATTATCAGATAAGGCAATTGAAGGTAGTATTCGATTATCATTTGGTGCCACTACAACTAAAGAAGATATTGAAAAATTTAAAGAAACATTCATCATCATATATGAGGAAATTAAGGAGTTGCTTAGATAATGAAGTATGACCACTTGCTTGTTAGGTATGGGGAACTAACATTAAAAGGTTCAAATAGAAAGAAATTTGTAAATCAATTAAGAAATAATGTTCATCAATCTTTAAAAGGTCTTGAAGGTTTTGTTGTAAAAGGTAAACGAGACCGCATGTATATTGAATTAGAAGAACATGCTGATATACACGAAATCACATATCGTTTATCAAAAATTTTCGGTATTAAATCTATTAGTCCAGTTTTAAAAATTGAAAAAACTTTAGAAGCTATGAGTGAAGCAGCAATCAAATTTGCACAAACGTTTGAGAACGGTAGTACATTTAAAATCGATGTAAAGCGTGCCGATAAAAATTACCCAATGGATACGTATGAGTTGCAACGTGAATTGGGTGGTGCAGTTTTGAAACAGATTGAAAACATTTCAGTTAATGTAAAGCGTCCGGATCATGAAATTAGAGTGGAAGTTAGATTAGATGCAATATACATGTATGAAGAAGTTGTATCAGGTGCAGGTGGTTTACCTGTAGGTACAGGTGGTAAAACTTTACTTATGTTATCAGGTGGAATTGATTCACCGGTAGCTGGCATGGAAGTAATGAGACGCGGTGTAACGATTGAAGCCATTCATTTTCATAGTCCGCCATTTACAAGTGAACAAGCGAAAGAAAAAGTTATTGAACTTACACGTATTTTAGCTGAACGTGTTGGTCCAATTAAACTACACATTGTTCCTTTTACAGAATTGCAAAAACAAGTGAATAAAGTTGTTCATCCTAGATACACGATGACATCAACAAGACGTATGATGATGAGAGTTGCTGACAAATTAGTACATCAAATTGGTGCACTGGCTATTGTAAATGGTGAAAATTTAGGACAGGTTGCAAGTCAAACACTTCATAGTATGTATGCAATTAATAATGTCACTTCTACACCTGTACTGCGTCCTTTATTAACATATGATAAAGAAGAAATCATTTTAAAATCTAAGGAAATTGGTACGTTTGAAACATCAATTCAGCCATTTGAAGATTGTTGTACGATTTTCACTCCTAAAAATCCAGTAACTGAACCAAACTTTGATAAAGTTGTTCAATACGAAAGCATTTTTGACTTTGAAGAAATGATTGATCGCGCTGTTGAAAACATTGAAACACTAGAAATTACTAGTGACTATAAAACTTCAAAAGAACAACAGACAGACGAATTAATAAACGACTTTCTATAATTAAAATTAGAGACTAACAATAAACATAAGGGGATGTTTAACTGTGGATTTAAATTTAACGATGATTCTAATCATTATTGTCTTTGGTTTTATAGCAGCATTTATCGATTCAGTTGTAGGTGGTGGAGGCTTGATTTCAACGCCAGCATTATTGGCAATTGGTTTGCCACCATCCATTGCATTAGGTACCAATAAATTAGCGAGTTCATTTGGTTCATTAACTAGTGCGGTTAAGTTTTTAAGATCAGGTAATGTAGATTTTAAAGTCGTAGCAAAGTTATTTGGTTTTGTATTTTTAGCATCTGCTTGTGGTGCTTTTATTGCAACGATGATACCATCGCACGTATTGAAGCCATTGATTATTGTTGCACTTTCATCAGTATTTATTTTTACGTTATTAAAAAAAGATTGGGGAAATACACGCACATTTACACATTTCACGTTTAAGAAAGCATTATTATTTGCAGGGTTATTTATTTTAATAGGCTTTTACGATGGTTTTGTTGGTGGTGGCACAGGATCATTTATGTTGTTTGTATTATTACTTTTTGGATTTGATTTTTTGAGTGCTGCCGGAAATGCCAAAGTATTGAACTTTGCATCAAATATTGGTGCACTTGTATTATTTATGATATTAGGACAAGTAGATTATATTATAGGTTTAGTTATGGCTGTAAGTATGATAGTAGGATCCTATGCAGGTGCCCATTTTGCGATTAAACAAGGTGTTAGTTATGTAAAAGTTTTATTTATTATTGTTACTGCGATTTTAATTTTAAAAAATGCTTTTGATTATATTCAACAATTTGTATCAAATTAAAATTTCTTTTGATTAATGCTTGAAAATTGTAATCTGACTTTTAATTGCGTATGATAAGGTTAGAAATTTTAATTCGTAGGAGGTCAATTTATGACTGAAATTACATTCAAAGGTGGTCCAATCCACTTAGTAGGGCAACAAATTAATGAAGGTGACATTGCACCTGACTTCACAGTATTAGATAATGACTTAAATCAAGTAACTTTAGCAGATTATGCTGGTAAAAAGAAATTGATTAGTGTAGTACCATCAATTGATACAGGTGTTTGTGATCAACAAACGCGTAAATTCAATTCTGAAGCTTCTAAAGAAGACGGTGTTGTATTAACCATTTCAGCAGACTTACCATTCGCACAAAAAAGATGGTGTGCTTCAGCTGGTTTGGACAATGTCATTACATTAAGTGATCACCGTGATTTATCTTTCGGTGAAAACTTTGGTGTTGTTATGCAAGAACTTCGCTTATTAGCTCGTGCAGTGTTTGTGTTAGATGCAGACAATAAGGTCGTTTATAAAGAAATTGTAAGTGAAGGTACTGATTTCCCAGACTTTGATTCTGCTTTAGCTGCATACCAAAATATTTAAGCGTTTAAGATAATAATTTTTTAAATCTATACTTAGTGTCCATCGATGTCAACAGCATTACAATAGTATTGTTTTCAATGCTTGTTTACAGACCAATGGGCACTTTTTATTGGAGAGGGACGACGATATGGCAGAAGAACAAACAATTATGGAACGCTTATTTCATACATTAGATGAAAAAGCTAAAGCTTTAAATAATGAAAATGGACAAAGTTTTATTGAAAATCTAGGATTAGCAATGGAACAAGTTTATACGAATGATAGAGAATTATTAGAACAAGCAACATTACAGGACAGACGTAAAGCATTTCAATTTGCATATTTAAGTTTAATGCAAGAAGAAAAGATACAGGCAAATCATCAAATTACACCAGACTCTATCGGGCTTATTTTAGGGTTTTTAGTTGAACGATTTATGAATAGTCAACAAGAGTTGCACATCGTTGATATCGCAAGTGGTGCGGGACATCTAAGTGCAACTGTAAATGAAGTATTACCTGAAATAGCTGTGATGCATCATTTAATTGAAGTTGATCCAGTATTGTCACGCGTAAGTGTGCATTTAGCTAACTTTTTAGAAATACCTTTTGATGTTTATCCTCAAGATGCAATTATGCCTTTACCAATAGAAGAGGCTGATGTTGTGATTGGTGATTTTCCAGTAGGATATTATCCGTTGGACGAGAGAAGTAAGGAATTTAAGCTAGGCTTTGATGAAGGACATAGCTACTCACATTACTTATTAATTGAACAGGCAATAAATACGTTAAAGGCTTCTGGATATGCCTTTTTAGTAGTGCCAAGTAATATATTTACAGGTGAACATGTAAAACAGCTTGAAAAATATATTGCAACAGAGACGGAAATGCAAGCATTTTTAAATTTGCCACCAACTTTATTTAAAAATGAAAAAGCACGAAAATCCATATTAATTTTACAAAAGAAAAAATCGGGTGAAACAAAGCCAGTTGAAGTATTATTAGCGAATATACCTGATTTCAAAAATCCTTCACAATTCCAAGGATTTATGACTGAGTTAAATCAATGGATGGACACAAATCGTCCTAAAAAATAATCTGTAATAGTATAGTCATAAAACTGTATGAATGATAAAATGAAAAATGAAATAGTATAAAAAGCAAACGATGGAGGATCATTACTTATGTCAAAATTAATCTTGGCTATCAACGCTGGTAGTTCATCATTAAAATTTCAATTAATTAGAATGCCCGAAGAGGAATTAGTAACAAAAGGTTTAGTAGAAAGAATCGGACTTAAGGATTCAATTTTTACAATCGAAGTAAACGGGGAAAAAGTTAAAACAGTACAAGATATTAAAGACCACGTAGAAGCGGTAGATATCATGTTAGACGCATTTAAAGCACACAATATTATTAATGATATTAATGATATTGATGGAACTGGACACCGTGTTGTACATGGTGGTGAAAAATTCCCTGAATCAGTAGCTATTACTGATGAGGTTGAAAAGGAAATTGAAGAATTAAGCGAATTAGCACCACTTCACAACCCAGCAAACTTAATGGGTATCCGTGCATTCCGTAAATTATTACCAAATATCCCTCATGTGGCAATTTTTGATACAGCATTCCATCAAACTATGCCTGAAAAAGCATATTTATACAGCTTGCCATATCATTACTATAAAGACTTTGGTATTCGTAAGTATGGTTTCCATGGTACAAGTCATAAATTTGTATCTCAAAGAGCAGCTGAATTATTAGATAAACCTATTGAAGATTTACGTATTATTTCTTGTCATATCGGTAATGGTGCATCTATTGCAGCGATTGATGGTGGTAAATCTATTGATACATCAATGGGCTTCACACCTCTTGCAGGTGTAACAATGGGTACACGTTCTGGTAATATTGACCCTGCTTTAATTCCATTTATTATGGAAAAAACTGGTAAAACTGCTGAACAAGTATTAGAAATTTTAAATAAAGAATCTGGTTTATTAGGTTTATCAGGTACTTCAAGTGATTTACGTGACTTATCTGAAGAAGCTGAAACAGGTAAAGCACGTTCACAAATGGCTTTAGATGTATTTGCATCTAAAATTCACAAATACATTGGTTCATATGCAGCAAGAATGCATGGTGTAGATGTTATCGTATTTACTGCAGGAATTGGTGAAAACTCTGTAGAAATTCGTGCGAAAGTACTTGAAGGATTAGAATTCATGGGCGTATACTGGGATCCTAAGAAAAATGAAAACTTACAACGTGGTAAAGAAGGATTTATCAATTATCCTCATTCTCCTGTTAAAGTTGTTGTTATTCCAACAGATGAAGAAAGTATGATTGCTCGTGATGTTATGACATTCGGTGGTTTGAAATAATTTTAATATAAAAAACAAGCGCTTATCTCCTATGAAATTATATAGGAGATAGGTGTTTTTTTTATTGAATGTCCGGAAACTAAAGAGATGCATAATTAAGACAATTTTAAATGTTTGTGCTAAAAATAGCATAAAAATCTAGTTATCCGCATAAAAACTGGACTTATCACACTTTATCAAGGTCAAAACCACTCAATTTACTACTAATTTACTACTTATGAATGAGCTTTGATACGACGATTTATCCTTGAAAAGTGAAGATATAAAGATACTTCCAATAAAATTTGAATATTTAATAGGTAGACACTTCAAAAAATGAGGTGTCTATTTTTTTACCCGATTTTGAAAGGAAGTGAACTTATGAAAACAAAAAATCAAGAATCAAAAGGTCGTTCCCCACTCTTTAAGACCATCAAACATTCATTCAGCCAATAAAAAAGAAAGGATAGGTAAAAATATGGAACTTAAATTTGTGATTCCCAACATGGAAAAAACATTCGGCAATTTAGAATTTGCTGGCGAGGATAAAGTCGTTCAGCGAAGAATCAACGGACGGCTAACTGTCTTATCAAGAAGCTATAATCTCTATTCTGATGTTCAAAGAGCAGATGATATTGTGGTGGTGCTTCCTGCTGAAGCTGGCGAAAAACATTTCGGCTTTGAGGAACGTGTGAAGTTAGTCAATCCACGTATTACCGCAGAGGGCTACAAAATCGGCACTCGTGGTTTTACAAATTACCTTTTACATGCTGACGACATGATAAAAGAATAAAGAAAGAGAGGAAAAATGATGAGATTAGCAAATGGCATTGTATTAGATAAAGACACGACTTTTGGAGAATTGAAATTCTCTGCTCTACGTCGTGAAGTGAGAATCCAAAATGAAGACGGGTCGGTTTCAGATGAAATCAAGGAACGTACCTATGACTTAAAATCCAAAGGACAAGGACGCATGATTCAAGTAAGTATTCCTGCCAGCGTGCCTTTGAAAGAGTTTGATTATAACGCACGGGTGGAACTTATCAATCCCATTGCGGACACCGTTGCTACTGCCACCTATCAAGGAGCAGATGTTGACTGGTATATCAAGGCAGACGATATTGTGCTGACAAAGGATTCTAGTTCATTCAAAGCTCAACCACAAGCAAAGAAAGAACCGACACAAGACAAATAGTCGCTAGGTAGAAAGGAGACTTTTTCGCATGAAACAGCGTGGTAAAAGGATTCGCCCATCTGGTAAAGATTTAGTCTTTCATTTTACGATAGCGTCACTCCTGCCTGTTTTCCTGCTGGTTGTCGGACTGTTTCATGTGAAGACAATCCAGCAGATCAACTGGCAGGATTTTAACCTATCACAAGCAGATAAGATTGACATTCCCTATTTAATTATCAGTTTCAGTGTCGCAATTCTTATCTGCTTGCTGGTAGCGTTTGTATTCAAACGGGTTCGCTATGATACGGTTAAACAACTTTACCACCGTCAAAAACTGGCAAAGATGATACTTGAAAACAAGTGGTATGAATCTGAACAGGTCAAAACAGAGGGTTTCTTTAAAGATAGTGCTGGTCGTACAAAGGAAAAGATAACCTACTTCCCTAAAATGTATTATCGACTTAAAAATGGCTTGATACAGATACGGGTGGAAATCACGCTGGGAAAATATCAAGACCAACTCTTACACTTGGAAAAGAAATTAGAGAGTGGCTTGTACTGTGAGCTGACGGATAAAGAGTTAAAGGATTCCTATGTGGAATATACTTTGCTCTATGACACCATAGCCAGTCGTATTTCTATTGATGAAGTAGAAGCTAAAGATGGTAAACTTCGCTTAATGAAAAACGTATGGTGGGAATATGATAAGCTCCCTCATATGTTGATTGCTGGTGGTACAGGTGGCGGTAAAACTTACTTTATACTGACACTGATTGAAGCCTTGCTTCATACAGATTCAAAACTGTATATTCTTGACCCGAAAAATGCTGATCTTGCGGACTTAGGTTCTGTGATGGCAAATGTCTACTATAGAAAAGAAGACTTGCTTTCTTGCATTGAAACATTCTATGAAGAAATGATGAAACGTAGTGAGGAAATGAAGCAGATGAAGAACTATAAGACTGGCAAAAATTATGCTTACTTAGGTCTCCCGGCACACTTCTTAATCTTTGATGAATACGTCGCTTTCATGGAAATGCTGGGAACAAAAGAAAACACCGCAGTTATGAATAAGCTGAAACAGATTGTCATGTTAGGTCGTCAAGCTGGCTTCTTTCTAATACTGGCTTGTCAACGTCCAGACGCAAAATATTTAGGCGACGGAATCCGTGATCAGTTTAATTTCAGAGTGGCTTTAGGTCGTATGTCTGAAATGGGCTATGGCATGATGTTTGGCAGTGACGTACAAAAGGATTTCTTCTTAAAGCGAATCAAAGGTCGTGGCTATGTTGATGTAGGAACAAGTGTCATATCAGAGTTTTATACTCCCCTTGTACCAAAAGGATATGATTTCTTGGAGGAAATTAAAAAGTTATCCAACAGCAGACAGTCCACGCAGGCGACGTGCGAAGCGGAAGTCGCAGGTGTGGACTGATCTTGCTGGCTGGTGTGGCAATAGCCACGCCAGCACTTAACCCCCCGTATCTAACAGGGGGGTACAAATCGACAGGAAACAGTCAAAAAAACATTAGAAAATCCTTTGGTTACAAGGGATTTACAAAATTTCAGCGTATGTCAAATGGGCTTTAAAAGTTGACATACGCCTTTTTGATTGGAGGGATTTTTACTGAATGAACAAACTTGGTTACAGCATTTAAAAGAAAAACGCTTGGCTTATGGACTATCTCAAAACCGTTTAGCTGTTGCGACTGGTATTACAAGGCAGTATCTAAGCGATATTGAAACAGGAAAAGTCAAGCCATCAGAGGATTTACAGCAGTCCCTTTGGGAAGCTCTGGAACGCTTCAATCCCGACGCTCCCCTTGAAATGCTGTTTGATTATGTAAGAATTCGCTTTCCGACAACAGACGTACAGCAGGTGGTCGAAAACATCTTACAACTGAAACTGTCCTATTTTCTTCATGAGGACTATGGTTTCTATTCTTATTCAGAGCATTATGCTTTAGGCGACATATTCGTCCTTTGCTCCCATGAACTGGACAAAGGAGTTCTGGTGGAATTGAAAGGTCGTGGGTGCAGACAATTTGAAAGCTATCTTCTGGCACAACAAAGAAGCTGGTATGAGTTCTTTATGGACGTTTTGGTGGCTGGCGGTGTGATGAAACGCCTTGACCTTGCCATTAACGATAAGACAGGGATTTTAAATATCCCTGTACTCACTGAAAAGTGCCAACAGGAAGAATGTATCTCCGTCTTCCGCAGTTTTAAAAGCTATCGCAGTGGCGAACTGGTACGCAAAGAGGAAAAGGAATGTATGGGAAACACCCTCTATATCGGTTCATTACAAAGTGAAGTTTATTTCTGTATCTATGAAAAGGACTACGAGCAGTACAAGAAAAATGATATTCCCATTGAAGACGCAGAAGTAAAAAACCGTTTTGAGATTCGATTGAAAAATGAGCGTGCCTATTATGCAGTCCGTGATTTACTCGTCTATGACAATCCAGAGCATACCGCCTTTAAAATTATCAATCGGTATATCCGTTTTGTAGATAAAGACGATTCCAAACCTCGTTCTGATTGGAAACTGAATGAAGAATGGGCTTGGTTTATTGGGAACAATCGCGAACGATTAAAACTAACCACAAAACCAGAGCCTTACTCCTTCCAAAGGACGCTGAACTGGCTATCTCATCAAGTTGCCCCGACCTTAAAGGTTGCGATTAAACTTGATGAAATCAACCAGACGCAGGTTGTAAAAGACATTCTCGACCATGCGAAACTGACAGACCGACACAAGCAGATTTTGAAGCAACAGTCAGTAAAAGAACAGGACGTGATAACAACAAAAAAATAACTCAAATACAAATTCATTGAATATAGAGAGGAGAACATTTTTATGAATTTTGGACAAAACCTTTATAACTGGTTTCTATCAAACGCTCAATCACTGGTGCTTTTAGCAATCGTTGTGATTGGCTTGTATCTTGGCTTCAAGCGTGAGTTTAGCAAACTGATTGGCTTTTTAATTATTGCGATTATTGCGGTTGGCTTAGTCTTCAACGCTGCTGGAGTAAAAGACATTTTACTAGAGCTATTCAATCGCATTATTGGTGCTTAAATAAAACCGTTCTTTTGTGGAATATAAGTGGTTTTCTTATGTTCCGCAAAGGAATGGTACACCAAACGAAGTGCGGTAGGGATTTTTGAATCTCTACAAAGAAAGGACGTGAATATATGGACGATATGCAAGTCTATATTGCGAATTTAGGCAAATACAATGAGGGCGAATTGGTCGGTGCGTGGTTTACCTTTCCCATTGACTTTGAGGAAGTCAAAGAGAAAATCGGCTTGAATGATGAATATGAGGAATACGCCATTCATGACTACGAGTTACCCTTTACGGTTGACGAATACACTTCCATTGGCGAACTCAATCGACTATGGGAAATGGTATCGGAATTACCCGAAGAATTACAATCGGAGCTATCTGCTCTGCTCACTCATTTTTCAAGCATTGAAGAACTAAGCGAACATCAAGAGGATATTATCATTCATTCCGATTGTGATGATATGTATGACGTGGCACGCTACTACATTGAAGAAACGGGTGCTTTAGGCGAAGTACCAGCTAGTCTTCAAAACTATATTGATTATCAAGCCTATGGTCGGGATTTAGACCTTTCAGGAACGTTTATCTCAACCAATCATGGGATTTTTGAAATCGTCTATTAAATCTGTCGGTACATTACTACTGGCAGATTTTCTATTTTACGGGGTGGCTCAATCAGCTACCCCTATTTTTTATGAAAGGATTGATTACATGAAGAAAATACGAAGCTATACCAGTATCTGGTCTGTGGAAAAGGTACTGTATTCTATCAATGATTTTAGACTTCCGTTTCCCATAACCTTTACGCAAATGACATGGTTTGTCGTGTCACTCTTTGCAGTGATGATACTTGGCAACTTGCCCCCTCTTTCCATGATAGAGGGAGCATTTCTCAAATACTTTGGGATTCCTGTGGCTTTCACATGGTTTATGTCTACAAAAACTTTTGATGGTAAAAAGCCTTATGGATTTTTGAAGTCTGTCATTGCTTATGCACTGCGACCAAAGCTGACCTATGCAGGAAAAAAAGTAACGCTTGGCAGAAACCAGCCACAAGAAGCCATTACAGCAGTTAGGAGTGAATTTTATGGCATATCCAATTAAATACATTGAAAACAATCTCGTCTGGAATAAAGACGGGGAATGTTATGCTTACTATGAGCTTGTTCCTTACAATTACTCATTTCTAAGTCCAGAACAGAAAATACAAGTGCATGATTCTTTCAGACAGCTTATCGCACAAAATCGTGATGGCAAAATTCATGCTTTACAAATCAGTACAGAATCCAGCATACGTTCTGCACAAGAGCGTTCCAAAAATGAAGTCACTGGCAAGCTCAAAGCGGTTGCCTATGACAAAATCGACCAACAGACAGACGCTTTAATATCCATGATTGGCGAAAATCAAGTGAACTACCGTTTCTTTATCGGCTTTAAGTTGCTTCTCAACGATCAGGAGTTTTCTATGAAAAGTCTTACCGTTGAAGCAAAAAATGCTTTGTCTGATTTTGTCTATGATGTGAACCATAAGCTGATGGGCGATTTTGTTAGTATGAGTAATGATGAAATCCTGCGTTTTCAGAAGATGGAAAAGCTCTTAGAAAATAAAATCTCTCGTCGTTTCAAAATCCGCAGGTTAGATAAGGACGACTTCGGCTATCTGATTGAACACCTTTACGGACAGACAGGCACTGCCTATGAAGAGTATGAGTACCATCTATCAAAGAAAAAGCTGGATAATGAAACGCTGATTAAATACTATGACTTGATTAAGCCTACTCGCTGTTTGGTGGAAGAAAAACAGCGATATTTGAAAATCCAGCAGGAAGATGAAACCGTCTATGTAGCTTACTTTACCATTAACAGCATTGTCGGAGAACTGGACTTCCCGTCCTCTGAAATCTTCTACTACCAGCAACAGCAATTTACATTCCCGATTGATACGTCAATGAATGTGGAAATTGTAGCGAATCGTAAAGCCCTATCTACTGTCCGCAATAAAAAGAAAGAACTGAAAGACTTGGATAACCACGCTTGGCAAAGTGATAATGAAACCAGCTCCAATGTGGCGGAAGCTCTGGAAAGTGTGAATGAGCTGGAAACCAATTTAGACCAAAGCAAGGAATCTATGTACAAGCTGTCTTATGTGGTAAGGGTATCAGCAAATGATCTTGACGAACTCAAACGTCGTTGTAATGAAGTGAAAGATTTTTATGACGATTTAAGCGTAAAACTGGTACGACCATTTGGGGATATGCTCGGCTTACATGAAGAATTTTTACCTGCCAGCAAGCGTTATATGAATGATTATATTCAATACGTGACCTCTGATTTCCTCGCTGGTTTAGGTTTTGGTGCTACTCAAATGCTGGGGGAAAATGAGGGGATTTATGTTGGCTACAGCTTAGATACTGGACGCAATGTCTATCTGAAACCTGCTCTTGCCAGTCAAGGGGTTAAGGGTTCAGTAACCAATGCGTTAGCGTCGGCTTTTGTTGGTTCGCTGGGTGGTGGTAAATCCTTTGCGAATAACCTTATCGTCTATTATGCGGTGCTTTATGGGGCACAAGCAGTGATTGTAGACCCAAAAGCAGAACGTGGCAGATGGAAAGAAACCTTGCCAGAGATTTCCCATGAAATCAATATCGTCACTCTGACTTCTGATGAGAAAAACAAAGGCTTACTTGACCCTTATGTGATTATGAAAAATCCCAAAGATTCTGAATCACTGGCTATTGATATTCTGACATTCCTTACGGGGATTTCCTCTCGTGATGGGGAACGCTTCCCAATCCTTAGAAAAGCCATTCGTGCAGTAACCAATAGTGAAGTACGAGGGTTGATGAAAGTGATTGAGGAATTACGGGTTGAGAATACGCCACTAAGTACCAGTATAGCCGACCATATCGAAAGTTTTACAGACTATGACTTTGCACATTTATTATTCAGTAATGGTTATGTGGAGCAGTCTATCAGCTTAGAAAAACAACTGAACATTATACAGGTTGCGGACTTGGTACTTCCCGACAAGGAAACTTCCTTTGAGGAATATACCACTATGGAGCTTTTATCCGTTGCTATGCTGATTGTCATTAGTACCTTTGCTTTAGACTTTATCCATACAGACCGAAGCATTTTCAAGATTGTAGATTTAGACGAAGCATGGAGCTTTTTACAGGTAGCACAAGGAAAAACACTATCTATGAAGCTGGTTCGGGCTGGTCGTGCTATGAACGCTGGGGTATATTTCGTGACCCAAAATACAGACGACCTCTTAGATGAAAAACTGAAAAATAACCTCGGCTTAAAATTTGCATTTCGTTCCACTGACCTTAACGAGATTAAAAAGACCTTAGCCTTTTTTGGTGTAGACCCAGAGGACGAAAACAATCAGAAGCGATTGCGTGATTTGGAAAACGGGCAATGCCTTATCAGTGATTTATATGGTCGTGTCGGTGTGATACAGTTCCACCCTGTATTTGAAGAACTGCTCCATGCCTTTGATACCAGACCACCTGTGCGAAAAGAGGTGTAAATGTGAAACCATCAATAGTAAACAGAATAAAATCAAACTGGACGCTGAAACGTCTAGGTAAAGTGGCAATGACAGTGGCTTTCACACTTGTGATTGCCATTTTTCTTTTAGCCATGCTGGGAACGGTGGTTCAAGCTGCGGGCTTGGTAGATGATACGGTCAATGTGGCAAATGAATACAGCCGATACCCACTTGAAAACTATCAACTGGATTTTTATGTGGATAATAGCTGGGGCTGGCTTCCGTGGAACTGGTCGGACGGGATTGGAAAACAGGTCATGTATGGACTATATGCCATTACCAATTTTATTTGGACAATCAGTTTGTATGTTTCCAATGCGACAGGTTACTTAGTACAGGAAGCCTATTCCTTAGACTTCATTTCCGCTACAGCAGATTCCATTGGTAAGAATATGCAGACCTTAGCTGGTGTGAGTGCAAACGGATTTTCAACAGAGGGTTTCTATGTTGGATTCCTCTTACTCTTGATTTTGGTTCTTGGGGTTTATGTTGCCTATACGGGACTGATAAAGAGAGAAACCACAAAGGCAATTCATGCCATTATGAATTTTGTGCTGGTGTTTATCCTATCGGCTTCCTTTATTGCCTACGCTCCCGACTACATTAAAAAAATCAATGACTTTTCATCAGACATCAGTAATGCCAGTTTATCACTTGGCACGAAGATTGTCATGCCCCATTCCGATAGTCAAGGCAAGGACAGCGTGGACTTAATCAGAGATAGCCTGTTTTCCATACAGGTTCAGCAACCGTGGCTACTGCTTCAATACAACAGTTCAGACATTGAAAGTATCGGTATTGACCGTGTGGAAAGCCTGCTCTCCACCAGCCCAGATTCCAACAATGGCGAAGACAGAGAAAAAATTGTTGCGGAAGAAATTGAAGACAGAAGCAATACCAATCTAACCATTACAAAGACCATTAACCGTTTAGGTACAGTCTTCTTCCTATTTGTCTTCAATATTGGGATTTCCATATTTGTATTCCTATTAACAGGAATCATGATTTTCTCGCAGGTACTTTTTATCATCTATGCTATGTTTCTGCCTGTGAGCTTTATTTTAAGCATGATTCCATCATTTGATGGTATGTCAAAACGAGCCATAACAAAGCTCTTTAATACCATTTTGACACGAGCTGGAATCACATTGATTATTACGACAGCATTTAGTATTTCAACCATGCTCTATACCTTATCGGCTGGTTATCCGTTCTTTTTGATTGCTTTTCTACAGATTGTGACCTTTGCAGGAATCTACTTCAAGCTGGGCGATTTAATGAGTATGTTTTCTCTACAGAGTAACGATTCTCAAAGTGTGGGAAGTCGTGTGATGAGAAAACCTCGTATGCTTATGCACGCTCACATGCACCGTCTACAGCGGAAACTTGGACGTTCCATGACTACTCTAGGGGCTGGGTCTGCCATTGTTACAGGTAAAAAAGGACAGTCGGGTTCGGGGAGTTCTGCAAGGACACAAGCAGATCACTCCCGACCAGACGGAAAGGAAAAATCAACACTTGGAAAACGTATCGGTCAAACCATCGGTACAGTAGCTGATACCAAAGACAGAATGGTAGACACTGCTAGTGGTTTGAAAGAACAGGTTAAAGATTTGCCGACCAATGCAAGATATGCAGTATATCAAGGAAAATCCAAAGTAAAAGAGAATGTCCGTGATTTAACCAGTAGTATTTCTCAAACCAAAGCGGACAGAGCCAGTGGACGCAAGGAACAGCAGGAACAAAGGCGAAAAACCATTGCGAAGCGTCGCTCTGAAATGGAACAGGTCAAACAGAAAAAACAGCCTGCTTCTTCTGTTCATGAAAGACCGACTACAAGACAAGAACAATATCATGATGAACAGACCTCAAAACAGTCTAATATTCAGACTTCATATAAGGAATCTCAACAAGCCAAACAAGAGCGTCCAGCAGTTAAGTCCGATTTTTCAAGTCCAAAAGTGGAACGCCAAGGCAATACCGTTCAAGAAAAAACCGTTCAAAAGCCAGCAACTTCAACCACTACAGCAGATAGAACTTCACAACGTCCAATCACAAAAGAACGTCCGTCTACTGTTCAAAGAGTACCACTACAAAATACAAGAAGTAGACCACCAATCAAAACCGCCACCATTAAGAAAGTCGGTAAGAAACCATGAAGTTGAAAACTTTAGTGATTGGTGGTTCTGGATTATTCTTGATGGTCTTCTCACTGCTTCTGTTTGTTGCCATTTTATTTTCAGATGAACAGGACAGCGGAATTTCCAATATTCATTATGGAGGTGTGAATGTTTCCGCAGAAGTGCTGGCTCATAAGCCTATGGTAGAAAAATATGCCAAAGAATATGGCGTTGAAGAATATGTCAACATACTTCTTGCGATTATACAGGTGGAATCGGGCGGTACTGCGGAAGATGTTATGCAGTCCTCGGAATCCCTCGGTCTTCCACCTAATTCATTGAGTACAGAAGAATCCATTAAGCAAGGTGTGAAGTATTTCAGTGAATTATTAGCCAGTAGCGAAAGGCTCAGTGTAGATTTAGAATCGGTTATCCAGTCCTACAATTATGGTGGTGGTTTCTTAGGGTATGTGGCTAATCGTGGAAATAAATATACCTTTGAACTGGCTCAAAGTTTCTCAAAAGAGTATTCAGGTGGCGAAAAAGTGTCTTACCCCAATCCCATAGCCATACCTATCAATGGGGGCTGGCGATACAACTATGGCAATATGTTTTATGTGCAACTGGTAACGCAGTATCTTGTCACAACAGAGTTTGATGATGATACGGTACAAGCCATCATGGACGAAGCACTGAAATATGAGGGCTGGCGATACGTTTACGGTGGAGCTTCCCCGACTACTTCTTTTGATTGTAGCGGACTGACACAATGGACGTATGGAAAAGCTGGAATTAACTTACCACGAACCGCACAACAGCAATATGATGTGACCCAGCATATCCCACTATCGGAAGCACAAGCTGGCGATTTGGTTTTCTTTCATTCTACCTATAACGCTGGCTCTTATATTACTCATGTTGGGATATACCTTGGCAATAACCGTATGTTTCATGCAGGCGACCCAATCGGTTATGCCGACTTAACAAGCCCCTACTGGCAACAGCATTTAGTGGGAGCAGGACGAATCAAACAATGAGAAAGGAAGATTTAATGATGAAATTTAGAAAAAATCAGAATAAAGAAAAACAGATACCAAAGGAAAAGAAACCTCGTGTCTATAAGGTCAATCCTCATAAAAAGGTTGTGATTGCCTTGTGGGTACTTTTAGGGCTTAGTTTCAGCTTTGCGATATTCAAGCACTTTACAGCTATAGATACTCATACTATTCACGAAACAACTATCATAGAAAAGGAATACGTTGATACTCATCATGTAGAAAATTTTGTAGAGAACTTTGCGAAAGTCTACTATTCATGGGAGCAATCCGATAAGTCCATTGATAATCGAATGGAAAGTCTAAAAGGCTATCTGACAGATGAACTTCAAGCTCTCAATGTTGATACAGTACGCAAAGATATTCCTGTATCGTCTTCTGTAAGAGGATTTCAGATATGGACGGTAGAGCCAACTGGCGACAATGAGTTTAATGTAACCTACAGTGTAGACCAGCTCATTACAGAGGGAGAAAATACAAAGACCGTCCACTCTGCTTATATAGTGAGTGTCTATGTAGATGGTTCTGGAAATATGGTACTGGTTAAGAATCCGACCATTACCAACATACCTAAGAAATCAAGTTATAAACCAAAAGCCATTGAAAGTGAGGGGACGGTTGATTCCATTACAACCAATGAAATCAATGAGTTTTTAACGACGTTCTTCAAGCTCTATCCTACAGCGACAGCCAGTGAACTTTCCTACTATGTGAATGACGGGATATTAAAACCAATCGGAAAAGAGTACATCTTTCAAGAACTGGTAAATCCTATTCACAATCGTAAGGATAATCAAGTCACGGTATCGCTGACAGTGGAGTATATCGACCAGCAGACCAAAGCAACGCAGGTATCTCAATTTGATTTGGTACTTGAAAAGAACGGGAGTAATTGGAAGATTATAGAATAACAAATATTGGTACATTATTACAGCTATTTTGTAATCACGTACTCTCTTTGATAAAAAATTGGAGATTCCTTTACAAATATGCTCTTACGTGCTATTATTTAAGTATCTATTTAAAAGGAGTTAATAAATATGCGGCAAGGTATTCTTAAATAAACTGTCAATTTGATAGTGGGAACAAATAATTGGATGTCCTTTTTTAGGAGGGCTTAGTTTTTTGTACCCAGTTTAAGAATACCTTTATCATGTGATTCTAAAGTATCCGGAGAATATCTGTATGCTTTGTATGCCTATGGTTATGCATAAAAATCCCAGTGATAAAAGTATTTATCACTGGGATTTTTATGCCCTTTTGGGTTTTTGAATGGAGGAAAATCACATGAAAATTATTAATATTGGAGTTTTAGCTCATGTTGATGCAGGAAAAACTACCTTAACAGAAAGCTTATTATATAACAGTGGAGCGATTACAGAATTAGGAAGCGTGGACAAAGGTACAACGAGGACGGATAATACGCTTTTAGAACGTCAGAGAGGAATTACAATTCAGACAGGAATAACCTCTTTTCAGTGGGAAAATACGAAGGTGAACATCATAGACACGCCAGGACATATGGATTTCTTAGCAGAAGTATATCGTTCATTATCAGTTTTAGATGGGGCAATTCTACTGATTTCTGCAAAAGATGGCGTACAAGCACAAACTCGTATATTATTTCATGCACTTAGGAAAATGGGGATTCCCACAATCTTTTTTATCAATAAGATTGACCAAAATGGAATTGATTTATCAACGGTTTATCAGGATATTAAAGAGAAACTTTCTGCCGAAATTGTAATCAAACAGAAGGTAGAACTGTATCCTAATATGTGTGTGACGAACTTTACCGAATCTGAACAATGGGATACGGTAATAGAGGGAAACGATGACCTTTTAGAGAAATATATGTCCGGTAAATCATTAGAAGCATTGGAACTCGAACAAGAGGAAAGCATAAGATTTCAGAATTGTTCTCTGTTCCCTCTTTATCATGGAAGTGCAAAAAGTAATATAGGGATTGATAACCTTATAGAAGTTATTACTAATAAATTTTATTCATCAACACATCGAGGTCCGTCTGAACTTTGCGGAAATGTTTTCAAAATTGAATATACAAAAAAAAGACAACGTCTTGCATATATACGCCTTTATAGTGGAGTACTACATTTACGAGATTCGGTTAGAGTATCAGAAAAAGAAAAAATAAAAGTTACAGAAATGTATACTTCAATAAATGGTGAATTATGTAAGATTGATAGAGCTTATTCTGGAGAAATTGTTATTTTGCAAAATGAGTTTTTGAAGTTAAATAGTGTTCTAGGAGATACAAAACTATTGCCACAGAGAAAAAAGATTGAAAATCCGCACCCTCTACTACAAACAACTGTTGAACCGAGTAAACCTGAACAGAGAGAAATGTTGCTTGATGCCCTTTTGGAAATCTCAGATAGTGATCCGCTTCTACGATATTACGTGGATTCTACGACACATGAAATTATACTTTCTTTCTTAGGGAAAGTACAAATGGAAGTGATTAGTGCACTGTTGCAAGAAAAGTATCATGTGGAGATAGAACTAAAAGAGCCTACAGTCATTTATATGGAGAGACCGTTAAAAAATGCAGAATATACCATTCACATCGAAGTGCCGCCAAATCCTTTCTGGGCTTCCATTGGTTTATCTGTATCACCGCTTCCGTTGGGAAGTGGAATGCAGTATGAGAGCTCGGTTTCTCTTGGATACTTAAATCAATCGTTTCAAAATGCAGTTATGGAGGGGATACGCTATGGCTGTGAACAAGGATTGTATGGTTGGAATGTGACGGACTGTAAAATCTGTTTTAAGTATGGCTTATACTATAGCCCTGTTAGTACCCCAGCAGATTTTCGGATGCTTGCTCCTATTGTATTGGAACAAGTCTTAAAAAAAGCTGGAACAGAATTGTTAGAGCCATATCTTAGTTTTAAAATTTATGCGCCACAGGAATATCTTTCACGAGCATACAACGATGCTCCTAAATATTGTGCGAACATCGTAGACACTCAATTGAAAAATAATGAGGTCATTCTTAGTGGAGAAATCCCTGCTCGGTGTATTCAAGAATATCGTAGTGATTTAACTTTCTTTACAAATGGACGTAGTGTTTGTTTAACAGAGTTAAAAGGGTACCATGTTACTACCGGTGAACCTGTTTGCCAGCCCCGTCGTCCAAATAGTCGGATAGATAAAGTACGATATATGTTCAATAAAATAACTTAGTGTATTTTATGTTGTTATATAAATATGGTTTCTTGTTAAATAAGATGAAATATTTTTTAATAAAGATTTGAATTAAAGTGTAAAGGAGGAGATAGTTATTATAAACTACAAGTGGATATTGTGTCCTGTATGTGGAAATAAAACACGATTAAAGATAAGGGAAGATACTGAATTAAAAAAATTCCCCCTCTATTGTCCGAAATGCAGACAAGAAAATTTAATTGAAATAAAGCAGTTCAAAGTAACTGTGATTACAGAGCCAGACGCAAAGACGCAGAGCCGATAAAATGAGATTAATACAATCTCATTTTATCGGCTCTTTCCGTTATGTATGGATTCTTTTAATTAGTCTTCGATGTTTCTTGCTTCGTTGATACCGCTGGCTAAAGATTCCATTAAGGATAGTTCTTTGTCTGTAAAGCTATCCATGTATTTCTCTATCTGTAATCGTCGGGTGCTTTTTACCAAGTTATTAGCAGGTAAGAAAAATTCATCAACGGAAACATGAAGTAACGATACAAGGTCATAAAGAACTTGTATGCTGGGGTGTTGCCCTTTATTTTCAATATTAGTTAAGTACCGTGGGTCAATTTCAATCAATGCTCCCACTTGTTCACGAGTTAAACCTCGTTTCAATCGAGCTTCTTTAATGGCTAAACCAAAGGCTCTAAAATCATATTTATCTTCTTTTTTACGCATAGTAGACCACCTCTATACATTTTATTGTTCCTACTGAATTAAAAACAGGTATAGAAAAACGTGTTATATGGTTTATAGGTTTATATTTAATAAAAAGCACTACTAAACGCCAATAAAAAAAACCGTTATATGGTAGTGCTATTTACGCTGTTAAAATATTGTATATTACTTCCAAATGGCGGTTTGTTGGAGGTCAACGTCGCCATGAAGTACATCATATACAATAAATTTCCTTACATTGGGTTCTTGTCAAAAAAAGTCGTCTATCTGCAATAGATAAGTACGTCCACCAATGTGGTTTTATAAATCATATAGATAGAATAACAGAAGCATGTAAACAGAGAAATAAATCTGTTTATATGCTTTTTTGGCTATTCAGAACTTTTTTACAAAGTTTATTTATCAGTAATGCAACAAATCCCCCTTTCACATTGGGACTAAGAGTGAAAGGAGATAAACGAGCAAGGCTCACTTCCTTTCCTAGACAGAAAGGGGGTGAGAAACATGAAACCATCTTCTTTTCAGACCACAATAGAAAATCAGTTTGACTATATCTGTAAACGTGCTATGGAAGACGAGCGAAAGAATTATATGCTTTATCTTTCAAGGATTGCAAAGCGTGAGGTGTCCTTTTCGGATGTTGGCGATTATCTTGTTAGCCAGTTTGCGACAACAGATAACTATTCAACTGACTTTCAGATTTTTACACTCAATGGGTTATCAGTAGGCGTTGAAAATGATTTGTTGAGTGAAGCATTACGTGAGTTGCCAGACAAGAAACGTGAAATTCTACTGCTGTTTTACTTTATGGACATGAGCGATTCAGAAATTGCAGACCTGTTGAAATTGAACCGTTCTACTGTCTATCGGCATAGAACCAGTGGACTAGCCTTAATTAAAAAGTTTATGGAGGAATTTGAAGAATGAAAACACAATATCCTATGATTCCCTTTCCTCTCATTGTAAAGGCAACAGATGGCGATACCGAAGCGATTAACCAGATTCTACATCATTACAGAGGGTACATAACGAAGCGTTCCCTACGACTTATGAAAGATGAATATGGCAATCAAAGTATGGTCGTTGATGAAGTCTTACGTGGAAGAATGGAAACCAGACTGATTACAAAGATTTTGTCATTTGAAATTAAGTAATATCCTCTCTCCTTTCGTGGAAGCGTGCTAAACCATTCCACGCTTCCCGAACAGGGAGGTTTGTTATTCCACCAAAGCATATTGAGCTTTCAATGTGTTTTGATAGGCTAACGAGCCATTGTTCTTTGAAAACTGAATAAAAGTAATCGAATACGTTTCGATAAGAAAAGAGCCAACGGAACTAACCGCCATGACCTATCTTATAAAGATAGCGAGCGATTCATGTTAGTGATCCGAGAAGCAATCTTTAGCAGGATTGCCTGCAACGACATTCTTATCGTGATAATGATACTCCCATACAGTCAATAGTCCGAGCGTGATAAAACCGTCGCAGGCAATGAGTATGGCTACATGAGAACCATGCAGGGGTGGAACTCCCGTGAGCTTTGCTAAAGCTGTTCGATTGCTGGTAAAACAACTTTTATGAAATCCAAATAAGTGATTTGGAAAGGAGGATTTTATGAAGCAGACTGACATTCCTATTTGGGAACGTTATACCCTAACCATTGAAGAAGCGTCAAAATATTTTCGTATTGGCGAAAACAAGCTACGACGCTTGGCAGAGGAAAATAAAAATGCAAATTGGCTGATTATGAATGGCAATCGTATTCAGATTAAACGAAAACAATTTGAAAAAATTATAGATACATTGGACGCAATCTAGCGTCGCCAAAGGGTCTTGTATATGATAAAATAGTATTAAGTCGTATCAAGGCTCTTTCCATAAAGGAAAGGAGCAAATGCCATGTCAGAAAAAAGACGTGACAATAAAGGTCGAATCTTAAAGACTGGAGAGAGCCAACGAAAAGACGGAAGATACTTATACAAATATATAGATTCATTTGGAGAACCGCAATTTGTTTACTCGTGGAAACTTGTGGCTACAGACCGAGTACCAGCAGGAAAGCGTGATTGTATCTCACTTAGAGAGAAAATCGCAGAGTTACAGAAAGACATTCATGATGGTATTGATGTTGTAGGAAAGAAAATGACACTCTGCCAGCTTTACGCAAAACAGAACGCTCAAAGACCAAAGGTTAGAAAAAACACTGAAACTGGACGCAAATATCTTATGGATATTTTGAAGAAAGACAAGTTAGGTGTAAGAAGTATTGACAGTATTAAGCCATCAGACGCTAAAGAATGGGCTATTAGAATGAGTGAAAATGGTTATGCTTATCAAACCATCAATAACTACAAACGTTCTTTAAAGGCTTCATTCTATATTGCTATACAAGATGATTGTGTTCGGAAGAATCCATTTGACTTTCAACTGAAAGCAGTTCTTGATGATGATACTGTCCCTAAGACCGTACTAACAGAAGAACAGGAAGAAAAACTGTTAGCCTTTGCAAAAGCTGATAAAACCTACAGCAAAAATTATGATGAAATTCTGATACTCTTAAAAACAGGTCTTCGTATTTCAGAGTTTGGTGGTTTGACACTTCCAGATTTAGATTTTGAGAATCGTCTTGTCAATATAGACCATCAGCTATTGAGAGATACTGAAATTGGGTACTACATTGAAACACCAAAGACCAAAAGTGGCGAACGTCAAGTTCCTATGGTTGAAGAAGCCTATCAAGCATTTAAGCGAGTGTTAGCGAATCGAAAGAATGATAAGCGTGTTGAGATTGATGGATATAGTGATTTCCTCTTTCTTAATAGAAAGAACTATCCAAAAGTGGCAAGTGATTACAACGGCATGATGAAAGGTCTTGTTAAGAAATACAATAAGTATAACGAGGATAAATTGCCACACATCACTCCACATAGTTTGCGACATACATTCTGTACCAACTATGCAAATGCAGGAATGAATCCAAAGGCATTACAGTACATTATGGGACATGCTAATATAGCCATGACGCTGAACTATTACGCACATGCAACATTCGATTCTGCAATGGCAGAAATGAAACGCTTGAATAAAGAGAAGCAACAGGAGCGTCTTGTTGCTTAGTAGTACAAATGAATTTACTACTTATTTACCACTTCTGACAGCTAAGACATGAGGAAATATGCAAAGAAACGTGAAGTATCTTCCTACAGTAAAAATACTCGAAAGCACATAGAATAAGGCTTTACGAGCATTTAAGAAAATATAAAAAGATAATTAGAAATTTATACTTTGTTTTTATTAAAAATAATAATTTATGAACGTAAATGAGTGAAGGAAATTTATGAAAAGTTTCAATTTCGATAAAATGAAAAAGAACCAAGTGAAATGAAACTTCCACCTGGTTCAAAGCGATTAAATAGCTATTGTATGGCAATATTACCTTGAATATACTATATAATCAGTTATATTTAATTTTGATATTTTTCACGTAGTTGTGTTGTTGCAACTTGTGGTTCAAAGTCTGCAGGTAATTCTTCAGTACGTACAACTAAAACATCACATGGTGCATGTCGTACGATTGATTCAGATACAGAACCAACAATAAATCTTTCAACAGCATTTAAACCTGATGTACCACTCATAATTAAGTCTGCATTAATTTCATGTGCAAGCTTTTTAGGAATGATAGATTTAGGAGAACCAAACTCTAGACGTGTTTCTACATCTTTAACACCAGCGTTAGTTGCTACTTCTTTATAACCATTTAATAATTCTTCTGCAAAATGCTTAGATTTCTCAGTAAATTGAGCATCATAAACTTCATATGAAGAATATGTTCTTGAATCAATTACATTCACAATTGTTAACTTCGCATCGTTACGTTTAGCAACACCAACTGCTCTGTTAAATGCCCATTCCGCTTCATGTGAACCGTCAACTGCGATTAAAATATTTTTGTAAGTAATCATAGTAAGTGCCTCCTTGTTCTTTCTTACTTTTATTTTACCACAATTTTCGGAAAAGTCAGTGTAATAACCTTTACAATTTTGTGGATTTTTGTTTGCGCTTTCAAAACGTTCGCGTTAAGATGATTATGGAGGTGGATGGTATGAAAATTGGTATACCAAGGGAGATTAAAAATAATGAAAATCGAGTAGGTTTGTCACCAAGTGGTGTGCATGCTTTAGTTGAAAGTGGACATACTGTATTGGTTGAAACAAATGCCGGTGCAGGATCATTCTTTGAAGATATAGATTACAAAGAAGCGGGTGCTGATATCGTTGCAGAACAAGCGAAAGTTTGGGATGTGGACATGGTCATTAAAGTTAAAGAGCCGCTTGAATCTGAATTTCCATATTTTAAAGAAGGGCTTGTGTTATTCACATATCTTCATCTAGCAAATGAAGAAAAATTAACGCAGGCATTAATTGATAAAAAGGTTATTAGTATTGCATATGAAACAGTACAATTGCCAGATCGCTCTTTACCATTATTATCGCCAATGAGTGAAGTTGCTGGTAGAATGTCAGCACAAGTTGGTGCAGAATTTTTACAAAAACTTAATGGAGGCATGGGGATTTTACTTGGTGGTGTCCCAGGCGTTCCGAAAGGTAAAGTGACAATTATTGGCGGTGGTCAAGCTGGGACAAATGCAGCTAAAATTGCACTAGGACTAGGTGCAGATGTTACAATTTTAGATGTTAATCCAAAGCGTTTACAACAATTAGATGATTTATTTGATGGTCGCGTACATACGATTATGTCTAATCCATTGAATATTGAATTATATGTAAAAGATAGTGATTTAGTAATAGGTGCTGTATTAATTCCAGGTGCCAAAGCACCACGTCTAGTAACTGAAGATATGATTAAACAAATGAAAAATGGGTCAGTTGTTATTGATATAGCAATAGATCAAGGTGGCATTTTTGAAACGACAGATAAAATTACAACACACGATGATCCAACTTATATAAAACATGGTGTAGTTCATTATGCAGTTGCAAATATGCCTGGGGCTGTACCACGTACATCAACATTAGCTTTAAACAATGCAACATTACCATATGCATTGATGTTAGCTAATAAAGGTTTTAGAGAAGCATTTAAATCAAATCAGCCTTTATCATTAGGGTTAAATACTTACAAAGGTCATGTAACAAATAAAGGTGTTGCAGATGCTTTTGGCATAGAGTATAAAACTGTTGAAGAAGCGTTACGATTATAAAAAATGAATCAATGAAAAGGGAATGTGTCTATACTATTTAAAGAATGATACTTAAATCACCTTGGTAATTGATAATTAAATAATGATAAATTAAAAGCTAGAAACGACCTGTAATTGAACTTAGGATGTTTATGTATATGTCATATATACATCATCACTGGATTCTTTACGTCAGTTTCTAGCTTTTTTCTTAAAGTAATTAGAAGATTATTTATCGTATTTTGTTAATACTTCATATCCATTTTCAGTAACAAGAATATCATCTTCAATACGCACGCCTGCCACATTTGGGACATAAATACCTGGTTCAATTGTAATTACCATGCCAGCTTCTAATAAGTTAGTATTTGTACTTGATACATCTTGGTATTCATGTTCTTGTAAACCTAGTCCATGGCCTAAGCGATGTGGGAAATAGTCACCATAACCATTTTCTGAAATGATATTTCTTGCGATGTGATCAATATCTTTTAAGGCTATACCTGGTTTAATAGCTTTTATAGCAGACGTTTCTGCTTCTAACACAATGTTATAAATCGTTTGTGCTTCTTGACTTGGTTCGCCAAATTTAACCGTACGTGTCATATCGCTACAATAGTGTTCGTAAATTACACCTAAATCAAATAATACATATTCATTGTGCTGTAATTTACGATTTCCTGGTGTGCCATGAGGTGATGCAGCATGATCGCCAAATAGAACCATAGTGTCGAAACTCATTTCATTTACACCATATTGTTTAATCGTTTGTTCAATATGGTTTACGACTTCTCGCTCAGTGACACCTTCTTTCAAGTAAGATACTCCGATTTCGATGCATTTATCTGCTAGTTCAGCAGCTTTACGAATTTTTTCAATTTCATCTTCAGATTTAATATTTCTCAAATGTTTAATTGTTAAATCAATATCTCCGAATGAAGCGACATTGAAACCTGAGATTAATTGTTTTTGACGTGCAACTGTTAAATGTTCACTTTCTATTAGTAGTTTATTAATTGTTTGTGGATAAAGTGAAAATGGATTTTCTGTGTCTAAATATCCAACGATTTCACCTATAAATGGTGAAGCTTTTACTTCTTCGACTTCCATTTTAGGACAAAACAGTACTTGTGTACCGTCTTTTTTAATCAATAATGCAAATAGTCTTTCATGTGGTTCACTTCGATAACCTGTAAAGTAGAATACATTCAGAGGCGTCGTAATCCATGCTGCATCAGCATGTTGATTGTTTAATTCGTCGATAATTTTTGATATATTTGTCATTTTATAAACACTCCTCAACATGATATTACTTTTATTCTATGCCAATTTTTTTCATATTTCAAAATCAAGGTGTATCATTTTAGATGATTTCAATTTTTAAAATTAAAGAATTTGTTATAATGAAGGAGCAAAAGGGTACAAGAATCATAAAGAAATTGATAGGAGGATACTTAAATGAAGTTATCATTTCATGGTCAATCAACGATTTATTTTGAAGGGAACGGCAAAAAAGTCATAGTTGATCCATTTATTTCAAATAATCCGAAGTCTGATTTAACTATTGAAGCATTACAATTAGACTATATTATATTAACGCACGGGCACTTTGACCACTTTGGCGATGTTGTTGAATTGGCAAAGAAAACTGGAGCGACTGTAGTTGGAAGTGCTGAAATGGCTGATTATCTTTCTTCATATCATGGAGTTGAAAATGTACATGGTATGAATATTGGAGGTAAAGCAAATTTAGACTTTGGCAGTGTTAAGTTTGTTCAAGCCTTTCATAGTTCAAGTTTTACGCATGAAAATGGTATTCCAGTTTATTTAGGCATGCCGATGGGGATTATTTTAGAAGTAGAAGGAAAAACAATTTATCATACTGGTGATACTGGTCTATTTAGTGATATGTCATTAATAGCAAAACGTCATCCTGTTGATGTATGTTTTGTGCCAATTGGAGATAATTTTACGATGGGTATTGATGATGCGAGTTATGCTATAAATGAATTTATTAAGCCGAAAATTTCTGTGCCGATTCATTATGATACATTCCCACTAATTGAACAAGATCCACAACAATTTAAAGATGCCGTTAATGTAGGGGACGTGCAAATTTTAAAACCTGGTGAAGCTGTTCAGTTTTAAAATGGAATTTAATAAACATTAAATTAAAACAAACACTTGTTAATTGATGTATGTGTTTTTGGGTACATGACATTAACAAGTGTTTTTTATTTGTCTTAATTCATTTGATTTCATTGTTATTAAGTGATTTTAGTTAGATGTATTATAACCAATAAACAATTTTTGAAAATAAAAATCCAGAATCATCATGCTTAACATTTACTATTGCGATTCGTATTTTTGAGTCAATAGCATAACGTTAAGATGTAAATAATTCTGGATAAAATGATTATTTAACAATTAAAACAGGGATAGTTGCACGTTTAGCCACTTTATGACTGACACTTCCAAGTACAAATTTTTTCTTATCTTCTGCTTTGCGGTTACTTAAAACGACAATTTCATATTTACCGCTATTCGCATGCTTTAAAAGTTCTTCTTTTGCATTTCCGCGAACAATAATTTGGTCATAGTCAATGCCATAATCTTCTAAAGTTTTACGTGTTTTTTCTAATCTTTTGCTTCGGTCTTCAGTAAGTTTGTTTAAATGTACACCAGCTTTAATTGATGCTTGGGCATCTTGTTCGCTAATTGCATTTAAAATTGTGACTACTGTACCTTCGCCGGCTAATTTAGACACTTCTTTTAGTGCTTTTTCATTTTTAAGTTGAGTGTCTACACCAAGTAATATATTTTTATACATTAGTACATCCCTCCTCACTTACATTCTAATAAATAATAATGGATTTTTCCATTTAAAATTAAAGATTTTACTATCTTTGTCTATGTTGTTTAATTTGAAAAAATAAAATAGCTTAAACATTGATTTATTCATTTCACTTCAATGCTTTTTATTCAAAATAAAGTTATAATATAGTTAATACTGTTCCAAAAGAAGAGGTTAAGAATGACAAAACATGAACAAATTTTAGATTATATTGAATCGTTATCCATAGGTTCTAAAATTTCGGTACGCAAAATTGCCAAATTTTTGAATGTATCTGAGGGAACGGCTTATCGAGCAATTAAAGATGCAGATAAAATGGGAATGGTTGCAACGATAGATCGTGTTGGTACAGTTCGTATAGAAAAGCGTAATCGAAATGAAATTGAACACTTAACATTTAATGAAATTGTAAATATCATTGATGGCCAAGTTTTAGGTGGCAATAAAGGTATCACGAAAATGGTGTCAAAATTTGCAATTGGCGCAACGGAACTAAAAGATATTTTAAAATATATTGGACCGAAAACGTTACTAATAGTTGGGAATCGTGAAGATGTACAAATTGAAGCTTTGACAAGGGGGACAGCTATATTAATAACTGGTGGATTTAAACCTTCGAGTAAAGTTATTAATTTTGCAAATGAACATGATTTGCCTGTTTTATCTTCAAGTTATGATACTTTTTTAGTTGCAAATATTATTAATAAAGCACTGTATAATCAAAAAATACGAAAAGATATCTTAATAGTACAAGATATCATGACACCTTTAGATGAATTGTCCGTTTTATTTGATACGATGAAAATAGCAGATTATAAGAAGATGGCAAATCGTACTGGACATACGAGATTTCCTGTTGTTAATGAGTCATACAAATTAGTTGGAATTGTGACTAGTAGAGAAATGATTAATACGAAAGATGAAGATGAAATAGATAAAGTGATGACACGTAATCCAATTTATGTAAATGCCTTGAGCACAGTTGCTAGTTGTGCACACATGATGATTTGGGAAGGTATAGAATTAATTCCTGTAGTTTCAAGTAATAAAAAGACAGTTGGTGTAATCAATCGACAAGATGTTTTAAAGTCTATGCAGTTACTAGGAAGACAGCCACAAATGGGCGAAACAATTAATGACCAAATTGCTAAGTATATAACAATGAATCAAGAAGGAATTACAGTTGAAGTTTCACCACTTTTAATAAACCATTATGGAACGGTAAGTAAAGCTGCATTTGTAAGTATTATAGAAGAAACAATACAATATGAAATGCGTAAATACAAAAAAGGTAACGTAATGATAGAAAACCTAAATATTGTATATATAAAAACAGTACCAATAGAATCACATATCACAGTTGATTTCGGAATACTAGACGTAGGAAGAAACTTCGCCAAAATAGAAGTAACCATGCATAGCCACAACGATAAAGTAGCTAGCGCCCTCGTCATATGCCAAATGTTCGAAGAAGTGTAGGCGGGGGCCCCAACATAGGAAAATTAGCGATAGCTAATATTTGCGAAAATGTGCCAGTTGGGGTGGGGCCCCAACAAAGAAAAATTAGCGATAGCTAATATTTGCGAAAATGTGCCAGTTGGCGGGGCCCCAACAAAGAAAAATTAACAAAAGATAATTTTTACGATAATGTGCAAGTTGGGGAGAGAGCCCCAACATAGAAGTTAGCTATGTAAGAAGTAAAATAGAAAGCCAATAAGTATAAAATCAACAATAATAAAAATATTGAAAATGAATTAGACGTATATTGAAAGTACTACAACATAATATATAAATCGGGCAGTGGTTTATGATTTTTATGAAAATCAATGATACTTATTCTGCATACTGCGAATTAACTTTTCTAGAAAAAGGGAGAATGAAAATGATTAACACTATGAATGAAATTATGAAATGTGTCGAAGAAAACGACACGGTTATTATACACAGACATGTTAGACCTGATCCTGATGCATATGGATCACAATTAGGCTTGAAATATTATTTACAACAAAAATTCCCACAAAAACGCATTTATGCTGTCGGTGAGCCAGAACCATCATTAAGTTTTATCGGTCAATTAGATATAATTGATGATTCAACATATCAAGAAGCATTAGTTATTGTTTGTGATACTGCTAACGCACCACGCATAGACGACAATCGTTATGAATTAGGCAATAAATTGATAAAAATTGACCACCACCCAGCCATAGATCAATATGGTGATATTAACTATGTTAATACGAATGCTTCATCAACGAGTGAAATTATTTGTGATTTAATTTCGCATTTTAATGACGATGCTATCATTAATAAAGATATTGCCAGCGTATTATATCTTGGAATCGTTGGTGATACAGGACGTTTCTTATTTAATAATACTTCAGAACATACGATGGAAATTGCAGGTAAATTAATTAGTCATAATATTGATCATAATGCTTTATTAAATAAAATGATGGAAAAAGATCCGAAAATGTTGCCATTCCAAGGCTATGTTTTACAACATTTTGAATTAATGTCAGATGGTTTTTGTCAAGTTAAAATTACGCAAGAAGTACTTGAAGAATTTGGTATTCAGCCAAATGAGGCATCTCAGTTTGTCAATACAATAGCTGACATTAAAGGTTTGAAAATATGGGTATTTGCAGTCGATGAAGGTACTGAAATTAGATGTCGATTACGTTCTAAAGGTCAATTAGTTATCAATGATGTTGCTCAAGATTTTGGTGGCGGAGGACATCCGAATGCTTCCGGTGTTTCGGTAAATAATTGGGACGAGTTTGAGCAATTAGCTAAAGCTTTACGTACAAAAATTAATTAACAGAAAGGAGCCATTCAATCATGGTGACATATTTAAATATTCATACGGCCTATGATTTATTAAATTCAAGTTTGAAAATAGAAGATGCCGTTCGACTTGCTGTGTCTGAAAATGTTGATGCACTCGCCATTACTGACACCAATGTATTGTATGGTTTTCCTAAATTTTATGATGCATGCATTGCAAATAATATCAAACCTATTTTTGGTATGACATTGTATGTGACGAATGGCTTAAATACTGTAGAAACAGTTGTTTTAGCCAAAAACAATAACGGTTTAAAAGATTTATATCAACTTTCATCAGAAATTAAAATAAATGCTATTGATAATGTGCCTTTTGAATTGCTACAACGATTTTCAGATAATATGGTAATTATCTTTAAACATGTTAATGAAGAACATCGTGATATCATCGAAGTATTTGAGTCACACGATGATACTTATTTAGATCATAAAAGTTTACCGTTGAATAATAAAAAACATGTGTGGATACAAGATATTTGTTATCAATCTCGTCAAGATGCAGATACAATTTCGGCATTAGCAGCAATAAGAGATAACACAAAGTTAGATTTAATTCATGATCAAGAAGATTTTGGCATGCATTTTATAACTGAAAATGAAATTCAGCAACAAAATATAAATCAAGATTACTTAATTCAAGCTGATAGCATCGCGCAAAAATGTGAAGCTGAATTAAATTATCATCAATCATTGCTCCCACAATATCAAACTCCGAATAACGAACCAGCTAAAGATTATTTGTGGCGAATTTTAGTTGAACGACTAAAGGAACTAGAGCTTAATAATGCCAAGTATCAAGAAAGACTGAAATACGAGTATAAAGTCATTACGAATATGAGATTCGAAGATTATTTCTTAATCGTTAGTGATTTAATCCATTTTGCAAAGACGAATGATGTCATGGTTGGACCTGGTCGTGGTTCATCAGCGGGTTCACTTGTAAGTTATTTGTTGGGTATTACTACAATTGATCCAATTAAGTTCAACCTTTTATTTGAACGTTTTTTAAATCCTGAACGTGTAACTATGCCTGATATTGATATCGATTTTGAAGACACCCGTCGTGAAAAAGTTATTCAATATGTGCAACAAAAATACGGAGAATTACATGTATCAGGGATAGTGACATTCGGACACTTACTTGCAAGAGCAGTTGCAAGAGATGTTGGTAGAATTATGGGATTTGATGAAATTACACTAAATGAAATTTCAAGCTTGATTCCTCATAAATTGGGCATAACACTTAATGAGGCTTATCAAATCGAAGGTTTCAAAAAGTTTGTACATCGTAATCATCGACATGAGAAATGGTTTGATATTTGTAAAAAGTTAGAAGGGCTTCCAAGGCATACTTCAACGCATGCAGCCGGTATTATTATTAATGACCATCCATTATATGATTATGCACCTTTAACAAAAGGAGATACAGGTTTATTAACGCAATGGACGATGACTGAAGCTGAGCGAATTGGACTTCTGAAAATTGATTTTTTAGGTTTGCGTAACTTATCTATTATTCATCAAATTATGTCACAAGTAAAAAAGGATTTAGGTATTCAAATCGATATTGAAAAAATTCCTTTCGATGATAAAAAAGTATTTGAATTATTATCACAAGGCGATACGACTGGTATATTCCAATTAGAATCTGATGGCGTAAGAAACGTATTAAAAAAATTAAACCCAGAACATTTTGAAGATATTGTAGCTGTAACATCATTATATAGACCTGGTCCTATGGAAGAAATTCCAACATATATTACTCGAAGACATGATCCGAGTAAAGTTCAATATTTACATCCGGATTTAGAACCAATTTTAAAAAATACTTATGGTGTTATCATATATCAAGAACAAATCATGCAAATTGCGAGTACGTTTGCGAATTTTAGCTATGGTGAAGCGGATATTTTAAGACGAGCGATGAGTAAGAAAAATAGAGCAGTCCTTGAAAGTGAACGCCAGCATTTTATTGAGGGTGCCAAAGAAAATGGTTATCACGAAAATATTAGTAAACAAATATTTGATTTAATTTTAAAATTTGCCGACTATGGTTTTCCAAGGGCACATGCTGTTAGCTATTCTAAAATTGCTTATATTATGAGTTATCTGAAAGTGCATTTTCCAAATTATTTTTATGCCAATATTTTAAGTAACGTAATTGGAAGTGAAAAGAAAACAGCACAAATGATTGATGAAGCTAAAAAACAAGGTATATCGATATTGCCACCGAACATAAATGAAAGTCATTGGTTTTATAAACCATCTAAAGACGGGATTTATTTATCAATTGGTACAATTAAAGGTGTCGGTTATCAAAGTGTAAAAGTCATTGTAGATGAACGATATCAAAATGGTAAATTTAAAGATTTCTTTGATTTTGCTAGAAGAATACCAAAGCGTGTAAAGACTAGAAAGTTACTTGAAGCGCTCATACTAGTTGGTGCATTTGATGTGTTTGGTAAAACACGTGCAACTTTATTACAAAGTATTGATCAAGTACTCGATAGTGATTTAAATCTTGATCAAGATGGATTTCTATTCGATATGTTAACGCCCAAACAAACATATGAAGAGAAAGAAGAACTATCCGATACACTTATTAGTCAATATGAGAAGGAATACTTGGGATTTTATGTATCACAGCATCCAGTTGACAAAAAGTTTGGAACAAAACAATACCTTACTATTTATAAATTAACTAATGCACAAAATAACAAACCAATTTTAGTTCAATTTGACAAGATTAAGCAAATCCGAACTAAAAACGGACAAAATATGGCATTTTTCACTTTAAATGATGGCATCACTACTTTAGATGGGGTCATGTTTCCTGATCAGTATAAAAAATTTGAACATATACTTTCACAAAATGAGATGTTTATAGTTAGTGGCAAATTCGATTTAAGAAGGCAACAGAGACAATTAATTATTAATAATTTACAAACGCTAAAGACTTTTGAAGAACAAAAAATAGTTAATGCAAATCAAATTATTATTAGAAATAAAGAGAATATACAAAAATTTGATGAAATGATTTTGCAGACCCAAAAAAATCCAGATGATATTGCTTTATATTTTTATGATGAAACAACAAAACAAATGACTGCAATTGGATATATAAATCAAAAAAGTGATATGCTTAATAATTTCATACAATCCTTTAACCCTGCGGATATTAGGCTTATTTAACTTTTATCAACTAATAAATTATGATATAGTAAACTGATGGTTAGATATTTATTAACCATCAGTTTACTTTATATTTGTTTTTTATGCTTATTATTTTTATGTGTTTTCTTTATCGTTAAAGACATATTCATAAGAATAATTAGCACAAAAAGCAGTATACATAACTTAAGTAAAGTATTTTGTCGATATATTGTACGAATAAAATTGATTTTCAAGTATTTTGAAATTTATTATCTATTATAATAAGTAAAGGTATTTCTTAATTAGCGAGGATTTCTATGCCTTTAACAACATTATATGAGAATCGCTTATTTTTAATTGTGCTAAAAATTTAAGACATAAATTCTTTCTTAAAGGGATTTACCCAATATTTTTACTTTTATGATGTAATGCGTTTTAACCAAATTGTTTTTACAAATAAATATTGAAATAGGGGCTGATTTCATGTCATTAAGAGATGAAGCATTGGAAATGCACAAACGTAATCATGGTAAATTAGAAGTTAAACCGAATGTTAAGGTTACTAATAAAGAGGAATTAAGTTTAGCTTACTCTCCTGGTGTTGCTGAACCATGTAAAGATATTTATGAAGATAAAAGAAAAGTTTATGATTACACAATAAAAGGTAACACTGTTGCTGTAATCACTGACGGAACTGCAGTGTTAGGTTTAGGTAATATTGGACCTGAAGCTAGTATTCCTGTTATGGAAGGGAAAGCAGTTTTATTTAAAAGTTTTGCCGGTATAAATGGTGTACCTATTGCATTAGCGACTACAGATACAGAGGAAATTATACAAACAGTTAAACTTTTAGAACCAAATTATGGTGGAATTAACCTAGAAGATATTTCTGCACCACGTTGCTTTGAAATCGAAGAACGACTAAAAAAAGAAACTAACATTCCAGTTTTTCATGATGATCAACACGGAACTGCTATTGTAACAATGGCTGGTTTAGTAAATGCTTTAAGAGTTGTAAATAAAGATTTAGCTAAAATAAAAGTCGTACTTAATGGTGCAGGGGCAGCAGGTATAGCTATCGTTAAATTATTATATGCATACGGTGTTAGAAATATGGTTATGTGTGATTCAAAAGGGGCAATTTTCGAAGGTCGCTCATATGGTATGAATCCTACAAAAGATGTCGTAGCAAAATGGACTAATAAAGATAAAATTGAAGGCTCTTTAGAAGAAGTAGTAAAGGATGCTGATGTATTTATTGGTGTGTCTGTTGCTAATGCATTGTCACAAGATATGGTTAAAAGCATGGCAGACAATCCGATTATTTTTGCAATGGCTAATCCAAATCCTGAAATCACACCTGATGATGCAAAAGCTGCTGGTGCTTGTGTAGTTGGAACAGGGCGTTCAGATTACCCAAACCAAATTAATAATGTACTAGCATTTCCAGGTATTTTTAGAGGGGCTTTAGAAGTAGAAGCCACTCACATTAATGAAGAAATGAAAAAAGCAGCTGTAGAAGCAATCGCGGATTTAATAAATAGCGATGAATTAAATGCAGATTATTGTATTCCAGGACCATTTGATAAACGTGTTGCACCATCTGTTGCAAGTAATGTTGCGAAAGCAGCAATGGAGTCTGGTGTAGCTAGAATTGAAGTTGATCCACAAGATGTGTATGATAAAACAATGAAACTGACAGATTTACAATAAATTTTAAAAGTTTAAATGTGATTGCTTAAAAAGGGCAATGAAGAGTCATTAAAGTGATGAAAATGAAAGTTTATGATAAACATTCAATAAATAATCGAATATAAATCAAATAAATTTCAACCCGTTTTTAACTGGTCAAGTTCAGTTTAAGGCTCTAAATGGTTAGAACAGAGGTTATTTGGAGGTTTTCCTATGTTTAAAGATTTTTTTAATCGAACAAAGAAAAAGAAATATCTTACAGTGCAAGACTCTAAAAATAATGATGTACCAGCAGGCATTATGACTAAGTGTCCGAAATGTAAGAAGATTATGTACACAAAAGAATTAGCTGAAAATTTAAATGTGTGCTTTAATTGTGATCATCATATTGCTTTAACAGCATATAAACGTATTGAAGCAATTTCTGATGAAGGATCATTTACAGAATTCGATAAGGGAATGACCTCTGCGAATCCATTAGATTTTCCAAGTTATTTAGAAAAAATTGAAAAAGACCAACAAAAGACAGGTCTTAAAGAAGCTGTAGTTACTGGAACTGCAGAATTAGAAGGTATGAAATATGGCGTTGCTGTAATGGATTCTCGTTTCAGAATGGGAAGTATGGGGTCAGTAATTGGTGAAAAAATATGTCGAATTATCGATTACTGTACTGAGCATCGTCTGCCATTTATATTATTTTCTGCAAGTGGTGGTGCGCGTATGCAAGAGGGTATCATTTCGTTAATGCAAATGGGTAAAACAAGTGTATCTTTAAAACGTCATTCAGATGCCGGATTGCTATATATTTCATATTTAACACATCCAACTACTGGTGGTGTATCTGCAAGTTTTGCATCAGTTGGTGATATCAACTTAAGCGAGCCGAAAGCATTAATTGGTTTCGCAGGTCGTCGTGTTATTGAACAAACAATTAATGAAAAATTACCTGATGATTTCCAAACGGCAGAATTTTTATTAGAGCATGGACAATTAGATAAAGTTGTACATCGTAAAGAAATGCGTCAAACATTATCTGAAATTCTAAAAATCCATCAAGAGGTGACTAAATAATGTTAGATTTTGAAAAACCACTTTTTGAAATTCGAAATAAAATTGAATCATTAAAAGAATCTCAAGATAAAAATGATGTGGATTTACAAGAAGAAATTGACATGCTTGAAGCGTCATTAGAAAGAGAGACGAAAAAAGTTTATACAAACTTAAAACCTTGGGATCGTGTTCAAATTGCACGTTTACAAGAAAGACCAACGTCTTTGGATTATATTCCTTATATTTTTGATTCGTTTATGGAGCTTCATGGTGATCGTAACTTTAGAGATGATCCTGCGATGATTGGTGGTATCGGCTTTTTAAATGGTCGTGCTGTTACAGTGATTGGTCAACAACGTGGTAAAGATACTAAAGATAATATTTATCGTAACTTTGGTATGGCTCATCCCGAAGGTTATCGAAAAGCATTGCGTTTAATGAAACAAGCTGAGAAGTTCAATCGACCAATTTTCACATTTATAGATACTAAAGGTGCATACCCTGGTAAAGCCGCTGAAGAACGTGGACAAAGTGAGTCTATTGCGACTAATTTAATTGAAATGGCTTCTCTAAAAGTGCCAGTTATTGCTGTTGTCATTGGTGAAGGTGGTAGTGGTGGAGCATTAGGCATCGGAATTGCTAACAAAGTATTAATGCTTGAAAATAGTACATACTCTGTAATTTCTCCAGAAGGCGCAGCTGCGTTATTATGGAAAGATAGTAATTTAGCCAAAATTGCGGCTGAAACGATGAAAATCACTGCACATGATATTAAGCAACTTGGTATCATTGATGATGTTATTTCTGAACCATTAGGCGGTGCTCATAAAGATATTGAAAAGCAAGCATTAGCGATTAAAACTGCATTTGTAGAACAATTAGATTCACTGGAAAAATTGACTCGTGATGAAATTGCTAATGATCGGTTTGAAAAATTCCGAAATATTGGTTCTTATATTGAATAAATATAACGAGCAATTATTCTACCGTGTTATTCATTAAGCAATTTGCAAATTAAAGTATACTATTCAATGCCCAAATGAAGTTTTAATAATATACATTTCAATAAGTTTGTACTTTTTATCATTAAGATTAGTAGTCAAAATTGTGGCTATTAATCTTTTTTTAATTAAGTTAAAATAAAATTCATTATTTAAAACGTTTACATCAATTCAATACATTAGTTTTGATGGAATGACATATGAATTTGTGGTAATTTAGAGTTAAAGATAAATCAGTTATAGAAAGGTATGTCGTCATGAAGAAAATTGCAGTTTTAACAAGTGGTGGAGATTCACCTGGAATGAATGCTGCCGTTAGAGCAGTTGTTCGTACAGCAATTTACAACGAAATTGAAGTTTATGGTGTGTATCATGGTTATCAAGGATTGCTAAATGATGATATCCATAAGCTTGAATTAGGTTCAGTTGGGGATACGATTCAACGTGGAGGTACATTCTTGTATTCAGCAAGGTGTCCGGAATTTAAAGAACAGGAAGTACGTAAAGTTGCTATTGAAAACTTACGTAAAAGAGGCATTGAGGGACTTGTAGTTATTGGTGGAGACGGTAGTTATCGTGGTGCACAACGTATTAGTGAAGAATGCAAAGAAATTCAAACTATCGGTATTCCTGGTACGATTGACAATGATATCAATGGTACTGATTTTACAATTGGGTTCGACACAGCATTAAACACAATTATTGGTTTAGTCGATAAAATTAGAGACACTGCTTCAAGTCATGCTCGTACTTTTATCATTGAAGCAATGGGACGTGATTGTGGTGACTTGGCATTATGGGCTGGATTATCAGTAGGTGCTGAAACAATTGTAGTACCAGAAGTGAAAACAGATATTAAAGAAATAGCTGATAAAATTGAACAAGGTATTAAACGTGGTAAAAAACACTCAATCGTTCTTGTAGCTGAAGGATGTATGACAGCTCAAGAATGCCAAAAGGAATTATCAGAATACATTAATGTTGATAACAGAGTATCTGTTTTAGGTCACGTTCAACGTGGTGGTAGTCCGACAGGCGCAGATAGAGTATTAGCATCACGTTTAGGTGGTTATGCGGTAGACTTATTAATGCAAGGTGAAACAGCTAAAGGTGTTGGTATTAAAAACAATAAAATAGTAGCGACATCATTTGATGAAATTTTCGATGGTAAAGACCATAAATTTGATTATAGCCTATATGAACTTGCTAACAAGTTATCTATATAAGATTTCAGGAGGAATTATAAAATGAGAAAAACTAAAATTGTATGTACAATTGGACCAGCTTCAGAATCAGAAGAAATGATTGAAAAATTAATCAATGCTGGTATGAACGTAGCACGATTAAACTTTTCACATGGTAGTCATGAAGAACACAAAGGTAGAATTGATACAATTCGTAAAGTAGCTAAACGCTTAGATAAAATTGTAGCAATTTTATTAGATACGAAAGGTCCAGAAATTCGTACGCATAATATGAAAGACGGTATCATTGAACTTGAGCGTGGTAACGAAGTTATCGTTAGCATGAATGAAGTTGAAGGAACACCTGAAAAGTTCTCAGTAACATATGAAAACTTAATTAACGATGTTCAAGTAGGTTCATACATTTTACTTGATGATGGTTTAATTGAATTACAAGTTAAAGATATTGACCATGACAAAAAAGAAGTTAAATGTGACATTTTAAACTCTGGTGAACTTAAAAATAAAAAAGGCGTTAACTTACCTGGTGTAAGAGTTAGCTTACCTGGTATTACTGAAAAAGATGCTGAAGATATTCGATTCGGTATTAAAGAAAATGTAGACTTTATCGCAGCTAGTTTCGTACGTCGTCCTAGTGATGTTTTAGAAATTCGTGAAATCTTAGAAGAACAAAATGCTAATATTTCAGTATTCCCTAAAATTGAAAACCAAGAAGGTATTGATAATATAGCAGAAATTCTTGAAGTATCTGACGGTTTGATGGTTGCTCGTGGAGACATGGGTGTAGAAATTCCACCTGAAAAAGTGCCAATGGTTCAAAAAGACTTAATCAGACAATGTAACAAATTAGGCAAACCAGTAATCACAGCAACTCAAATGTTAGATTCAATGCAACGTAATCCTCGTGCTACACGTGCCGAAGCAAGTGACGTTGCCAATGCTATCTATGATGGTACAGATGCAGTTATGCTATCTGGTGAAACTGCTGCTGGTTTATATCCAGAAGAAGCTGTTAAAACAATGAGAAACATCGCTGTATCAGCTGAAGCTGCACAAGACTACAAAAAATTATTATCAGATCGTACAAAATTAGTTGAAACTTCATTAGTGAATGCAATTGGTATTTCAGTTGCGCATACAGCTTTGAACTTAAACGTTAAAGCTATTGTGGCAGCTACTGAAAGTGGTTCAACTGCACGTACAATTTCTAAATATCGTCCACATTCAGATATCATTGCAGTAACTCCAAGTGAAGAAACTGCGCGTCAATGTTCAATCGTATGGGGTGTACAACCTGTAGTTAAAAAAGGCCGTAAAAGTACTGATGCATTGTTAAACAATGCAGTAGCGACAGCAGTTGAAACAGGTAGAGTATCAAATGGTGATTTAATCATTATTACTGCTGGTGTACCAACTGGTGAAACAGGAACTACTAATATGATGAAAATTCATTTAGTTGGTGATGAAATTGCTAGTGGACAAGGAATTGGACGTGGATCTGTAGTAGGTACTACATTAGTTGCTGAAACAGTTAAAGACTTAGAAGGTAAAGATTTATCTGATAAGGTCATCGTTACAAATTCAATTGACGAAACATTTGTACCATATGTTGAAAAAGCTTTAGGCTTAATCACTGAAGAAAATGGCATCACTTCACCAAGTGCAATTGTTGGTTTAGAAAAAGGTATTCCAACAGTTGTAGGCGTAGAAAAAGCTGTTAAAAACATTAATAATAACGTATTAGTTACGATTGATGCAGCTCAAGGAAAAATCTTTGAAGGTTATGCAAACGTACTATAATTTATAAATAAAAATGTCTCTCCATTTGAAATGAATGGAGAGGCTTTTTTAGGAGTTTATAATGTGGCGTCGAGATATCTTTGATTATTAAAAAAAGAGCTTATACAGCAATTCTATACAAATTAATGATGTTTCTTAATTTGTATTTCTCAACTATTTATAATTGATTTGTGACCTGAAGTTGCTGAACAATATTAAAAAAATTAAATTTATACGTAACATAAAAAGGTGTTTCTATTAGTATTATTCGATAGAAATGCCTTTTTCTTAAGCATTTGGTTATAAATCTCATATTAATTTTGTGATACGTTAAATAAAGATATACAATTAAATGTAAGATTTCAAAGAACTTTATTTATTCCGTAAAGTGACACACTAGTAAATTTTAATTACACAGAATAAAACCTCGTTGAATCAAAATCAACGAGGTTTTAATTTGTAATTAGTTATTCGTTATTCGTTTTAGTGGCGATACGTTTATATCTTAAGTACATAAACGCTAATAATATAAACCAAATAGGTATAAAGTATATCGCACGTCTTGTTTCAACATTAATAAAGAGTAATCCAAACACAAATATAAAGAAGATTAAAATTAAATAGCCCATGTATTTTCCGCCAAATAATTTATAAGTCGCTTTTTTATGAAGGTCTGGATTTTTACGACTATAGTTGATATACGCAATGATAATCAATCCCCATACAACTAAAAATAATACAGTTGAGATTGTAGTTACATAAGTAAATACTTTTGTTGCGTCAGGGAAAATATAGTTTAATAATGCTGCCACTAGCAATAATGCAGATGATGCAAAGATTGCAATGTGTGGTACCCCATACTTATTCGTTTTAGAAAAGTTAGGTGGTGCCTGTTGTTGGCTTGATAATCCATAAAGCATACGGCTATTTGAGAAAATACCACTGTTACATGATGAAGCAGCAGCAGTTAACACTACAAAATTGATTAGACCTGCAGCGAATGGAATACCAATTAACGCGAATAATTTAACGAAAGGACTGTTATCAGGGTCAACTTGTTGCCATGGAATAATTGACATGATAACGGCTAATGCACCAACATAGAATATTAAAATTCTAATAGGAACACTATTAATCGCTTTAGGAATTGTTTTAACTGGATCTTTTGTTTCACCTGCAGTAACACCAATCATTTCGATACCAACAAATGAGAATAATGCCATTTGGAATGACATAAAGAATCCAGATGCACCTTTAGGAAATACGCCATGTTCGTATAAGTTTGTAATACTGGCATGCCCGAATTGTGTTTTGAATGCGAATAAAATCATAAAGAAACCAACGACGATCAAACCAATAATTGTCGCTATTTTAATGATAGAAAACCAAAATTCTAACTCTCCGAAAAGTTTCGCACTTAGCAAGTTAAATGACATTAACACTAATACACAAAATAGTGCACTCAACCAGTTTGGAATTTCTGGGAACCAAAAGCTCACATATTTAGCTACAGCCGTTACTTCAGCCATACCTGTGATAATCCAACAGAACCAGTATGTCCAGCCTGTAACGAATCCTGCAAAAGGCCCGATGTATGTATTTGTTACATCTGCGAATGATTTAAATTCAGTGTTTTGAATAATAATTTCACCTAAACCTCGCATAAACATGAATAACATAAATCCAATAATGATATATGTTAGTAATATAGAAGGACCAGTCAATGCAATCGTTTGACCAGCACCTAGGAATAGGCCTGTACCAATCGCACCACCGATAGCAATTAATTGTATGTGGCGGTTACTTAGTTCCCTTTGTAATTTTTCAGCCATAAGACATCTCCCTTAAATATAGATATGTTTATTATGCACTTATATTAGGATATATACAATTATTTTTGGTAAAAATGTGTAAAATTCCATGTTAATATACTTTGGATTTTATAATCATATATAATAACCAATTGAAATTTTTATTTAATTAGAAAAATTGTTGATAAAGCGTTACCTGAAAAAGCTTTAATAGTGCTATTTGTGGCTATTGTGTGACATTTCCATAGATTTACAAAATAGTTGCTGCATATATAATACCAGTTTTTATATTTCACAAACGAATAACGTTTAGCTATAATATTAGTTGAAAGCCATTTCATAAAGAAACAGTAAAGGGGAAATTTATCATGGCAGAATTACAAAGAGGTTTAGAAGGGGTTATTGCAGCGGAGACTAAAATAAGTTCAATTATTGATAGTCAATTAACTTATGCTGGCTATGATATTGATGATCTAGCTGAAAATGCGCAATTTGAAGAAGTAGTTTTTTTATTATGGAATTACAGATTGCCAAATAAAGAAGAGCTAGCTCATTTAAAGGGGAAATTAAATCAATACATGACATTAAATCCTCGTGTATATACACATTTTGAGGAGTATGTAACTGATCATGTTCATCCAATGACAGCATTACGTACGTCGCTATCATATATTGCTCATTTTGACCCAGATGCAGAAAATGAATCAGATGAAAATCGTTATGAAAGAGCAATGCGAATTCAAGCTAAAGTTGCTTCATTAGTTACTGCATTTGCTAGAGTAAGACAGGATAAAGAACCGGTTAAGCCAAATCCAAACTTAAGTTATGCAGCAAACTTCTTATATATGTTACGTGGGGAAATACCAACCGATATTGAAGTTGAGGCATTCAACAAAGCACTTATTTTACATGCTGATCATGAGTTGAACGCATCAGCATTTACAGCACGTTGCGCAGTATCATCATTATCAGATATGTATTCAGGTATAGTAGCTGCTGTTGGATCACTAAAAGGTCCATTGCATGGTGGTGCAAATGAACAAGTTATGACAATGTTGTCTGAAATCGGGTCAATAGATAATGTCGATACGTATTTAGATGAAAAATTTGCTAACAAAGAAAAAGTAATGGGCTTCGGACATCGCGTGTACAAAGATGGTGATCCGAGAGCGAAATATTTAAGAGAAATGAGCCGTCAAATTACTAAAGACGCTGGTCGTGAAGAACTATTTGAAATGTCAGTGAAAATGGAAAAACGTATGGCTGAAGAAAAAGGTTTAATTCCAAACGTTGATTTTTATAGTGCAAGTGTATATCACTGCATGGAAATACCACATGATTTATTCACGCCAATCTTTGCAGTAAGTCGTTCTGCAGGATGGATTGCTCACATTTTAGAACAATATAAAGACAACAGAATTATGCGTCCTAGAGCAAAATATATTGGCGAAACTAATCGTAAATATATTCCACTTGAAGAAAGAAAATAATCGAAAAAATAAAAATGAAGATGTAAATTTTGGAGGTAAAATAACTATGACTGCAGAAAAAATTACTCAAGGAACTGAAGGATTAAACGTACCAAATGAACCAATTATTCCATTTATTATTGGTGATGGTATTGGACCAGATATTTGGGAGGCAGCAAGTCGTGTTATAGATGCTGCAGTTGACAAGGCTTATAATGGTGAAAAACGTATTGAATGGAAAGAAGTATTAGCAGGTCAAAAAGCGTTTGATACAACTGGTGAATGGTTACCACAAGAAACACTTGACACAATTAAAGAATATTTAATTGCAGTTAAAGGCCCATTAACAACGCCAATCGGTGGCGGTATTAGATCATTAAATGTAGCGTTACGTCAAGAGTTAGATTTATTTACTTGTTTGAGACCTGTACGTTGGTTTAAAGGGGTGCCATCTCCAGTTAAACGTCCTCAAGATGTTGATATGGTTATTTTCCGTGAAAATACTGAAGATATCTATGCGGGTATTGAATTTAAAGAAGGCACACCTGAAGTTAAAAAAGTAATTGACTTCTTGCAAAACGAAATGGGAGCTACGAATATTAGATTCCCAGAAACTTCAGGTATTGGTATTAAACCAGTTTCTAAAGAAGGAACGGAGCGTTTAGTTAGAGCAGCAATCCAATATGCGATTGATAATAACCGTAAATCAGTAACTTTAGTTCATAAAGGTAATATTATGAAATTTACTGAAGGTTCATTTAAACAATGGGGTTATGATTTAGCACTAAATGAGTTTGGAGATAAAGTTTTTACATGGCAACAGTATGATGAAATTGTTGAAAAAGAAGGCAAAGATGCTGCAAATGCTGTACAAGAAAAAGCTGAAAAAGAAGGCAAAATCATCATTAAAGATTCAATTGCTGATATCTTCTTGCAACAAATTTTAACGCGTCCAGCTGAGCATGACGTTGTAGCGACAATGAATTTGAATGGTGATTACATTTCAGATGCATTAGCAGCACAAGTTGGTGGAATAGGTATAGCTCCAGGTGCAAATATTAATTATGAAACAGGTCATGCTATCTTTGAAGCAACTCATGGTACTGCACCAAAATATGCTGGTTTAAATAAAGTGAATCCATCTTCTGTTATTTTAAGTTCTGTATTAATGTTAGAGCATTTAGGATGGCAAGAAGCTGCAGATAAGATTACAGATTCTATTGAAGATACTATCGCTTCAAAAGTTGTAACTTATGATTTTGCTCGATTAATGGATGGTGCTGAAGAAGTTTCAACTTCAGCTTTTGCAGATGAATTGATTAAAAATTTAAAATAAGACGATAAATGTAGGTGAGCCTGGCAAAGTATAATGCTAGGTTCACTTTTTAATTACATATGGAAAACATAGAAGGTATTATTCGGGAGAGTATTTATATTAGAATTGTTAAGAAAGTAAGAAGTATATTTTTGATAACATGTAAAGCAATGTAAAAAATGTGTAAAGATAATGTGTAGGATGTTATTTTTATAAAAAGTTCGGTTATAATGTAAATATAATTATAAGTTAGGGAGGCATACTATGTCGCAAAAAGTGTTGGTAGTAGATGACGAACATTCAATCGTAACATTACTTAAATATAACTTAGAAACTGCTGGTTATGAAGTTGTTGTCGCATTCGATGGCGATGAAGCTTTAGAAAAGGTAGAAAATGAACAGCCGGATTTAATTATTTTAGATGTTATGTTACCTAAGAAAGATGGCATTGAAGTATGTAAGACAGTAAGAACAAATAAAAATTTAGTCCCTATATTAATGTTAACGGCAAAAAATGATGAATTTGACCGGGTTTTAGGTTTAGAATTAGGTGCAGATGATTATATGACTAAACCTTTTTCACCTAGAGAAGTTGTTGCACGTGTAAAAGCAATTTTAAGACGTTCGCAATTTGTAAAAGAAGTAGAAGAAATTGAAGATGATATTACTATCGGATCAATACGAATTAGACCAGATTATTTCGAAGTATATAAGCATAATGAGTTGTTGGAGCTAACTCCGAAAGAATTTGAACTATTACTTTATTTAATAGAAAGACAAGGTAGAGTTATTACGAGAGAGCACATGTTAAACACAGTATGGAATTATGAATTTGCTGGAGATTCAAGAATCGTTGATGTCCACATTAGTCATCTAAGAGAAAAATTAGAAGATAATCCTAAGAAGCCACAACTCATTAAAACAGTACGTGGTTTAGGTTATAAATTAGAGAGACCAAAAGAATAATGATGAAGTTTCACCATCGCCTAATGTTGTTGATAAGTACAATTTTGATTATCAGCTTTGTCACATTAGGCATTATTATTCATGCTTCCATCACTTATGTCTTATCTGAAAAACATGAACAAGCTCTAGCTACAGATGCAAGATCCTATATATATTTATTACAAGATAATGAGATTAATAAACTTAAGAAGATTGTTAAACAACAAAATGTAGATTTATTGATTACTAAAAATGATAAAAATGTTTTTAAAAGTGGTCAATTGAAAGCAACCAAGACAGAAGAAAGTTATATTCAGAATAAAAATATTTTTACATTTAATGAGAAAATCAATGATTATCATGTTTGGATTAAAGGATACAATAATGATATTTCTGAAATGCATTGGACATTGTGGAAATACTTAATTCTAACTTGCTTAATAGTCCTTATTTGTCTGTATTTTGCGAGTCGTAGTTTTAAGCGAACATTAATTCGTCCGATTCAAGAGGTAACTTACGCAACACAACTATTAGCAAATGGTTATTATCACATTCGCGTACCAGAAAGTAATGTTGTTGAGACTAAAGCACTTTTTGTATCAACTAATGATTTAGCAAGACGTCTTCAAAAGTTAAATAATGAGCAAAAAATTCAATCCAATCGATTAAAAACAACGATTGAAAATATTCCTAGTGCAATTTTAATGATAGATCGTAATGGAAAAATTGTAGTTGCTAATAAAGCATATTATGAACAATTTAATATTTCACATAATATTGAACAAATAAGCTACCATGGTTATGTAAATATAGAAATAGAACAGTTAATTTTAGAAAGTTTTAAAATTGAAAAACCCATTTATGAACAATTAGAAGTATCAATTAATACAGTACATACCAAATATTTTGATATTTCTTGTGTACCGATTTTAACGAGATCACAAAAAAGTTTGCAAGGTATTCTTGTTGTTATGCATGATATTACAAATTTAAAACAACTTGAAAATTTAAGGCGAGAATTTGTAGCTAATGTTTCTCATGAATTGAAAACACCAATTACTTCAATTAAAGGTTTTGCAGAAACGTTAATTGATGGTGCTAAAAATGATTCGGAGTCATTAGATATGTTTTTAAACATTATATTAAAAGAATCAAACAGAATTGAATCTCTTGTCACAGACCTGTTAGACTTATCGCATATCGAACAACACACTGAGCTAGACACAGAATATATGAATTTATCTGATTTAACAAAGCGTATTATTAATAATATGATGACGCAAGCAAATCAAAAAAATATTAAAATTCATACAGAAATACAAGCAGATGTTATTGTAAAAGCACAAGAAAGTAAAATCGCGCAAGTCATTACGAACTTGTTAACAAATGCAATTAACTATTCATTTGAAAATCGTGAAATAGACGTCCGTGTATATCGTGATGATTTCAACGTTGTTTTTGAAGTGCAAGATTTTGGTATTGGTATTAAATTAGAGGATCAACAACGAATTTTTGAAAGGTTTTATAGAGTAGATAAGGCACGAAGTCGTGACTCGGGTGGAACAGGACTGGGATTATCTATTACAAAGCATATCGTTGAAGCTCATCAAGGAAACATTGAAGTTAGTAGTCAAGTTGGACAAGGTTCAACTTTTAAAGTCATTTTAAAAGATTATAAAGCATAGATAATGTATAGGTAACAGCACGTGTGTTTTCACGTTGTTGTTACCTTTTTTTCGGCGCTATATCAAATTGGACTATATAAATGAAGGTAATTAAAAGCAGTAATAACTTATGTATTACCATTCAATGGTTTTTTCAGTTCATACTTTATAAATTAATAATGTAGCTAGAATGATTATTGAACACAGAACAACACAATAGATTGTTGTGAATTAAGCAATTTTATAATATATTTATTATAATAAAGAAATTTTAGAAGCGGGCTAAAAATAGATGCTTATGATAAGTTTTAATTGAACGAAAATAAAACTTAATTTAAATGTTTTAAAAAATAGGTGTATAAATTCGCATATGTATTAAGACGAGGGGCGAATATTATATTGTGAAGATAAGTGAACTCAAATACCTCGTTTATCTAATTTGATTGAGAAAACATGAATAGGTGAAAATGATAACTAACTCTAAACAGTGATTTAATTTTTCAACCTGCAAGTTGAGGAAAATTTAACTAGATTTGAGGATTATTAAAGTGAAAACAATTCAATTACACAAAACAACTATGATATTAATTGCGATATTATTGTTTTATACTTTTATGGGTATTTTATTACCACTCATGCACGATGATTTGCAATGGTTTAGCAATTACAATACTGACATTTTAAAAGTGGGATTTGCATCACTAAATGGCCGTTACATCGGAAATATTTTTGAAATAATAGCAGTCCATGTAAGCTGGTTGCGTTGGCTATCATTTGGTCTTATTAGCACAGGTATCATTTGGATGATTATGCTTATTACACAATGTAAAGATTGGGAAAGCTATTATTTATTAGCATTTTCACTTATGCTAATTATACCTAGTACAATTTATGCTGATACGTATGGGTGGTTTGCTGGATTTTATAATTATGCTGCGTCAACCCTTATATCTCTATATATAATTTATTATTGTATCAATGCAATTATATATAAAAGGAAACAACCCGTCGCTATTACAGTTTTATTTTATGTATTATGCTTTTTTGGGCAGTTGTTCATGGAAAATGTAACGCTATTTCATTGCTTAATTTTAATATTAGCATTTTTATATGATTTCACGGCGAATCGCATGCTTAACTATAAGTTATTGTTTTCATTTATGATTGCAACTATTGGTACGATTATTATGTTTTCAAATCCCAATTATCGTAAAATTTTATTCGAAGGTTCAGAATATCAACAAGTTTCTAATAATCAAGGCATCTTTTCTAAATTTGCGGAAATGATATCGACATCACTACCTTATGGTGTGATTTTTAGTCAAGTCATTATTTTATGCTTGATTTCTGCAATGATTATATATCTTTTATTAAGAAGTGAGCGTTATTTACATTTAACTTTACTAAAACGCAGAATTATAATGATTGGATTTATCACTTTACCTTTATATTATTTACTGTTTTACAATCAATTTTTATTGAATAAAAACACAGATATTGGTTTGGTTAGTTTTGTGAACATTATTGTATGTAGTTATTTTGCATTATCGTTGTTTGCCGGAATATATCTATGTATAAATGACCAAAAAACACAAATCACACTATATATTTTACTTATTTCAATTTTTATTGCGAAGCAATGATACTAGTCATTGTAACGCCAATTGAACCAGGTAACTTTTTAGTCGTATATACTTTACATGTCGTTATTTTAATAATTTTAATAAAAGAATTTCGAAAATATAAAACGATTGATATTAAGTATATAAAAGGTACAGCTATAGTATTAGCAGTAGTGTATTTAAGTGCATTTAGTTATGTACACTTTGAACATGAGCAAAGAGTTCAGCTATTAAAACAACAAATCAAAGACCACCCACGTCAAGAAGTTTATACTGTTGAATCACTGCCATTCGAGCATTATATGCATCATCCGTCACCAATAAACAAGAACTATCAAGAGTGGTTTAACAACTATGAAGAATTACCAAAAATGACTAAGGTCAAATATATACCTTTTGGCTCAGATGATTCATAAGCGATTATTAATTACACACTTAAATTATGAGGCATAAGCATGTACGCATTATCATGCTTATGCTTTTTTAGTGCTACTCAAAAATTAATTAATACTATGATGGAAAGCATTAGCTTGCTTCAATAATTTGTTTGTATTTTAGTGAAATTAAAGTTCTGAAAATTGGTGAATAATAAATAATATAGGCAATAGTTTCTTTAATTACGACATGACTGACGAATATGCTAAAATATATATAAATTAGTTCTGGAGGTTAAAATTGTGAATAAATTAGTATTAATTGATGGTAATAGCTTAAGTTTTAGAGCTTTTTATGCATTACCTTTGTTATCAAACAAAGCTGGCATTCATACTAATGCTGTATATGGTTTTGCAATGTTATTAGAGAAAATTTTAAAAGAAGAAAAACCAGATCATTTTTTAGTTGCGTTTGATGCAGGTAAAACAACTTTCAGACACGAAAAGTACAGTGAGTATAAAGGTGGTCGTCAAAAGACGCCACCAGAATTAAGTGAGCAGTTTCCGTATATACGTCAACTTTTGGATGCTTATCATATTAAACGTTATGAATTAGATAATTATGAGGCAGACGACATTATTGGTACATTAAGCAAAGAAGCAGATAAAGCAGGATTTCAAACAATTATCATTACTGGAGATCGAGATTTAACGCAGCTTGCTACTGACAATGTATCGATTTATTACACTAAAAAAGGTGTTACTGATGTAGATCATTATACGCCTGAATTTATCGCGGAAAAATATAATGGACTTACACCTAGTCAAATTATTGATATGAAAGGTTTAATGGGAGATTCATCTGATAATATTCCTGGTGTCGCAGGTGTTGGTGAAAAAACAGCTATTAAATTATTAAATCAATTTAATACAGTAGAAGGTGTTTATGAACATCTAGATGAAGTTTCAGGTAAAAAGTTAAAAGAGAAACTTGAAAATAGTAAAGAAGATGCATTAATGAGTAAAGAATTAGCAACGATTAATGTGGATAGTCCAATAGAAGTTAGTTTAGAAGATACTTTAATGACTAATCAAGATGACCAACAAGAAAAAATTGAGTTATTTAAGAAGTTAGAATTCAAACAATTACTTGGTGACTTAGATCAAACATTAGGTATAGAAGAATTAGAAGAGAAGACTTTTGAGATAGATACAACATTTGACAATGTGGACTTTGATGCATTAACAGAAGCCGCTATTCATTTAGAATTAGACGGTGGCAATTATTTAAAAGACAATATTTTAAAATTTTCGTTATTTACAGGAGATAAACATGTAGTTATTGATTCTGAAGACATAAAGAAACATGAAGAATTAGTTAAATGGTTGGAGAATCCAAATACGAAAAAGGTTGTTTATGACGCGAAAAAAACATATGTTGCATCTCACCGTTTAAACATAAATATTCAAAATATTACTTTCGATATTATGTTAGCTAGTTATATTATTGACCCATCACGTACAATTAGTGACGTTCAATCTGTCGTTTCCTTATATGGTCAAAGTTATGTAAAAGATGATATTAGTATATATGGTAAAGGTAAAAAGTTTAAAGTACCTGAAGATGATGTCTTAAACCCATATGTAGCGTCTATAACTGATGCGATTTATTTTTCAAAACCAAATATGGATAAGCAATTAGAAGAATATAACCAAGTTGAACTATTAGCTGATTTAGAACTTCCTCTTGCTCAAATTTTAAGTAAAATGGAAGAAACAGGCATATATACTGACATTAATGATTTACAGGAAATGGAGCTAGAAATCCAACAAAAATTAGATGTTTTAATAAAAAATATTCATGAAGCTGCTGGTGAAGCATTTAACATTAATTCGCCAAAACAATTAGGTGTTGTGTTATTTGAAACATTGAAATTACCAGTTATTAAAAAGACAAAGACAGGCTATTCAACAGCAGTTGATGTTTTAGAACAATTGCAAGGTGAGCATCCAATAATTGATTATATTTTAGAGTATCGTCAATTATCAAAATTACAATCGACATATGTTGAAGGATTACAAAAAGTGATAAGTGATGATCAACGTATTCATACACGTTTTAATCAAACATTAGCGCAAACAGGTCGCTTATCAAGCGTAGATCCAAACTTACAAAATATTCCAGTTAGACTCGAAGAAGGACGTAAAATTAGAAAAGCATTTAAACCAACGTCTAAAGATAGTGTTATATTATCAGCTGACTACTCTCAAATCGAATTACGTGTGCTAGCGCATATTACACAAGATGAGAGTATGAAAGAAGCATTTATTAATGGTGATGATATTCATACAGCAACTGCCATGAAAGTGTTTGGTGTTGAAGCGGATCAAGTTGATAGTTTAATGCGTCGACAAGCAAAAGCCGTTAACTTTGGAATAGTTTATGGAATAAGTGATTATGGTTTGAGTCAAAGCTTAGGTATCACTAGGAAAAAAGCGAAAGCATTTATTGATGACTATTTGGCAAGTTTTCCGGGTGTAAAACAATATATGTCTGATATTGTTAAGGATGCAAAAGCATTAGGTTATGTTGAAACATTATTACATCGTCGTCGATATATACCTGATATTACGAGTCGTAACTTTAATTTACGTGGTTTTGCAGAACGTACAGCAATGAATACGCCTATTCAAGGCAGTGCAGCAGATATCATTAAATTAGCCATGGTTAAATTTGCAGAAAAAATGAAAGACACAACATACCAAGCTAAACTATTATTGCAAGTACATGATGAATTAATCTTTGAAGTACCTAAATCAGAAGTTGAATCATTTAGTGAATTTGTGGAAGATATTATGGAAAATGCTTTGCAATTAGATGTTCCATTAAAAGTAGATTCAAGTTATGGTGCAACTTGGTATGATGCGAAATAAAGAGAGGAAAACGGTATGCCAGAATTACCAGAAGTTGAACACGTAAAAAGAGGAATTGAACCTTATATTATAAATGAATCAATTAATAAAGTTATATTTTCGAATAAAGTTATCGAAGGAAAAGTACAAGGCAAAGAAACAATTGTAAAAGGAATGGAGCTAGATACCTTTAAATCTTTGTCAGAGGGTTATACTATTACTAATGTAGAACGAAGAAGTAAATATATTGTTTTTCAATTAAATAATCAACAAGGTCAACGCATATTAATTAGCCATTTAGGCATGGCAGGCGGCTTTTTTATAGTAGATGAGCTTGATGATATTGCAATACCAAATTATCGTAAACATTGGCATGTCATATTTGAACTTTCAAACGGTAAAAAATTAATTTATTCTGATATACGTCGATTTGGCGAAATTAGAAATGTTGCATCTATTGCATCATATCCTTCATTTTTAGAAATAGCACCTGAACCCTTTACAAAAGAAGCAATGCCATATTATTTAAATCGAATCAACCACAAGTCGAATATAAATAAGTCGATTAAACAAGTTATTCTAGATCATAAGGTTATTGCTGGTTGCGGAAATATATATGCTTGTGAAGCATTATTCCGTGCAGGTGTGCTGCCAGATAAAAAAGTCAAAGATTTATCACATCAGCAACAAGAAATGGTTTTTTATTACGTTCGAGAAGTTTTAGAAGAAGGTATAAAGTATGGTGGAACAAGTATTTCTGATTACCGTCATGCTGATGGAAAAACAGGTGAAATGCAATTGCATCTAAATGTTTATAAACAAGCAACTTGTAAAGTTTGTAATAGTCCAATAGAAACAAAAATCATCGCGACAAGAAATAGTCATTTTTGTCCAGTATGTCAAAAATAAAGAAAGAGTGAGATTATGCCGAAAGTTATTGGTCTTACGGGCGGGATTGCCTCAGGGAAATCAACAGTATCAGAACTATTAACGGTCTTTGGATTTAAAGTAGTGGATGCTGATAAAGCAGCGAGAAAAGCTGTTGAAAAAGGAAGTAAAGGTTTAGCTCAAGTACGTGAAACCTTTGGTGAAGAAGCAATTGATGAAAATGGCGAAATGGATAGACAATATATGGGAGATTTAATATTTAATCAACCAGAAAAACGTTTAGAGTTAAATGCTATTGTTCATCCAATTGTTCGAGAAATTATGGAAGATGAAAAGAATGAATATTTAAATCAAGGTTATAATGTGATTATGGATATTCCGTTGTTATATGAAAATGAATTAGAAAACACTGTTGATGAAGTGTGGGTTGTTTATACATCTGAAAGTATTCAAATGGATAGATTAATGCAACGTAACGATTTATCATTAGAAGACGCAAAAGCGCGTGTATATAGTCAAATTTCTATTGATAAGAAAAGTAGAATGGCTGATCATGTTATTGATAATCTTGGAGATAAGTTAGAGTTGAAACAAAACCTTGAAAGATTGTTAGAAGAAGAAGGATATATTGAAAAGCCAAACTATGGAGAAGAATAATATTTATAGAAGTCATTACTTGAAGTACAATTTGTCGCGTACTTTAGTAATGACTTTTTTTATAAAAATATAAACGATTTTTTGGAAAACGCTTTCAAATTTCATATAATATGCTATACTAATTCCATAAAGTATAACACATAAAAATCAAGGGGTGCTTTTAATGTCAACGAATATTGCAATTAATGGTATGGGTAGAATTGGAAGAATGGTATTACGTATTGCATTACAAAATAAAAATCTTAATGTAGTAGCAATTAATGCTAGTTATCCGCCCGAAACGATTGCACATTTAATCAATTATGATACTACACATGGTAAGTATGATTTAATAGTCGAACCAATCGAAAATGGTTTACAAGTTGGTGACCATCAAATTAAATTAGTTGCTGATAGAAATCCTGAAAACTTGCCTTGGAAAGAATTGGATATTGATATTGCTATAGACGCTACTGGTAAATTTAACCATGGAGATAAAGCTATAGCGCATATTAAAGCTGGTGCTAAGAAAGTATTATTAACTGGGCCTTCGAAAGGTGGCCATGTTCAAATGGTTGTAAAAGGTGTTAATGATCATCAATTAGATATAGAGGAATTTGATATTTTTAGTAACGCGTCATGCACTACAAACTGTATTGGACCTGTGGCTAAAGTTTTAAATGATCAATTTGGCATTATTAATGGATTAATGACTACAGTTCATGCGATAACAAATGACCAAAAAAATATTGATAATCCACATAAAGATTTAAGACGCGCGCGTTCTTGTAATGAAAGTATTATTCCTACATCAACTGGTGCAGCGAAAGCGTTAAAAGAAGTGTTGCCAGAATTAGAAGGTAAATTGCATGGTATGGCACTACGTGTTCCAACAAAAAATGTATCATTAGTTGATTTAGTCGTTGATTTAGAAAAAGAAGTAACTGCTGATGAAGTAAATCAAGCTTTTGAAAATGCTGAGCTTGAAGGTATTATCGAAGTTGAACACCAACCGCTTGTGTCAGTAGATTTTAATACAAATCCACATTCGGCTATTATTGATGCTCAATCAACAATGGTTATTGATGGTAATAAAGTGAAAGTCATCGCATGGTATGACAACGAATGGGGGTATTCAAATAGAGTTGTAGATGTAGCAGAACAACTTGGTGAACTTTTAAAATCAAAGACAACAGTAAGTGCAAGTTAAAATAATTTTTAAAATTTAACCTAGCTCTGATATCGGAGTTAGGTTTTTTGTATTGTTGAACTAATTATCAATCATTTTGCTTTTCTAAATAATGGAGCGCATTTTCTTTTTAGTTCATTTTTTAGAACAAAATAATAAATTGAGGGATTCTTTTTTCATCTATGGATTTATAGTATAATGAGTCATAATCAAAATAAAGAGGGTGATGTAATGAAATGCCCGAAATGTAATTCTACACAATCTAAAGTCGTAGATTCAAGGCATGCCGATGAATTAAATGCCATTCGTAGACGAAGAGAATGTGAAAATTGTGGAACACGTTTCACTACATTTGAACATATCGAAGTCAGTCAGCTTATTGTTGTGAAAAAAGATGGCACAAGAGAGCAATTTTCAAGAGAAAAAATACTTAATGGACTTGTACGTTCATGTGAAAAGCGTCCAGTTAGATATCAACAACTTGAAGATATTACTAATAAAGTTGAATGGCAATTAAGAGATGAAGGTCATACAGAAGTATCTTCACGAGATATAGGTGAGCATGTGATGAATTTATTGATGCATGTTGATCAAGTCTCTTATGTGAGATTTGCATCTGTTTACAAAGAGTTTAAAGATGTTGACCAATTATTGGCATCAATGCAAGGGATTTTAAGTGAAAATAAACGGAGTGATGCATAAATGGGACGACAAGCCTTTGAATTTGGCTTAAGACCAAAGGATCAATTTCAAGTTATGCAACACTTTGATTTTAATACAAATCATTTAGAAGTTTTAAATCGATTATATACACCTTTAATCGGTACACAAGCAGTAGGTTTATATCATTTTATGACTCAGTTTGTTGAAAAGAATCGAAATACAACTTCGATATTATCGCACTATATATTTATGAATGAACTTAAAATTAATTTACTAGAGTTTAGACAGCAAATGGATTTGCTAGAAGCGATTGGTTTAATCAAGACATATGTTAAACATGATGAGCAAGAAACTCAATTTGTTTATCAGCTGATTCAACCGCCTACAGCACATTTATTCTTTAATGATCCAATGTTGTCAATCTTTTTATATAGTGAAGTAGAACATCGTCGATTTCAGGAATTAAAAAAATATTTTGAGTATAAAGACGTCGACTTAACAGATTATAAACAAACAACAAGACAGTTTACTGAGGTGTTTAAAGTTCCTTCAACGAAAGTTGATATTGATACGAGTGACATTCCTATTAATCAGTCATATCAAGGTATAGATTTAACAAATGAATCTTTTGATTTTGAAATGTTGAGACAAATGTTAAATAAGCATTTTATTAGTCAAGAAATAGTGACAAAAGATGCAAAACGCTTAATTACACAGCTTGCTACATTATATGGTTTGACGCCAGATGGTATGAAACATGTAATTTTAAATTCAATCACTAGCGGGCAACAACTATCATTCGAAGAAATGCGAAAACAAGCGCGTTCATATTACTTAATTGAACATGATAATCAAATGCCTAAATTACAAGTAAAATCGTCAACTTCATCATTACCTGAGAAAGGTGAATCGAACGAATTAAATCTGGCTCCACAAAGTGATGAGTGGTTTGATTTATTAGAACAAACGAGTCCGATTGACATGTTGTCGTCGTGGTCAGAATCAGAGCCAACTGTTTCGCAAAAGACAATGATTGAAGAGTTAATCGAACGTGAAAAAATGTCGTTTGGTGTTATAAATATTTTGTTGCAATTTGTTATGCTAAAAGAAGATATGAAACTACCTAAGGCATATATTTTTGAAATTGCATCGAATTGGAAGAAAAAAGGGATAAAGACAGCTAAAGAGGCGTATGAATATGCTAAAAAAGTAAACCAACCTAAGAGTGAACCGTCAAGTGCTAATTATCAAAAGCGTGGTACATATTCTGGACAACGTAAACGTATATCAAAAGAAAAGACGCCGAAATGGTTGGAGAACAGAGATAATCCAGATAATAATCATCCAACAAAGCATAATAGTTCAGATGACCAACAATTAGAACAAGATCGACAAGCATTTTTAGATAAATTATCTAAAAAATGGGAGGAGGACAGTCAATAATGAAGCAATTTAAAAATATAATGGGAACATCTAATGATTTTGAAAAAAGAATTAAAAAAATAAAAAACGAAGTCATCAATGACCCAGATGTTAAACAGTTTTTACAAGAACATCAGTCTGAATTAACAAATACAATGATTGATGAAGATTTGAATGTTTTACAAGAATATAAAGATCAACAAAAACATTATGATGGTCATAAATTTGCAGATTGTCCTAATTTCGTAAAAGGTCATGTTCCAGAGTTATACGTTGATAACAATCGTATCAAAATTCGCTATTTGCAATGTCCGTGTAAAATTAAATATGACGAAGAACGTTTTGAAGCAGAGTTAATTACATCTCATCATATGCAACGAGATACTTTAAATGCAAAACTAAAAGACATATATATGAACAATCGAGATAGATTAGATGTAGCAATGGCAGCTGATGAAATTTGCACAGCAATTACTAATGGAGATACGGTTAAAGGATTATATTTATATGGGCCGTTTGGTACAGGAAAATCTTTTATTTTAGGTGCGATAGCAAATCAACTCAAATCAAAAAAAGTGCGCTCTACAATTATATATTTGCCTGAGTTTATTAGAACTTTAAAGGGTGGCTTTAAGGATGGTTCTTTCGAGAAGAAATTACATCGTGTAAGAGAAGCTAATATTCTAATGCTTGACGATATAGGTGCAGAGGAAGTAACGCCGTGGGTAAGGGATGAAGTAATTGGACCGTTGTTACATTATCGTATGGTCCATGAATTACCTACATTTTTTAGTTCGAATTTTGATTATAGCGAGTTGGAACATCACTTATCAATGACAAGAGATGGCGAAGAAAAAACTAAAGCTGCTCGTATTATTGAACGTGTCAAATCTTTGTCTACACCATACTTTTTATCAGGGGAAAATTTCAGAAACAATTGAAATTTAAAATGAGTGGTGTATAATAAAATCAAATCTAAATCGTTTAAATGATTGAAGACAAGATAATCTAATCAATATTACACAGAAAGCCATTACTTGATGAGAATATGGTTAATAAATTAGATGATTACTACTTCATTTTTGGTATTTGTAATGAATACCCGGCTCAAGACCGTTATCTTAAGCAGAGATATTTAATACATAACTTGTATTAAATAACTAGGGTGGTACCACGACGATCTCGTCCCTTGTATAGGGGCGGGATTTTTTGTTTTTCAATTATAAATAAATGTTAGTTGGTATCGTTTGATTCCTGTTTATTGTTAATTGGTTGAATGAAAGAACAATGATTGTTGTTCAATTTTTTAACGAGGTCAGATAAAAGTATATAGAACACACATAGGAGGGTTTAATATGGAACAAATTAATATTCAATTTCCAGATGGTAATCTAAAGGCGTTTGATAAAGGCACAACTACAGAAGATATTGCTCAATCAATAAGCCCAGGATTACGTAAAAAAGCAGTTGCTGGGAAATTCAATGGTCAACTAGTAGATTTAACTAAACCGCTTGAATCAGATGGATCAATTGAAATTGTGACACCTGGTAGTGAGGAAGCGCTAGAAGTATTGCGTCATTCGACTGCACATTTAATGGCGCATGCAATTAAAAGATTATATGGTGATGTTAAATTTGGAGTTGGACCAGTAATTGATGGTGGTTTCTACTATGACTTCGATATCGACCAAAACATTTCGTCTGATGATTTTGAACAAATTGAAAAAACAATGAAACAAATTGTTAATGAAAACATTAAAATAGAACGCAAAGTCGTTTCAAGAGAAGAAGCGAAGGCTTTTTTCAGCAATGATGTATATAAGCTTGAATTAATTGATGCAATTCCTGAAGATGAAAATGTGACATTATATAGCCAAGGTGACTTTACTGATTTATGCCGAGGTGTGCATGTACCTTCAACAGCTAAAATTAAAGAATTTAAATTATTATCTACTGCTGGGGCATATTGGCGCGGAGATAGTAACAATAAAATGTTACAACGTATTTACGGTACTGCTTTCTTTGATAAAAAAGAATTAAAAGAACACTTGAAAATGTTAGAAGAACGTAAAGAACGTGACCACCGTAAAATTGGTAAAGAATTAGAATTATTCACAAATAGCCAATTGGTTGGTGCTGGTTTACCATTATGGTTGCCGAATGGAGCAACAATTAGACGTGAAATCGAACGATACATTGTTGACAAAGAAGTAAGCATGGGCTACGACCACGTTTATACACCAGTTCTTGCAAATGTTGATTTATATAAAACATCAGGTCACTGGGATCACTATCAAGAAGATATGTTCCCGACAATGCAATTAGATGAAACTGAATCAATGGTGTTACGCCCAATGAACTGTCCACATCATATGATGATTTATGCTAATAAACCGCATTCATATCGTGAGTTACCAATTCGTATCGCTGAGTTAGGAACTATGCACAGATACGAAGCGAGTGGTGCAGTTTCAGGGTTACAACGTGTTCGTGGTATGACTTTGAATGATTCACATATTTTTGTTCGTCCAGATCAAATTAAAGAAGAATTTAAACGTGTTGTTAACATGATTATCGATGTTTATAAAGATTTCGGTTTCGAAGATTATAGCTTTAGATTAAGTTACAGAGATCCTGAAGATAAAGAAAAGTACTTTGACGATGATGATATGTGGAATAAAGCTGAAAATATGCTTAAAGAAGCAGCAGACGAGCTGGGCTTATCATATGAAGAGGCAATTGGTGAAGCGGCATTCTATGGTCCAAAATTAGACGTTCAAGTAAAAACTGCAATGGGTAAAGAAGAGACATTATCAACAGCGCAACTTGATTTCTTATTACCAGAACGTTTTGCCTTAACTTATATTGGTCAAGACGGCGAACAACATCGTCCAGTTGTTATCCATCGTGGTGTTGTTTCTACTATGGAACGTTTTGTTGCTTTCTTAACTGAAGAAACAAAAGGAGCATTCCCAACTTGGTTAGCACCAAAACAGGTACAAATTATTCCAGTTAACGTTGATTTACATTATGATTACGCACGTCAATTACAAGATGAATTGAAATCTCAAGGTGTTCGAGTGAATATTGATGATCGCAATGAAAAAATGGGTTATAAAATTAGAGAAGCTCAAATGCAAAAAATTCCTTACCAAATTGTAGTTGGTGATAAAGAAGTGGAAAATAATGAAGTGAATGTGCGTCGATATGGTTCACAAGACCAAGAGACAGTTGAAAAAGACGAATTTATCTGGAATCTAGTTGATGAAATTCGTTTGAAAAAACATAGATAATTAAACGGGTTATTAGATACAAAATAATGGTGTTATTATGATTCGTGTTTTACAGGGTTGATAAAATCAAGTGAATCCTGTATATTACAAGATAGTTAAAATATTAAATTGAGTTAGAGGTTGCATGTTTAAAGAGTAACTTGTCAGAAGTATTTATGGTACATATGTTGAACAAGTGAAAGGTAAAGATGCCGAAATAGATATAAACCATAAATTATATCTGTTGGGACAGTTTTCGAATAGGAACTGTACTGTCACTGAATGTGATGTGCTACCTTATATAGATAATAGCCAAAGTGGTTGCATATCTTATAGGTATGTAACCACTTTTTTACTTTGAATATCTTTGAAAGATAATTAAAGTGGGTATGAAAGTAATTAAAGGTAATTTATTTCTTGGCCTCTAAAACATAGAAAGGGAGCTTATATGTCAAAAGTTCAAAATGAAAGTCACAATTCTGTAAAAAGAGGGTTAAAAGATCGTCATATATCGATGATTGCGATTGGAGGTTGTATTGGTACTGGATTGTTTGTAACATCTGGTGGTGCAATTCACGATGCAGGTGCTCTTGGTGCATTAATTGGTTACGCAATTATCGGAGCAATGGTGTTTTTCTTAATGACTTCACTCGGAGAAATGGCTACTTATTTACCTGTATCAGGTTCGTTTAGTACCTATGCTACAAGGTTTGTAGACCCATCATTAGGTTTCGCACTAGGTTGGAATTATTGGTTTAACTGGGTTGTTACAGTTGCAGCTGATATAACGATTGCAGCACAAGTTATTCAGTATTGGACACCCTTGCAAGCTATACCAGCTTGGGCATGGAGTGCTTTATTCTTAGTAATTATTTTTAGCCTGAATTCATTATCAGTGCGTGTATATGGTGAAAGTGAATATTGGTTAGCATTAATTAAAGTAGTTACTGTAATCATCTTTATTGCTATCGGTTTACTGACAATTGTTGGTATTATGGGCGGACACTTTGTGGGATTTGAAGTATTTAATAAAGGTGAAGGTCCTATTCTTGGTGGCAATCTAGGCGGAAGTTTATTATCTATTTTAGGTGTATTCTTAATTGCCGGGTTTTCATTCCAAGGTACAGAGTTAATAGGTATTACTGCTGGTGAATCGGAAAATCCCGAACGCGCAGTACCTAAAGCAATTAAACAAGTATTCTGGAGAATATTGTTATTCTATATTTTAGCTATTTTTGTTATCGGTATGCTTATTCCATATGATAGCAGTGCGTTAATGGGTGGCAGTGATAATGTAGCAACGTCTCCGTTCACATTAGTGTTTAAAAATGCTGGATTTGCGTTTGCAGCATCATTTATGAATGCAGTAATTTTAACGTCTGTGTTATCAGCAGGTAATTCAGGCATGTATGCTTCAACACGAATGCTTTATTCAATGAGTAAAGATAAATTAGCGTTTGAAACATTTGGTAAAACAAATAAAAACGGTGTGCCATATATGTCATTACTAGTAACAGCAATTATTGTAGTGATTATTTTCGTATTACAAAGCCTTACAAAAGGTGCATACGAATATATCGTTGCAGCTAGTGGTTTGACTGGTTTTATTGCTTGGGTAGGTATTGCTGTAAGTCATTATCGATTTAGAAGAGCTTTTGATAAACAAAATTACGACAAATCAAAATTAAAATATACAGCTAAATTATTCCCATTTGGTCCGATTTTTGCTGGTATATTATGCGTTGTTGTAATAATTGGTCAAGATGTTGATTTTATTAAAACAGGCGATTTTAATTTTAGTCGCTTTTTGATTACTTATATGGGAATTCCTGTATTTTTAGCATTCTTTATCTATCATAAATTGAGATATAAAACGAAAAAAATTCCTCTTGAACAAGTAGATTTACGTCAAGACGTGTCAATGGATGAAATAAAAGGATAAAATAAAAAAATACAGTTATAGTGTTGACTTAAATGTGAATTGTTGATATGATTAACAACGTTGAATACGAAACGAACCAAGTAGAAGCACCCGCTTCTCACCTGTAGCGACGCATAAAGCAGTTGGCAGGTTAATCACATTACACATAACTGTGTATAAGGAAGAGCGGGTATTTTATACCTGTTCTTCCTTTTTGCTTGGTGCAAATTTCGTAAAAATTTTGGAGGTGTCAACCATAGCAAAAGATCAAACTCAAATCAATGACAAAATTCGTGCAAAAGAATTACGTTTAATCGGTCAAGATGGTGAACAAATCGGTGTTAAATCAAAACGTGAAGCGTTAGAAATGGCTGAACGTGTAGATTTAGACCTTGTGGTCGTTGCACCTAATGCTAAACCACCAGTTGCGAGAATTATGGATTACGGTAAATTCAAATTCGAACAACAGAAAAAAGAAAAAGAAATGAAGAAGAAACAAAAAATTATCAATGTTAAAGAAATTCGTTTAAGTCCAACTATTGAGGAGCATGACTTCCAAACTAAGTTAAAAAACGGACGTAAGTTCTTAGCAAAAGGCGATAAATGTAAAGTATCTATTCGTTTCAGAGGGCGTGCCATTACGCATAAGGAGATTGGACAACGCGTGCTAGAAAAATTTGCAGATGAATGTAAAGATATAGCAACAGTTGAGCAAAAGCCTAAAATGGAAGGGCGTCAAATGTTTATTATGTTAGCGCCAACTGCTGAAAAATAATTAAAGCTATTACAGGAGGATTTATATTATGCCAAAAATGAAAACTCACCGCGGAGCAGCTAAACGTGTGAAAAGAACTGCTTCAGGTCAATTAAAACGTTCAAGAGCTTTCACATCTCACTTATTCGCAAACAAAAGCACTAAACAAAAACGTCAATTACGTAAAGCTAGATTAGTGTCTAAGAGCGATATGAAACGTGTAAAACAATTATTAGCATACAAAAAATAAGAACAAATACAGAAATCGGTAGGAATTACCTAAGGAGGAATTTTTTATGCCACGAGTTAAAGGTGGAACAGTAACAAGAGCGCGTCGTAAAAAAACGATCAAATTAGCTAAAGGTTACTTCGGTTCAAAACATACATTATACAAAGTAGCTAAGCAACAAGTAATGAAATCAGGTCAATACGCTTTCCGTGACCGTCGTCAACGTAAACGTGACTTCCGTAAATTATGGATTACACGTATCAATGCAGCAGCTCGTCAACATGAAATGAGCTACTCTCGTTTAATGAACGGTTTGAAAAAAGCTGGTATCGATATCAACCGTAAAATGTTATCAGAAATCGCAATTTCAGACGAAAAAGCATTTGCACAATTAGTAACAAAAGCTAAAGATGCTTTAAAATAATATTAATTATAAAAAAGAGATGGCAATGTCATCTCTTTTTTATTTTTAGAAAAATTAATATGTCACATTTAATCGCTAAAACATGATAGATTTGCTAAAATGCATGTAAGAGATTAAACATAAAAGTGAGGAGTTTTAATACGATGTCTAAATTTGATGAGCAAATTATTGTAGTACCTAGAGAAACTATATTTGATAATGAAAAAAATACTTTCAATGGTTTTTTAAATAAAAATAAGCCAATAGGACAAAGTATATTTGATGCTTTGCGTCATTATGAAGTTAAACGTCGAGGAGATATGGAAGAAGATCCATCATATAAACAACTCATTTCTTATTGTTTACTTGAAAATGAACATGGCGAAATATTAGTATATGAACGTTTATCTGGTGGTGGAGAAGAACGATTACATGGCCAATCATCAATAGGAGTAGGTGGTCATATGAACGATGTGCCAGGTGCAGAATCAATAAATGAAGTGTTAAGAGTTAATGCTCAACGTGAATTAGAAGAAGAAGTAGGTCTTAGTGAACAAGATTCGCAAAATATGGAATATATTGGTTTCATTAATGATGATAATAATGAAGTAGGTAAGGTACATATTGGTGTTGTATTTAAAATAACAGTTAGTTCCAATGATGTTGAAGCTAAAGAAACAGATACATTAAGAATTAAATGGATTGAAAAAGGAAGCATTGAGTCATATGATGATTTTGAAACATGGAGTGCATTAATACTTCAAGATTTATAATCAATCGAGGTGACAATCATGTCAGATATTATTCAGTTTCCGAATGTTTCGCAAAAATTATTAAAAGATATTAAGCAAGCTGAAGAGAATCGTAATTATGATCAAATGTACGAATATATTGAACAGTATGAGCGTCAATTTGAGTTGACAGAAGAAATAGCAATGATGAAGTGCCGAATGTTATATGAGACAGAATCTTATCTTGAATTAAGAGAAGAAGCCATTGTACTTTTGAAAAGTGGTATTCAACAATATGATACATTGATGGTATATTACGTGAAAAGTTTAATTGGTTTAAATCAATATTTTGAAGCGATAGAAGTTATTAATCAAATCATTGATGAAGTGAGAAATCATAAAACACGAATGGCTTTATATCCATTGAAAGAATTTGCAAAATCAAAGTTAATCGAAGATGAAAAGGAAGTAACAAAGTCGCTAACAGATTTTAATTTTCTTTCGATGCGTGAACAAACTAATCTTTTATTAAAGCTAATAGATAATGGGCATTTTCAATTCAAAGAAACGATTTTATATTTACTAGAAACACAGTCCCATAGTTATAATATGATGAGTTTAATGATTGAATATTTAAGGTTCGCGAATTGTACACAAGAATTAATGATTGAAAAATATGGCATTAAGACTACAATTGTACCTGCTCATTTAAAAGGATTGGAACATACGACGCTTAAAGAGCTAGTATTACCATGTGTAATGCAGTCTTTGGAAGATGGTGCTATTCATATTGCTGAAGAAGCCCATCATATTATGAACAATCACTCTATCTTGTTATACCCGTTTGATATCGAATCACTATTTGACATAAACGCATGGATTAATGCATACGAATGTTATTTTAAAAACATGTTAGGAATACAATGCGAATTGCAAAATTATGACACTTTTAAATTTATTCAGCAATTAGATTTGAATGAAAATAGTTAAATTGTTGCAAAATTGTAATCGACATTTTAATATAGTTTTGACGAAAAAAGTTGATTTAAAAATATATAAACGTTGTGATTTCAATGTTTGTGTAGGAAATCGTCCTATGATATAATAGGGAAGTTGAAAAAATAAATTAGTTAATCATGGAGGTATATATACATGACAGCAACTTGGGAAAAAAAGGAAGGTAATGAAGGTTTATTAACTGTTACTGTTCCTGCAGAAAAAGTAAACAAAGCGTTAGATCAAGCATTTAAAAAAGTGGTTAAACAAATTAATGTACCTGGATTCCGTAAAGGCAAAGTACCACGTCCAATTTTCGAACAACGCTTTGGTGTAGAAGCATTATATCAAGATGCTATCGACATTTTATTGCCAGATGCTTATGGTGAAGCAATTGATGAAACTGACATCAAACCAGTAGCGCAACCAGAAGTAAGTGTAACTCAAATTGAAAAAGGTAAAGATTTCATTTTTGAAGCTACAGTTACAGTTGAACCAGAAGTAAAATTAGGTGATTACAAAGGTCTTGAAATTGAAAAACAAGAAACTGAATTATCAGATGAAGAATTACAAGAAGCAATTGACCATAGCTTAGGACATCTAGCTGAAATGGTAGTTAAAGAAGATGGTGTTGTTGAAAATGGCGATACAGTAAACATCGACTTTAACGGTTCGGTTGATGGAGAAGAGTTTGAAGGCGGTCAAGCTGAAGGTTATGACTTAGAAGTAGGTTCAGGTTCATTCATCCCTGGCTTTGAAGAGCAATTAGAAGGTATGAAGGTTGGCGAAGAAAAAGATGTTGTTGTAACATTCCCAGAAGAATACCATGCTGAAGAATTAGCTGGTAAAGAAGCAACATTCAAAACAAAAGTTAACGAAATTAAGTTCAAAGAAGTTCCAGAATTAAATGACGAAATTGCAAACGAATTAGATGCAGAAGCAAACACTGTTGACGAATACAAAGAAAACTTACGTAAACGTTTAGCAGAGCAAAAAGCTACTGATGCAGAAAATATCGAAAAAGAAGAAGCAATTACAAAAGCTACTGACAATACAACAATTGATATTCCAGAAGCGATGATTAACACTGAATTAGATCGTATGGTTTCAGAATTTGCTCAAAGAATTCAACAACAAGGTTTAGATTTACAAACGTACTTCCAAATCTCTGGTCAAGATGAAACACAATTAAGAGAGCAAATGAAAGACGATGCAGAACAACGTGTTAAAACAAACTTAACATTAACTGCAATTGCTGAAGCTGAAAATATTGAAGCTACTGATGAAGATATCGATAAAGAATTAGAAAAAATGAGTGGACAATTTAATATCTCAGTTGAAGATATCAAGAATACTTTAGGTAATACTGATATCATTAAAAATGATGTACGTATTCAAAAAGTTATCGATTTATTAAGAGATAACGCTAAATTAGTCGAAGGTACTAAAGAAGACTAATCTTCATTTAACATTAAATTCTAAAAGTGAGTAGCAGATGCATAGCTTATGTATCTGCTACTATTCTTTAAGCAAAATGTTTGTGTGTTAATATGTTGCATTGTAATATCCAATCTAGTATAGTCTTTAACGAATAGGGGTGTAAAAAGAATGTTTAAATTCAATGAAGATGAAGAAAATTTAAAATGCTCTTTCTGCGGAAAAGACCAAGATCAAGTTAAAAAACTTGTTGCAGGAAGTGGTGTATATATTTGTAATGAGTGTATTGAATTATGCTCAGAAATCGTTGAAGAAGAATTAGCACAAAACACTTCTGAAGCGATTACAGAATTACCTACTCCTAAAGAAATTATGGATCATTTAAATGAATATGTTATTGGTCAAGAAAAAGCTAAGAAATCATTAGCTGTGGCAGTATATAATCACTATAAACGTATTCAACAATTAGGACCAAAAGAAGATGACGTTGAATTACAAAAAAGTAACATTGCCTTAATTGGACCAACAGGAAGTGGTAAAACATTATTAGCGCAAACATTAGCTAAGACTTTAAATGTACCATTTGCTATTGCCGATGCTACTAGTTTAACTGAGGCGGGTTACGTTGGTGATGATGTAGAAAATATCTTATTAAGATTAATCCAAGCAGCTGACTTTGACATTGATAAAGCTGAAAAAGGTATTATCTATGTTGATGAAATTGATAAAATTGCACGTAAATCTGAAAACACTTCAATAACGCGTGACGTTTCAGGTGAAGGTGTTCAACAAGCTTTGCTTAAAATTTTAGAAGGTACAACTGCAAGTGTACCACCTCAAGGTGGACGTAAACATCCAAACCAGGAAATGATTCAAATTGATACAACTAATATTTTATTCATTCTTGGTGGTGCATTTGATGGCATTGAAGAGGTTATTAAACGTCGCCTAGGTGAAAAAGTAATTGGTTTTTCAAGCAACGAAGCTGATAAATATGATGAACAAGCGCTATTAGCTCAAATTCGTCCAGAAGATTTACAGGCTTATGGCTTGATTCCAGAATTTATCGGACGTGTACCGATTGTAGCTAATTTAGAAACACTAGACGTAACAGCGTTGAAAAATATTTTAACGCAACCTAAAAATGCGTTAGTTAAACAATATACTAAAATGCTTGAATTAGATGATGTGGAATTAGAATTTACTGAAGAAGCATTATCAGCAATTAGTGAAAAAGCAATCGAAAGAAAAACAGGTGCACGTGGTTTACGTTCAATTATCGAAGAATCTTTAATCGATATTATGTTTGATGTGCCTTCTAACGAAAACGTTAGTAAGGTTGTCATTACAGCACAAACGATTAATGAAGAAATTGAACCAGAACTTTATGATGCAGAAGGCAATTTAATTAACAGTAGTAAAACATCAGCTTAAACGTTGATGTGCAATATAAGTGAAAAGCTCCAATCAAAGTTGATGCTCAAATAGTTTAACTTTGATTGGAGCTTTTTTATAATGTATACCGAAAGGATCAAATATTATATAATGGTAGAGTTGAAATAGAATATAAAAAAGCGAGGATATAAAATGAAAGTTAATCCTAATAACATAGAATTAATCATTAGTGCAGTTAAGGAAGAACAATATCCAGAAACTGAATTATCAGAAGTAGCACTTAGTGGTCGTTCAAATGTTGGTAAATCTACATTTATCAATAGCATGATTGGCAGAAAAAATATGGCACGTACGTCTCAGCAACCAGGAAAGACGCAAACATTAAATTTCTATAATATCGATGAGCAACTTATCTTTGTTGACGTACCAGGATATGGTTATGCGAAAGTAAGTAAAACCCAACGTGAAAAATTCGGGAAAATGATTGAAGAATACATCACGAAGCGTGAAAATTTACAATTGGTGATTCAATTGGTTGATTTAAGGCACGATCCAACACAGGATGATATCTTAATGTACAACTATTTAAAGCATTTTGATATACCGACATTAGTCATTTGTACTAAAGAGGACAAAATACCTAAAGGTAAAGTCCAAAAACATATCAAAAATATAAAAGAACAACTAGATATGGATCCAGGTGATACTATTGTAAGTTATTCATCAGTTCAAAATACAAAGCAACAACAAATTTGGGATTTGATTGAACCATATATTTCTTAATGACCATTTAAAAGTATGAATTCATAAAATATAACATCGATTGATATAAGTATAAAATCAAAACTTGTGTACAATTGATAACTATTTACAACGTTCATTAATTTGTCAAAATTGTGGGTTTAAATTAGAAAGATTCTAATTTATTTAAGCATCGTACTTAATTGGATTTTAAATTATGTTATAATATTTGTATTGTTAGTATATATGGGGGCGTTTCAAATGCATTTTATTGCAATTAGTATAAATCATCGCACAGCTGATGTAGCACTAAGAGAGCAAGTTGCTTTTAGAGATGATGCCTTACGAATTGCCCATGAAGATTTATATGAAACTAAATCTATTTTAGAAAATGTCATATTATCAACATGTAATCGAACAGAAGTATATGCTGTTGTTGATCAAATTCATACAGGTCGCTATTATGTCCAACGATTTTTAGCCCGTGCATTTGGATTTGAAGTAGATGATATTAAAGCAATGTCGGAAGTAAAAGTGGGGGACGAAGCAGTAGAACATTTATTGCGAGTCACTTCTGGCTTAGATTCGATTGTACTTGGAGAAACACAAATTTTAGGTCAAATAAGAGATGCATTTTTCTTAGCACAAAATACAGGTACAACAGGAACTATATTTAATCATCTATTTAAGCAGGCAATTACTTTTGCTAAAAAAGCACATAACGAAACAGACATAGCAGATAATGCTGTGAGTGTATCTTATGCTGCAGTCGAATTGGCTAAAAAGGTATTTGGTAAACTAAAAAGCAAACAAGCTGTCATTATTGGTGCAGGGGAAATGAGTGAATTATCACTATTAAATCTTCTTGGTTCTGGAATTACTGATATTACAGTAGTTAATAGAACTGTTGAAAATGCTATGAAATTAGCAACAAAGCATCAAGTGAAATATGATGAGCTATCGGCTTTACCACTTTTACTAGAAAGTGCTGACATAGTTATTAGCTCAACAAGTGCACAGTCTTATATCATTACCAATGAAATGATAGAAAGAATTGCAGAAAACAGAAAACAAGATTCACTCGTATTGATTGATATTGCAGTTCCTAGAGATATCGAACCAGGTATAAGTGCCATCACTAACATCTTTAATTACGATGTCGATGACTTAAAAGGTTTGGTTGACGCAAACTTACGTGAGCGACAATTAGCAGCTGCAACAATTTCAGAACAAATTCCTTCAGAAATTCACGCACATAATGAGTGGATAAGTATGTTGGGTGTTGTTCCAGTGATTAGAGCATTACGTGAAAAAGCAATGGCAATACAGGCTGAAACGATGGATAGCATTGATCGTAAATTGCCGGAGTTGTCTGAGAGAGAACGTAAAATTATCTCTAAACATACAAAAAGTATTATCAATCAGATGTTGAAAGATCCTATTAAACAGGCCAAAGAATTAAGTAGTGACAAGAAAAGTAATGAAAAATTAGAGCTATTTCAAAACATATTTGATATCGAAGCTGAATGTCCTCACGAACAAGCTAAACAACAAAAAGAAAGCAAGGTCAAAGAGATTTCAGCAAGACGTATCTTTAGTTTTGAATAAGCATATTAATATGGTGATAATATGCAAGAAAACCTGTTTATTCGATTCAATGAAATTATATTATTAATATACTTAATCAGTATTATTTGCTATTTTTATGATTTTGTCCAAAAAAGTCATAAAATTAGAAGTTTAGGCATATATTTATTGGGGATTGTTTGGGTTTTACAAACAATCTCTTTATCTATTTTTATTATACAAACGAGGCATATTCCATTAGGATCTATTTCAGATGTTTTTTATACCTTAAGTTGGTTAATTATCTCTATCTCTTTAATACTTAATCTTATAAAAGTCTTGAACTTTTCTGTGTTTTTCTTAAATCTTATAGGATTAACTTTATTGGGAATGAATACTTTCCAGCCTACACATTATGATAACAAGGTACAGAAAATCGCTGTTATAGATGAATTGTTGTTAGTCCATATCGGTCTAGCTGTATTAAGTTATGTCTTTTTTGCACTAGCATTTGTAAATGCATTACTTTACATCATGCAATATCGTAATTTAAAGGAAAAACGTTTCGATCAAAAGTACTTCAGATTAGGTAGCGTTGCTACACTTGAGTCTATTGTTTTCTATTCTACGCTTAGTGGTTGGATAATTCTTATTTTTAGTATTATTTTAGGAACGCAATGGGGTGTAATTTCTGTAGGTGAACGTATATTTATCGATCCCAAAGTGATACTTTCTTCAGTTATTACATTATTGTATGGAACTTATATTCTGCTAAGGATAAAGAAATGGATAAATTCGAGGTATTTAATATACTATAACATTATTTTGTTTTGCTTAAATATGATCAATTTATTTTTTGCTACACATTTTGTAAATTAAAAAAATGCCCAGAGTAATTCGTTACTAGGAGGAATTAATCATGCGTAAATTAATCGTTGGTTCAAGAAGAAGTAAATTAGCTTTAACGCAAAGCCAGCAATTTATAGACAAGTTAAAAGCTATTGAGCCAAATCTAGAAATAGAGATTAAAGAAATTGTTACTAAAGGTGATAGAATTGTTGATAAACAATTATCTAAAGTCGGGGGGAAAGGTTTATTTGTTAAAGAAATTCAACACGAACTTTTTGAGAAAAACATAGATATGGCAATACATTCTTTAAAAGATGTACCAAGTGTAATTCCGAAAGGGTTAACTTTAGGTTGTATTCCTGATAGAGAATTACCTTTAGATGCCTATATTTCAAAAACTCATACACCTTTATCTGAATTACCAGATGGCAGTATTATTGGTACAAGTTCATTACGTAGAGGGGCACAAATTTTATCTAAATATCCAAACTTAGAAATTAAATGGATTAGGGGAAATATAGATACACGTTTAGAAAAGCTTCATACAGAAGATTATGATGCTATTATTTTAGCGGCTGCCGGTTTAAGACGAATGGGATGGTCAGATGATACGGTAACTACATATCTGGACAGAGATACGTTGTTGCCAGCAATTGGTCAAGGTGCGCTAGGTATAGAGTGTCGAAGTGATGATGTAGAACTATTAGAACTTTTAAGTAAAGTACATAATGACGATGTTGCAAAATGTGTAACTGCTGAAAGAACATTTTTAGCGGAAATGGATGGCAGTTGCCAAGTGCCGATTGCCGGATATGCAACGATTTCAGGTCAGAAAGAAATTGAGTTTACAGGTTTAATTATGACGCCTGATGGCAAAGAACGTTTTGAATATACATCTACTGGTACAGATCCAGTTGAATTAGGAAAATTAGTAAGTAATAAATTAAAAGAACAAGGTGCATATGATATTATCAAACGCTTAAATGAACAACAATAATTTTTGGAGTGACGTTTAAATATGAAACCAGTTGTAGTAATGACACAAACAAATGACGTGCAAAGTGACTTAGTATCTATTATTCATAAACCATTTATTGAAATAAAGCCACTTGCTTTCGATTTGAATTTGTTAGATCAACACTATGACTGGCTTATTTTTTCGTCTAAAAATGCAGTGAAATACTTTTATAAATATTTAAATAGATTAAATGTAAACTATATTGCAGTTATCGGAGTTAAAACGGCACAATACTGTGAATCATTAGGTATACATGTCGATTATATGCCAAGTAACTTTTCACAAGAAGGATTTTTAGAAGCATTTAATAAAAGAAATCAAAAAATTTTAATTCCATCAAGCGAAATAGCAAGACCTTTGTTATCGACAGCCTTATCAAAAGAAAATGAAGTTGTGAAATTAGATTTATATACATCAGTACCTAATAAGCAGAATATTCAAGATGTTAAAAAATTGATACAACATCAACACATTGATGCTTTAACATTTTCAAGTTCATCCGCAGTACGTTATTATTTTAATGAAGGAATTGTACCAAAATTTCAAGATTATTATGCTATTGGCGAGCAAACTGCACGGACCATAAAAGCTAATAAGCAACCAGTTACTATTGCAGATACTCAAACATTAGAATCGTTAATACAAAAGATTTTAGAAAGTAGGGGCTAAAAAATGAAATTTGATAGACATAGAAGATTAAGATCATCAGCAACAATGAGAAGTATGGTTAGGGAGAATCATGTAAGAAAAGAAGATTTAATATATCCTATTTTTGTAGTCGAAAAAGATGATATTAAAAATGAAATTAAATCATTACCCGGTGTATACCAAATCAGTTTAAATTTACTTGAAAATGAAATTAAAGAAGCATATGACCTAGGTATTCGTGCCATTATGTTCTTCGGTGTTCCAAATTCCAAAGATGATATTGGCACAGGTGCATATATCCATGATGGTGTGATTCAACAAGCGACACGCATCGCCAAAAAAATGTATGATGACTTATTAATTGTTGCTGATACTTGTTTATGTGAATACACTGATCATGGTCATTGTGGTGTAATTGATGATCATACTCATGATGTCGATAATGATAAATCACTACCACTACTTGTTAAAACGGCAATTTCACAAGTTGAAGCAGGTGCGGACATTATTGCACCAAGTAATATGATGGATGGTTTTGTTGCTGAAATTCGACAAGGATTAGATGAAGCTGGCTATTACAATATTCCGATTATGAGTTATGGTGTTAAATATGCTTCAAGTTTCTTTGGACCATTCAGAGATGCAGCAGATTCTGCACCTTCATTTGGTGATAGAAAAACATATCAAATGGATCCAGCTAATAGATTAGAAGCTTTACGTGAGTTAGAAAGTGATTTAAAAGAGGGGTGCGACATGATGATTGTTAAACCGGCTTTGAGTTACTTAGATATTGTTCGCGATGTTAAAAATCATACAAATATTCCAGTTGTTGCATACAATGTGAGTGGAGAGTACAGTATGACCAAAGCTGCTGCTCAAAATGGTTGGATTGATGAAGAACGAGTTGTTATGGAACAAATGGTTTCAATGAAACGTGCAGGTGCAGATATGATTATCACATATTTTGCAAAAGACATTTGTCGTTACTTAGATAAATAGAAGACAATTGATTGTTTTTGATAAACTATAGGAGGAATTTACTTTATGAGATATACGAATTCAGAAGAAGCTATGAAAGTTGCTGAAACGTTAATGCCTGGTGGTGTAAACAGTCCAGTTCGTGCATTTAAATCAGTAGATACGCCCGCAATTTTCATGGATCACGGTAAAGGTTCAAAAATATATGATATCGATGGAAATGAGTATATTGATTATGTGCTAAGTTGGGGACCATTAATTTTAGGTCATAGAGATCCACAGGTTATCAGTCATTTACATGAAGCTATTGATAAAGGAACAAGCTTCGGTGCATCGACATTACTTGAAAACAAATTAGCTCAACTTGTGATTGATCGTGTTCCTTCAATTGAAAAAGTACGTATGGTGTCATCTGGTACGGAGGCGACTTTAGATACGTTAAGATTAGCGCGTGGTTATACAGGTAGAAATAAAATTGTAAAATTTGAAGGTTGTTACCATGGTCATAGCGATTCACTTTTAATTAAAGCTGGTTCAGGTGTTGCAACTTTAGGATTACCTGATTCTCCAGGTGTACCAGAAGGCATTGCTAAAAATACAATTACTGTTCCATATAATGATTTAGATGCACTTAAAATTGCTTTTGAAAAATTTGGCGATGATATTGCTGGTGTCATAGTTGAACCAGTAGCAGGTAATATGGGTGTTGTTCCACCAGTCGAGGGCTTTTTACAAGGTTTAAGAGATATTACGAATGAATATGGTGCATTATTAATTTTCGATGAAGTAATGACTGGTTTTAGAGTAGGTTATAATTGTGCACAAGGATACTTTGGCGTTACACCTGATTTAACTTGCTTAGGAAAAGTTATCGGTGGTGGACTTCCAGTTGGTGCTTTTGGTGGTAAAAAAGAAATCATGGATCACATCGCGCCACTAGGAAATATATATCAAGCTGGTACGTTGTCAGGTAATCCTTTAGCAATGACTAGTGGTTATGAAACATTAAGCCAATTAACACCTGAAACTTATGACTATTTTAATATGTTAGGTGATTTACTTGAAGAAGGCTTAAAACGTGTATTTGCTAAACATAATGTACCAATTACTGTAAATAGAGCTGGTTCAATGATTGGTTATTTCTTAAATGAAGGACCGGTTACTAATTTCGAACAAGCTAATAAAAGTGATCTGAAATTATTCGCAGAAATGTATCGTGAAATGGCAAAAGAAGGAGTATTCCTACCTCCATCTCAATTTGAAGGAACATTCTTATCTACCGCACATACGACAGAAGATATCGAAAAGACAATTCAAGCATTTGATACTGCTCTAAGTCGTATTGTAAAATAAATATACGGACAAAACGAGAGCCTGGACTTTGTTCAGGCTCTTTTTCAGTAATTAGGTTTAATTGATTAATAATTGTTAAAAGTGAAAAACGATTAAGTATTGATTTCAAACCTCAATAACAACTTTTAAATTATTTAATTGAAAGAAGTGGAAAACATGGCAATGATATATAGAAATAATTTCATTGTATTCGTTTTATCATTTTTAATAAGTGGCATTTTATATGTATCACATGTTTTACTGCCATTCATGTTCGGACCAATAATTGCGGCAATCATTTGTGTAAAAGTTTTTAAATTGGAAATTAAATGGCCCTTTTGGTTAAGTGAACTAGGAATCGTGCTACTAGGTGTACAAATAGGAACAACATTTACCAAAAATGTCATAATGGATATTAAAGATAACTGGTTATCTATTATTGTAGTATCAATTTCAATTTTATTAATTGCTTTAGTCATGGCGCTTGTCTTTAAAAAAATAGCTCGTATTAATACAGAAACCGCTGTACTTAGTGTTATTCCGGGTGCTTTGACACAAATGTTAGTAATGGCAGAACAAGATAAACGTGCCAATTTGTTAGTAGTTAGCCTTACGCAAACATCACGCATCATTTTTGTTGTAGTGCTTGTACCATTTATTTCTTATTTTTTTCATGATGATAATGCTCATTCTGCAGGTAAAATAGCTAAAGTTTTACCTTTATCACAAGCTTTAAATGTTTGGCAGATGCTAATTATAGCCATTGCAGTTTTTATCGTTTATATAATTATGTCTAAACTTAATGTTCCAACATATCAATTATTGGCACCACTAATAGTCTTAATAGTTTGGAACTTTACTACGGGGATTACCTTTGCTTTAGATCATTGGCTACTTAACATTGCACAACTTATCTATATGATTAGAATTGGTGTGCAAATTGCGCATTTATTATCAGATTTAAAAGGTCGATTAGCCATTGCCATTACGATACAAAATATAATGCTAATTTTTGGTGCCTTAGTTATGGTATACGTTATTCATTTCTTCGATAATAATCCAATCAATGAACTATTTCTTGGAGCAGCACCTGGTGGACTTAACCAAATAGTATTAGTTGCATTAGCTACTGGTGCAGATGTTGCTATGATCACTAGTTATCATATATTTAGAATCTTTTTCATAATCTTTATCATCGCACCTTCGATAAATTACTTTTTAAAATATCGGTCAAAGAAAAAATAAGTATTATCTAATGATCAACACATAACTATAAAAATGACAGTAAGTTAGTTTTGTTAGGTGAGATAATTCACTGCTATTTTTATAAAACACCTAATGAAAATCAAATAAAACGAGACAGTCTATTAATTAACATAGAATCTGTCTCGTTTGTTATATATCATTTCATATAATTAATTATGGTTTGGTTTAGATGGACAATCTTGTAAATGTGCATCGTATAGTCCCGCTGCTTCTAAAAATGAAAATACGGTTACAGGACCTAAAAATTTAAAACCGTATTTTTTTAAATCTTTGGAAAGTTGTGTAGCAGTCTCATCAACTGTGATGCGATCAGATGAATGAATGTACTGTAAATCTTTAGGCTTACCATTAACGTAAGACCATAAAAATTCACTAAAACTACCATGTTCTTGTTCAATTTGTAGGTAGCCTTGAGCCTGACTAACAATTGCTTCTAATTTTTTACGATGATGGACAATATTTGGAAATGCCATTAATCTATCGATATCTTTCTCTGTCATTTGTGCTATCTTATCTGGTTCAAAATCATAAAAAGCAGTTTCATAAGCTTCTTTCTTTTTTAAAATAGTTAACCATGACAAACCAGCGTGCTGTGATTCTAATGCTAAAAGCTTAAACAATTCTTTACTATCATATAAAGGTTGACCCCATACATTATCGTGATAGTTTAAGTAAACTGGATCCTTTGTTCCAAATGCGCATTCATTCATAATTATTCCCACCAATACATTGACTTATTTTGACAATCATTATACTATAAGTTAAGAGTTTAATATATAAATTGGGAAGAGTAAGTTCAAATTGTTTTAAAGAGAGCATATGGTTTGGTGTGAATGTGCAAATGATTTTTACTGAAGGTAGCCCACAGAGTATCTTAGTTGAACACAAATGATAGAGTAGGCTAAGACGTGTTTGAGCGTTAATCATAATCTAGAGTGCTTGAAGAGATGACTTATTTCAAATTCATGTTGTCAGCGTTAGTATACTAATTTCGATTTAGCTGATAAGTAGTGTTTGATTTGTAGCATCCTTCTTGAATATAGGTGGTACCACGGAATATCCGTCCTATTGTTATATAGGATGGGTATTTTTTATTTTTTAGGAGGTATAGCAAATGGAAATGAAACCAAAATATGATCCACGTGAAGTTGAAGCGGGACGTTATGAAGAATGGGTTAAAAACGGTTATTTTAAACCATCAGAAGATAAATCAAAAGAAACATATACAATTGTTATTCCACCACCAAATGTAACTGGTAAATTACATTTAGGTCATGCTTGGGATACAACTTTACAAGACATTATTACACGTATGAAACGTATGCAAGGATACGATACTTTATATTTACCTGGTATGGACCATGCTGGAATTGCGACACAAGCGAAAGTTGAAGCGAAATTAAATGAACAAGGTATTACAAGATATGACCTTGGACGTGAAAAGTTTTTAGAACAGGCTTGGGATTGGAAAGAAGAATATGCGTCATTTATCCGTGCTCAATGGGCTAAATTAGGTTTAGGCTTAGATTACAGTAGAGAACGCTTTACTTTAGATGAAGGTTTAAGTAAAGCAGTTAAAAAGGTTTTTGTTGATTTATACAATAAAGGAATTATTTATCGTGGTGAGCGTATTATAAATTGGGATCCTAAAGCACGTACTGCATTATCAGATATTGAAGTCATACATGAAGATGTACAAGGTGCCTTTTATCATTTTAAATATCCTTATGCTGATGGTGAAGGTTATATCGAAATTGCAACCACAAGACCAGAAACAATGTTGGGCGACACGGCTATTGTTGTTAATCCAAACGATGAACGTTATAAAGACGTTATTGGCAAAACGGTTATTTTACCAATTGTAGGCCGTGAGTTACCTATATTAGCAGATGAATACGTTGATATTGATTTTGGATCTGGTGCGATGAAAGTTACGCCTGCACATGACCCTAATGATTTTGAAATTGGTCAAAGACATCATTTAGAAAACATTATCGTTATGGATGAAAATGGTAAGATGAATGATAAAGCTGGTAAATACGAAGGTTTGGATCGTTTTGACTGTCGTAAACAATTAGTCGAAGATTTAAAAGAACAGGATCTAGTTATTAAAATTGAAGATCATGTTCATTCGGTTGGTCATTCAGAGCGTTCAGGTGCAGTTGTTGAACCATATTTATCAACACAATGGTTTGTACGTATGGATGATTTGGCAAAACGTTCATTAGATAATCAAAAAACAGACGATCGCATAGATTTTTATCCACAACGATTTGAACATACATTTAATCAATGGATGGAAAATATTAGAGACTGGACGATTTCAAGACAACTATGGTGGGGTCATCAAATTCCGGCTTGGTACCATAAAGAAACTGGTGAAATCTATGTTGGTGAAGAAGCGCCTACAGATATTGAAAATTGGCAACAAGATGAAGATGTATTAGATACATGGTTCTCAAGTGCGTTATGGCCATTTTCAACATTAGGTTGGCCTGACCTTGATAGTGAAGACTTTAAACGCTACTATCCAACGAACGCATTAGTTACAGGTTATGATATTATCTTTTTCTGGGTAGCGCGTATGATTTTCCAAGGTTTAGAATTTACGGATCGTCGCCCATTCAACGACGTATTATTACACGGGTTAGTTCGAGCTGAAGATGGACGTAAGATGAGTAAATCTTTAGGTAATGGTGTTGACCCAATGGACGTTATTGATGAATATGGAGCGGATAGCTTAAGATACTTCTTAGCGACAGGTTCATCGCCAGGTCATGATTTAAGATATTCTACTGAAAAAGTTGAATCAGTGTGGAACTTTATCAATAAAATATGGAATGGTGCACGTTTCAGTTTGATGAATATTGGCGAAGACTTTAAAGTAGAAGATATTGATTTAACTGGAAACTTATCATTGGCAGATAAATGGATTTTGACACGCTTGAATGAAACAATTGCAACAGTTACTGATTTAAGTGACAAATATGAATTTGGTGAAGTTGGAAGAGCGCTTTACAATTTCATTTGGGATGATTTCTGTGATTGGTATATTGAAATGAGTAAAATTCCGATGAATGGTACAGATGAAGAACAAAAACAAGTAACTCGTTCTGTATTAAGTTATACTTTAGATAATATTATGAGAATGTTACACCCATTCATGCCATTTGTTACAGAAAAAATATGGCAAAGTTTACCTCATGAAGGGGAAACAATTGTAAAAGCAGCATGGCCAGAAGTACGTGAATCATTGATTTTTGAAGATAGTAAACAAACAATGCAACAACTTGTTGAAATCATTAAATCTGTTAGACAGTCACGTGTAGAAGTGAACACACCATTATCTAAAGAAATCCCTATATTAATTCAAGCTAAAGATAAAGAAATTGAACAAACATTATCACAAAATAAAGATTATTTATTCAAATTCTGTAATCCTAGTACTTTAGACATTAGCACAGATGTTGAAATACCTGAAAAAGCTATGACTTCAGTAGTATTAGCAGGTAAAGTCGTATTACCATTAGAAGGTCTAATAGACATGGATAAAGAAATTAGCCGTTTAGAAAAAGGGTTATCAAAACTTCAAAGTGAGTTGGATAGAGTTGATAAAAAGTTATCTAATGAAAATTTTGTAAGTAAAGCACCTGAAAAAGTTATAAATGAAGAAAAACGTAAAAAACAAGATTATCAAGAAAAATATGATGGTGTGAAGGCGAGAATTGAACAATTAAAAGCATAGGAGTTAGTAACAATGAATTACCTAGAGAGCTTGTATTGGATACACGAAAGAACTAAATTTGGCATTAAACCTGGTGTTAAACGTATGGAATGGATGCTTGCACAACTTAATAATCCTCAAAATAATATTAAGGGTATTCATGTAGGTGGAACAAATGGTAAAGGCTCTACAGTTGCTTACCTTAGATCGGCTTTGGTTGAAAATGGTTATGAAGTAGGAACTTTCACATCACCATTTATTGAAACATTTAATGAACGAATTAGTTTAAATGGTGCACCTATTTCGAATGATGATATTGTAGAATTAGTATCACGTGTGAAACCAATTAGTGAAAAAATGGAGATTGAAACTGATTTGGGTGTCGCAACTGAATTTGAAATTATCACTGCAACGATGTTCTTATATTTTGGTGAAATGCATCCAGTTGATTTTGTCATTGTTGAGGCTGGTTTAGGTATTAAAAATGATTCTACAAATGTCTTTACACCGATTTTATCAATCTTAACAAGTATTGGATTAGATCATACTGATATTTTAGGAAATAGTTATTTAGATATTGCAAAAGATAAAGGTGCAATAATTAAACCGAATATCCCTGTGATTTACGCAGTCAAAAATGAAGATGCACTTAAATATGTTCGCGAACGTGCTATTGAGCAACATGCAAAACCGATTGAGTTAGATCGTGAGATTGTCGTAGTTTCACAAAATGATGAGTTTACTTATCGTTATAAGGAATACGAATTAGAAACAATCATTTTAAGTATGTTAGGAGAACATCAGAAACAAAATGCTGCATTAGCAATTACAGCATTAATTGAATTAAATGAACAAGGTTTAATTCATTTAGATTTCAATAAAATGATTGACGGAATCGAATCAGTTCGCTGGACTGGTCGTATTGAACAAGTTCATGATAAGCCGTTAATCATTTTAGATGGTGCTCACAATTCCGAAAGTATAGACGCATTAATTAATACAATTCAAAATTATCACCACAAAGACAAAGTTGATATTTTATTCTCAGCAATTAATGGTAAACCTATCAATGAGATGGTTAAGCATTTAAATGTTATTGCAAAAACTTTTTATGCAACTGAATTTGATTTTCCAAAAGCATTACGAAAAGAAGAGATTGTTGGTAGTGTAGAAGGGGATCATATACAACTTGTGGACGATTATGTTGAATTTATTAAAAATTATCAAGGTGATGCACTTGTAATTACTGGTAGTTTATATTTCATTAGTGAAGTTAAATCTAAAATTGATTTTGGAGCATTTTAGCCATAAAATTATAATAACCGTGAAGTTCAAAATTATATTGTTTCTTCACGGTTATTTTTTAGATTTAGTCCGGTTATTATACTATTGATTTGGAGATATTATATGACATTTAAGCGTTATTTTAAGCTATCAACATATTTATACCATAACGAGAAATCTGCATATCAAAGAGGAATGATTTTATAGAAATGATGTATATTTACATTATTGACGCAACTATCTATAATCTATTTGAGGAGGTTATTTCTTGGTAATTTTATTGTCATATAGTTGTAGTTGTATCTTTAGTTTTTTGTATCAATTTATATCTGTTGAAGAAACTTCATTTAAGTATTTACATAGACGTTCTAAATGTGATCATTGCCATGTTAAATTGAAATGGTACGAACTATTTCCAATTTTTAGCTTCATAATGCTAAAAGGTAGATGTCAATATTGCCGTTATAATATTTCTAAAAGTCATCTGATAGGAGAGATTTTGGCAATGTTACCTATTATATTCGTTTTATTTAATTTAACGGACGTAAATGCATTGTTATTTATTACAACATATATTTTTCTACTTATTTTTTCTTTGACTGATATTAAAACTTTACTTATCGACTGTCGTTTAATAATTGTTTACTATGTAGTTATATTCTCGTTATCTACTATTTTTCCCTCAGCCTTTTTAATTGTAAGTATTTCTGCTCATATTTTTTACTTTTTATTTAAATCATATATTGGTTATGGTGATATTCTTCTCGTAAGCACTATTTCTTTATTTTTCCCTCTACAATTTACTATATACCTTATTTTATTTACATTTATCATCGCAGGACTTATTGCGATAATCATAATGATAATCAAGCCTATTAAGGCGTTACCTCTAATACCTTTTTTAACTATCTCATTTGTATTAAATGCAGTTTTTTATAATGAAATTCATCAATTTTTAGGAGGAATATATTATTGAAAATTAAAGAAATGGTTACTTCAGAAATGCCGAGAGAACGTTTATTAAGTCATGGTGCGAAAAGTCTTTCGAATACTGAATTATTAGCGATATTAATTAATACTGGGCGAAAAGGGTTTTCTAGTATTGATATAAGTAATGAATTGTTGAAAGCTACTTCGAATTTAAACGAACTAAAAAAAGCATCTGTTAACGATTTGATTCAGGTAAAGGGAATTGGTTTGCAAAAAGCAATTACATTAAAAGCTGCATTTGAATTGGGTGAGCGTATGGGTCGACGTTCAGAAATTAACAGAGTTAAAATAACACAACCTAGTGATGTAGCTGATTTTATGATGGCTTCAATGAAAGATTTACCACAAGAACATTTTATGATTTTATTATTGAACTCAAAAAATATTGTTATAAAAGAAGCGTGTGTATTTAAAGGGACATTAAATAGTTCTATTGTGCACCCGCGTGAAATTTTTAGTATTGCAATTCGAGAAAATGCGAATGCAATCATAGCTGTACATAATCATCCTTCTGGTGATGTGACACCTTCACAAGAAGATATCATGACGACACTAAGATTAAAAGAATGTGGTTTGATACTTGGTATAGATTTGTTGGATCATATTATTATTGGTGATAATAAGTTTACAAGCTTAGTTGAAGCAGGTTATTTTGATGAAAATGAATAAAGTTAATAGAATTACTAACAATTCTTGTGTATAATACCTACGAAGTACAATCATTTGGAGGAAAAACAGTGACGCTATTTATAATTATCGGGGTTCTAGTACCAATGGTATATACAATGCAATTAAACATAAAGAATGAACCTGTAACAAAACGTAATCTATTAATGACGGTGATATTATCATCAGTATGTATACTAGTTACAGCACTAGCAGGTGTGATCGTCACGAAGCAATCAATTCCTTTATTTAGTGTAGCTGTTGGTTCAATATTTACTGGTATCGTTTGGGGACTATTACTCAGCGGTAGCTATGCATTATTGCGATTTTTATCTAATGCATTTGGACGTAAATAATGAATTGTTAAATGTAAGTTATTAATCAGAAACAAAAAATTAAAACTCCTAATGCTTAACTAGTTAAACAAAAATTTAATCTAGTTCATTAGGAGTTTTGTTATATTAATATGATTTTATATTTACTATAATTGGAATTGTGGTAATAATCCTGTATTAATTTGGAAAAAATCAAGTAACCAAATTAAGCCTTGATATCCTAAATACAAACATAATAAAATGACACCGATATAAATTAAGAATCGCAAAATAGAAAGTCCAACTCTAAAAAGGAGGATTACTAATAGTGCTATTAATATGATTGTTAGTATACTCAATATTACGAACCTCCTCATAAGCATTTAAAACATAAATAAAGTATAAGCTATTTTTAATTAAGATGCATCAGTCCAAAGATATAGTGTGATTAAGCCTGAAGACTGATGAAAATATATATGACAAATTATATAATTGTTTGAAGACTAATGGAGGCGACCTATGAGATTTATATTAAGTATGATTAAAAATATTATAGCAGTAATTGCGATTATAGTGATTGTATATATCGCCTTGAAATACGCGCCTTTTTTAAAAGAACAAGATTGGAATCCAGTTAACCAAGCGTCAGATCATACTGGGCAAGTTGCACAGCCAACGAATAATACACAACATGTTTATGTAAATGGAGAAAAATATTCATTGAAAGAAAATGATTTGATTAAAAATGTACCTTTAAGTCAAATTAAAAATGTATTTAATATGATAGATAAACAAGAATTTATGGCTGTATCAGGTATGAATCGAATGGCATATAATGATAAATATGTAATTGGTCAAAGAGGGGATGAATTTATACTTTATAAATTTGGAGATGAATCCATGAGAGTTTATAATACAGAATTCGAAATGCAACAGGACTTAAATGAATTAGGGCAAAATTTACAATTAAAACCAGAAAATGCATATCAATAGAAATTCTTTGCATACAAAAATCATTTTAGTTATCCTGTCGTTAGAATATATAAAAGGTTGGTGTAGTTCAAATGGCAGAACAATCAAAACAAAAACAAGCTAATGAACAACAAAAAGCCCAAAATTTATTCGCCCGTTGGAGACAATCACAGTTAACCAACAGCGAAAGAACGAACGACACAAACAAATAAATATTAAAAATAATTATAGTAACTACTAGCAATTAAAATATTTTGCTGGTAGTTATTTTTATTATAAAGAAGTTAGATTTATTGAAAGCTAAGTTTATTTTCAAGGTAATTAAAAGTTAGTGCTTTATTTCATTAAGGGAGTAATATAAAATAGAAAAGGATATATAATATTTTGACAAAATAGAGGTGTTCTGGGTGCTTAAGTTTTTTAAAAATAACAAATTAATTGTTGTTTTATGTGCAATCATCGTTTTTATTGCACTTATTGGGCTGTCCATACGATCACAATCTCAATCACCTCCTGAACAATACATAGGTGATTCTGTGTCTTTTGGGCAACGAGTTGTGAGTTATCCAGTTAATTTTGTTGCTGGTGCAATTGGAGACTTTTTTAAAAAGGGAGATTCAAAAGAGGCTAAAAATAAAATAAGCCAATTAGAATCTAAAAACCAACAATTAGAAACGGAAAATAATAAACTGAAAAAAGAGCTTGATTTAAAAGATATTTCAAAATATGATCCGATTTCTACTACAGTATTAGCAAGAAATCCTGATCAATGGATGAATACACTTGTGATTGATAAAGGTTCGAAATCAGGCATTACTTCTAATATGGCCGTAATGACTTCACAAGGATTTGTTGGAAGAGTAACAAAAGTAAATAAGTTTTCTTCACAAGTAGATTTAATTTCAACTAATACGCGTGCCGGCAAATTATCGGTAAATATACAACATGGTTCTAAAAATATTTTCGGTTTGATTGATCGATATGATGAAAAGAATTCTGAGTTAGTAATTAGTGATATTAATAACCGAGATAATATTTCTAAAGGGGATAAAGTAGTTACTAGTGGGCTTGCAGATCAATTGCCAAGTAATTTGTATATAGGTGAAGTCACGAAAGTTCAGAATGATCAATACGGATTAGCTAAAGAGGTTAGAGTTAAAACTGGTGCAGATCTAGCAGATTTAAGTCATGTTTATGTTGCTAAAAGAGATCCTAAAACTATACCTGACGATGAAAGCAGGGATAAATAATGCGTACTTTGTATTATTTTTTGATAGGGATTTTATTATTTTACATTGATACCGCAATTGGACTACTCATTCCAATGCATATTGGAAAGTTTGAAATTATTTTTGTGCCACACTTAACCTTTATGTACATATTAATGATGGTAGTTTATAGAGGTTTTGGTGTGTCATTAATGCTGAGTATATTTATTGGTTTAATGACTGATGTATACTATGGAAGCATTTATGGAGTGTATTTATTTGGTTATATACTATTTTTAGCACTTGTTGATCGTTTCTTTAAGATTTTTTATAAAGATCACACAATGTTATTCGCAATTATTCTTGGGAGTACAATATTATTAGAAATATATGTAGCATTGATATATGGCATGCTAGGATTTATTCAATTTGATTTTATACATTTTGTTGTATTTAGATTGCTGCCGACATTATTATTGAATTTTGTACTGCTAATTATACTGTATCCATTGATTATAAAGTTCATTAAAAAAACGAACAATGACATTGACATGAAACGTCGTCAATGGTAAGATGCAATAGTTGAGTAGTTATAAGTAGCTACATACAACCGCTCAAATATAGGTTCAAGAACAAGACCAAGACCAAGGAATAAAGCGATTGATACAACGAAGAGTGCGAACGCTTTACTCATTTGCAGAAGTTATTGAAAGAGTGCGAACGCTTTACTCAATAACAAGTGTCACCTATATATGGCGTGACTTATTATACAGGAGGTGCAAAGTATGTTTGCTATTATTGAAACAGGTGGAAAACAAATCAAAGTAGAAGAAGGTCAAGAAATCTTCGTTGAAAAATTAGACGTAAACGAAGGTGATACTTTTACATTTGATAAAGTATTATTTGTAGGTGGAGATTCAGTTAAAGTTGGAGCGCCAACAGTTGAAGGTGCTACAGTTACTGCTACTGTTAACAAACAAGGACGCGGTAAGAAAATCACTGTATTCACATACAAACGTCGTAAAAATTCAAAACGTAAAAAAGGCCATCGTCAACCATACACTAAATTAACAATCGATAAAATCAACGCGTAATTATTATGATTACTGTTGATGTTACAGTTAATGATGAAGGCAAAGTAACAGACGTTATTATGGATGGCCATGCTAACCATGGTGAATATGGTCATGATATCGTTTGTGCTGGAGCTTCAGCTGTATTGTTTGGTAGTGTTAATGCGATTATAGGATTGACATCTGAGAGACCAGATATCAATTATGATGACAATGGTGGTCATTTTCATATAAGAAGTGTTGATACAAATAACGATGAAGCGCAATTAATTCTTCAAGCAATGCTAGTTTCTTTACAAACCATTGAAGAAGAATATAATGAGAATATTAGATTAAATTATAAGTGAGGTGCATTCCGATGTTAAAATTAAACTTACAATTCTTCGCATCTAAAAAAGGGGTAAGTTCTACAAAAAACGGACGTGACTCTGAATCAAAACGCTTAGGTGCTAAACGTGCTGACGGTCAATTCGTAACAGGTGGTTCAATTTTATATCGCCAACGTGGTACTAAAATTTACCCTGGTGAAAATGTAGGTCGTGGTGGCGATGATACATTATTCGCTAAAATCGACGGCGTTGTTAAATTCGAACGTAAAGGTCGCGACAAAAAACAAGTTTCTGTATACGCAGTAGCTGAATAATTTTGTCTAGTTAACACCAGAAGTGAATCTTCTGGTGTTTTTTACTTTTTATAAAGATATTTTTTATTATGACGATTTTGGTCAAAAGTAAAAATAAGAATTTAAAGCGAGAAACGTATCATATTTGGGTACTGAGAAATATAAGAATTTAAGGCGAATAGTCTTAAATGCAACTGCATAAGAGCCCCTAATCAGTAAATTAAAAGGGGACAAAGGAATACAGTTGCAGAATTTAAAGCAAGAAACGTATCATATTTGGTACTGAGATAAATAAGTATTTTAAGGAAAATAGCTTTAAATGCAACTGCATAAGAGCCCCTAATCAGTAAACTAAAAGGGGTCAAAGGAATACAGTTGCAGAAATTAAAGTAAAAACCGTATCATATTCGTTACTGAGATAAATAAGTATTTTAAGGCAATTAGCTTTAAATGCAACTGCATAAGAGCCCCTAATTATTTACAATTAAAAGGGGGCAAAGGAATACAGTTGCAGAAATTAAAGTAAAAACCGTATCATATTTGGGTACTGAGAAATATAAGAATTTAAGGCAATTAGCTTTAAGTGCAACTGCATAAGAGCCCCTAATCAGTAAACTAAAAGGGGCTCTAATATGCTATAATTATTGGGAAAATGAAAATTATATGTAAAAGAGGTGAGATATATGTTTGTCGATCAAGTCAAAATATCTCTTAAAGCCGGTGATGGTGGTAATGGTATTACCGCGTATAGAAGAGAGAAATATGTGCCGTTTGGTGGCCCAGCTGGTGGTGACGGAGGTAAAGGTGCTTCTGTTGTATTTGAAGTAGATGAAGGACTAAGAACATTATTAGATTTTAGATACCAACGTCATTTTAAAGCAAACAAAGGTGAAAATGGACAAAGTAGTAATATGCATGGAAAAAATGCTGAAGACTTAGTCTTAAAAGTTCCGCCGGGCACAATTATAAAAAATGTTGAAACTGACGAAGTATTAGCAGATCTTGTTGAAGATGGTCAAAGAGCTGTCGTAGCAAAAGGTGGTCGCGGCGGTCGCGGAAATTCACGTTTTGCAACGCCGAGAAACCCTGCACCTGACTTTAGTGAAAAAGGAGAACCAGGTGAGGAATTAGACGTTTCTTTAGAATTAAAATTATTAGCTGATGTAGGATTAGTAGGATTCCCAAGTGTAGGTAAATCAACATTATTATCTATTGTTTCTAAAGCGAAACCGAAAATTGGGGCATACCATTTTACTACTATCAAGCCAAACTTAGGTGTCGTTTCAACTCCAGATCAACGTAGTTTTGTAATGGCTGATTTACCTGGATTAATTGAAGGTGCATCAGATGGTGTTGGTCTAGGTCATCAGTTTTTACGACATGTTGAAAGAACTAAAGTTATTGTGCATATGATAGATATGAGTGGATCTGAAGGAAGAGATCCTATTGAAGATTATAAAGTCATCAATCAAGAATTAGCAGCATATGAACAACGTTTAGAAGATAGACCTCAAATCGTTGTTGCTAATAAAATGGATTTACCTGAATCCCAAGATAATTTAGAACTTTTTAAAGAGGAAATTGGTGACAATGTAGAAGTAATACCAGTTTCTACAATTACACGTGAAAATATTGATCAATTACTTTATGCAATTGCGGATAAATTAGAAGAATATAAAGATGTTGACTTCTCAGTTGAAGAAGAAGAGTCAGCAGGTATCAATCGTGTACTTTATAAACACACCCCTTCACAAGATAAGTTTACAATTACAAGAGATGATGATGGTGCATACGTTGTGAGTGGTAATGCAATCGAAAGAATGTTCAAGATGACTGACTTTAACAGTGACCCAGCAGTACGTCGTTTTGCACGACAAATGCGTTCAATGGGTATTGATGATGCTCTTAGAGAACGCGGTTGTACAAATGGAGATATCGTTAGAATTCTTGGTGGAGAATTTGAATTCGTTGAATAGGAGTGTAGCATGATGGACAATAAAGATTATAAAAAGTTTTATTTAATTAGAGAAGACGTATTGCCAGAATCAGTGGTTAAAACTTTGAAAATTAAAGATGCCTTAAAAAATGATCCTACATTGTCCATTGATGATGCAGTTAAGCAGTTTGATTTATCAAGAAGTGCATTTTACAAATATAGAGAAACTATATTTCCAGTAGATGATAAAATGTTAGACCATAGAGAGTTTACATTAATATTGTACGTTACTGACATAGTCGGTATGTTAGCACGTGTTTTAGATGTCATTTCTAAATTAGAGCTTTCGGTTTTAACAATTCATCAAAGTATTCCAATGGAAGAAAAAGCGACCATCACACTGTCTTTAAATGCAAAATCTAAGGACACTTCTGCGGAAGATGTCATCGTAGCTTTAAGAAATTTAGATTATGTATCTAAAGTAGAATTAATTAGTATGAGTATGTAAGGATGTGTAAAAAATGTACGCGTATGTCAAAGGTAAGTTAACACATTTATATCCAACACATGTGGTAGTTGAAACTACAGGCGTTGGTTATGAAATTCAAACACCAAATTCTTATCGTTTTCAGAAGTATTTAGATCAAGATGTTTTAATACATACATCTTTAATAGTTCGTGAAGATGCCCAATTATTGTATGGTTTTAGTAGCGAAGAAGAAAAAGATATGTTTTTGAGTTTAATTAAAGTTACTGGTATTGGACCTAAATCTGCATTGGCTATTTTAGCAACTAGTACACCTAACGAGGTAAAACGTGCTATTGAAAATGAAAATGACACGTATTTAACTAAATTCCCTGGAATCGGTAAAAAGACAGCAAGACAAATTGTATTAGATTTAAAAGGCAAAGTTAAAATTACTGAAGAAGATAGTGAATCATTATTGCAAGTAGATCCAACTTCTACAGTACAAGATCAATTTGTACAAGAGGCAATGCTAGCTTTAGAAGCACTGGGTTATTCTAAACGAGAACTTACAAAAGTAGAGAAATTGTTAAATAAAAATAAATACGACTCTGTTGATGAGGCTGTAAAAGCAGGTCTACAAATAGTTGTATCTTAAATTTAAATAGATTGATGGGGGAAGTGTTGTCATGGATGAACGTATGGTTGATCAATCAATGCATAATGAAGAATCTGATTTTGAGTTGTCGTTAAGACCTACGAGATTACGACAATATATTGGTCAAAATTCAATAAAAAGTAATTTAGAAGTATTTATAAAAGCGGCTAAACTACGCCATGAACCATTAGACCATGTATTGCTTTTTGGCCCCCCTGGACTAGGTAAGACAACATTATCTAATATCATTGCTAATGAAATGGACGTTAATATACGAACAGTGTCAGGTCCATCCTTAGAAAGACCTGGCGATTTAGCTGCTATTTTATCGGGTCTTCAACCAGGAGATGTGTTATTTATTGATGAAATACACAGATTAAGTAGTGTAGTTGAAGAAGTTTTATATCCTGCAATGGAAGATTTCTTTTTAGATATTATTATAGGTAAAGGTGATGAGGCTAGAAGTATCCGAATCGATTTACCTCCATTTACTTTGGTCGGAGCAACTACTCGAGCTGGAAGCTTAACAGGACCTCTAAGAGACCGATTTGGTGTTCATTTAAGATTAGAATACTATAACGAATCAGATTTAAAAGAGATTATCATTAGAACTGCAGAAGTTCTAGGAACAGGTATAGATGAAGCTAGTGCCATTGAGCTTGCTAAACGTTCTCGAGGTACACCGCGTGTAGCAAATCGTTTATTAAAACGTGTACGTGATTTCCAACAGGTGAATGAAGATGATCAAATATACATTAATACTACTAAGCATGCGTTAGGATTACTTCAAGTCGATCAACATGGTTTGGATTATATTGATCACAAAATGATGAATTGCATAATTAATCAGTATAATGGTGGACCTGTAGGATTAGATACGATTGCTGTAACAATTGGTGAAGAAAGAATTACAATTGAAGACGTTTACGAACCTTTTTTAATTCAAAAAGGATTTTTAGAACGTACACCACGTGGTAGAAAAGCTACACCATTAGCATATGAACATTTTTCAAAGTCAAATGAGGAGAGGGAATAACGTGAACATTGAAGAATTTGACTACGACTTGCCAGAATCTTTAATAGCTCAAACGCCATTAAAAGATCGTGACCAAAGTCGTTTATTAGTGATGGATAGAGAAACTGGCGAGATGAAACATTTACATTTTAAAGATATTATTGAATACTTTAGAGCGGGCGATACGTTAGTATTAAATGATACTAGAGTGATGCCAGCCAGACTCTTTGGTTTAAAAGAAGAAACAGGTGCTAAAGTTGAAATGTTAATGCTGACTCAAATAGAGGGTAATGATTGGGAAGTCTTACTCAAACCTGCTAAGAGAATCAAAGTTGGTAATAAATTAAGTTTTGGTAATGGTAAAATTGTAGCTGAGTGCATTAAGGAAATGGACCAAGGTGGACGTATTATGCGTCTACATTATGAAGGTATTTTACAAGAACGCTTAGATGAATTAGGTGAGATGCCACTACCACCGTATATTAAAGAGCGTTTAGATGACCCTGATCGTTACCAGACTGTTTATGCTAAGGAAAGTGGCTCGGCAGCAGCACCGACAGCAGGTTTACATTTCACAGATGAGTTATTAGCCGAAATTAAAAATAAAGGCGTTAATATTGCATTTGTTACATTGCATGTTGGCTTAGGCACATTTAGGCCTGTCAGTGTTGATGATGTAAACGATCATGAAATGCATAGTGAATATTATCAAATGACTCAAGAAACAGCAGACTTATTAAATGAAACGAAGTCTAAAGGGCATCGAATTATTTCAGTTGGTACAACTTCTACAAGAACACTTGAAACAATTCGACGCGACCATAATCAATTTGTTGCGACAAGTGGTTGGACTAATATCTTTATTTATCCAGGATTTGAATTTAAAGCAATTGATGGTCAAATAACTAATTTTCATTTACCAAAATCAACTTTGGTTATGCTTGTGTCAGCGTTTAGTTCTCGTGAAAATGTTCTAAATGCTTATAGAAGAGCTGTAAGTTTAGAGTATAGATTCTTTAGTTTTGGCGATGCAATGTTAATTATATAAAAAGAATGTGAGGATTTTAAATATGCCTGCAGTAACATATGAACACATTAAAACATGTAAACAATCTGGTGCTCGTTTAGGTATTGTACACACACCACACGGTTCATTTGAAACCCCGATGTTTATGCCAGTAGGTACTAAAGCGACTGTTAAAACAATGAGCCCAGAGGAATTAAGACAGATTGAAGCGAAAATCATTTTAGGAAATACGTATCATTTGTGGTTACAACCTGGAAATGATATTATCAAACACGCTGGGGGATTACATAAATTCATGAATTGGGATGGTCCAATTCTAACAGATTCAGGCGGTTTCCAAGTGTTTAGTTTGAGTAATTTACGTAAAATTACCGAAGAAGGTGTGGAATTTAGACATCATACTAATGGTTCTAAATTATTTTTGAGTCCTGAGAAATCAATGCAAATTCAAAATGATTTAGGTTCTGATATAATGATGGCATTTGATGAATGCCCGCCTATGCCTGCGGAATATGATTATGTAAAAAAATCAATCGAACGTACAACACGTTGGGCGAAAAGATGTCTTGATGCACACCAACGACCTGAAGATCAAGCACTATTCGGCATTATCCAAGGTGGCGAATATGAAGATTTAAGAGAGCAAAGTGCAAAGGATTTAGTAGAATTAGATTTTCCTGGTTATGCAATCGGAGGTTTGTCAGTCGGTGAACCTAAGCCAGTTATGTATAAAATGGTTGAACATACAGAGCAATTTATGCCTAAAGATAAACCAAGATATTTGATGGGTGTAGGATCTCCAGATGCATTAATAGAATGTAGTATTCGCGGTATGGATATGTTTGATTGTGTTTTACCAACACGTATTGCCAGAAATGGTACTTGTATGACATCACAAGGGCGATTGGTTATTAAAAATGCAAAATTTGCAGACGATTTAAGACCTTTAGATGAGAACTGTGATTGTTACACATGTCAAAACTACTCAAGAGCGTATATACGTCATTTAATCAAAGCAGAGGAAACTTTTGGTATTCGTCTTACTACTATTCATAATTTACATTTTCTGCTAAAATTAATGGAAGATATAAGACAAGCCATTCGAGAAGATCGTCTATTAGATTTTAAAGATGAGTTCTTCGAGCAGTATGGATTAAATGTTGAGAACCCAAAAAACTTTTAAGCAAGAGGAGCGTACAAAATGCAATTTTCATTACTTATATATATAGTCGTAATTTTTGCGGTTATGTATTTCTTGATGATCAGACCACAACAAAAACGTGCTAAGCAGCACCGTGAGTTGATTAACAACATTGAATCTGGTCAAAGAATTACTACAATTGGTGGTATTAAAGGTACTGTTAAAGCAGTAGATGAAACAACTGTAGTAATTACAGTAAATGGTCATGGTACTGAATTAACATTCGAAAAACCAGCTATTAAACAAGTTGACCCTTCATAACATGAAGAGGTAATAAAAAGGGATGAAACGATTTATGTTTCATCCCTTTTTAAATTTAGCTGCAATGTATTGTGCTGTTTTTGCATTCGAAAAAAAGAAAATGTGATCCATAATAATTGTTAAATTTAAATTAAATATAACCGTGTCTAATTTTACTAGTAGTTATAGTATGTTAATATGTATAAGGCTAATAAATTTTGTAAGAAAGATTTAACTTGCGTAATAAAATAGTATTAAAGTATTCTAAATACATACGTAAATAATGAGGTGTTCATGTGAAGAAAAGTAGTAGAATAATTGCATTCTTACTTTTAGTCGTATTGTTGTTTGCCGGAATGGCTGCAACTTATAAAAGTGTTGTAAAGAATGTCAATTTAGGACTTGATTTGCAAGGTGGATTTGAAGTGCTTTATCAAGTTGACCCGTTACATAAGGGCGATAAAATAGATAAAAAAGCTTTACAATCAACGGCGCAAACTTTAGAAAATCGTGTAAACGTATTAGGTGTTTCTGAACCTAAGATACAAGTTGAAGAACCAAATAGAATTAGAGTTCAACTTGCTGGTGTAACAGACCAGAATGAAGCACGTAAAATTTTGTCTTCTCAAGCAAATTTAACAATTCGTGATGCCGAAGATAAAGTGAAATTAAATGGTTCTGATATTAAGCAAGGCTCTGCGAAGCAAGAGTTCAAACAAGAAACGAACCAGCCAACAGTTACTTTTAAAGTGAAAGATAAAAATAAATTTAAAAAAGTAACTGAAGAAATCTCTAAAAAACGTGACAATGTCATGGTAGTTTGGTTAGATTTCAAAAAAGGCGACAGCTATAAAAAAGAAGCTCAAAAGAAAAACCCTAAATTTATTTCTGCAGCAAGTGTTGATCAACCGATTAACTCAGATAGTGTAGAAATCTCTGGTGGATTCAAAGGGCAAGAAGGCGTTAAAAAGGCTAAACAAATTGCTGAATTGTTAAATGCAGGTTCATTACCGGTTGATTTAAAAGAAATTTACTCAAATTCAGTAGGTGCTCAATTTGGACAAGATGCATTAGATAAAACTGTATTTGCATCATTTATTGGTGTAGCTTTAATTTATCTATTCATGTTAGGTTTCTACAGATTACCTGGTTTAGTAGCAATTATTGCTTTAACAACATACATCTATTTAACATTAGTAGCATTTAATTTCATTTCAGGTGTACTTACACTGCCAGGCTTAGCAGCATTAGTATTAGGTGTAGGTATGGCCGTCGATGCAAATATTATAATGTATGAGCGTATTAAAGATGAACTTCGAATTGGACGCACGATTAAGCAAGCTTTTTCTAAAGCGAATAAAAGTTCATTCTTAACAATCTTTGACTCAAACTTAACAACAGTTATAGCCGCAGCAGTATTATTCTTCTTCGGTGAAAGTTCAGTTAAAGGTTTTGCAACAATGTTATTATTAGGTATCTTAATGATCTTTGTTACAGCAGTCTTCTTATCAAGATTCTTATTATCATTATTAGTTTCATCAAACGTCTTCAAAAATCAATATTGGTTGTTTGGCGTTAATAAGAATAAGAGACATAACATTAATGAAGGCGTTGATGTTCACGATCTTAAAACATCATTTGAAAAATGGAACTTTGTTAAATTAGCAAAACCATTAATTGGTGTAAGTATTTTAATAGTTGTTGTTGGATTGGTTATCCTTTATATCTTTAAGTTGAATTTAGGTATTGATTTCTCAAGTGGTACACGTGTAGATTTCCAATCAAAACAATCTATTTCTCAACAAAAAGTTGAACAAGTTGTAAAAGATAGTGGACTTAAAGCGGATCAAATTCAAATCAATGGTAAAGATAATAAAGTAGCAACAGTTCAATTTAAAGATGATTTAACACGTGCTCAAGACAACAAGTTGAGTGATAATATTAAATCAAAATTTGGTGACACACCTCAAATTAATACTGTATCACCTATAATTGGACAAGAATTAGCTAAAAATGCCATGTTAGCTTTAATATATGCATCTATTGGTATCATTATCTATGTATCATTACGATTTGAATGGCGAATGGGTCTGTCATCCGTATTGGCATTACTACATGATGTATTCATAATCGTTGCTATCTTTAGTTTATTTAGAATTGAAGTAGATTTAACATTTATTGCCGCGGTTCTTACAATTGTTGGGTATTCAATTAACGATACAATTGTTACGTTTGACCGTGTACGTGAGAACCTTCAGAAAATAAAAGTTATTACTGCACCTGAACAAATTGACGATATTGTCAATAGATCGATAAGACAGACGATGACACGTTCAGTCAACACGGTGTTAACAGTAATCGTTGTTGTAGTTGCCATCTTATTCTTTGGTGCACCTACAATATTTAACTTTACATTAGCATTATTTATCGGATTAATTTCTGGTGTGTTCTCATCTATCTTTATAGCAGTTCCTCTATGGGGAATGATGAAAAAACGTCAATTGAAAAAATCTCCAAAACACAAATTAGTTGTGTATAAAGATAAAAAATCAAATGACGAAAAGATATTAGTATAGTTTTAATAAGAAGAGCAGTGTTGTGATCCGAAATAGGTTCAGACACTGCTCTTTTTATTATGTTTAAATTTAACCAAATAGATAAATTTAACTTATCACATCTACTTTTAAAAAATGATATAATTAAAGTCTTGATTATTTATATTAGTGCTTTTTATTTATAGCATTTTTAGATATAATGTCTTTTGGAAATGAGGCGTAGAAATGATAAAACCAAAGTATAAGTGGAAATTAACAAAACCAACTGAATACATAAACGAAGAAACAATATCTAAATTTAAATTGACGCCAATTGTGAAGAAAATATTAGAAAGTAAGGCAATTGTTGATGAACAAGATATTCAATCAATTATTGCAGACATAGATATAAATCATGATCCAAATCAACTAAGTGACATGAGTAAGGCCGTTGAAAGAATTAAAAATGCAATATCTAATGAAGAAAAAATCTTAGTATATGGAGACTATGACGCTGATGGTGTAACTTCAACGACTATTTTAGTTACGACATTACAGCTTTTAGGCGCACAAGTAGGTTGGCATATACCTAATCGTTTTACTGAAGGATATGGTCCAAATGAATTAGCATTTCGAAACGCACACGATGAAGGTATCTCTTTAATAATAACGGTTGATAATGGTATACAAGGTCATAATGAAATTAAAATGGTTCAAGAACTCGGTGTTGATGTAATTGTTACTGATCACCATGAAATAGGTAGAACATTACCAGAAGCATATGCAATTGTGCATCCGATGCACCCGGCATTTGATTATCCATTTCAACAATTATGTGGTGCCGGCGTAGCTTATAAATTGTCTCAAGCGCTAATAGGAAATGTACCTGACTACTTTAAAGCGTTAGTAGCTATAGGTACCATAGCAGACTTGGTTTCGTTAACGGATGAAAATCGTTCACTCGTGAAACAAGGTTTGAAAATATTAAATGATAATTGTCCAGTATCTATTAAAGCATTGCTTCAAGAAGCGGGGTACAACGATCACATTGATGAAGAGACAATAGGCTTTATCATTGGACCAAGATTAAATGCTGTAGGGCGTTTAGATGATGCTTCATTAGCTTGTGAATTACTGATGACAGAAGATGAAGAAGAAGCCTCATTTTTAGCAGAACAGGTAGAACATTTTAATCGCGAAAGAAAGGATATTGTTGCATCTATTACTGAAGAAGCAATGACTATGGCTGATGAACAAGTTAAAGCAGGGAATTTATTCCTACTTCTTGCGAAAGAAAATTGGCATGAAGGTGTGTTAGGTATTGTGGCGTCTAAAATTGTTGAAACATATGCATTACCGACACTTATTTTAAATATTGATCGAGAACAAAATCATGCAAAAGGTTCAGCGAGATCAATCGATCAAGTGTCTATGTTCGAAATATTATCAGCACATCAAGATTTAATTGCCAAGTTTGGTGGTCACCATATGGCTGCAGGTATGACGATGGATATTGAAAATGTTGATTTGTTAGCTAAGGGATTGAATAAATGGATGAAAGCTTTAGCTGAAACAACATCACTAGATCCTGTGAAACCAGTAGACGTTTTATTAACAGAGAATGACATAACAATTAAAAATATACGTGATATGAATCGTTTGCGACCATTTGGAACGGATTTTTCTAGACCATTATTTGAAATGGACGATTTATCAGTTTCATCAGTTAAAGCAATTGGCCAACAAAAAAACCACTTGAAAATGACATTAGGTGACAGTAATATAGCAGCATTATTTTGGCAAAATGGGCATTTAGAAACAGAATTACAAGACGAACAACCAATCAATATTTTGGGCTCTGTTCAAATAAATGAATGGAATGGCAATCAAACACCACAATTAATCATTCAAGATATAGCGATGAATGAACAACAAATATTAGATTATCGAAGTAAAAGAAAAAGTTTACCTTTTACAGAAAATGATGAAAATATTGTCGTGCTTATTCATCCTAAAAGTGATAAAGTAAATGCGAATGAATATTATTATGGGGAAGAAATTAATCAGCAGTCGGATAAAGTTGTGTTAAGAGATTTGCCAACTTCAATGGAAGACTTGTCAAGTACATTACGACAGCTGCAATTTTCTCAACTCTATTTAGTTTTACAGCATAGTCATTCGATTTATTTCGAAGGTATACCTCATATGAATGTCTTTAAAAAATGTTATAAAGCACTTATTACTAAACAAGAAACAAATATTCAACAAGAAGGCATGTTATTGTGTCAGCATTTAAATGTTAAACCAGATGCACTTAAATTCATGCTTAAAGTTTTCTTAGATTTAAACTTTATAACACAAAAGGAAGGTACGATTTACATTAATCAACGACCAGATAAAAGAGCGATTGATTCTAGTAAAGTATATCAATTAAGACAACAACGTATGGATGTAGAAAAGCAATTATTATATCAAGATTTTTCAGAATTAAAAAATTGGATAAAGTCACAATTGTCGTGAGCAATTTAGGAGGAAATATTAATGGATTTAAAGAAATACGTATCAGAGGTACAAGACTGGCCGAAACCAGGTGTAAGTTTTAAAGATATAACAACTATTATGGATAATGGTGAAGCATATGGCTATGCAACAGATAAAATTGTTGAATATGCAAAAGATAGAAATGTAGATATTGTTGTTGGACCTGAAGCACGTGGTTTCATTATAGGTTGTCCAGTGGCTTATTCAATGGGAATTGGTTTTGCTCCAGTAAGAAAAGAAGGGAAATTGCCACGAGAGGTTATTCGTTACGAATATGATTTAGAGTATGGTACAAATGTTTTAACTATGCATAAAGATGCTATTAAACCAGGACAACGTGTTTTAATTACAGATGATTTATTAGCAACAGGTGGTACGATTGAAGCGGCAATTAAGTTAGTTGAAAAATTAGGCGGTATCGTTGTTGGTATTGCATTTATTATCGAATTAAAATATCTTAACGGCATTGAAAAAATTAAAGATTACGATGTTATGAGTTTAATCTCATATGATGAGTAATTAATCATATAATAAAATAAAATCCTACATTGAATGTTATAGAATGAATGAAATGATAAAATATTGTTCGCGATTTCTTGACATTAGATGATAGGATTTTTTATATACTGAAAATGTTAAAAGATTGAGCATTATACCTTAATATCATCGTTTATTTATTTCATAAATTGTAGTATCATAGAACTAATATTTAAAAAATGAAACAGTTGATTTACGATGAATTTTTGTAAAAGTTTTAAAAGTAGCAATAGTATACAAATTAAACTCACTCAAGTAAAATTATGATTACGATTAATGACGACAGGATAATTATTTATCGTCGACGAATGTATGATTTATGTGGGGAAATGACTATTCAACGTAATCATCAAAATCATTGTTTAAGACGACGTAATAAAGATGAATGGGGTGTATCATATTATGAACAACGAATATCCATATAGTGCAGACGAAGTTCTTCACAAAGCAAAATCATATTTGTCATCAGATGAATACGAATATGTTTTGAAAAGTTACCATATTGCTTATGAAGCACACAAAGGTCAGTTCCGGAAAAACGGTTTGCCATACATTATGCATCCTATACAAGTTGCGGGCATTTTGACAGAAATGCGATTAGACGGACCAACCATCGTTGCAGGATTTTTGCATGATGTAATTGAAGATACACCATATACTTTTGAAGATGTAAAAGAAATGTTTAACGAAGAGGTTGCACGAATTGTAGACGGTGTAACAAAGCTTAAAAAAGTTAAATACAGATCTAAAGAAGAACAACAAGCTGAAAATCATCGTAAATTATTTATTGCAATTGCAAAAGATGTACGAGTGATTTTGGTGAAATTAGCTGATAGATTACATAATATGCGTACATTGAAAGCGATGCCTCGAGAAAAGCAAATTAGAATTTCTAGAGAAACATTAGAAATATATGCACCATTAGCGCACCGCCTAGGTATTAATACGATTAAATGGGAATTAGAAGATACAGCGCTTCGATATATTGACAATGTACAATACTTTAGAATTGTTAACTTAATGAAAAAGAAACGTAGCGAACGTGAAGCCTATATTGAAACTGCTATTGATCGAATTCGTACTGAAATGGATAGAATGAACATTGAAGGCGAAATAAATGGCAGACCTAAACATATTTATAGTATCTATCGCAAAATGATGAAGCAGAAAAAACAATTCGATCAAATCTTTGATTTATTAGCCATTCGTGTCATTGTAAATTCAATAAATGATTGTTATGCGATTTTAGGATTGGTTCATACATTATGGAAGCCAATGCCTGGACGATTTAAAGATTATATTGCGATGCCTAAACAAAATATGTATCAATCTCTTCATACGACTGTAGTAGGTCCTAATGGCGACCCACTTGAAATTCAAATACGTACGTTTGATATGCATGAAATTGCAGAACATGGGGTTGCAGCACATTGGGCTTACAAAGAAGGTAAAAAAGTTAATGAAAAAGACCAAAACTATCAAAACAAATTAAATTGGTTAAAGGAATTAGCTGAAGCGGACCATACTTCATCAGATGCGCAAGAGTTCATGGAAACATTAAAATATGACTTGCAAAGTGATAAAGTATACGCCTTTACGCCTGCAAGTGATGTCATAGAATTACCATATGGCGCAGTGCCAATTGATTTCGCTTATGCGATTCATAGTGAAGTTGGAAATAAAATGATAGGTGCCAAAGTAAATGGCAAAATTGTACCGATAGATTATATTTTACAAACTGGAGATATAGTTGAAATTCGTACTAGTAAACATTCATATGGACCAAGTCGTGACTGGCTGAAAATTGTAAAATCATCAAGTGCTAAAGGTAAAATTAAGAGTTTCTTTAAAAAGCAAGATCGTTCATCGAATATTGAAAAAGGTCGAATGATGGTTGAAGCTGAAATTAAAGAGCAAGGATTTAGGGTCGAAGATATTTTAACAGAAAAAAATATTCATGTTGTTAATGAAAAATACAACTTTGCAAATGAGGATGATTTATTTGCCGCAGTTGGATTCGGTGGCGTAACATCTTTACAAATTGTTAATAAATTAACTGAAAGACAAAGAATATTAGAAAAACAACGTGCCTTAAATGAAGCACAAGAGGTCACAAAATCATTACCTATTAAAGATAATATTATTACTGATAGTGGCGTATATGTCGAAGGTTTAGAAAATGTGTTAATTAAGCTGTCTAAATGTTGTAATCCTATACCAGGTGATGATATTGTAGGTTATATCACCAAAGGACACGGCATTAAAGTACACCGCACAGATTGTCCAAATATTAAGAATGAAACTGATCGTCTTATCGATGTTGAATGGGTGAAATCAAAAGATGCTACTCAAAAATATCAAGTTGATTTGGAAGTAACTGCATATGATCGCAATGGATTATTGAATGAAGTTTTACAAGCAGTTAGTTCAACAGCAGGAAATTTAATTAAAGTTTCAGGGCGTTCAGATATTGATAAAAATGCAATTATAAACATAAGTGTTATGGTGAAAAATGTAAACGATGTTTATCGTGTGGTTGAAAAGATTAAACAACTTGGTGATGTGTATACTGTTACAAGAGTTTGGAACTAGAGGTGCAAAATATGAAAGTAGTTTTACAAAGAGTGAAAGAGGCATCGGTGACAAATAATTCAATTAATAATCATATAGGAAAAGGATATTGCTTATTAGTTGGTATAGGTCAAGATTCGACAGAACAAGACGCAGATGTTATTGCAAAGAAAATTGCAAATGCAAGGTTATTTGAAGATGACAATGATAAATTAAATTTTAATATCCAACAAATGAATGGTGAAATATTATCAGTTTCACAATTTACACTTTATGCAGATGTTAAAAAAGGTAACCGTCCAGGTTTTTCTAATTCTAAAAATCCAGATGAAGCAATGAAAATATATGATTATTTTAACGAGTCGTTAAGATCATATGGTTTGATTGTGAAAACAGGTGAATTTGGAACGCATATGAATGTGGATATTAATAATGATGGTCCAGTTACAATTATTTATGAAAGTCAGGATGGCAAAATCCAATGAAAAAAATAGAGGCATGGTTATCTAAAAAGGGTCTTAAAAACAAACGTACTCTAATAGTAGTAATTGCCTTTATCTTATTTATCATCTTTTTATTCTTGCTATTAAATAGTAATAGTGAAGATAGTGGTAATATAACAATCACTGAGAATGCTGAATTACGTACAGGTCCAAATGCTGCGTATCCAGTCATATACAAAGTTGAAAAAGGTGACCATTTTAAAAAGATAGGTAAAGTAGGTAAATGGATTGAAGTTGAAGATGCATCCGGTAACGAAAAAGGTTGGATAGCTGGTTGGCATACGAATTTAGATATTGTTGCAGATAACGCTAAAGAAAAGAATCCTTTACAAGGCAAAACGATAGTGCTTGATCCTGGTCATGGAGGAAGTGACCAGGGTGCTTCAAGCAATACTAAATATAAAAGTTTAGAAAAAGACTACACACTAAAAACGGCGAAAGAGTTGCAGCGTACATTAGAAAAAGAAGGCGCGACAGTTAAAATGACAAGAACTGACGATACATACGTTTCATTAGAAAATCGTGATATTAAAGGCGATGCCTATATAAGTATACATAATGATGCATTAGAATCATCAAATGCAAATGGAATGACAGTCTATTGGTATCATGATAATCAAAGAGCTCTAGCAGATACTTTAGACGCCACAATTCAAAAAAAGGGATTGCTTTCTAATCGTGGCTCAAGACAAGAAAACTATCAAGTTTTAAGACAAACTAAAGTTCCTGCAGTGTTATTGGAATTAGGTTATATTAGTAATCCAACAGACGAAACAATGATTAAAGATCAATTACATAGACAGATATTAGAACAAGCAATTGTAGACGGTCTGAAATTTTATTTTTCAGCATAGGGCTTGCAAAAACATGTGAAACTAGTTATCATTGATATTGAATTTTATAACTAAAACCGTTAATATTCTTGAAATGTTAAATGAAATAGGTAGCAATCTATTAATGATTGTGCAGGAATATAATCCTTAGACTGAAAGATTATACTGAGTAGTTTAATACATTGAACACAAGAAAAGGTGCTTTATGAAAGTAAAGCCGTTGAACGTACGTTAAACGTTTTGAGTGGGTTTAATAACTATTTATAATTGTAACGTAAAGTAGCAGTTGTAAGAGAACTATTAAATCAATAAGGGTGGCAACACGGATATTCGTCCCTTGTACAGTTATAAACTGTGCAAGGGCTTTTTTAATTTTTAAAAAATAAAATGAATAGCCTGAACATAAATTGTAATCCCTTATTGTTTAGAAAAAGTAAAGGTAATGAAAAAATAATTTGCCAAGGGAGATGTCAAAAATGATTAAAATACCTAGAGGAACGCAGGATATTTTACCTGAAGATTCGAAAAAGTGGCGTTACATCGAAAATAAATTAGATGAACTAATGACATTTTACAATTATAAAGAAATAAGAACGCCAATCTTTGAAAGTACAGATCTTTTTGCAAGAGGTGTTGGTGATTCTACCGACGTTGTACAGAAAGAAATGTATACATTTAAAGATAAAGGTGACAGAAGCATTACATTAAGACCTGAGGGAACAGCTGCAGTTGTGCGTTCATATATTGAACATAAAATGCAAGGAAATCCAAATCAACCAATAAAATTATATTATAATGGGCCAATGTTTAGATATGAGCGTAAACAAAAAGGTCGCTATCGCCAGTTCAATCAATTTGGTGTAGAAGCAATTGGGGCTGAAAATCCAAGTGTAGATGCAGAAGTATTGGCAATGGTAATGCACATTTACCAATCATTTGGGTTAAAACATTTAAAGCTAGTTATTAATAGTGTTGGGGACATGGAATCTCGTAAAGAATATAACGAAGCTTTAGTAAAACACTTTGAACCTGTGATTCATGAATTTTGTTCTGATTGTCAGTCACGTTTACACACTAATCCAATGCGAATTTTAGACTGTAAAGTTGACCGTGATAAAGAAGCGGTTAAAACAGCACCTAGAATCACTGATTTCTTAAATGAAGAATCAAAAGCATATTATGAACAGGTAAAAACTTACTTAGATGATTTAGGTATTCCATATGTTGAGGATCCTAATTTAGTACGTGGTTTGGACTATTATACACATACCGCTTTCGAGCTAATGATGGATAACCCAGATTATGATGGAGCAATCACAACGTTATGTGGCGGTGGTCGTTATAATGGATTGTTAGAATTACTGGATGGACCAAGTGAAACAGGCATTGGTTTTGCATTAAGTATAGAACGTTTATTACTTGCACTCGAAGAAGAAGGTATTGAACTTGATATCGAAGAAAATTTAGATTTATTCGTAGTTACAATGGGTGATCAAGCAGATCGCTATGCTGTTAAATTATTAAATCATTTGAGACATAATGGTATTAAAGCTGATAAAGATTATTTAAAACGTAAAATTAAAGGTCAAATGAAGCAAGCAGATAGATTGGGAGCTAAACATACTATCGTTATTGGCGATCAAGAGTTAGAAAATAATAAAATCAATGTTAAAAATATGACAACTGGTGAATCTGAAACAATTCAATTAGACGCATTAGTCGATTATTTTAAGAAGTAGAGAGGGCGTTAAAATATGAGTAAGAGAACAACTTATTGTGGATTAGTTACTGAAGCATTTTTAGGACAAGAAATTACATTAAAAGGATGGGTTAACAATCGTCGTGACTTAGGCGGATTGATTTTTGTTGACTTAAGAGATAGAGAAGGTATTGTACAAATCGTATTCAATCCTGCATTTTCAGAAGAAGCATTAAAAATTGCTGAAACATTACGCTCTGAATATGTTGTAGAAGTTAAAGGTACAGTTACTAAACGTGATGCTGAAACAGTTAACCCTAAAATTAAAACTGGACAAGTTGAAGTACAAGTTTCAAATATCAAAGTTATTAATAAATCAGAGACACCGCCATTTTCAATAAATGAAGAAAATGTAAACGTTGATGAAAATATTCGATTGAAATATCGTTATTTAGATTTACGTCGTCAAGAATTGGCTCAAACGTTTAAAATGAGACATCAAATTACGCGTTCTATTCGACAATATTTAGATGATGCAGGTTTCTTTGATATTGAAACACCAGTATTAACAAAATCAACGCCTGAAGGTGCACGTGACTATTTAGTGCCATCTCGAGTACATGATGGTGAATTTTATGCATTACCTCAATCACCACAATTATTTAAACAGTTGTTAATGATTAGTGGATTTGATAAATACTATCAAATCGTAAAATGTTTCCGTGATGAGGACTTGCGTGCAGATCGTCAACCTGAATTTACACAAGTCGATATCGAAATGAGTTTCGTTGATCAAGAAGATGTAATGTTGATGGGTGAAGAAATGCTTAAAAAAGTTGTTAAGGAAGTAAAAGGCGTTGATATTACAGAAGCGTTTCCAAGAATGACTTACAAAGAAGCAATGCGTCGTTTTGGTTCAGATAAACCAGATACACGTTTCGATATGGAATTAATTGACGTTTCACAATTAGGACGCGATATGGACTTCAAAGTATTTAAAGATACTGTTGAAAACAATGGTGAAATTAAAGCGATTGTTGCTAAAGGTGCTGCTGAGCAGTATACACGTAAAGACATGGATGCATTAACTGAATTTGTAAATATTTATGGAGCGAAAGGTTTAGCTTGGGTAAAAGTTGTAGAAGAAGGTCTGACAGGTCCGATTGGCCGTTTCTTTGAAGCAGAAAATGTTGAAACTTTACGTTCATTAACTGGTGCTGAAGCTGGCGACTTAGTTATGTTTGTTGCAGATAAGCCAAATGTAGTAGCACAAAGTTTAGGTGCTTTACGTGTGAAACTTGCTAAAGAATTAGGATTAATAGATGAATCTAAATTAAACTTCTTATGGGTAACTGATTGGCCATTATTAGAATATGATGAAGATGCAAAACGTTATGTAGCAGCACATCATCCATTTACTTCACCTAAAGAAGCTGATATTGCCAAACTTGATTCTGCTCCTGAAACAGCTGAAGCAAATGCATATGATATAGTATTAAATGGATATGAACTAGGTGGAGGATCAATTAGAATCCATGATGGTGAATTACAACAAAAAATGTTTGAAGTACTTGGTTTTACTAAAGAACAAGCACAAGAACAATTTGGTTTCTTATTAGATGCTTTCAAATATGGTGCACCTCCACATGGCGGAATAGCTCTTGGATTAGACCGATTAGTTATGCTATTAACTAACAGAACAAACTTGAGAGATACTATTGCATTCCCGAAAACTGCATCAGCTACATGTCTATTAACAAATGCGCCAGGTGAAGTATCAGATAAGCAATTAGAAGAACTTTCTTTACGAATTCGTCACTAAATTTTAAAAAATCAATAAACTTTAGATTGTTATAATTTCATTAATTTTAAATCTGTGGTAATATAACATCATAAGATAGTCATCTGAGTTGTTCGTAAGTTTGCTTTTTAATTTGGGCCTAACACTCTTTGATCAAGGGAGCCCAATGGGTTTTCTTGCAGCGTACACGCCTTATTTGAAGGACGTACAAAACAAGAAACAGGGCACCCACCTGTATATAACAGGCCGAATGATCAAGCTATTATAACTACGGCAATACGGACTCTATCGATACGCAAGACTTTGTCTTGCGTATTTTTATGCGCTTCTTTAAGGCCATTAATCAAATAAATCTAATTAATAATGATTAACGATCAAGTAAATGGTAGCTATATTAATAAAATATTTAAACCTATAATGATAAAATTGAAAAATTAAGTTACTATGTAATTAAGTATAAATCAGTGAAAGAGGTATAATGATGAAACATCAATTTTCAAGAAATGAACTTGCAATAGGACAACAAGGATTAGATTTATTAAAGAAACAAACGGTTGTCATATTAGGTGTTGGAGGCGTAGGTTCATTTGCTGCTGAAGCCTTAGCAAGAACAAATATAGGACATATTATATTAATAGATAAAGATGATGTTGATATTACAAACGTAAACAGACAGTTACATGCTCTAACTACAACTGTAGGTCAAAGTAAAGTTTCGCTTATGGAAGAACGCATTAAATTAATCAATCCAGATTGTAAAGTTACGCCTTTACATATGTTTTATACAGAAGAAACATATGAAGAAATTTTCGATAATTATGATATAGATTATTTTGTTGATGCTAGTGATACGATTATGTATAAAGTTCATTTAATGAAAGAATGTCTTGAAAGAGGAATTAAAGTAATTTCGAGTATGGGTGCTGCAAATAAAACAGACCCAACGCGTTTTACAATAGCTGATATTTCTAAAACGCATACTGATCCTATGGCTAAAATTATACGTCATAAATTGAAAAAATTAGGTATTCGTAAAGGTATAACTGTTGTATTTTCAGATGAAAGTCCAATAGTTATTAGAGAAGATGTAAAAGAAGTAGTAGGAGATAAAAATGCAATTAACCGAAAAGGACAAATGCCGCCTTCATCTAATGCTTTTGTACCAAGTGTAGTTGGATTAATTTGTGCGAGTTACGTCGTAAATGATGTATTAAAAGACATTCCTGTGCGACGTATTAAAGACAAAGGACAATAATTTTTATTAAAGTAAATTCAAATTAATAATAGCGCAGATATAATTGCATAAAAATAATAAAAACTGACTAGTTCTTAAATGTATCATACGATGCATCATGGCCTAGTCAGTTTTTATATGTTGTTAAGATTATAAATATTTTGAAATTGATTGAACATATTTTCTATGGTCTTTGCTTTAATAAATTGTTATATACTTCTTTAAATTGTTGTTCGCTTTTCGATGTTGTTTTTGGTTCATAATATATTTTGTTTTTAAGTTTATCAGGCAAATACTGTTGTGAAACATATCCGTTCACATATTGGTGTGGATATTTGTAGCCAATAGCATGCCCTAAATCTTTTGCACCTTGATAGTGTCCATCTTTTAAATGATTAGGAATTTGACCGACATTTCCTTTTCTAATATCTGATAATGCACTGTCAATAGCGCTCATTGCTGAGTTGGACTTAGGAGATAAACATAGTTCAATGACTGCTTGACTTAAAGGTATTCTGGCTTCAGGTAAACCAAGGCGCTCAGCTGATTCAATAGCAGCAAGTGTTCTTTGACCGGCATTTGGTGACGCTAAGCCGATATCCTCATAACTGATGACTAATAAACGTCGAACAATTGTAGGTAAATCTCCAGCTTCAATTAACCGTGCTAGATAATGTAAAGCAGCATTCACATCGCTACCGCGAATAGATTTTTGGAATGCGCTCATAACATCATAATGCATGTCTCCATCTTTATCACTTACAAATGCACCTTTTTGTAGACAATCTTTCGCATCTTGTAATGTAATGTGTCGATTTCCATCTTTATCTACTTCAGCACTCAATACAGCTAATTCAAGTGCATTTAAGGCACTTCGAACATCACCTTGACTTTGTGTAGAAAAGTAAATCATCGCATCTTCATCAATTTTTGGTTGGTATGTCTTTAATCCGTTCTCTTCATCTTCAACTGCACGATTTAATGCACGACGGACATCATCATCGTTAAGTGGATATAGTTCAAAAATTTGCGCTCTTGAGCGAATTGCAGGATTAATGGCATGATAAGGATTAGAAGTTGTAGCACCAATTAAAATGATTTTACCGTTTTCTAAATGTGGCAATAAAAAATCTTGTTTAGCTTTATCTAATCGATGTATTTCATCTAGTAGTAATATGACTTGACCAGACATTTTAGCTTCTTCTACAACGAGTTGCATATCCTTTTTCGTATTTGTTACCGCATTCAATTGTCTAAACTTGTATTGAGTGCTTCCAGAAATAGCTTTAGCAATACTTGTTTTTCCAATACCAGGTGGGCCATAAAAAATCATCGAGGATAATTTTTTAGTGTCAACCATTCTTCTAATAATGCCGCGTGGACCAACTAAATGTTGTTGGGATATAATTTCATCTATGTTTTTAGGGCGCATTCTCGACGCTAATGGTTCTGTACTCACATTTGTCACACCTTTCTAATACTATCTTAACGTAAAAAATGATAAAATGGGAATATGAATATTCGAATTAAGTGAGGTTATATAATGAAAATTTCTACTAAAGGGAGATATGGACTTACATTAATGATTTCCCTTGCTAAAAAAGAAGGGCAAGGATGTATATCATTAAAGTCAATCGCTGAAGAAAATAATTTAAGCGATTTGTATTTAGAACAACTCGTAGGTCCATTAAGAAATGCGGGATTAATTCGAAGTGTACGTGGTGCTAAAGGTGGCTATCAATTAAGAGTACCAGCGGAAGAAATCTCTGCAGGGGATATTATAAGATTATTAGAAGGTCCCATTACGTTTGTTGAAAGTATTGAATCAGAACCGCCCGCACAAAAGCAATTATGGATTCGTATGAGGGACGCTGTTAGAGACGTTTTAGATAATACGACATTGAAATATTTGGCGGAATATGTCGATACAAGTGAAGATTTAGATGGATACATGTTTTATATTTAATTATTTTTAGAGTTTGAAAATTAATATGAGAACTAAATTATATTATGTTTAAAACGCCTCCTTTGTGGTATATAAAATTATACATCAGAGGAGGTTTTACTATGGCAGATGAAAGTAAATTCGATCAATTTAAAGGAAACGTTAAAGAAACGGTAGGGAACGTAACAGATAATAAAGAATTAGAAAAAGAAGGACAAGAAGATAAAGCGGCTGGTAAAGCAAAAGAAGTCGTTGAAAATGCTAAAAACAAAATAACAGATGCAATTGACAAACTAAAAAAATAAATACAAATAATTTTTCACAAGAGGAGAGATAAATATGAGTTTTATGGATAAAGCTAAAGATGCAGTAGATAAATTTAAAAATAGTGACAATGAACAAGTTCAAAAAGTAAAAGATAAAATTAATGAATATACAGGTTCAAATAAAGAAGAGAAAAAAGAAGACGAAGATAAATAATTACATTTGAAAGTTAATATATCAAATAAAAACGTTATTTTTTCGTTAGCAATAAATAACTCCCCATTTCTTAAACATTCAAAAGTTTAATGGAAATGGGGAGATTTATATTTTCTCAAAAAATTTTACGGAAATTTATGACAATACATAAAGTAGATTAGGTAGCTAATCTGTTGAGGTTGAGACATAAAGTTTTTGTGCTCTGGGAAACCGATTAACGGCGTCCCAAAAGCAGGATTTTCGGCAGAAACTCTCACAATTCGACAAAATTTAGAAAACAATTTTGCTCATCGTTCTGTTCTGCTCAAATTCTAAACACTTTGTCCCGACCTCTTCCCTACAATTTTTATGGAAATATATAGTTGAGCGTATTCAAAATAAAAAAATTATTGCATTTTAAAATATTTTACTGGTTCATCTGATCTATAACGTTTTTAAATCTACGATACGATTCGATTTGCTTGTCTTTATCATAAATGTAACTTACGACCATTATTTCATTTACTTCACCATAAACATTAATAAAATTTTGAATCTGTTGTTTGACAGTATGTTCAGATCCGATTAATGAATGACGTTGTCTGTCCATGGCCATTGCGTATTCCCTCGGTGTTAACATACTTTGTAATTCATGTGTTGGAGGTTGAACTGGTTGCATTCTTCCTCGTGTTATACTAACCATCACTTGTGCCATTGTCGATGCTAGGAACTGTGCTTCGTCATCAGTTTCGGCAACAATTGCATTTAAGCAAACAATCACATATGGTTCATCTAATACATCAGAAGGTTCAAATAATTCTTTGTAAATTTCGATTGCCTCTTTCATTTGTTGAGGTGCAAAATGGCCTGCGAATACGTAAGGAAGTCCTTTACGAGCCGCTAAGTGAGCAGAGTCAGTCGACGAACCAAGAATATATAATGGTACATGTTTATCAACAGCTGGGTAAGCTCGTACATATGCTTGTTGGTTACTAGGACCAAAATATTGTTGTAATAATGACACTTCTTCAGGAAATTTATATACGCCATCATGTTGATCGCGTCTTAATGCGCTCGCTGTCATCATATCTGTTCCAGGTGCACGACCTAGTCCTAAATCAACGCGATTAGGGAATAATGTTTCCATAGTGCCAAATTGCTCGGCAACAATTAAAGGCGCATGGTTAGGCAACATGATACCTCCAGAGCCAACACGAATCTGTTTAGTATGTTCCAAAGTATGTTGAATTAATAGAGCTGTGGCAGAACTGACTAAATTTGGTGCATTATGATGTTCAGCAATCCAGTATCGTTCATATGATAAGTCATCTAAGTTTTGTGCGAGTGTTATCATATCAATAATTGCTGTACGTTCATTTTCACCTTCACGAATCGGTACAAGGTTTAAAGCTGAATATTTAATCGTCATTTTTGCAACGTCCTTTCATCTATATGATATAAGAAGTATACCAGTCGAATGTGAAGATAAATATAAAATTGCTCAATTTAAAAAGAGTTTTGTATCACATAATAGTAATTTTAAAAAATCTAGGATTACTGATTTTAAAAAACGACATAATTAAACTGCTAAAGTTTGAAAAGTCTCTCGATAAGGACGTAAAGAAAATGGTAAAATATAATTAAAAACATTATAAATAAAGTTAAACAGAAAAGTAGAAAAATAGTATGTAAGGTGCTATTATTGGAACATTGATAAAATTGTGAGGAGTGTCCAAACATGGAAATTTATGCAGATTATGCTGCGACCACGCCGGTAAAACCTGAAGTGATTGATGCGATGATGACAATATACAATTCTCATTATGGTAATCCATCTTCAATTCATGCTAAAGGTAGAGAAGCACGTAAATATTTAGATGAATCAAGACGTAAAATTGGCCAATTATTAGGTGCAAATACCCATGAAATTATATTTACAAGCGGTGCAACAGAATCAAATAATACTGCAATTAAAGGCATAGTAAAGGCGAATGAACAGTTAGGTAATCATATTATTACTTCAAAAATTGAACATCATTCCGTGTTACATGTATTCGAACAACTTGAACGAGAAGGATTTGATGTAACTTATCTTGATGTTGACGATACTGGTGCAATTGACTTAGACCAATTAGAAGAAACTATTACGGATAAGACAATTTTAGTATCGATTATGTTTGTAAATAATGAAGTTGGTACAGTTCAACAAATTTATGACATTCAAGATATTATTGCTGAAACTAATGCATATTTCCATGTTGATGCAGTACAAGCAATCGGGCATCTTGATGTAAAATTTGATGAATTTAATATTGATGCAATGAGTATTACTGCACATAAATTTGGTGGTCCTAAAGGTGTAGGTGCATTGCTGGTTAAAGATCACGTAACATTAGATTATCCTCAACTTGGTGGAGAACAAGAATTGAAGCGTCGTGCAGGAACTGAAAATCTTGCACAAATAGTTGGAATGGCTAAAGCATTACAATTAGCAGAAGAAAACAGAGACAATAACAATATTCATTTAATGAATTTGAAAGAGCAATTTTTAGTGAAGTTACAAGAAAGAGCTATTCCGTTTGAATTAAATGGTTCTATGACGGAGTCAACAGGGCATATTGTAAATCTTTATTTCCCATTTGTTGAAGTGGAAACAATGTTAACGTTACTGGATATGGCTCAAGTTTATGTTTCATCAGGTTCAGCTTGTACAGCAGGATCAACGCAACCATCTCATGTTTTAGATGCGATGTTTGAAGATGAAGAACGTTCAAATCATTCAATTAGATTTAGTTTTAACGAATTAACTACTGAAAATGAAATCAATACAATTGTAGCTGAAATTCACAAAATATATTTTAAATTTAAGGAGGAGTCATAGGTGTCAAATAAAGATGTTCGTGTTGTGGTCGGCATGTCAGGCGGTGTAGATAGTTCTGTAACAGCACATGTATTAAAAGAGCAAGGTTATGATGTCATAGGCATATTTATGAAAAACTGGGACGATACAGATGAAAATGGTGTGTGTACAGCTACAGAAGATTACAATGATGTTATTGAAGTTTGTAATCAAATAGGCATTCCATACTATGCTGTGAATTTCGAGAAAGAATACTGGGATAAAGTATTTACGTATTTCTTAGATGAATATAAAAAAGGACGCACACCAAACCCAGATGTAATGTGTAATAAAGAAATTAAATTTAAAGCATTTTTAGATCATGCGATGAATTTAGGTGCGGATTATGTGGCAACAGGACATTATGCACGTATTCGTCGTCATGAAGATGGACATGTTGAAATGTTGCGAGGCGTTGATAATAATAAAGATCAAACGTATTTCTTAAATCAATTGTCTCAAGATCAACTTTCAAATGTAATGTTCCCAATCGGAGATATCGAAAAGAGTGAAGTACGTCGTATTGCTGAGGAACAAGGACTTGTTACTGCCAAGAAAAAAGACTCAACTGGTATTTGTTTTATCGGTGAGAAAAACTTTAAAACATTCTTGTCTCAATATTTACCTGCACAACCAGGCGATATGGTAACACTTGATGGTAAAAAAATGGGTAAACATAGTGGTTTGATGTATTATACGATTGGCCAACGACATGGATTAGGTATCGGTGGTGATGGTGATCCTTGGTTTGTAGTTGGTAAAAATTTAAAAGACAATATTCTATATGTAGAACAAGGTTTCCATCACAATGCGCTTTACAGTGATTACCTTATTGCTTCTGATTATTCGTTTGTTAATCCTGAAGATAATGATTTAGAAAATGGTTTTGAATGTACTGCGAAATTTAGATATCGACAAAAAGATACTAAAGTTTTTGTAAAGCGTGAAAATGAACATGCTATACGTGTTACTTTTGATGAACCTGTAAGAGCAATCACACCGGGACAAGCTGTTGTCTTTTATCAAGGTGATGTTTGTCTTGGAGGAGCAACAATTGATGATGTATATAAAAATGCAGGCCAACTAAATTATGTCGTATAAATTTTTGTGATATAAATGATTAAGTAATATTATATATATGATATGTGATTTTTAACCCATCATGTTGCGAGTCGGACAGTGTAGAGCCACTAATGATTTACTATGTAGTGGTTCTTACACATTAGCCACAACTAATGTGTACTTAAAAATAGGAATACATGAGTAAAACTCATGCATAAGAAATACTAATTTCTAAAGAAAAAGTATTGCTTTATGTTGGGGCCCCAACACAGAAGCTGGCGGAAAGCCAGTTTACAATAATGTGCAAGTTGGGGCCCCCCGCCAATATAACATTGAAGAGCCTAGGACGTTTATGTCTCAGGCTCGCTTTGTATTGGATGAAAAATACATAATAATATCAAATTACAACTGTCATAAGATTTGAGACAGGATAATTATCGAAATGTTATAATTGTTAAGAAATGAGGTTCGGACATGATAGATCAACATACAATATATCAATACATTCAAAATGGGCAAATAGAAGCTGCGTTACAAGCACTTTTCGATAATATCGAAGAAGATCCTACTATAATTGAAAACTATATTAATGCCGGTATTGTTTTAGCAGATGCAAATGAGATTGAAAAAGCAGAACGATTTTTCCAGAAAGCTTTAACAATCGATTCACAAAATGGTATTGTTTTTTATAATTTAGCTAACATATATTACAATCAACAACGTTATCAAGAATCGATTAAATTATACCAACAAGCGTTGCGAACAAACATTGAACAAGTTGATTGTAACTATATGATTGGTATGGCGTTTAATCAATTAGAAGCATTTAAACAAGCCTTACCATTTTTAATGACTGCTGCTGAATTAGATGAAAATAATGATATAGAAGTTCAATTTCAATATGGTCTTGTCTTATGTCAACTTGAAATGTTCGATGAAGCTATTACACAACTTAAACATGTTTTAACTATTGATGAAAATCATGTTGATGCAAGATACAACTTAGGCTTAGCAACATTTATGAAAAATGAAGATATTGACGAAGCTATCGGCCATTTTAAAGAAGCGGTAAGAATTGACCCTAAACATTTGTTAAGTCAACACGCATTGAAAACATTCACCACAATGAAAGAGGAGGAATAGTATGTCAGACCCTACACTATTTGATTATTCGATGATCAAGGGTACTGTTGAAGCAATATTGTTTCAAAACAGTGATAATTTTTACACGGTACTCAAAGTAGATACCATTGAAACAAATGAAGATTTTGACACAATGCCGACAGTCGTAGGGTTTCTTCCAAATATTGTTGAAGGAGATGTCTACACATTTAAAGGACAAGTTGTTGAACATCCTCGTTATGGTAAACAATTAAAAGCCGAAACATTTGAAAAAGAATTACCACAAACGAAAGAAGCTATCATAAGTTATTTATCAAGTGAATTGTTTAAAGGTGTAGGTAAAAAAACTGCTCAAAATATTGTAAATACGCTTGGTGAAAATGCGATTAACGATATATTAGACGATCCAACTGTATTGGAAAAAGTTTCAGGGTTACCGAAAAAGAAACAAAAGCAAATTGCAGAACAAATTTCAGCAAATCAAGAATCAGAAAAAATTATGATTCGTTTGCATGACTTAGGATTCGGTCCTAAACTTTCAATGGCAATTTATCAATTTTATCTTGGAGACACATTATCGATTTTAGATCAAAACCCATATCAATTAATTTACGATATTAAAGGTATTGGTTTTAACAAGGCAGATCAACTTGCTAGAAATATTGGGATAGCATTTAACGATAATGAGCGATTAAAAGCAGCATTGCTTTATACATTAGAGGAAGAATGTATAAAACAAGGGCATACGTATTTGCCAATTAATGTTGTAATTGATTTAACTGCTGATGTATTAAATTATCAAGACACTGAGTACATCGATTCTGAAAAGTTAGATGAAATGTTGCAATTTTTGAATGAAGAAAAGAAATTAATCATTGATAATGAGCAGGTGGCAATTCCTAGCTTGTACTACTCAGAAATCAAAAGCGTTCAAAATTTATTTCGAATAAAGACGCATACAAATAAACTTACTGAAATTGAACAATCCGATTTACAAATGCATATTGGTGATATTGAAGATGCAAATCAAGTGAACTATGCAGCTTCACAAAGAGAAGCTTTACAAACAGCAATTAATTCTAAAGTAATGTTGTTAACTGGAGGTCCTGGTACTGGGAAAACAACAGTAATTAAAGGCATAGTAGAATTGTACGCAGAAATTCATGGTTTATCTTTAGATTATGATGATTATGTTAACGACGACTACCCTGTCGTATTAGCAGCGCCAACAGGAAGAGCATCAAAACGTCTACAAGAGTCTACCGGATTAGAGGCAATGACCATTCATCGCTTAATTGGTTGGAATCAAGATACAAAGCCAGAAGATATTTTAGATAATGAGATAAATGCACGATTAATTATTATTGATGAAATGTCAATGGTGGATACATGGCTGTTTCATCAGTTTTTAAGTGCGGTTCCTTTAGATGCACAATTAATATTTGTAGGTGATGAAGATCAACTGCCTTCAGTAGGTCCTGGACAAGTTTTTAAAGATTTAATTGAATCTAAAGCGATTCCTAGAGTGAATCTAACAGAAGTTTACCGACAACAAGATGGTTCAAGTATCATTGAATTAGCACATCGAATGAAATTAGGGCAGAAAATTGATATTACACAACGTTTTCATGATCGTAGTTTTATTAATTGCCAAGCTAATCAAATTCCTGACGTTGTTGAAAAAGTAGTAACTAGTGCAGTTAATAAAGGATATACGATGGCAGATATCCAAGTTCTTGCACCAATGTATAAAGGAAATGCTGGTATTAAAAGATTAAATCAAGTTTTACAAGATATATTAAATCCTAAAGAAAAAGACACACGTGAAATTGAATTTGGTGATGTTGTATTTAGAAAAGGAGATAAAGTTCTACAACTTGTTAATCGACCTAATGACAATATATTTAATGGTGATATAGGTGTTATCGTTGGCATTTTTTGGGCTAAGGAAAATGCACTTAATAAAGATGTCCTTGTGGTTGATTTTGAAGGTAATGAAATTACATTTACAAAACAAGATATGATGGAGTTAACACATGCATATTGTACATCGATTCATAAATCACAAGGTTCAGAATTTCCAATTGTTATTATGCCGATTGTAAAACAATATTTTAGAATGTTACAAAGACCTATCTTATACACAGGTTTAACTAGGGCTAAAACAAGTTTGGTTTTACTGGGTGATCCAGAAGCATTTGATATTGGTTTGAAAACAAACGGGCAAGAACGTTTAACGCAGTTGTGCACATTATTAAAAGGATATTTTAATAATGACTCAGTTGAAAGTACGCTGTCCATTGTTGAAAACAGTACAAGTTCTAAACAAAATGATTCAACTGAGAGTGAAGATAATCAGATTGAATCACTGAACGATAACCCTGAAGAAGACTTATCTGAAAATGTATCAGCACAAAAAAGCAATATTGTTCTAACTGAAGCTACTATATTTAAAATAGATCCTATGATTAATATGGGGGAAATCACACCATATGACTTCATAGAACGTTGACAACAGGCATAAATGTCACTAAAATAGAATTAAATTCGTATAAAGATGAGTAGTTAATGATTTGTATCTTAGAGATGTGCTGGTTGGTGTAAAGTACAACAAACATTAGTGAACGCTACTTTATGCACAACTGTATAGTCGATTTAAAGTGATAAGCGTACATAATATGCTTATAACTAGGGTGGTACCGCGATAACGTTCGTCCCTTTTGAGGATGGGCGTTTTTTATGTTTTATAAGATAAAACATATGCAAATTTTTTGTCGACGGTATAATTAAATCGATTATCTGTGTCATCAATTTTTATGGAATGAAATTTTAAAAACAGTAAATAGGATGTGTAAATGATGAAAAAGTTAAAAGCGAGTGAAATTAGACAAAAATATCTTGATTTCTTTGTTGAAAAAGGACATATGGTAGAACCTTCAGCACCTTTAGTACCGATTGATGATGATACATTATTATGGATTAATTCAGGTGTAGCAACATTAAAGAAATATTTTGATGGTCGTGAAATACCTAAAAAACCTAGAATTGTAAATTCTCAAAAAGCAATTCGTACAAATGATATTGAAAATGTTGGTTTCACAGCGCGTCACCATACATTCTTTGAAATGTTAGGTAACTTCTCAATTGGTGATTACTTTAAAAAAGAAGCGATTGAATTTGCTTGGGAATTTTTGACAAGTGACAAATGGATGGGTATGGAACCAGATAAGCTGTATGTCACAATTCATCCAGAAGATATGGAAGCATATAATATTTGGCATAATGATATCGGTCTTGAAGAAAGTCGTATTATTCGTATTGAAGGTAACTTCTGGGACATTGGTGAAGGACCTTCTGGACCAAATACTGAGATTTTCTATGATCGTGGTGAAGCATACGGGCAAGATGACCCAGCTGAAGAAATGTATCCTGGTGGAGAAAATGAACGTTATCTTGAAGTTTGGAATTTAGTGTTCAGTGAATTCAACCATAATAAAGATCACAGTTACACACCATTACCTAATAAAAATATTGATACCGGCATGGGGCTTGAACGTATGGCCTCAGTATCTCAAAATGTTCGTACAAACTATGAAACAGATTTATTCATGCCAATTATGAATGAAATTGAAAAAGTATCAGGCAAACAATATTTAGTGAATAATGAGCAAGATGTGGCTTTTAAAGTTATTGCTGATCATATCCGTACAATTGCATTTGCGATTTCAGATGGTGCTTTGCCTGCAAATGAAGGACGAGGCTATGTGTTACGACGCTTATTACGTCGTGCTGTAAGATTTAGTCAAACATTAGGAATCAACGAACCATTTATGTATAAATTAGTTGATATTGTTGCAGATATTATGGAACCTTACTATCCAAATGTTAAAGAAAAAGCAGATTTTATTAAGCGTGTTATTAAATCTGAAGAAGAGCGATTCCATGAAACATTAGAAGATGGCTTAGCAATTTTAAATGAATTAATTAAGAATGCGAAAACATCAACTAATGAAATTGATGGTAAAGATGCCTTTAAATTATATGATACGTATGGTTTCCCAATTGAATTGACAGAGGAAATTGCACTTCAAGAAGGATTAAATGTTGATATGACTACATTTGAGTCGGAAATGCAACAACAACGTAATCGAGCACGTCAAGCACGTCAAAATTCTCAATCAATGCAAGTTCAAAGTGAAGTATTGAAAAATATTACGACTGAAAGTACATTTGTTGGCTACGAAACTGCCACAGCACAAACTACTTTAACAAACTTAATTTATAATGGTGAAGAAGTTAACCAAGTTGAAGCGGGCGAAACAGTGTATTTCACGTTAACAGAAACACCATTTTATGCGGTAAGTGGTGGCCAAGTTGCAGATACAGGTATAGTATTTAACGATAATTTTGAAATAGCTGTTAGCGAAGTAACAAAAGCACCAAATGGTCAAAACTTGCATAAAGGTGTTGTACAATTTGGTCAAGTTAATGTCGGCGCAAATGTGTCTGCTGAAGTTAACCAAAATGACCGACGTGACATTCAAAAGAACCATAGTGCTACACATTTACTACATGCTGCACTTAAAACTGTGCTAGGTGAACATGTTAACCAAGCAGGTTCTTTAGTAGAAGCAGATCGTTTACGATTTGATTTTTCTCATTTTGGACCTATGACAGATGAAGAAATTGATCAAGTTGAACGTTTAGTTAATGAAGAAATTTGGAAAGGTATCGACGTAAATATTCAAGAAATGGATATTGCATCTGCTAAAGAAATGGGTGCGATGGCGTTATTTGGTGAGAAATATGGCGATGTTGTACGTGTAGTAAATATGGCGCCATTTTCAATTGAATTATGTGGTGGTATCCATGTACGCAATACTTCTGAAATTGGTTTGTTCAAAATTGTAAGTGAGTCAGGTACAGGTGCAGGTGTTCGTAGAATTGAAGCTTTAACTGGAAAAGCAGCATTTTTATATTTGGAAGGCATTCAAAATAAATTTAATACTATGAAGTCACATCTTAAAGTTAAATCGGATGATCAAGTTGTTGATAAATTGACTCAATTACAAGACGAAGAGAAAAACTTATTAAAACAACTAGAACAACGTGATAAAGAAATTACAGCGCTTAAAATGGGTAATATTGATGATCAAGTAGAAGAGATTAATGGCTTTAAAGTATTGGTAACGGAAGTTGATGTGCCAAATGCCAAAGCAATTCGCTCGACAATGGATGATTTTAAATCTAAACTACAAGATACAATTATCATTCTTGCAAGTAATGTTGATGATAAAGTATCAATGGTTGCAACTGTCCCTAAATCTTTAACGAACCAAGTTAAAGCTGGTGACCTTATAAAAGAAATGGCACCAATCGTTGGCGGTAAAGGTGGCGGTCGTCCAGATATGGCTCAAGGTGGCGGTACACAACCTGAAAATATCTCAAAATCATTAAGCTTTATTAAAGATTACATTAAAAATCTATAATTTAAAGCCATAATATTGTATGATGATAGTGAGTTATATTTGTAATTAAAGGAGTGTCGCAAATGGAAAACTTTGATAAAACAATGAAATTCGACTATGAAGAGCTTCCAACACAAGACGTTAGAGATGTTTTAAATAATGTTTATCGTACATTAGATGAACGAGGATATAATGCCGTTAACCAAATCGTTGGTTACTTATTATCAGGCGACCCTGCGTATATTCCACGCCAAAATGAAGCAAGAAACCAAATTCGTCATATCGATAGAGATGTCATTATGGAAGAACTTGTTTCATACTATTTAAAAGAGCAAAATAAATAATTTATGTTACAGCATAAAATTTTAGGACTAGATGTTGGTAGTAGGACTGTAGGAATTGCAATTAGTGATTTAATGGGTTGGACGGCACAAGGATTAGACACACTCCGTATCAATGAAGAAAATAATGAACTAGGTATTGACCAATTAGTGGACATTATTAAGAAACATAACGTAGGTACAGTCGTAATAGGACTACCTAAAAACATGAATAATTCAATAGGTTTTCGTGGGGAGGCATCTCTAACATATAAAGAGAAATTGCAAGAAGCTTGCCTCTCTATTGAGATTGTGATGTGGGATGAAAGATTAAGCACAATGGCTGCTGAACGATCATTATTAGAAGCAGATGTTTCAAGACAAAAAAGAAAACAAGTGATTGATAAAATGGCAGCAGTATTTATTTTACAAGGCTATTTAGATTCACTACATTAAAAGGAGATTTTACTATGACTGAACATAATCATGATTCACAACTAGAAATTAATAATGAAGAGGAATTATTAACTTTATTTGATGAAGAAGGTAATGAAGTTTTATACCGTAAAGTATTAGAATTTTATCATCCGGAATTCAAAAAAGAATATGTTATTTTAGCTGAAGAAGGTGCACAATCAGATGAAGATGACATGATTGAACTTGTACCAATGATTAACGAACCAGATGAGTCAGGTGACGGTGGTAAATTAGTACCAATTGAAACTGATGAAGAATGGGATATGATTGAAGAAGTAGTTAATACAGAAATGGAAGAATAAAAAACACAAGTCACTCTTGCTTGCCTACAGATGGGTAAGCGAGAGTTTTTTTGATGTCAATAACTCATATTTAATTAACGCTTATAATTTTGTTTAAAATATGGTAAAATATCTAAAGTTAATTTTTATATGAATGATTCGCTTCTAAGAATAAAATAGCATTGCGTCTAACACGAAATCAGTCATTTAATTGATTAGCATGATCAAAATCAATTGTGAAGGCTGATTTATTTTATTGTCATAATCATACCGATTTATTTTACATAAAGGAAGTTTAAAACATGGATGATCTAAATAAAAAATATTTAATAGATTTACACCGACATCAAAATAGTCCTATTGAAGTATTGCGCGAATTTGCATTAACAAATGAAGTGCCAATTGTTGACCGATTAACTTTAGATATGATTAAACAACTAATTAGAATGAATAAAGTTAAAAATATTTTAGAAATTGGTACTGCAATAGGATATAGTTCTATGCAATTTGCTTCATTATCTAATGATATTCATGTCACTACGATAGAGCGTAATGAGACGATGATTAAGTATGCGAAACAAAATTTTGCTGATTTTAAACTTGAAAATCAAATTCGTTTAATAGAAGGTAATGCATTAGAGCAATTTGAAAATGTTAATGACAAAGTTTATGATATGATATTTATTGATGCAGCAAAAGCGCAATCGAAGAAGTTTTTTGAAATATATACACCACTTTTAAAACAACAAGGTCTCGTTATTACAGATAATGTTTTATACCACGGTTTCGTTTCAGATATTGGAATCGTTAGGTCGAGAAATGTAAGACAGATGGTTAAAAAAGTTCAAGATTATAATGAGTGGTTAATACAGCAGCCAGGATATACAACGAATTTTTTAAATATAGATGACGGATTAGCGATTTCAATTAAAGGAGAATGACTATGACAGAATTACTTGTCACACCTAAGTCATTAAGCCATATGGAAACACTTATTGAAATAGGTGCAGATGCTTTTGTAATTGGTGAACAAAAGTTTGGTTTAAGACTTCCTGGGGAGTTCAATAGACAACAAATGACAGAAGCTGTTGCGTTAGCACATGAAAATGGCAAAAAAGTATACGCAGCAGTTAATGGTTTATTCCATAATTATCATTTAGATGCAGTAGAAGATTATATTAATTTTTTACATGAAATAAGAGTAGATAGAATTATATTCGGAGATCCAGCTGTAGTGATGTATGTTAAAGCTCAAGAAAATCCTATTCAACTTCATTGGAATGCAGAAACGTTAGTAACAAACCATTTTCAATGTAATTACTGGGGTAAAAGAGGTGCTTCTAGAGCTGTTTTAGCACGTGAATTAAATTTAGATGAAATCATAAATATTAAAGAAAATTCAGATGTTGAAATAGAAGTACAAGTCCAAGGTATGACATGTATGTTCCAATCTAAACGTATGTTACTTGGTAATTATTACACATTCCAAGATCGTCAGATGAAAATAGAACGTCGCAATGATGAGCAATCTTTATTACTTTACGATGAAGAAAGACAAAATAATTATCCTGTATATGAAGATTATAATGGGACTCATATTATGTCACCAAATGATATTTGCTTAATTGAAGAGTTAGCACCATTTTTTGAAGCTGGTATAGATGCTTTTAAAATTGATGGCATTTTACAAACAGAAGAATATATTAATGTTGTAACGGAACAGTATCGTCAAGCGATAGATTTATACAATGAAGACCCTGAAATTTATGAAGATGAGAAATTTATGTTGATGGACCCAATAGAAGAAATTCAACCTGATCATCGCCCATTTGACGAAGGTTTCTTATATAAACAGACAGTATACTAAGGAGGATAATCATGAAAACAATTGAAGAGATTAAATCAACTCCTAAAACAGTTATGAAGAAACCAGAATTATTAGCACCTGCAGGTAACTTAGAAAAATTAAAAATTGCTGTTCATTATGGTGCAGATGCAGTATTTTTAGGCGGTCAAGAATATGGACTACGTTCTAATGCTGATAATTTCACAATGGAAGAAATAGCTGAAGGTGTTGAATTTGCGAATCGTTACGGTGCTAAAATTTATGTAACTACGAATATTATTGCACATGATGAGAATATTGAAGGTTTAGAAACATATTTACGTAATTTAGAAAACACTGGAGCAACAGGTATAATTGTTGCAGACCCATTAATTATAGAAACATGTAAAGAAGTTGCACCAAAACTTGAAATTCATTTATCAACACAACAATCTCTTTCTAATTACAAAGCTGTAGAATATTGGAAAGAAGAAGGATTGGATCGTGTTGTGCTAGCACGTGAAACTGGCGCAATGGAAATGCGTGAAATGAAAGAAAAAGTTGATATTGAAATCGAAGCATTTATCCATGGTGCGATGTGTATTGCTTATTCAGGTAGATGCACATTAAGTAATCATATGACTGCAAGAGATTCGAATCGTGGCGGATGTTGTCAAAGTTGCCGCTGGGATTATGAATTATTAGAAGTTGATGATAATGGTGAACTAGATGTATTTTATAATCAAGGTGAGGTAACACCATTTGCGATGAGTCCGAAAGATTTAAAATTAATCGAATCTATTCCTCAAATGATGGATATAGGTGTAGATTCATTGAAAATTGAAGGACGTATGAAATCAATTCATTATATTGCGACAGTAGTCTCAGTATATCGTAAAGTTATTGATGCCTATGCAGCTAACCCTGAAAACTTCAAAATTAACCCAGAGTGGCTAATTGAATTAGATAAGTGTGCAAATAGAGATACTGCGCCAGCATTTTTTGAAGGAACGCCAGGTTACGAAGAGCAAATGTTTGGTCAGCAACAATCGAAAAAGTCGCCGTTTGATTTTTGTGGATTAGTATTAGATTATAATGAAGATACAAAAATTGCGACGATTCAACAACGTAATAATTTTAAACCGGGTCAAGAAATTGAATTCTTTGGTCCAGAAATTGAAACATTTACACAAGTAGTAGAAGCAATTTATGATGAAGAAGGTAACAGCTTAGACGCGGCGCGCCATCCATTACAAATCGTTCAAATCAAAGTGGATCGCCCGATATATCCAAACAACATGATGAGAAAGGAAATTGGCTAATGAAGGCTACTACAATCATTGGTATAGCTGGTGGATCAGGCTCAGGTAAAACAACTGTAACAAATGAAATAATGAAAAATTTAGAAGGACATAGTGTTGCATTATTAGCTCAAGATTACTATTATAAAGATCAAAAACACTTGACTTTCGACGAACGCCTAGAAACCAATTATGACCATCCGTTTGCGTTTGATAACGATTTGTTAATCGAAAATCTTAAAGATTTAAAAAATGGCAAAGCAGTAGAAGTACCTACATATGATTATGCTAGTCATACAAGAAGTGACATTACCATTGATTTTAAACCTAAAGATGTTATCATCGTAGAAGGTATTTTTGCTTTAGAAAATAAGGTATTACGTGATATGATGGATGTTAAAATATATGTTGATACAGATGCTGATTTAAGAATACTACGTCGTTTAACACGAGATACTAAGGAACGTGGCCGTTCAATGGATTCTGTAATCAATCAATATTTAAGTGTTGTTAGACCTATGCATGACCAATTTATTGAACCAACGAAGAAATATGCTGATATAATTATTCCTGAAGGTGGCAGCAATAAAGTTGCAATAGATATCATGACAACGAAAATTCAATCTTTAGTTAGTAAACAATAGTATAACTTAGTAAAGGAAGATGACATTATGGAAAATCAAAAGCAATATCCAATGACTCAAGAGGGTTATGAAAAACTAGAACGTGAATTAGAAGAATTAAAAACAGTAAAACGACCAGAAGTAGTAGAAAAAATTAAAGTTGCACGTTCATTCGGTGATTTATCAGAGAACTCTGAGTATGATGCAGCAAAAGATGAACAAGGATTTATTGAGCAAGATATTCAACGTATTGAACATATGTTAAGAAATGCATTAATCATTGAAGATACAGGTGATAACAATGTTGTTCAAATTGGTAAAACTGTAACATTTGTTGAGCTACCAGGTGATGAAGAAGAAAGTTACCAAATTGTTGGTTCAGCAGAATCTGATGCTTTTAATGGCAAAATTTCTAACGAATCACCAATGGCTAAAGCTTTAATCGGCAAAGGCTTAGATGATGAAGTACGTGTACCTTTACCAAATGGTGGAGAAATTAACGTTAAAATTGTTAAAATTCAATAATTAGTACTTTACTAATTTAGACTGCAATCGATGTATGTTAAACCTACGTTGATTGTGGTCTTTTTTATTATGCTGTATTTCTTGCATTGGCAAATGATAAAGTTGCTTATTCCATTTGTTAAGAATATTAAGAAGAGATAGTTAGTGTTCACTACTTAATTTTATTTCTTTAAAAGCAAATGATGAGATTGAGACATAAAGTTTTTGTGCTCTGGGAAACCGATTAACGGCGTCCCAAAAGCAGGATTTTCGGCAGAAGCTCTCACGATTCGACAAAATTTAGAAAATAATTTTGCTCATCGTTCTGTTCTGCTCAATTCCTAAACGCTTTTGTCCCGACCTCGATTACCATTTGTTATTGTATACGATTATAATTACTTATTAAACAACTCGGGTATCGCAATGATACAATGAAAAGGTATTCAATAGTGTTTTATTGCAATACAAAGGGGGGGTTAATGTGGATGTAAGATTTATTAATGAGCAAACAATCATGATTTATTTTGAAAATGAAATAATTGAAGTAACTTATCAAAATGTTATGTCAATGATGCGTTGGATAAGTGAAAAGAATATTTCAGCGGTTCAAGATATTGTACCATCATATCGTGCCATTCTAATATATTTTGATGATCAAGCTATTTCAGCTTCTAAATTAATTGAAAATTTAGAACTTACAAAATTCGACGATAAAAATATCATTGATGTGAAGCAGCATAAACGTATTATTAAAATTCCTGTTCGATATGGTGGGGAATTTGGCCCAGATATTGAAGAAGTTGCAGAGTATAATCAAATTTCAACTAAACAGGTTATTGAAAAACATACAGATAAACCCTATTTAATATATATGCTGGGCTTTATGCCTGGATTCCCTTATTTAGGCGGTTTAGATGAATCTCTTCATACACCTAGACGTAATGAGCCAAGGCTAAAAATAAAAGCTGGCTCTGTAGGTATTGCGAACAATCAAACAGGTTTGTACCCACTTGATTCCCCAGGAGGGTGGCAAATTATTGGACGAACGCCTATTACAGTTTTTAGTAGTAAACGTAATCCAATGACTTTATATGAAGCTGGTGATTGGATTGAGTTTTATGAAATAGATGAAAAGCAATATAAACAAATAGAAAAAGATATTTTGGAAGATAAGTTTAACTTTGCTGATTTGGTGGTGACAGAAAATGACTATTAAAATATTACAACCGGGTTTATTTTCAACGATACAAGATAAAGGTCGAAGCGGTTTTGAACATATAGGATTTTCTGGTGCAGGTGCTATGGATCAGCTTAGTTTTAAAGTTGCACAGTCTTTAATTGGGAACGATGGACCTGCAATTGAATATACCGTAATTGGACCGACAATTCAGTTTAATAAACAAAATACAATTGTACTTACTGGTGGTACTGTAAATGCGACACTTAATTATGAGTCGATTCCAATGTACACAGTCGTATTTGTAAATAAAGGAGATATTTTAAAAATTGGTCAAATCACAGAAGGGGCGCGTGGATATATCACATTTGGTAATCCAATTAATGTTCCTTTAATTGCTGAGAGTTATGCGACACATACTCGAAGTGGTATAGGTGGATATAATGGTAGAAGATTGCTTTCGAATGATTTAATTGCAATAAATATGAATGAACATTTTAAAGAAAACGTTGGTAAATGTATTAACTTAAATTTACTTCCAGAAAATAATATTATACACATACTTGAAGGACCACAAATTGAGTCTTTTTCAGAAGAAGCTATAAAAAAACTGGTAAATCTTCCATACACAATAACGGAACAATCAGATCGTATGGGTTATCGATTGGAAGGTGAAAATGTTGCGCCAATGAACCATGCAGATATTATTTCCGAACCAGTTGCTTTAGGAAGCATTCAAGTACCTAATGATGGACAGCCGATTATTTTGTTGAATGATAAACAAACAATTGGTGGATACACTAAAATTGCAACTGTATGCAAGTTTGACTTAGGAAAATTGGCACAGATGAAACCGAAAGACCAGGTACAGTTTAAATGGATTTCTTTTCAAGAGGCAGAAAAAAGGAATCGAGAACAAGTGTCTATCTTTAATGAAATTTTAAAGGAAAATCAAGTATCGCCAGTATTTGATACTTCAAAAATGCGACAAACTTCTAAAAAATTAGCAACGCTAGTAAAAGGGGACTATTAAAATGGATATTGAAAAAATCGAACAAATAATAAAGTTAGTAAAAGATTATGATGTAAAGAAATTTAAATATAAAAACTTTGATGATGAAATTGAAATTGATTTTACAGAAGAACAACCTACATCAGTTTATAGCAATTACCATAATCGAGACAATGAAAATGGAACAGAAGCGGCCGATAAAATTGAGAGTAAGAGTGACACGCATACAGATCAAGGTAAAGAAATAAAATCACCAATGGTGGGTACATTTTTCTTACAAGATAGTAAAGAGCTTACTGAACCAAAGGTTAAAGTTGGAGATACAGTAAATAAAGGCGATGTTATAGGATACATTGAAGCAATGAAAGTATTAAATGAAGTAACATCCGATATTTCTGGAGAAATTATAGAAATAGTTACGGATCATGGAACAAATGTTGAATATGATCAAGTGTTAGTGCGTATAAAGTAAAGGGGGAAATTAAATGCTTCGTTGTTTAATTGCAAACAGAGGTGAAATTGCTGTAAGAATAATACGTGCTTGCAGAGAAATGGGAATTGATACTGTTGCTGTGTATGCGAAAGGTGATGAACAAAGTTTACATGTTCATTTAGCAGATCAGGCTATATGTATTGGTGAAGCCAATGCTTTAGACAGTTATCTAAACATAGACCGTATAATTGCAGCTGCAGAAACAACAGGTGCAAATGCAATTCATCCAGGATATGGGTTCTTATCAGAATCAACAAAATTTGCTCAAGCTGTAGAAGAACATAACATTTCGTTTATAGGTCCTACTAAGGAAACAATGCAAATGATGGGAGATAAAATAACAGCTAGGCAAACAGTAAATCAAGCTGGTGTTCCAGTTATTCCAGGTTCTAATGATGCTATCAATGAAGTTTCTGAAATAGAATCTCTTGCAAAAGATATCGGATATCCGGTTGTAATTAAGGCCGCAAGTGGTGGCGGTGGTAAAGGCATTCGCATTGTTAAACGTGCCGAAGATCTTGATAAAGCTTTTAAAGAAGCTAAAAGTGAAGGACAAAAATACTTTGATGATGATCGTGTATATGTAGAAGCTTTTATTCCTGTGGCAAAGCATGTAGAAGTGCAAATTATGGGTGATGGTAAAGATAATTATGTGCACTTAGGTGAGCGTGATTGTTCAGTACAACGTAAAAATCAAAAATTGATAGAAGAATCACCTTGCGCGGCACTTTCAGAAGAGCGACGACAACAAATTTGTAATGATGCAGTAAAAGTAGCGCGTGCTGCTGATTATAGAAGTGCTGGTACGATAGAATTTTTAGTAACAGAAGATGCACATTACTTTATTGAAATGAATGCGCGAATTCAAGTAGAACATACAGTTACTGAAATGAGGGCAGAAAGGGATTTAGTTGCAGCTCAACTATTTTTACTTGAGCACGACCGACTACCTTTTACACAAGAAGACATTAGATTTAATGGTCATGTGATAGAAGCGAGAATTAATGCTGAAAATCCAGAAAAGAAATTTATGCCAACACCAGGTAAAGTGACCGGTTTACATTTACCACAAGGTTTTAATGTACGTGTTGACTCTTTGCTATATCACGGTTATCAAGTATCACCATACTATGATTCTTTAGTTGCAAAAGTTATCGTAAAATCGCGTGATAGAGCTGCTGCAATTGAAAAATTAAAAGTTACATTAGATGAAATGGTTATTGAAGGTTTTTCAACAACAGCAGATTTTTTATATGCGGTATTAAATTATCCAGCTTATTGCGATGGTGATGCGAAAAATGTTGATATCAAATTTTTAGAAAAGCACCAAATAGTAAAAGGGGTGGAATTATAATGCGAGTCGATTTGAATTGTGATTTAGGAGAAGCTTATGGAAATTATTCCTTTGGCGGTGATCATCAAATTATTCCATTAATTACAAGTGCAAATATTGCTTGTGGTTTTCATGCAGGTGATGAAAATGTAATGAGTGAAACTGTTAAGCTAGCTAAAGAACATAACGTTGCTATAGGCGCACATCCAGGTTTACCTGATTTAAAGGGGTTTGGTAGACGAAATATGGATATATCTTTAGATGAAATTTATAATCTGATGATTTATCAATTAGGTGCATTACAAGGATTTTGTCAAATTAATCAAGTTAGAATAAGTCACGTAAAGCCACATGGGGCGTTATATCAAATGGGAGCAAAAGATAAAGCGATTGCAAGAGTGATTGCACAAGCTGTGTATGACTTTGATCCCTCATTAGTCTTAGTTGGCTTGGCAAATTCATTTTTAATTTCTGAAGCAAAAGATGTTGGGCTCATTACTGCATCTGAAGTTTTTGCTGATAGACGATATGAGGATAATGGACAGTTAGTTAGTAGGAGAGAAAGTAATGCGGTTATCACTGATACTGAAGAAGCATTAAATCAAGTTTTGAAAATGGTCAAAGAAAATAAAGTCATATCGAAAAATAACAAAGAAATAACGTTACAAGCAGATACCATTTGTGTGCATGGTGATGGTGCTCATGCTTTAGATTTTGTAACAAAAATAAGAAAAATATTAACGAAAGAAGGCATTGATATTCAATCCTTATAGGGGGCTTAAACATGGGGAGAAATTTAAAAAATAAACAGCCTGGAACTGATTTTGAATTTACTAAAAATCATAAAAGGTTATTATTAGGTTCAGTATTCTTAATGGCAACTTCTGCTATTGGTCCAGCATTTTTAACACAAACTGCAGTGTTTACATCGCAATTCTTTGCTAGTTTTGCATTTGCAATTTTATTATCAATCATTATTGATATAGGTGCACAAATTAATATTTGGCGCATTTTAGTAGTGACTGGTTTAAGGGGTCAAGAAATTTCAAATAAAGTTATTCCAGGATTAGGTACTGTAATTTCGATTTTAATTGCTTTTGGTGGACTAGCTTTTAACATTGGTAATATTGCAGGTGCTGGGTTAGGTTTAAATGCCATTTTTGGATTAGATGTAAAATGGGGCGCAGCGATTACTGCAGTGTTTGCAATTTTGATCTTTGTTAGTAAAAGTGGACAAAAGATTATGGACATCGTATCAATGATTCTGGGAATCGTAATGATATTAGTGGTCGCTTATGTAATGTTTGTTTCTAATCCGCCTTATGGTGATGCATTTGTACATACCTTTGCACCAGAACATCCAATGAAATTAGTATTGCCAATTATTACTCTTGTTGGTGGAACTGTAGGTGGTTACATTACTTTTGCGGGCGCACATCGTATTTTAGATTCGGGAATTAAAGGTAAGCAATATTTGCCTTTTGTAAATCAATCAGCAATTGCCGGTATTTTGACTACTGGTGTTATGAGAACTTTATTATTTTTAGCAGTTTTAGGTGTTGTTGTAACAGGTGTTACGTTAAGTGCTGATAACCCACCAGCATCTGTATTTGAACATGCAATCGGTCCAATTGGCAAAAACATATTTGGTATTGTATTATTTGCTGCAGCTATGTCATCCGTAATTGGCTCTGCATATACTAGTGCAACATTTTTAAAAACACTTCATAAATCATTTAACGAAAGAAGTAATTTAATTGTGATTGTGTTTATCGTGATTTCAACATTGATTTTCTTATTCATTGGGAAACCAATCAGTTTATTAATCATTGCTGGAGCGATTAATGGTTGGATATTGCCTATTACGTTAGGTGCGATATTAATTGCTAGTAAAAAGAAATCAATTGTCGGCGATTATAAGCACCCAAATTGGATGTTCATATTTGGTATCGTTGCAGTACTTGTTACAATATTGACGGGGATATTCTCATTCAAAGAAGTGCTCCAGTTGTTTTAAAATGACTAATAATTTAGGGTTTTAATTTTACAAGAAGTTAATTTTAATGGTTAAGATAAGGTTTAATTATTGAAATTATATTTTAAACTGTACAAGTGAATTTATTTTGAATAAGTGAGTGGCACATGTTTTGTGTCTTGCTTTTTTGTTGTGTGAAAATAAAATATTGGAATTAATTTGGAAGCACACTGTTTATATAGTTTTTAGATTATAAACGTGATAAAATTTATCTAATAAATTGAAAATTGATTTTCATGCCAAAAAATACATTTTTACGTAAGGGGGTATTGAATTTGAGCTATAGAACTTTAAAAAGTATTTTTCATGAATACAATGAAATCAAAATGAAAGATGAGTATTACAAAAGAATTAATTCTTTAGCTTCATTCAAAACTAATATCAATATTAACCCTATGGAAAATGGGAAAAAAGTTGTAAATAAGAAGTATCCTTTGTTTTTCATGGTTACTAAAAACTTATCAAAAAAGCAAGAATTAATATCTGTAAATAGTAGAAGAATCGATAGAGCACTAAATTCTGTACCGTATATAGTTAGAGAACAATATTTTAACGATTTATTAATTGATGAGTTACAAAGTACTAATGAAATTGAAAATGTATTTAGTACAAAAAAAGAAATTGCACATGCACTAAATAATAAATCATCAGAATTTTTAAAGTTTAGAGGACTAGTAGACCAATATAAAGAAATTGAACTTAGTCAGAAAATAAGAATCTCTAGTGTTAGAGACATTAGAGAAATATATGATAAATTAGTTTCGAGAGAAATAAATGAACAAGATAAGTTAGATGGGGATTTATTCCGTAAAAATTTTGTTGGAGTGCATGATGGATCGACGAATAAATATATACATGTAGGTTTAGAACCAGAAACCAAAATTATTGAATATATTGGTGAAATGCTGACGTTTTTAAAATATTTTGATGCACCCGAACCTTTTAAAATTATGGCTAGTCATTATTTGTTTGAATACATTCATCCATTTTATGATGGTAATGGTAGAGTTGGAAGATTTATAATAGCAAAGCTTTTAAGTGACTATTATGATAACTATACTGCGTTGACATTTTCGTATGTAATTAATAGAAATAAATCGAAATATTATAAGGCGTTTATGACTGCTTCAAATCATTTGAATTGTGGTGATTTGACAGGATTTATTGAGATTATGCTTGATTTATTAATAGTTGGACAAGATAGAATACTCGATGATTTGATGCCTAAAATGGATGCGACTGAAAAATTAACAAGCTATTTGGCAAATCATTATAAAAAGGTTGACTATGAATTTTTGTATCTCTTATCAATGGATAAATTATTTAGTAATAAAAGGAATAGATTATCTTTGATTGATATTGAAAACATATTGGGCGTTGGTAGAGTTAAAATTAATAACACAATAAAAAAATACAATCAGTATTTAGTTAAAGTTAAAAGTAGGCCAACAATTTATGAGATTAGTGACGAGTTTTTACATATGATTATAAGATAAATTTGTTGAGAGTGGCACATGTTTCGTGTGCTGCTTTTTTGTTGTGCACAAATTGAAAGGTAATTCTATAAATATTAAGCTGACTTTTATACGGCGACTATATTAAATTAGAAATTTTGAGATTTAGGATTTTAATTATAACTAGCGCAATATTAAAAAAATATATAGTTTATTATGGAAGTGTTTAGCCAGCAATAATGTTTGTTAGATAAACTAAAATAAAACGAGGTCGGGATAAAAGCGTTTAGGATTTGAGCAGAACAGAACGATGAACAAAATTGTTTTCCAAATTTTGTCGAATCGTGAGAGTTTCTGCCGAAAATCCTGCTTTTGGGACGCCGTTAATCGGTTTCCCAGAGCACAAAAACTTTATGTCTCAACCTCAGATATAAGAATTAATGAAATAGTTATGATTACATTTGTAACAATGATTCACATTCCTAAAGTAAAAAGAAAATAAAGACGATAATAATAAATGCATCGAATAAAATTTTCTTAATGTTTTTCTCAACAACATCAGGTAATGACATCATTATAAAACCTAAAATCAAAGTATATCGACAAATATTCATTACCAGTGTTAAAAACTGAAAGCCAAAAGTGAATTTCAAAAAAATACTCGCAAATAAAGTAATAAATGAAGCAATTGCGATAAAACTACCCCAAGTGGCTATCTTTGTTACATAGCTGTTTTGATTATTTTGTGCCATTATAATTTCCTCGTATTTTCATCATTATTTACCTAAACATATCATTTTCATCTTGATTAATAAAGTGTTCTTTGTTTTATAAATTATCATATTTTCTCGTCTTGTAAAATGAATGCAATAAATTATTACCACTAAAATAATCTACAATAAAGTTTTTCATAAGTAGTTAGTTTATAGAAGATTAAATTAAAATTAAATATGCAAAATATTAGCACTATGATGAAAATCATTATACTTATCGTGGTAGTGATTAAAATGTGATAAAATAACAAATGCTAGGATTTTATAAATGAGGTGAATCATAAATGATTGGTATAATTGGTGCCATGGAAGAAGAAGTTACAATATTAAAAAATAAATTAACACAATTAAGCGGGATTTCAATTGCACATGTTAAATTTTATACTGGCATTTTACAAGAAAAAGAAGTAGTGATTACCCAAAGTGGAATTGGAAAGGTTAATGCTGCAATTTCTACAACATTATTAATCAATAAATTCAAACCTGATATTATTATTAATACTGGTTCGGCAGGTGCACTAGATGAAAGTCTGAATGTTGGTGACGTGCTTATTAGTGATGATTTAAAATATCATGATGCAGATGCAACAGCATTTGGTTATGAATTTGGTCAAATACCACAGATGCCAGCTACTTTTGAATCAAGTAAATCTTTAATTGAAAAAGTATCTCAAGTTGTACAACAACAACAATTATCAGCTAAAGTAGGCTTGATAGTGAGTGGGGATAGCTTTATTGGTAGTGTAGAACAACGTCAGAAGATTAAAAAAGTATTTCCAAATGCTATGGCGGTTGAAATGGAAGCAACAGCAATTGCGCAAACATGTTATCAGTTCAAAGTACCGTTTGTTGTTGTGAGAGCTGTTTCTGACTTGGCAAATGGAGAAGCTGAAATTAGTTTTGAAGCATTTTTAGAAAAAGCAGCAGTATCATCTAGTCAAACAGTTGAAGCATTAGTTTCTCAATTATAAAAAGGTAAAGGTGAGTTAAATGGGTTTAGTTCGCAAGTTTTTTATGCCTAATTCATATGTTCAGTCTATATTTCAAATTGATTTAGATAAGTTAGTTGATAAAGGTGTGAAAGGTATCATAACAGATTTAGATAATACATTAGTAGGTTGGGATGTAAAAGAACCTACAGAACGTGTTAAAGCTTGGTTTAAAGAAGCTAATGAAAAAGGAATCACTATTACAATCGTGTCTAATAACAACGAATCACGTGTTGCGAGTTTTAGTAAGCACTTAGATATAGATTTTATATTTAGAGCAAGAAAACCAATGGGTAAAGCATTTGATAAAGCAATGACTAAAATGAATATTAAGCCGGATGAAACAGTTGTCATTGGAGATCAAATGCTTACAGATGTATTTGGTGGGAATCGTCGAGGATTATATACAATTATGGTAGTTCCAGTAAAACGTACTGATGGATTTATTACTAAGTTTAATAGGTTGATCGAAAGACGATTATTGCGTCATTTTAGTAAAAAAGGTTATATCACATGGGAGGAAAATTGATTGTCAGATATTTTAAAATGTATCGGTTGTGGTGCACCACTTCAATCTGAAGATAAAAATAAACCTGGTTTTGTACCAGAACATAATCTGTTCCGAGATGACGTGATTTGTAGACGTTGTTTCCGATTGAAAAATTATAATGAAGTTCAAGATGTAGGGTTAGAAAGCGAAGACTTTTTAAAATTATTATCAGGTCTTGCGGATAAAAAAGGTATTGTCGTTAATGTTGTTGATGTATTTGACTTTGAAGGGTCTTTTATTAATGCAGTCAAACGCATTGTCGGAAATAAAAAGATTATTTTAGCGGCAAATAAATTAGATTTATTACCGAAGCAAATTAATAAGCGTCGAGTTAAAGAATGGTTAAAACGAACTGCTAGAAAATATGGATTAGAAGCAGATGATGTCGTGTTAATTTCAGCAGAAAAAGGCTGGGGTATCGATGATTTATTAAGCTCAATTGCGAAAGTAAGAGAAAATGAAGATGTTTATATTGTAGGAACAACAAATGTAGGGAAATCAACGTTAATCAATAAATTAATTGAAGCAAGCGTCGGTGAGAAAGATGTAGTAACAACATCAAGATTCCCAGGAACAACTTTGGATATGATTGATATACCTCTAGACGAAACTTCATTTATGTTCGATACACCAGGAATTATCCAAGACCATCAAATGACTCATTTAGTGAGTGAAAAAGAATTGAAAATTATTATGCCTAAAAAAGAAATCAAGCAACGTGTTTATCAGTTAAATGAAGAACAAACATTATTCTTTGGTGGATTAGCGAGAATTGATTATGTATCAGGTGGCAAGCGCCCATTAGTTTGTTTCTTTTCAAATGAATTGAATATACATCGAACGAAAACAGAAAAAGCAAATGATTTATGGCGTAATCAATTAGGTGAATTATTAACGCCACCAAGTAATCCTCAAAATTTTGACCTTAATGAAGTTAAAGCTGTTAGACTTGAAACTGGTAAAGAAAAGCGAGATGTGATGATTTCTGGTCTTGGATTTATAACTATTGGACCGGGAGCAAAAGTTATTGTTCGTGTTCCTAAAAATGTCGATGTAGTATTAAGAAATTCTATTTTGTAAGGTGATTTAATAATGAAATTTGCAGTTATCGGTAGTCCAATTGAGCATTCCTTATCACCGTCGATGCATAATGCAAACTTTAAGACTTTAGGGTTAGACTATACTTATGATGCTCTAAATATTCCTATTGAGGATTTTCATTTAATTAAAGAAATTATTTCTAAAAAAGAATTAAATGGCTTCAATGTTACAATTCCACATAAAGAACGTATCATGCCATATCTAGATAGTATTGATGAACAAGCAATTAATGCAGGTGCTGTAAATACTGTTTTGATAAAAGAAGGTAAGTGGATAGGGTATAATACAGATGGTATTGGTTATGTTAAAGGTTTATACCAAGTTTATCCAGACTTAGAGAATGCGTATATTTTAATTTTGGGTGCAGGTGGTGCAAGTAAAGGCATCGCTTATGAATTATCTAAAATTGTAAAGCATAAATTGACAGTCGCGAATAGAACAATGTCTCGTTTTGAATCTTGGAATTTAGATGTGAATCAAATTACTTTAAACGATGCTGAAATGCATTTAGACGAATTTGATATTGTGATTAATACTACCCCAGCAGGTATGGCAGAAAATAATGAAAGTATTATCGAATTGAAGCATCTTTCTCAGAATTCATTAGTAAGTGATATCGTTTATATACCTTATAAAACACCAATCTTAGTAAAAGCAGAACAAAAAGGAAATTCTATTTATAATGGATTAGACATGTTTGTTTATCAAGGTGCTGAAAGTTTTAAAATATGGACAGGTAAAGAAGCTGATATTAACTGTATGAAATTAGCAGTTTTAGAAAAATTAAAAGGAGAATAACACTATGCTTACAGGCAAACAAAAACGATATTTAAGAAGTTTAGCACATAATATTGATCCTATTTTTCAAATTGGAAAAGGCGGTATCAATGAAAATATGATTCAACAAATTGATGATACTTTGGAAAATAGAGAACTAATTAAAGTTCATGTTTTACAAAATAATTTTGATGATAAAAAAGAATTAGCGCAAACATTAAGTGAAGCTACACATAGTGAATTAGTGCAAGTAATTGGTTCAATGATTGTTATTTATAGAGAATCTAAAGAAAATAAAGAGATTGAATTACCATAGCAATGAAGAAAATTGTACTTTACGGTGGGCAATTTAATCCAATTCATACTGCACATATGATAGTAGCTAGTGAAGTTTTTCATGAACTAAAGCCAGATGAATTTTATTTTTTACCTAGTTTTATGTCACCGTTAAAACAACACCATGATTTTCTTGATGTCCATCATAGATTAACGATGATACAGTTAGTGATTGATGAACTTGGTTTTGGGAAAATATGTGACTTAGAAATTGAACGAGGCGGTCAAAGCTATACTTATGACACAATAAAGGCATTTAAAGATTTACACAAGGAAAGTAAGTTATATTTTGTAATTGGGACGGATCAATATGATCAGTTGGAAAAATGGTATCAAATTGAAATCCTGAAAGAAATTGTGACTTTTATAGTTGTAAATAGAGGTAAAAATGTTCAAAATGTTGATAGCAATATGATTGCCGTTCAGATTCCAAGGGTAGATATAAGTTCTACAATGATAAGACAAAGAGTTAAAGCAAAAAAATCCATCCAAGTTCTTGTTCCTAAATCCGTTGAAAATTATATTAAGGGGGAAGGATTATATGAACATTGAAAAAGCTAAACGGCTTGCCAAAGAAAAATTGCCCGAAAAACGCTTCAATCATTCTTTAAGAGTGGCAGAAACAGCAGTTAAACTTGCTGATATTTATGATGGAGATGCTAATAAAGCAGAATTAGCAGGTGTCTTACATGATTTATGTAAGTATGATGACTTAGGAAAAATGTATCAAATTGTTAGACAATATGAATTAGGCAATGATTTACTAAGTTATGGTAGTGAAATCTTGCATGGCCCGGTATGTGCAGCGATTATGGAGCATGAATATGGTATTCATGATGAGGAAGTTTTGATGGCAATTAAGTATCATACTACAGGTCGTCAACAAATGACAAAAACTGAAAAATTGATTTTTATTGCCGATTATATCGAACCTGGAAGAACAATACCAGGAGTTGAGGATATCCGAGATATGGCATACAATCAAGGTAGTTTAGATAAAACAATTTATGAAATTTCTAAACGAACAGTATTATTTTTAATTCAAAAAGACATTACAGTATATAATAAGACAATTGATTGTTTAAATTATTACAATTATAGCGACGAAAGAATAAAGGATGATTAAATGAATTCACAAGAATTATTAACAATTGCAGTGAATGCAGTTGACAATAAAAAAGGCGAAGATATTATTTCATTAGAGATGAAAAACATTAGTGATATGACAGATTATTTTGTTGTAACCCATGGAAATAATGAGCGCCAAGTTCAAGCAATTGCTCGAGCTGTTAAAGAAGCGGCTAACGAACAAAATGTTGCAGTAAAACGTATGGAAGGTTACAATGAAGCACGCTGGATTTTAATTGATTTAGCGGATGTAGTAGTTCATGTTTTCCATAAAGATGAAAGAAATTATTATAATATTGAAAAATTATATCAAGATGCACCATTAGAATCTTATGGTCAGGTTGCGTATTAATTATGTCACAATATGCAGAAATGAGTTTAGTGTATGATCAATTAACACAAGATCAACCTTATGAGAAATGGTATGAACTTGTTGCAAATAATTGCGAGAATGGATCAAATATTTTGGACATTGGTTGTGGAACAGGGAGTTTGACTGTTCAATTAGTAAATTTAGGTCAAGTGACGGGCATGGATTTAAGCATAGATATGTTAACTGTTGCGTCTCAAAAATCAACAAGTGTTAATTGGATTGAAGGAGACATGACTTCTTTTGATTTGCAACAAAAATTTGATGTTATCACAATTTTTTGTGACTCTCTAAACTATTTGCAAGATGAGAATGCTGTAATTGAGACATTTAAAAATGTATATAATCATTTGAATGATTCTGGAGTATTTATGTTTGATGTACATACAGTACACAAAATGATGACATTGTTTAATAATCAAAGTTATATTGATAATAGGGACGGAATCTTTCTGGCATGGGATGCGATACAAGGTGATTTACCTTTAAGTGTGTATCACGATATGTCATTTTTCATACGAAATGAAGACCAAACATATTCTAGATTTGACGAGTCACATTTCCAAAGGACATTCGAAGAAGCAACTTATTTAAAATGGTTGACAGAAATTGGATTCAATCATATTAAAACTTTTACAGACTTTGATGAAAATGAACATAATGAACATGCAGATAGATTATTTTTTATTGTCAAAAAATAAAAGTAAAACCACTTGCTCAGCCGTGTATAAAGTTGAGGAGTGGTTTTGTTGTATCAATTTTTATTACGATATAAAGATTTTTTTAATCAATGGAAGGTCTACATTATAAGTGCTATAGTGTCATTTATTTTATTAGCAGGATTTATTTTCTGGCGACAAGATCATCAGTTACAAAATAATAAAGTTAATAATAATGATGCATCATTTAAACAGCTTAATACTTATAATAACAACACTAAATTAGTTGAAGATCAAAATAAAGATAGTGACAAACTCATTAAAAATAAAGGTCCTATATATGTAGATGTAAAGGGTGCTATTAAACATCCGAATGTTTATAAAATGTCACCTACGGATAGAGTGATTGATTTACTAAATAAAGCAGAGTTGTTAGAAGATGCAGATGTAAGTCAAATTAATTTATCCGAAAAATTAACAGATCAAAAAATGATTTATATTCCACGCAAAGGTCAAAAAAATATTGAATCACAGCTTGGAACAAATAAATCACAAGTTAATCAATCAAATACCAATGTCAAAGTGAATTTAAATACAGCCTCCGCTTCAGAGTTAATGTCAGTGCCAGGTGTGGGTCAAACTAAAGCGAACTCTATTATAGAGCATCGTAATCAGCAAGGTGCATTTCAAGATATTGAAGAGTTGAAGAAAGTAAAAGGTTTCGGCAGTAAGACTTTCGAAAAACTGAAATCATACTTTACAATATAATAGATTATTTTGATTGCAAATTTTATTTTTAGTGATTAATCTTATATTAATAGAAAAAGTAACTAAATTTTAAGTATGGAAGGTGAACATCTTGGAAAGAATCAAGTGGGAAGAATATTTTATGGCACAAAGTCATTTGTTGGCATTGCGATCAACTTGTCAAAGATTATCTGTAGGCGCAACAATAGTTAAAGATAATCGTATTATAGCTGGTGGATATAATGGCTCTGTAGCCGGTGAAGTACATTGTATTGATGAAGGGTGTTTAATTGAAGATGGGCATTGTATTAGAACGATACATGCTGAAATGAATGCTTTATTACAGTGTGCTAAACAAGGTGTGTCAACAGAAGGTGCTACCATTTATGTTACGCATTTTCCATGCTTAAATTGTACAAAGTCGATAATTCAAGCAGGAATTAAACGCATATATTATGCTGAAGATTATCATAATCATGAATATGCAACTAAATTATTAAAACAATCTGGTATCGAATTCAAAAAGATTCCATTTTCACCAGAATATGTTGCTAAATATTTGACTAAAGGTTAATTCATTGTTTTATATTGCTTTATCAATAATAGTAGGAGTGCTTTGGACAACCAACAAAGTGCTCTCTATATTCCTTTTTATTTTATTATTATTAATTGTTTTTCGAAAAAATAAAATTACATTTGCTCCTGCTTACCTCTTACTAATTATTATCTCCTCATGGTATTTAAATATTTCTCAGCTTCATTTATCAAATCATTTGAAATCTATCGAATCGAATCCACAAATTAACATGCGCGTCGTTATCACAACTATTGAGCGACAAAGCCATAATAGTTTCAAAGGGTTGTTAAAGTTAAATAATGAGACATACCCGTTCTATTTATCAGGCAATAAGACCGAAGTTGTATCTAATATTGAAAACTATAATTGTATTGTAAAAGGGAAATTTCAAATTAACGACAATAAATATATTTCTATTAAACTACTTAATATAAATAAGCAAAGTTGTTATAAAGTGGATAATAATAATTTGATAGAAAACCACAAGCGATTTATTATAAATCGAATACACAATTCAAACATAAATTATCCGAATCAAGTGATTGCTTTGATTACTGGTGATTCAAAACTAATCAGTGAGAAATATTTAGATCAAGTTAAAAATTTAGGTATATATCATTTACTTGCGGTTAGTGGTTCGCATATTGCTGCAATCGTCTTTTTAATTTATCAACCATTAATCCGTCTAAACATACCCATAATAGTCATTAAAACTTTTACTGTTTTTATACTGGTTTTGTTTGCAGAGTATACAAATTACGCACCGAGTGCAGTTAGAGCTATTATTATGACATGTATTATTTTAATAATACCTAGTCAAATTAGATTTAATGGTATAAATTTATTATCAACAGCTTTTACTATTATGTTTATTTCGAATCCTCAAATAATTTTCGATATTGGATTTCAATTTTCATTTATTATTTCATTTTGTATCATTTTATTATTACCTTTTATACAGAGATTATCGAAAATACAGTCATTATTGGTCATTACTTTTGTTGCACAATTAGCTTCTTTTATAATATCGATACCTTACTTCCATCAATTATAATGGATAGGATTTGTAACAAATCTTATTTTTGTTCCATACTATTCAATGATATTATTTCCTCTATCGATTATCTTCTTTATCGTCAGCCATTTTACTATTGAATTAACTCCCTTGAATTATTTAATTAATCTTAGCTTCGATTTTCACAATTGGTTATTATATTTATTTTCTAAAATAAATCATACGAATTTTTTAATTCCTCAAATAAATACGTGGACACTTGTTGTACTAATAATCTGCATTTTTTATATTTTGTGGTTAATAGCTAATAGGAAATTCAAATTAACTTTCATCTATACTATAGTTTTATTTTTGTTATTATTCGCATTTCCAACAAATCAACATCATAGAATAACGATGTTAAATGTAGGACAAGGAGATAGTATTTTATATGAAGCGGGAAATAATCAAAATGTGTTAATTGATACTGGAGGTAAAGTGATAACTGATAATGCTCAGAATAACTTTTCGATTTCCAAATATCATATTTTACCTACTTTAAATGAAAGAGGAATTAATAAATTAGAATATTTGATATTAACCCATCCTCATAATGATCATATTGGTGAAGTAGAATATATTATGAGTCACCTAAAAATAAAATATTTAGTGATTTATAGTAGTAGCTATAACGATAAAATGTTGTTATCTTTATCTAATTTATCTAAAAGATATAATGTTAAACTCTTAGATGTAAGACAAGTAGGAAATTTTAGAATAGGAGAAAGTGATTTTACTTTTTTAAATAGCTATATTCAGGGTAGCCAAGACAAAAATGAATATTCAATCGTTACTTTAATTAATTATCATAATAAAAAAGTATTATTAATGGGAGATGCAACAAAGAATAATGAAGAGATATTGCTGAAGAAATATCACCTACCAAAAGTTGATATTCTTAAAGTAGGACATCATGGAAGTAAAACTAGCAGTTCAGCACAATTTATTGAAGCCGTACAACCAAATATTAGCTTAATTTCATCTGGAAAAAACAACATATACCGTCTACCTAATAAAGAGGTAATAAATAGATTGAAAAGTTTTCATAGTCAAATTTATGATTCTCAATATAATGGACAAGTAACAATTGATTTAGATGAAAATTTAAAAGTTACGTTAAATTGAGTAAAATAAGTGATTAGTGTTTAATCGTTAAAACATGATATAATCTATTGATGTGTTAAACGTATGAAAGGGTGTAATGAATGAGCGACAATATTGTAGCTATTTATGGAGATGTACCTGAATTGGTTGAAAAGCAAAGTAAAGAAATTATTTCGCAATTTTTAAAAGATGATAGAGATGATTTTAACTTTGTGAAATTCAATTTATATGAAACAGAGATTGCACCAATTGTAGAAGAAACATTAACATTGCCTTTCTTTTCAGAAAAAAAAGCAATATTGGTTAAAAATGCATTTTTATTTACTGGTGAAAAATCACCGAAAGATATGACGCATAATGTAGATCAATTAATAGAGTTTATTGAAAAATACGATGGTGAAAATTTAATAGTTTTTGAGGTATATCAAAACAAACTTGATGAGAGAAAGAAATTAACAAAAACATTAAAAAAACACGCTAAGTTAAAGAAAATCGAACAAATGTCTGAAGAAGATATTAAAAAATGGATTCAAAGGAAACTAAATGAAAATTTTAAAGATATAAAGCGTGATGCGTTAGATTTATTTATTGAATTGACAGGTATCAACTTTAATATTGTTTCTCAAGAATTAGAAAAATTAATTTTATTTTTAGGTGACAGACCAACAATTAATAAGCAAGATGTTAATCAAATTATTAACAGAAGTTTAGAGCAGAATGTATTCTTGCTTACAGAATACATACAGAAAAGAAAAAAGGAACAAGCGATTCTTCTAGTTAAAGATTTAATTACTATGAAAGAAGAGCCTATAAAGTTACTTGCATTAATTACAAGTAACTATCGTTTGTTTTATCAATGTAAGATTTTAAGTCAAAAAGGATATAGCGGTCAACAAATTGCTAAAACGATAGGTGTTCATCCATATAGGGTCAAATTAGCTTTAGGTCAAGTAAGACATTACAGACTTGATGAATTGTTAAATATAATGGATGCTTGTGCAGAAACTGATTACAAATTAAAGTCATCTTATATGGATAAACATTTAATTTTAGAATTATTCATTTTATCTCTATAACATAAAAATAAAAGTTCAAGCATACGCTTGAACTTTTATTTAAAAAGATTATTTATTTGCAGTCATTAATTGTGATTTAATACGGTCAGCTTTGTTTGAATGTATTAAATTACTTTGAGCAGCTTTGTCAACTAACTTAACTGCTAAGCTTACTAATTCATTTTTATTATCAGCGTTATTTGAAACAGCTGTTTTTGCGTTTTTCACTGCAGTACGCATAGCACTCTTTTGTGAAATGTTGCGTGCTTCAGCTTTTTCAGTTGTTTTCACACGTTTAATTGCAGATTTGATATTTGCCATTTCTGTCACCTCCTAAAAGTGAGTTCATCTTATCAAATTTTTATTTGATTACAACAAGAAATATTTTAACAAAAGTCTAACCTTTGTGCAATCATTTATTTGATGGGGTTAGCTTAAATTTTACTTGATTCAATAAATTGTGTTGGAAACACAATCAATACGTTTTATAATTATAAGTACGTAACTTTAATATTAACATATCGTAAGTAGGTATATAAATAAAGATTGTTTTAAAATCATAGTTCATCGTTGATTATGGCGTTTGCATTTACCTTTTAAAAACGTTATTATATCAAAGATACGAATGATAATACGGGTTTATTTTATGAAAGTGAGAAGGATAAAATGGATAAAGAGCAACGCTTAAAAAGAAGAGAGAATATAAGGAATTTCTCAATAATAGCACATATTGACCACGGTAAATCTACACTAGCTGATAGAATATTAGAAAATACAAAATCAGTTGAAACAAGAGATATGCAAGATCAGCTTTTAGACTCTATGGATTTAGAAAGAGAACGTGGTATTACAATTAAATTAAATGCAGTTCGTCTAAAGTATGAGGCAAAAGATGGAGAAACTTATACATTTCATTTAATTGATACTCCTGGGCATGTCGATTTTACATATGAGGTGTCACGTTCATTAGCTGCTTGTGAAGGTGCTATCTTAGTGGTTGATGCTGCCCAAGGTATTGAAGCACAAACATTAGCAAATGTTTATTTAGCTTTAGATAATGAATTAGAGCTATTACCTGTTATTAATAAAATTGATTTACCTGCAGCTGAACCAGAACGTGTTAAACAAGAAATTGAAGACATGATTGGTTTAGATCAAGATGATGTCGTTTTGGCAAGTGCTAAATCAAATATTGGTATTGAAGAAATACTTGAAAAAATAGTTGAAGTTGTTCCTGCACCAGATGGTGATCCAGAAGCACCGTTAAAAGCATTAATATTCGACTCGGAATATGATCCGTATAGAGGTGTAATCTCTTCAATAAGAGTTGTTGATGGTGTAGTAAAAGCTGGTGATAAAATTCGAATGATGGCAACAGGTAAAGAATTCGAAGTAACAGAAGTGGGTATCAATACACCCAAACAGCTGCCAGTCGACGAATTAACAGTTGGAGATGTAGGTTACATTATTGCTAGTATTAAAAATGTTGATGATTCAAGGGTTGGTGACACTATCACATTGGCAAGTAGACCTGCATCAGAACCATTACAAGGGTACAAGAAAATGAACCCAATGGTATATTGTGGTTTATTCCCAATCGATAATAAAAACTATAATGACTTAAGAGAAGCATTAGAAAAATTACAATTAAATGATGCTTCGTTAGAATTTGAACCAGAATCATCACAAGCTTTAGGATTTGGTTATAGAACTGGATTTTTAGGTATGTTGCATATGGAAATTATTCAAGAGCGTATCGAGAGAGAATTTGGTATTGAGTTAATTGCTACAGCACCATCTGTAATTTATCAATGTATCTTAAGAGATGGTTCCGAAGTGACAGTGGATAATCCTGCGCAAATGCCTGATCGTGATAAAATCGAAAAAATATTTGAACCATACGTTCGCGCGACAATGATGGTTCCAAACGACTATGTCGGTGCTGTAATGGAATTATGTCAACGTAAGCGTGGTCAATTTATAAATATGGATTATTTAGATGATATTCGTGTAAATATTGTTTATGAATTGCCACTAGCAGAAGTAGTATTTGATTTCTTTGATCAACTCAAATCTAATACTAAAGGTTATGCATCATTTGACTATGAGTTTATCGAAAATAAAGAAAGTAATTTAGTTAAAATGGACATTTTATTAAATGGTGATAAAGTAGATGCATTAAGTTTTATAGTCCATAGAGATTTTGCATATGAACGTGGTAAAGCATTAGTAGAAAAGCTTAAAACACTAATTCCGAGACAACAATTTGAAGTACCTGTTCAAGCGGCAATAGGACAAAAAATAGTTGCACGTACGAATATTAAATCAATGGGTAAAAACGTTTTAGCTAAATGTTATGGTGGTGACATAAGCCGTAAACGTAAATTACTTGAAAAACAAAAAGCTGGTAAAGCTAAAATGAAAGCAGTTGGTAATGTAGAGATACCACAAGATGCTTTCTTAGCCGTATTAAAAATGGATGATGAGTAAAATTTAACAAGCTCTTATTTTTAATTACAAAAGTTGAATAGTTAAATTGAGGGTCTGGGACATAAGTGTTTCAGACTCTAATCTTTGCACTTACTAAGAAAAAGTGTTGTAAAATTACGATTTAATCAATAGTGGAAGATCAATATGAACACCTGAAATTATTCAAGTTGATATAGCCGTAGGAATTCCAGTATAAAAAGTGGGGCGTGAATATGACAGTAAAGAGTGCATATATACATATTCCTTTCTGTGTAAGGATATGTACATATTGTGATTTTAATAAATATTTTATACAGAACCAACCAGTAGATGAATACTTAGATGCATTAATAAAGGAAATGTCTACAGCAACATATAAAAATTTAAGAACGATGTATGTTGGTGGAGGGACACCAACGGCTTTGTCAATTGAGCAACTAGAAAGGCTTTTAATAGCTATACAGGACATTTTTACTATTACAGGTGAATATACGTTTGAAGCAAATCCTGACGAATTAACGAAAGATAAAGTTCAATTATTAGAAAAATACGGTGTGAACAGAATCTCGATGGGCGTACAAACTTTTAAACCTGAATTATTATCAATTCTAGGAAGAACACATAACACTGAAGATATTTACACTTCAGTGTTAAATGCGAAAAATGCAGGTATACAATCAATTAGTTTAGATTTAATGTACCATTTACCTAAACAATCAATTGAAGACTTTGAGCAAAGTTTAAATCAAGCACTTACTATGGATATACAACATATATCTAGTTATGGATTGATACTAGAACCTAAAACACAATTTTATAATATGTATAGAAAAGGACTTCTTAAACTACCAAATGAAGATTTAGGTGCGGATATGTATCAGTTATTGATGTCTAAAATTGAACGCTCCCCATTTCATCAATATGAAATATCTAACTTTTCATTAGATAATCATGAATCGGAACATAATAAAGTTTATTGGTTAAATGAAGAGTATTATGGATTTGGTGCAGGTGCAAGTGGATATGTAGACGGTGTTCGTTATACTAACATTAATCCTGTAAATCATTATATTAAAGCGATTAATAAAGAGAATAAAGCGATTTTAGTGTCAAATAAACCTACTTTAACGGAACGTATGGAAGAAGAAATGTTTTTAGGATTGCGTTTGAATGAAGGTGTAAATAGACAAAGGTTTAAAAATAAATTTGACCAACCAATTGAAAATGTCTTTGGTCAAACGATAGAAGACTTAAAAAATAGACAATTGTTAATAGAAAAAAGTGATTCAATTGCATTATCAGCACGTGGAAAAGTCATTGGCAATGAGGTTTTTGAAGCTTTTCTTATAAATGATTAAAAAAATTTGAAATTTCGAGCCTTTAACATTGACTTACTTTGACCAATTTGTTAAATTATAATTAGCACTTGAGATAAGTGAGTGCTAATGAGGTGGAAAACATGATTACAGATAGGCAATTGAGTATATTAAACGCAATTGTTGAGGATTATGTTGATTTTGGTCAACCCGTTGGTTCTAAAACACTAATTGAGCGGCATAACTTAAATGTAAGCCCCGCTACGATTAGAAATGAGATGAAGCAACTTGAAGATTTAAACTATATCGAAAAAACACATAGTTCTTCAGGTCGTTCACCATCACAATTAGGTTTTAGGTATTATGTCAATCGTTTACTTGAACAAACATCTCATCAAAAAACAAATAAATTAAGACGATTAAATCAATTGTTAGTTGAGAATCAATATGATGTATCTTCTGCATTGAGCTATTTTGCAGATGAATTATCAAATATATCTCAATATACAACTTTAGTTGTTCATCCAAATCATAAACAAGATATTATCAATAACGTGCATTTGATTCGTGCTAATCCTAATTTAGTAATTATGGTTATTGTATTTTCATCAGGTCATGTTGAACACGTACATCTTGCTTCAGACATACCTTTCAGTAATGATAAATTAAATACAATTTCAAATTTTGTTACGAATAAATTAACAGAGTTTAATCGTAATCATCAAGATGAAATAGTGTCTTTTGTTCAATCAGAACAAGAAGAAAAATTTATCAATAAATTATTGAATACGATGAATAACCATATTTCAAATCAAAGTAATAGCATTTATATGGGTGGAAAGGTTAAACTTATTGATGCATTGAATGAAACAAATGTATCTTCAATTCAACCGATTTTACAATATATAGAATCAAATAGAATAACAGAATTATTGCAAGATATATCTTCACCAAATATTAATGTAAAAATTGGAAATGAAATTGATGACAGCTTAAGTGATATATCAATTGTTACTAGTCAATATCATTTTGATGAAACGTTAAAAGGTCAAATTGCAATAATTGGACCAACAGCTATGCATTATCAAAATGTCATTCAATTATTAAATAGAATTTGGTAATGATGGATTAGAAGAGTATTGGAGGGCAGAAAATGACAAATAAAGACGAATCAGTTGAGAAAAACACTGAATCAACAGTTGAAGAAACAAACGTCAAGAACAATAACGATGATTCAGTTGAAAAAACTGAAGAAAGCAAAAGTCATTTACAAGATGAAGCAATAGAAGAAACGTCTGACGAGAATGTTATTGAAGAAATAGATCCGAAAGATCAAAAAATTGACGAACTTCAACAATTAGCAGATGAAAATGAAGAAAAATATTTAAGACTTTACGCAGAATTTGAAAATTATAAGCGTAGAATTCAAAAAGAGAATGAAATAAATAAAACATATCAATCGCAACGCGTGTTAACTGATATATTACCAGCAATTGATAATATTGAACGTGCACTTGAAATAGAAGGTGAAGATGAAACGTTTAAATCACTTCAAAAAGGTGTTCAAATGGTTCATGAAAGTTTAATTAACGCGTTAAAAGATAATGGTCTTGAAGTTATCAAAACTGAAGGTGAAACGTTTGATCCAAATATTCACCAAGCTGTAGTTCAAGATAACAACCCAGATTTTGAATCTGGAGAGATTACTCAAGAGCTTCAAAAAGGTTATAAACTTAAAGATAGAGTTTTAAGACCATCAATGGTTAAAGTAAACCAATAAGGCATTATTGGCGAAACGACATTGCTATAAATTAATTTAATTATTAAATGGAGGAATTTTATTATGAGTAAAATTATTGGAATAGACTTAGGTACAACAAATTCATGTGTAACTGTATTAGAAGGCGATGAGCCAAAAGTAATTCAAAATCCTGAAGGTTCTCGTACAACACCATCTGTAGTAGCATTTAAAAATGGTGAAACACAAGTAGGTGAAGTTGCTAAACGTCAAGCAATCACTAACCCAAATACTGTACAATCAATTAAACGTCATATGGGTACAGATTATAAAGTTGACATTGAAGGTAAATCATACACTCCACAAGAAATTTCAGCTATGATTTTACAAAACTTAAAAAACACTGCTGAAAGTTATTTAGGTGAAAAAGTAGATAAAGCTGTTATCACAGTACCTGCATACTTTAACGATGCTGAACGTCAAGCAACAAAAGATGCTGGTAAAATTGCTGGTTTAGAAGTTGAACGTATTATTAACGAACCAACTGCTGCGGCATTAGCTTACGGTTTAGATAAAACAGATAAAGATGAAAAAGTACTTGTATTTGACTTAGGTGGCGGTACATTTGACGTATCTATTTTAGAATTAGGCGACGGTGTATTCGAAGTTCTTTCAACTGCTGGTGACAACAAACTTGGTGGGGATGACTTTGACCAAGTAATCATTGATTATTTAGTGGCTGAGTTTAAAAAAGATAATGGCGTTGATTTATCTCAAGATAAAATGGCATTACAACGTTTAAAAGATGCTGCTGAAAAAGCTAAAAAAGACTTATCTGGAGTATCACAAACTCAAATCTCATTACCATTTATCTCAGCTGGTGAAAATGGTCCATTACACTTAGAAGTTAACTTAACTCGTTCTAAATTTGAAGAATTATCAGATTCTTTAATTAGAAGAACAATGGAACCGACACGCCAAGCAATGAAAGATGCTGGTTTAACTAATGCAGATATCGATGAAGTTATTTTAGTTGGTGGTTCAACACGTATTCCTGCTGTACAAGAAGCAGTTAAAAAAGAAATTGGTAAAGAACCAAATAAAGGTGTAAACCCAGATGAAGTAGTAGCAATGGGTGCTGCAATTCAAGGTGGCGTAATCACTGGTGATGTTAAAGATGTTGTATTACTAGACGTAACACCATTATCTTTAGGTATTGAAATTTTAGGTGGACGTATGAATACGTTAATTGAACGTAACACTACAATTCCAACTTCTAAATCTCAAATTTACTCAACAGCTGTAGATAACCAACCTTCAGTTGATGTACACGTTTTACAAGGTGAACGTCCAATGGCTGCTGACAATAAAACGCTTGGTAGATTCCAATTAACTGATATTCCACCAGCAGAACGTGGTAAACCTCAAATCGAAGTAACATTTGATATCGATAAAAACGGTATTGTAAATGTAACTGCTAAAGATTTAGGTACTAATAAAGAACAAAGAATTACTATTCAATCAAGTTCTTCATTATCAGATGAAGAAATCGATCGTATGGTTAAAGATGCTGAAGTTAATGCTGAAGCAGATAAAAAACGTCGTGAAGAAGTTGACTTGAGAAATGAAGCAGATAGCTTAGTATTCCAAGTTGAAAAAACATTAACTGATTTAGGCGAAAATATTAGCGAAGATGATAAAAAATCTGCTGAAGAGAAAAAAGATGCACTTAAAGCGGCATTAGAAGGTCAAGATATTGAAGATATCAAAGCTAAAAAAGAAGAACTTGAAAAAGTAATTCAAGAATTATCAGCTAAAGTTTATGAACAAGCTGCACAACAGCAACAACAAGCGCAAGGTGCAGATGCTGGTAAAAATAATGATAGCACTGTAGAAGATGCAGAATTTAAAGAAGTAAAAGACGACGACAAAAAATAATTAAATACCCAATTTTAATATTGTGTCGTTATGATCTAAAAGTCAAAGTCAATAGAACATTGGCTTTGGCTTTTTATTTGGATAGTGAGACGGTTTACGATAAACTATATTAGTTAATTAAGAAAAGGAGAGATAGCTGTGGCCAAAAGAGATTATTATGAGGTGTTGGGTGTAAATAAAGATGCCTCAAAAGATGAAATCAAAAAAGCGTATCGAAAGCTTTCAAAAAAATATCATCCGGATATTAATAAAGAAGAAGGTGCAGATGAAAAGTTTAAAGAGATTTCTGAAGCCTATGAAGTCCTAAGTGATGATAACAAACGTGCGAATTATGACCAATTTGGCCACGATGGTCCTCAAGGTTTTGGTGGTCAAGGATTTAATGGCTCTGACTTTGGCGGTTTTAGTGGCTTTGGCGGTGGCGGCTTTGAAGATATCTTTAGTTCTTTCTTCGGTGGCGGCAGACAAAGAGATCCAAATGCGCCTCAAAAAGGTGATGATCTTCAATATACGATGACACTTACATTTGAAGAGGCTGTATTTGGCACAACTAAAGAAATATCAATACGTAAAGATGTAACTTGTGAAACATGTCATGGTGATGGTGCAAAACCAGGCACAAGCAAAAAGACATGTAGCTACTGTAACGGTGCAGGTCATGTAGCTGTTGAACAAAATACTATTTTAGGAAGAGTACGTACAGAACAAGTTTGTCCTAAATGTAATGGAAGTGGTCAAGAATTTGAAGAAGCTTGTCCGACTTGTCATGGTAAAGGAACTGAAAATAAAACAGTTAAACTAGAAGTTAAAGTACCTGAAGGCGTTGACAATGAACAACAAATTAGATTAGCTGGTGAAGGTTCTCCTGGTGTAAATGGTGGTCCAGCAGGTGATTTGTATGTAGTATTTAGAGTTAAACCTTCTGAAACTTTCAAACGTGAAGGAGATGATATTTACTACAAATTAAATATCAGTTTCCCACAAGCAGCTTTAGGCGATGAAATTAAAATACCTACATTAAATAATGAAGTTGTGTTGACAATTCCAGCTGGGACACAAACTGGTAAACAATTCAGATTAAAAGAAAAAGGTATTAAAAATGTTCATGGTTATGGTTATGGTGACTTATACGTAGACATTAAAGTGGTTACACCAACTAAGTTGAATGATAAACAAAAAGAACTAATGAAAGAATTTGCCCAAATTAGTGGCGAAGAAATTAGTGAACAACCTTCGAATTTTAAAGATAGAGCAAAAAGATTCTTTAAGGGAGAATAAAGCATGAATTGGACAGAGCTTTCAATTATTATTAATCACGAAGCAGTAGAATTGGCTACAAACATATTAGAAAATCATGGTTCAAATGGTGTTGTAATAGAAGATTCACATGATTTAATCAATCAACCTGAAGATAAATACGGAGAAATTTATGCCTTAAAAAAAGAAGATTATCCGGACAAAGGCGTGAGATTAAAAGCCTATTTTAATGAAATGACTTATGATAAAAATTTGCGTCAACAAATTAAGGATGATCTTTTAAATATAGATGAACTTGATCAACAGCTTGTTCAATTTAATGAGCAGGTTATTGCTGAGACTGATTGGGAGAATGAATGGAAAAATTATTTCCATCCATTCCGAGCATCGCAAAAGTTCACCATTGTACCAAGTTGGGAAACATACACTAAAGAAGTTGAGGATGAACTTTGTATTGAACTAGATCCAGGTATGGCTTTTGGTACAGGGGATCACCCAACAACAAGTATGTGTTTAAAAGCAATAGAAACATATGTATCACCAAAACATTCAGTCATAGATGTCGGTACAGGATCAGGTATTTTAAGTATAGCTAGTCACTTAATTGGTGTTAAACGTATTAAAGCGTTAGATATTGATGAAATGGCAGTTAGTGTAGCTAAAGAAAACTTTAAAAGAAATCATTGTGAAACGTTAATTGAAGCTGTTCCAGGTAATTTGTTGAAAGATGAAACTGAAAAGTTTGACATTGTAATAGCAAATATTTTAGCGCACATTATTGATGAAATGATTGAAGATGCTTATAATACTCTAAATGAAGGCGGATATTTTATTACTTCTGGTATTATAAAAGAGAAGTATGAAGGTATACAGTCACATATGGAGCGTGTAGGTTTTAAAATTATTTCAGTACAACATGACAACGGATGGGTTTGTCTTGTTGGTCAGAAAGCGAGTGAATAATGTGCAACGTTATTTTTTAAACCAAAACGCTGATGAAAGTCAGCGTTTTTTTATTACAAAAAAAGAAGATATACATCATATTACTAACGTAATGAGAAATTCAGTTGGTAACAAAATTATTTTAACTTTTAAAGATCAAAGTGTTTATACTTGTGAAATTGTTGAAATATCGAATGAAGGTATTACAGTATCGCTACTTGAAAAACAAAATATTAATACAGAATTGCCGGTTGATGTAACAATATGCAGTGGATTGATTAAAGCAGATAAATACGAGTGGTTGTTACAAAAAGCTACAGAATTAGGTGCATCATCATTTATAGCTGTTAGCATGGAACGTTCAATTGTTAAATTAAATGATTCAAAGGTTGCTAAAAAATTAGAACGTTGGCAGAAGATTATTAAAGAAGCTGCTGAGCAGAGTTATCGTTTAGCAATTCCTTCTATTCAATTCGAGTCGAATTTAAACATGATTTATGATACTATAGATAATTATGACTATGTTCTTATTGCATACGAAGAACAAGCTAAAGATGGTGAATTGAGCAATTTCAAACAAACATTACAGCAGTTCAAACCTCAGGATAAAGTGTTAATGATATTTGGTCCTGAAGGTGGTTTGTCAGAAAGAGAAATTGCTATATTTAATAATTCAAGTACAATAGTTGGGCTTGGACCAAGAATTTTACGGGCAGAAACAGCACCATTATACGCTTTAAGCGCAATAAGTTATGAAAAAGAATTGATGGGGTGAATATTTATGTCAACAGTTGCGTTTCACACTTTAGGTTGTAAAGTAAACCATTATGAAACTGAAGCGATTTGGCAATTATTTAAAGAAGCTAATTATGATCGTGTTGATTTTGAAACAAATGCAGACGTATTTGTGATAAATACTTGTACAGTAACTAATACTGGAGATAAAAAAAGTCGTCAGATTATTAGACGTGCGATTAGACAAAATCCAGATGCTGTTATTTGTGTAACTGGTTGTTATGCACAAACGTCATCTGCTGAAATTATGGAAATTCCTGGTGTAGATGTTGTGGTTGGTACACAAGATAGACATAAACTTCTTGGGTATATCGATGAATTCCGAAAAGAAAGACAACCAATCAATGGTGTCGGAAATATAATGAAAAACCGTAAATATGAAGAGTTAGATGTGCCATATTTCACTGATAGAACACGTGCCTCTTTAAAAATTCAAGAAGGATGTAACAATTTCTGTACATTTTGTATTATTCCATGGGCACGTGGTTTGATGCGTTCAAGAGACCCAGAAAAAGTAGTTGAGCAAGCGACTCAACTTGTTAATTCTGGATATAAAGAAATAGTATTAACAGGTATCCATACTGGTGGATATGGCCAAGATTTAAAAGATTATAATTTAGCTCAGTTGCTACGTGACCTTGAAACGATAAATGGATTGGAACGAATTCGTATATCATCGATTGAAGCAAGTCAACTTACTGATGAAGTGATTGATGTATTAGAACACTCAACGAAAGTTGTGCGTCATCTGCACATTCCATTACAATCTGGTTCAGATACCGTATTAAAACGTATGAGACGTAAATATACAATGGAACGTTTTTCAGAGAGATTAACGAAATTGCATAAAGCTTTACCAGACTTGGCTGTTACAAGTGACGTAATTGTTGGTTTCCCTGGAGAAACTGAAGCAGAATTTCAAGAAACATATGATTTTATTGTGAAACACAAGTTTTCTGAATTACACGTGTTCCCATATTCACCTAGAATTGGTACGCCAGCAGCTAGAATGGATGATCAAATTGATGAAGAAGTTAAGAACGAACGAGTTCATAAATTAATTACTTTGAGCAATCAATTAGGTAAATTATACGCTTCTAAGTTTGATCAAGATGTACTAGAGGTTATTCCAGAAGAACAGGGAGATGTTTCGGGTACATTAGTTGGATATGCAGATAATTATATGAAAGTGCAATTTGAAGGTGATGAATCACTAATCGGTCAAATTGTTAAAGTAAAAATAACGCAAGCAAATTATCCGTTAAATCAAGGTCAAGCTATTAAAGTCGTAGATTTCGCAACAAATAAATCTGATAGAGAAGTTTTAGTATAACTTGATAACACACATGACTTATTTTAATGGGTGAGTTAGATAATACCTAGTGTAGGTTTTTCAAATTGAAAATGCACTATATAATCAACTCTTCTCATTAAATAAAATATTTAGAGATTTTTAGAACGAAATATGAAAGTCTTTGTGATTTTGATGTGAAATATGTTTCAAATAAAAAACAATTTACTAATTGACCATAAATTACAGATATATTATACTTATAAATGCATAGTTTTACTGTGCAATTGACTATAAAGTTCCGTTGATATTTGGAGGGAGGGAAATACAGATGTCTAAAACAGTAGTACGTAAAAATGAATCACTTGAAGATGCGTTACGTAGATTTAAACGTTCAGTTTCTAAAAGTGGAACAATCCAAGAAGTACGTAAACGTGAATTTTACGAAAAACCAAGCGTAAAACGTAAAAAGAAATCAGAAGCTGCACGTAAACGTAAATTCAAATAATTAATACCTCTGTTGACTCCCTCAACACGAATATTAATTATATAAAGTAAACATCACCTATTAGTGACTTTCGCTAATAGGTGATGTTTTTTATTGCTCAATTTTTCGGATTCTATATAATAAATCAGCAAAATGCAATAACTAAATCAGAAACGTATCTTATTTAAAATGCATCTCTGAAAATTATAATCAAGTCTATGTTTAATGAGAATTAAATATGAATACTTATGTAGTTTTGAATTAATCAATTTGGTATTCTATTGGTTCTTTTAACTATAATGTAAATTCGTTTTCATGTATAATTAATGTGAGGGCGAGGTGAAATTGTGAGTTATAATAATTTTTTACAAATGACTACTATCTTGGAATCAGCTACTGGAGACACATGGGTTGAACAAGTTAGTAATATAATTGTTCAACCTATTTTTACGTTAATATTAACCTGTTTGACATTTTTAGGATTTGTATATCAACTTTACTCTAAAAAAATCAATGCAGCTGGTATAATTGCTTCATTATCATTACTTATTTTATTTTTGGGGTTTCTCATCCAGGGAAATGTCAATATGCATTCTATCTTAATTTTCTCAATTGGCGTTATATTAGTTGTAATTGAATTATTTGTAGTTGGTGCAGTAATTGGTATTATTGGCATGATACTGATAACTGTAAGTATAACAACGCTCGGTGATAATTTGCTATTTATGCTTGCTAATGTTATTGTTGCGTTGATTTTAACAATCGTAGAATGGGTGATATTAGTGAAAATTTTCAACAGGAAGATTCCGTTTTTGGATAAAGTTATCTTAAAAGATTCAACTAATTCTGAGTCAGGTTACAATTCGCATGATAACCGCTCGCATCTCGTAGGAAAAACTGCTCAAACAGTTACAGATCTTCGTCCAGCAGGGATTATTTTTTGTGAAAATGAGCGTATTGACGCCGTTTCAGATGGTAACTTCATTTTACGCAATAAAACCGTTAAAATCCTTGAAGTAGAAGGAACGAGAGTAGTTGTGAGGGAAGTAGATTAATTAAAAGGAGCGATACCATGTTTAGTTTAAGTTTTATCGTAATAGCAGTTATTATAGTAGTTGCATTACTTATTTTATTCTCATTTGTACCGATAGGCTTATGGATTTCAGCGTTAGCAGCTGGCGTTCATGTTGGTATAGGAACATTGGTTGGTATGCGTTTACGTCGTGTATCTCCAAGAAAAGTTATAGCGCCATTAATTAAAGCGCATAAAGCAGGACTTGCATTAACAACAAACCAATTAGAATCGCATTATCTAGCAGGAGGAAATGTTGATAGAGTTGTTGACGCTAATATTGCTGCACAACGTGCTGACATTGATCTTCCTTTCGAGCGTGCAGCTGCAATTGATCTTGCAGGACGTGACGTATTAGAAGCGGTTCAAATGTCGGTTAATCCTAAAGTTATTGAAACACCATTTATTGCAGGTGTAGCAATGAATGGTATTGAAGTGAAAGCGAAAGCTCGTATCACAGTTAGAGCTAATATTGCTCGACTTGTTGGTGGTGCTGGTGAAGAAACAATCATTGCACGTGTTGGTGAAGGTATCGTTTCAACAATCGGTTCTAGTAAGCACCATACAGAAGTACTTGAAAACCCAGATAATATTTCTAAAACAGTTTTAAGCAAAGGTTTAGATTCAGGTACTGCATTTGAAATTTTATCAATTGATATTGCTGACGTTGATATTAGTAAAAATATTGGTGCAGATTTACAAACTGAACAAGCATTAGCGGATAAAAATATTGCACAAGCGAAAGCCGAAGAACGTAGAGCAATGGCCGTTGCAACTGAGCAAGAAATGAAAGCCCGTGTTCAAGAAATGCATGCTAAAGTAGTTGAAGCAGAATCCGAAGTACCACTAGCTATGGCTGAAGCATTACGCTCAGGTAATATCAGTGTTAAAGATTATTACAATTTGAAAAATATTGAAGCTGATACAGGTATGAGAAATGCAATAAATAAACGAACTGATCAAAGTGATGATGAGTCGCCTGAACATTAAGTCGAGAGGTGATTAAATGAGTGTCGGTATTCTAATTTTTGTCATATCAGTGATCATTTCTATCATTACCACTATGCGCGAAAATAGTCATAAAGATAGACAAAATCAAAAGCCACCTCAAAAAACATCTACCGATAATGAACCAAAAAAAGGTGGCTTTTTTGAAGAAATTGAGCGAACGTTTAAAGAAATAAGTGAAGAATTAAATGAAGAAGAAAAGAAATCATCGAAAAGAAAATATGATGATACGTTACCACCTTTATTCGATGAACTTCCAAAAGAAGAGCCTAAATCGAAACCGACTGTAGAACCTATGGCACCTAAAAAGCAACCAGAATTAAAACCAATGAAAGAGAAACCAATAACAGTGCCTAGAACAGAACCGGTGGAACAGAAACAACGCCCTTCTAGACAAGATAATTCTGACGAAATTAGACGTCAATTAGAAAAATCACTTAGAGATGATATTAAAACGATTCGTAGCGATATAGACAAAGAAAAAGAAAAGCAAATTGCTAAAATGGAAAAACGTGCTCGTGATATTATTGAAGATAAATATTTATCAGAGCGTACAAAACGTTTGAAATTAAAACAATTACTTAATTCTCAAAATGTTGAAAAAGGTATGACTAAATCAGCTTTCCAATTTGATAACGATGAAGTTATCAATGGCATGATATGGTCAGAAATTTTAGCTAAACCAAAACAGTTATAATATTAAATGAAACAAGCACTGTCATAAAGATAGTGCTTGTTTTTTTACGTCAAACTACGTATATTGCAAAATGTTGAAAATCATATAAGCTTAGTTCGATTCCATTTAACCACAAATACTATCGAAACTAATTTAAAAGTCAAATTAAGGTCGCTTCTAATAAAGAAATATAAGTAAGTCGATGCAAAGATGTTTAAATCAATAAATAGCATGATATAATTAAGTAGATATTAAAGCATCTAAGAATGAATATTAATGAAATATGAAAAGGAGCGCGTGTATGCCTGGAATTATACAAATAGACGATATGAACCAATCTCAAGCTTTGATAGGTAATAATGATGAACATTTAAAAGCAATTGAAGAGAGTTTCGATGTTGTCATCCATGCAAGAGGACAAGAAGTAGCCGTTAAAGGTATAAATATTGAAAATGTTGAAAAAGCTGAATCTGTATTAATCAATTTGCTAAAAGTTATTGAGTTAGGTAATAATATAACAATTAAAGACGTTGAAGCGGCTATAAAAATGGCCCAAAATAATACAATACAACATTTATTAGATTTATATGATGAAGAAATAACAAAAGATGCTTTTGGTAAAACGATTCGAGCAAAGACAATGGGGCAACGGTTATATGTCAATGCTATGAAAAATAATGATTTAGTTTTTGGCATTGGTCCTGCAGGCACAGGCAAGACTTTTTTAGCTGTAGTATACGCAGCAAAACAACTTCGTAAAGGTTCTGTAAAACGTATCGTGTTAACTAGACCTGCTGTTGAAGCTGGAGAGTCCCTTGGTTTCTTGCCAGGTGATTTAAAAGAAAAAGTAGACCCTTACTTAAGACCATTATATGATGGGTTATATACTGTTCTAGGTCGAGAACAAACAGAACGTTTCATTGAAAGAGGGATTATTGAAATTGCACCACTTGCATATATGCGTGGTCGAACTTTAGAGGATGCTTTCGTGATACTTGATGAAGCTCAGAATACGACACATGCACAGATGAAAATGTTTTTAACAAGATTAGGCTTTGGTTCTAAAATGGTTGTAACCGGAGACCAAACTCAAATTGACTTGCCCAAAGGTGTTAAAAGTGGTCTGAAAGAAGCAGTTAACAGATTACGCAATGTAAAGGGGATTAGTATTTTAAAGCTAGATCAAAGTGATGTTGTTAGACATCCATTAGTAAGTAAAATCATTGAACAATATGAAGGAGAGAATTAAATGTTTACGATAGATTTTAGCGATCATACTGGATTAGTTAAAGATGATTGGTATAGACAAATTGAGGATTTACTCGAGTTTGCTAAAAATGAAGAACATATTGAAGATGATGCTGAACTGTCTGTGACATTTGTTGATAAAAAGGAAATTCAAGAAATTAATCGAACTTATCGTGATAAGGATAAAGTTACAGATGTCATTTCATTTGCATTAGAAGAAGATGAGCCAGAAATAGACTTTAGTGATTTAGATATTCCACGTGTACTTGGAGACATAATTATTTGCACGGATGTTGCTCAAGAACAAGCGGATAATTATGGACATTCTTTTGAACGAGAGTTAGGATTTTTAGCATTACACGGATTTTTACATCTATTAGGTTATGATCACATGACAGAATCGGATGAAAGAGAAATGTTTGGTCGACAAGATGCAATATTAAATGCATATGGCCTTACGCGAGACTAGCTATGAAAAGGTTCAAATATGCACTTGATGGACTAAAAATCTTAATTCAAAAAGACTATAAATTTTTATTACATGTGTTTGCTATGATAGTTGTAATAGTTTTTGGTTTCGTTTTTAATATTAATCAAATTGAATGGCTATTTATACTTATCGCCATTGCATTAGTTTTAACTGTAGAAGCATTAAATACAGCAATTGAATATGTTGTTGATTTAGTAACAGTTGAATATCATGAATTTGCAAAATATGCTAAAGATATAGCAGCATTTAGTGTTCTTATAGTTTCGATTTTAGCAGTAATCATTGGCTTGATTGTATTTGTACCACATTTTATAGCGTTATTTTAGGGAGGCATATATGAGTTATCAACCTCATTATTTTCAAGAAGTTAGAAAAGCACAACAAGAATCATATTCGCCATATAGCAATTTTAAAGTAGGGGCTTATTTAAAAGCGAAAGATGGTAGAACGTTTTATGGCACAAATGTAGAAAATGCATCATATCCATTATCAATTTGTGCAGAAAGAGCAAGTTTAGTATCGGCTATTTCACAAGGGTATCGACCAGGAGATTTTGAATCAATCACAGTGACTGTAGATGCTGATAAACCTTCATCACCATGTGGTGCATGCCGTCAAGTGTTAAAAGAATTATGCGATGATGATATGCCGGTATATATGACAAATCATAAAGGTGACATGGTAATGATGACAGTCGCAGAATTACTCCCATTTGGTTTTTCAGGAAAGGATTTAAAATAGATGACAGAACATAAATCAGGATTTGTTTCAATTATAGGTAGACCAAATGTAGGGAAATCTACATTTATGAATAGAGTAATTGGACATAAAATTGCAATTATGTCTGATAAGGCACAGACAACAAGAAATAAAATTCAAGGTGTAATGACTAGAGATGATGCTCAAATTATTTTCATAGATACACCGGGAATTCATAAGCCTAAACATAAATTAGGTGATTATATGATGAAAGTTGCTAAAAATACTTTATCTGAAATAGATGCCATTATGTTTATGGTTAATGCTAATGAAGATATTGGGCGTGGCGATGAGTACATTATGGAAATGTTGAAAAATGTTAAGACACCGGTATTTTTAGTATTAAATAAAATTGATTTAGTACATCCAGATGAGCTTATGCCTAAAATTGAACAATATCAAACATATATGAATTTTACAGAAATTGTACCTATTTCAGCATTGGAAGGTTTAAATGTAGATCATTTTATCGATGTATTGAAAACGTATTTACCAGAAGGTCCAAAATATTATCCTGATGATCAAATTTCAGACCATCCAGAGCAATTTGTTGTAGGTGAAATTATTCGTGAAAAAATATTGCATTTAACAAGTGAAGAAATACCTCATGCAATTGGTGTAAATGTAGATCGAATGGTTAAAGAGAGTGAAGACCGCGTACATATCGAAGCGACAATTTATGTTGAAAGAGATTCTCAAAAAGGAATAGTCATCGGTAAAGGCGGTAAAAAGTTAAAAGAAGTTGGGAAACGAGCAAGACGTGATATTGAAATGTTGCTTGGTTCAAAAGTATATATAGAGCTTTGGGTAAAAGTTCAAAGAGATTGGCGAAATAAAGTGAATTTTATACGTCAAATTGGATATGTTGAAGATCAAGATTAATCTTAAAAGTGGTGAAGATAATTGTTAATGCGCCAAAAAGGGATCATTATCAAAGCAGTCGATTATGGAGAATCTGATAAAATCATAACGATTTTAAATGAACACGGGGCTAAAGTACCACTAATGGCAAGACGAGCTAAAAAGGTCAAAACTGGTTTACAAGCTCAAACACAAATGTTTGTATATGGTTTATTTATTTATAATCAATGGCGAGGTATGGGAACATTGAATTCTGTTGATGTAATTAGTCAGCATTATAAGTTACAAATGGACCTTTATGTGAGTAGTTATGCATCTTTAGCAGCTGAAACAATTGATCGATCTATGGATGAAGGCGACATAGCACCATATAATTATCAATTACTACAATTTGTACTTTCTAAAATAGACGAAGGTACATCTGCTCAGTTAATGTCCGTAATTGTAATGTTAAAATGTATGAATCGTTTTGGATTCACAGCATCTTTTGACCATTGTGTTGTAAGTGGTAATTTAACACAAGCTGATTTAGTTGGTTATAGTTTTAAATTTGATGGTGCTATATCTAAGCAAGAAGCTTTCAAAGATCCGCATGCTGTTATTTTATCGAATAAAACGTTATATCTTTTAGATGTATTGCAAAAGTTACCAATAGATAAAATGAATGCATTAAATATACATCAAGATATTATAGACGAAATGTCAGACTTAATATTAATGCTTTATCGAGAATATGCTGGTCTGTTTTTTAAAAGTCAGAAATTAATTAACCAATTAAAAAGATTAGAACAATAATTAAAAATATAAAAGGTATTTAAGTAGACACGTAAGCTGTGTTTGTTTAAATACCTTTTTAAAATATGAAAATATAAAAATGAAGCTGAATCCAATTTGAACTCAGCTTCATCTGTTTATTTGTTTATTAGAATTTAGTTTTTTCTGTTAAGAATGCTTCTAACTCTGAAATTGGCATACGAACTTGTTCCATAGAATCTCTGTCACGTACTGTAACTTGATTATCTTCTAATGAATCAAAGTCAAATGTTACACAGTAAGGTGTACCGATTTCATCTTGACGACGGTATCTTTTACCGATTGATTGTGATTCATCGAAGTCAATTGAGAATTTAGAACTTAATTGTTCGAAAATTTTAATCGCTTCACCAGATAATTTTTTACTTAATGGTAAAATCGCTGCTTTATATGGTGCTAATGCAGGGTGGAAGTGTAGAACTGTACGAGCATCTTTACTACCTTCAACGCCTTCTTCATCATATGCATCACATAAGAATGCTAAAGTAACACGATCTGCACCAAGAGATGGTTCGATACAATAAGGAATATACTTTTCGTTTGTTTCTGGATCATGATATCTGAAATCTTCGCCAGAATGTTCGGCATGTTTACGTAAGTCGAAATCAGTACGACTAGCAATACCCCATAGTTCGCCCCAACCAAATGGGAATTTATATTCAATATCAGTTGTAGCATTTGAATAATGTGAAAGTTCATCTTCGTCATGATCACGTAAACGCATATTTTCAGTGCTCATATTTAAGCTAGTTAACCATTCACTTGCAAATGTTTTCCAGTAATTTTGCCATTCAATTTCTTCTCCAGGTTTACAGAAGAATTCAAGTTCCATTTGTTCGAATTCTCTTGTTCTAAAGATGAAGTTACCAGGTGTGATTTCATTACGGAACGATTTACCAATTTGACCAATACCAAATGGTAATTTTTTACGCATAGAACGTTGCACATTTTTATAGTTTACAAAAATACCTTGTGCAGTTTCAGGGCGTAAGAAAATTTCATTTGTAGAATCTTCGGTAACACCTTGGAATGTTTTAAACATTAAATTGAATTGACGAATTTCAGTCCAGTTAGCAGTTTTACTTACAGGACAAACAATACCTTCATCATCAATAATCTTTTTCATTTGTTCAAAGCTTAAACCATCTGCAATAAAGTTTTCATCGCCTTTAACATCTTGCATGTAATCTTCAATTAATTTATCTGCACGATAACGAATTTTACTGTCTTTATTATCAATCATAGGGTCGTTAAAGTTGTTTAAGTGACCAGATGCTTCCCATACTTTTGGATTCATTAAAATTGCAGCATCGATACCAACGTTAAAAGGTGATTGTGTGATAAATTTTTGCCACCATGCTTTTTTTACATTGTTTTTTAATTCAACACCTAGTGGACCGTAATCCCAAGTGTTTGATAAACCACCGTAAATATCACTACCAGGGAACACGAAACCTCTGTGTTTTGCTAATGAAACGATTGTATCCATATCTTTTGCCATAATTACCTCTCCTCATACATGAAAACGCCCCATGGAAAATAACAGCGTAAAATTTACGCTTTACTTCCATGGGACGAGTTAATATTTTAAATTGTATTAAATACAAAATAAGTTACGTAGTTAACCCGCGGTTCCACCCAAATTAGTGTAGTCACTCGCTTTGATTTTAAAATGATTATTGCGCCAATCTTTAGTGTTAAGCTCACACTCTCCTTAACTCGCTGTACGTTTATTCTAATTGATTGATTATTTAAAGGCAAGTAAAATTAATGTGTTTGTGACATGAAAGAAATATAGGTATAATAATATATGAATAAAAAAGGGGTGAAGACCTATAGAACTCAGTCAAAGACAAGAACGAATCATCGAAATTGTTAAAACTAAAGGACCTATTACTGGCGAACAAATAGCAGACAAATTAAATTTAACAAGAGCAACACTTAGACCAGATTTAGCCATACTAACAATGTCAGGTTTTTTAGAAGCACGTCCCCGAGTTGGATATTATTATTCAGGCAAATCTAAAGACAAATTTTTTAATGATAAGTTAAGACAATACGAAGTAAAAGACTATATGTCTCAACCAGTTGTTCTTAGAGAGAACACAACAGTATATGATGCTATTTGCACAATTTTTTTAGAAGATGTTAGCACATTATTTATTATAAATGAAGAAAATGATTTTGTTGGCGTATGTTCTAGGAAAGATTTATTAAGAGCATCAATGATAGGTGCAGATATTCATACAGTACCAATCAGTGTTAATATGACTCGTATGCCAAATGTAACTTATTTAGAAGAAAGTGAATTAGTCATATATGCCGCTGACCAAATGATTGAAAAAGAGATAGATTCTATCCCGATTGTTAGAAAAAAGCACAATCATAAATTTGAAGTCATTGGAAGAATTTCAAAAACAACAATAGCTAAATTATTAGTAGCATTATATAAAGAATAGGTGAGGAATTTTGGAAAATATTAAAATTATAGTAGCCTCTGATTCTATTGGAGAAACAGCAGAATTAGTCGCAAGAGCTGGTATTTCACAGTTTAATCCTAAACAATGTAAAAATGAATTATTAAGGTATCCATATATAGAATCATTTGAAGATGTTGATGAAGTGATTCAAGTTGCTAGAGATACGAATGCCATTATAGTATACACACTTATCAAACCAGAAATGAAACAATACATGAGTGATAAAGTGGCAGAATATCAATTGAAATCTGTTGATATCATGGGTCCCTTAATGGATTTATTATCAGAGTCAGTTGAGGAAGAACCGTATAATGAACCTGGTATTGTTCATCGATTAGATGATGCATACTTTAAGAAAATAGACGCTATAGAATTTGCGGTAAAATATGATGATGGTAAAGATCCTAAAGGTTTGCCAAAAGCAGATATTGTATTACTTGGTATTTCGAGAACGTCAAAGACACCGTTATCTCAATATTTAGCACATAAAAGTTACAAAGTAATGAACGTTCCAATCGTTCCGGAAGTAACACCACCCGATGGACTGTATGATATTGATCCGAAAAAGTGTATTGCTCTAAAAATTAGTGAAGAAAAATTAAATAAAATTCGAAAAGAACGTTTAAAACAATTAGGTTTAGGTGACACTGCTAGATATGCGACTGAAGCACGTATACAAGAAGAGTTGGATTACTTTGAAGAAATTGTAAGCGAAATAGGATGCACAGTTATAGACGTTTCACAAAAAGCAATTGAAGAAACAGCAAACGACATTATCCATTATATTGAACAAAATAAATCGAAATGATTTCATTTTTTGCGTAAATTAGGTATAATAGTATAACTAATGCTTAATAGGTGATTCAATTTGCGAATAGATCAATCGATCATTAATGAAATAAAAGATAAAACTGACATTTTAGACTTAGTAAGTGAATATGTAAAATTAGAAAAGAGAGGACGCAATTATATAGGTTTGTGTCCTTTTCATGATGAAAAGACGCCTTCATTTACAGTATCCGAAGATAAACAAATATGTCATTGCTTTGGTTGTAAAAAAGGTGGCAATGTTTTTCAATTTACTCAAGAAATAAAAGATATATCATTTGTTGAAGCGGTTAAAGAGTTAGGGGATAGAGTTAACGTATCAGTTGACATAGAGACGACTCAAACTAACTCCAACATACAAATTGCTTCTGAAGATTTACAAATGATAGAAATGCATGAATTGATTCAAGAATTTTATTATTACGCATTAACGAAAACAGTAGAAGGCGAGCAAGCTTTAGCATATTTACAAGAACGAGGATTTACTGATGCGCTCATAAAAGAGCGGGGTATTGGTTTTGCACCTGATAGCTCACATTTTTGTCATGATTTCCTTCAAAAAAAGGGATATGACATTGAATTGGCATATGAAGCAGGTTTGCTTTCTCGTAATGAAGAGAATTTTAGTTATTATGATAGGTTTAGAAACCGAATAATGTTCCCCTTGAAGAATGCACAAGGAAGAATTGTGGGATATTCAGGCAGAACATATACAGGACAAGAGCCTAAGTATTTAAATAGTCCAGAAACACCTATTTTTCAGAAAAGAAAGTTGCTATATAATTTAGATAAAGCACGTAAAACTATACGTAAGATAGATGAAATTGTTTTATTAGAAGGGTTTATGGATGTTATAAAATCTGATACAGCAGGTTTGAAAAATGTTGTTGCGACGATGGGGACTCAGTTGTCAGATGAGCATATAACATTTATACGTAAATTGACTTCAAATATAACATTAATGTTTGACGGTGATTTTGCTGGTAGTGAAGCGACTCTTAAAACAGGACAACATTTGTTACAGCAAGGGTTAAATGTTTTTGTAATTCAGTTACCTACTGGAATGGATCCGGACGAATATATTGGAAAATATGGTGACGAAGCTTTCAACGCTTTTGTTAAAAATGACAAAAAATCATTTGCACATTATAAAGTAGGAATATTGAAAGATGAAATTGCACATAATGACCTTTCATATGAACGTTATTTAAAAGAAATAAGTCACGATATTTCACTTATGAAATCTTCAATTTTACAACAAAAAGCATTAAATGATGTTGCACCATATTTTAATATTAATCCTGAACAATTAGCAAACGAGATTCAATTTAACCAATCAACAGCAAACTATTTTCCAGAAGATGATTATGGTGGTTATATAGAATCAGAGCCGCTTGGTATAGCGCAATTTGATAATTTAAATCGTCACGAAAAGGCAGAACGTGCATTTCTCAAACATTTAATGCGCGATAAAGATACTTTTTTAAATTATTATCAAAGTGTTGAAAAAGACAACTTTACGAATCAGCACTTTAAATACGTATTTAATATTTTGCATGATTTTTATGCAGAAAATGACCAATATAATATCAGTGATGCAGTACAATATGTGGATTCTAATGAGCTCAGGGAAACACTTATAAGCTTGGAACAATATAGTTTAAATGATGAACCATATGAACATGAAATTGATGATTACGTCAATGTCATAAATGAAAATGGTCAAGAGACGGTTGAGTCACTAAATCATAAATTAAGGGAAGCAACTAGAATAGGTGATATTGAACTACAAAAATATTACTTGCAACAAATAGTTGCTAAAAATAAAGAGCGAATGTAATGTATTTTAAGTTGGTAAGATGAAACATGATTATGTCAAAATGTATAAGGGTAAATAATAGTTACCTTATTGAAACAACAAAATTGAAAAATTATTATAAGGATAAGTTCCAAATTGTAAAATAAAATTAAAAATATGGATGAATTAATTAAGAATTTGGTTTAAAATAGCAATATTGAATAAATTTTGAATGTTCATATTTAAAATCGGGAGGCCGTTTCATGTCTGATAACACAGTTAAAATTAAAAAACAAACAATTGATCCGACTTTAACATTAGAAGATGTTAAGAAGCAATTAATTGAAAAAGGTAAAAAAGAGGGTCATTTAAGTCATGAAGAAATTGCTGAAAAACTTCAGAATTTTGATATAGACTCAGATCAAATGGATGATTTCTTTGATCAATTAAATGATAATGATATTTCATTAGTGAATGAAAAAGATAGTTCAGATACTGACGAGAAACTTAATCCAAGTGATCTTAGTGCCCCTCCAGGTGTTAAAATAAATGACCCAGTTCGTATGTATCTTAAAGAAATTGGTCGTGTAAACTTATTAAGTGCACAAGAAGAAATTGAATTAGCTAAGCGTATTGAACAAGGTGATGAAGTAGCAAAATCACGACTTGCCGAAGCTAACTTAAGATTAGTAGTAAGTATTGCTAAAAGATATGTAGGTCGTGGTATGTTATTCCTTGATTTAATTCAAGAAGGGAATATGGGGCTTATTAAAGCAGTTGAAAAATTTGACTTTAATAAAGGTTTTAAATTCTCAACTTATGCGACATGGTGGATTCGACAAGCTATCACTCGCGCAATTGCTGACCAAGCACGTACAATTCGTATCCCAGTGCATATGGTCGAAACAATTAACAAATTAATTCGTGTACAACGTCAACTTTTACAAGATTTAGGTCGTGATCCAGCACCTGAAGAAATTGGCGAAGAAATGGACTTACCAGCTGAAAAAGTTCGTGAAATTTTAAAAATTGCTCAAGAACCAGTTTCTTTAGAAACACCAATTGGTGAAGAAGATGACAGTCATCTAGGCGACTTTATTGAAGACCAAGAAGCGCAAAGCCCATCAGACCATGCTGCATATGAATTATTGAAAGAACAATTAGAAGATGTGCTTGATACATTAACAGATAGAGAAGAAAATGTATTACGTCTAAGATTTGGTCTAGATGATGGTAGAACAAGAACACTTGAAGAAGTTGGGAAAGTTTTCGGAGTAACACGTGAACGTATCCGTCAAATTGAAGCAAAAGCACTTAGAAAATTAAGACATCCAAGTCGTAGTAAACGCTTGAAAGACTTTATGGATTAATTTAAATCAATTTGATATTTGATACTAGGACATGAATTAGTGCTTAAAAACTTTAATTAATATTTATCATAAGTGAGGTTGGTACATTGAATAATGTTCAACCTCATTTTTACATAAAGGAGATTACAATGATTTCGTTAAATGACCGATTGACGACAGTAAGTAAATTTTTAAGACAAGGTACAATTGTTGATATAGGTTCTGATCATGCATATTTACCGATTTTTGCAATTCAAAATCATTTGTGTGAAAGTGGTGTTGCTGGAGAAGTAATCAAAGGGCCTTTTCAAGCAGCAGTTAAAAATGTAGCTGCAAATCAACTAGCTGATAAAATCGATGTTCGCTTAGGTGATGGACTAAGTGTCATTCACTTTGAAGATAAAGTTGATAATATTACAATTTGTGGAATGGGTGGCCCGTTAATTGCTAAAATATTAACGGAAGGTCAACAAAAATTAAGTCAACATCCAAGATTGATTTTACAAAGTAATATTCAAACTGAAAATTTACGAAATACATTACAACAATTGAAATATGAAATAATAGATGAAATAATTATGGAAGAAAAAGGGCATATTTATGAAATTGTTGTAGCTGAATATAATGAACAACTAACAGAATTATCAACTAATGAATTAAAATTTGGACCTAAGTTACTAGTTGAAAAGAATGAGTTTTTTATAAAAAAATGGCAAAGAGAGTTAGAGGCATTATATCAAATTAAATCAAAGTTAAATAAAGAGCAACATCATGCACGTTTAGCTCAAATTACTGAAGAAATTGCTGTAATTGAAAGGGTGTTATAGTAATGAAAATAGCTGATTTAATGACATTATTAGATAAGCATGTTCCATTTGCAACTGCTGAATCTTGGGACAATGTTGGATTGTTAATTGGGGATAGTGACGCTGAAGTTTCAGGTATTTTAACTGCGCTAGACTGTACGTTAGAAGTTGTAAATGAAGCAATAGATAAGGGTCATAATACGATTATTAGTCATCATCCATTAATATTTAAGGGCGTAACAACGTTAAAAGCTGAAGGATATGGTTTAATCATTCGAAAATTAATCCAACATGATATTAATCTAATTGCAATGCACACGAACTTGGATGTTAATCCAAACGGTGTCAATGTTATGTTAGCAAAAGCAATTGGCTTAAAACATATTTCTGTGATTAATAACCAATCAGAAAACTATTATAAAGTTCAAACGTATATTCCTAAGGAAAATGTACGAAACTTTAAAGATAAATTAAGTGAAAATGGTTTAGCTCAAGAAGGAAATTATGAGTACTGTTTTTTCGAAAGTGAAGGACAAGGTCAATTTAAACCTGTTGGCGAAGCAAATCCAACAATAGGTGAAATCAACAATATTGAATATGTAGATGAAATTAAAGTTGAATTCATGATATCAGCAAATCAAAAACTACTGACTGAAAAATTGATAAAGCAACATCATCCATACGAAACACCGGTTTATGATTTTATTGAAATGACACAATCATCACAATTTGGATTAGGAGTTATTGCTGAATTAGAAAATGAAATGACTATTGCAAATTTTGCTGCTGAAGTTAAGTTGAAATTAAACATTCCGAGCGTGCGCTTTGTAGGGTTGCCTAATCAAAAAATTAAACGTATTGCAATTGTTGGTGGGTCTGGTATAGGGTATGAATATCAAGCAGTTCAACAAGGAGCGGATATTTTTGTCACAGGTGATATTAAACATCATGATGCGTTAGATGCGAAGATTCAAGGAGTCAACTTATTAGATATTAATCATTATAGTGAGTATGTTATGAAGGAAGGTTTAAAAGCATTACTTCTCAAATGGCTAACTGGTAATAATCTAGATATAAACGTTGAAGCATCTACAATTAATACAGATCCATTTCAATATATTTAAGCTAAAATCTCGGAATTTCTAAATTTTGAAATTTCGAGGTTTTAATATTTTTATTTAAAATAGCACATTTATACTTTATAATAGTAAAGATGAACATATAAGGAGGCCAAATCATGGCAAAACATCCATTCGAACAATTTAATCTAGAATCTAGTTTAATTGACGCTGTGAAAGACCTTAATTTTGAAAAGCCAACTGAAATTCAGAATCGAATTATTCCAAGAATATTAAAGAGAACTAATTTAATTGGTCAATCTCAAACAGGTACAGGGAAATCTCATGCATTTTTATTACCATTAATGCAGTTAATTGATAGCGAAATTAAAGAACCACAAGCAATAGTAGTTGCACCAACAAGAGAACTTGCACAACAATTATACGACGCTGCGAATCATTTAAGCCAATTTAAAAGTGGTGTTTCAGTAAAATTATTCATTGGTGGCACAGACATTGAAAAAGATAAACAACGTTGTAGCACACAACCACAATTAATTATTGGTACACCAACAAGAATTAATGACTTAGCAAAAACTGGGCATTTACATGTTCACTTAGCATCCTATTTAGTTATTGATGAAGCTGATCTTATGATCGACTTAGGATTAATAGAAGATGTAGACTATATTGCTGCAAGACTTGAAGATAAGGCGAATATTGCAGTATTTAGTGCGACAATTCCACAACAATTACAACCATTTTTAAATAAATATTTAAGTCATCCAGAATTTGTAGCTGTTGACAGTAATAAGCAAAATAAAAAGAACATTGAATTCTTTTTAATCCCAACAAAGGGTGCTGCAAAAGTTGAAAAAACTTTAAATTTAATAGATATATTAAATCCATACTTATGTATTATTTTCTGTAATAGTAGAGATAATGCTAATGATTTAGCGCGTTCTTTAAATGAAGCAGGTATTAAAGTTGGAATGATTCACGGTGGTTTAACACCTCGTGAGCGTAAACAGCAAATGAAACGTATTCGTAATTTAGAATTTCAATATGTAATTGCGAGTGATTTAGCATCAAGAGGTATTGATATTGAAGGTGTTAGTCATGTAATTAATTTCGACGTGCCAAATGATATTGATTTCTTCACGCATAGAGTTGGTAGAACGGGTCGTGGTAACTATAAAGGTGTAGCAATCACGCTATATAGTCCAGACGAAGAGCCAAATATTTCATTAATTGAAGATCGTGGTTTTGTTTTCAATACTGTTGATATTAAAGACGGTGAATTAAAAGAAATTAAAGCACATAACCAGCGTCAGGCTAGAATGCGCAAAGATGATCATTTAACAAATCAAGTGAAAAATAAAGTAAGAAGTAAAATTAAAAACAAAGTTAAACCTGGATATAAAAAGAAATTTAAACAAGAAGTTGAAAAAATGAAACGTCAAGAACGTAAACAATTTAGTAAACAACAGAGTAGACAAAAGCGTAAACAAAACAAAAAAGGTTAGGTGTATTTAATGTTATTAGGATCACATGTTTCAATGAGTGGTAAAAAGATGTTAGAAGGTTCTGCATTAGAAGCGCATGATTATGGGGAAACAACATTTATGATATATACAGGTGCGCCACAAAATACGCGCCGTAAAAGTATTGAAGATTTAAATATTACTAAAGGTCATGAAGTAATGGAAAAATATGGCTTGTCTAATATTGTTGTTCATGCACCTTACATCATTAATATTGCAAATACAACTAAACCAGAAACATTTAATCTTGGTGTGGATTTCTTGCAACAAGAAATTGAAAGAACACAAGCAATAGGTGCAAAAGATATTGTGTTGCATCCAGGTGCACACGTTGGTGCTGGCGTAGATGCTGGAATTAACAAAATCATCGAAGGATTAAATGAAGTATTAACTAATGACAATAATGTTCGCATCGCACTTGAAACAATGGCGGGTAAAGGTACAGAGATAGGCCGTTCATTTGAAGAATTAGCACGAATCATTGATGGTGTTCATAACAACGAACGATTATCAGTATGTTTTGATACATGTCATACTCATGATGCTGGATATAATATCAAAGAAGATTTTGATGGTGTATTAAACGAATTTGATAAAATCATTGGCGTTGATAGAATTAAAGTTGTACATGTAAATGATTCTAAAAATGAGCGTGGTGCTCAAAAAGACCGACATGAAAATATTGGTTTCGGATATATTGGTTTTGATGCGTTAAATTATATCGTCCATCACAATAGTTTTAAAGATATACCAAAAATCTTAGAAACACCTTATGTTGGTGAAGATAAGAAAAATAAAAAACCACCTTATAAATTAGAAATTGAAATGTTAAAACAACAACAATTTGATCCAGAACTTAAAAATAAAGTAATGGAACAATAAATTGATAATGCTCCTTTCAAGTGGATTGTAAACTATAACTTGAAAGGGGCATGTCTCTTTATTATGTATAAATACCAGTCGTAAACATTACTGTTTACATATGTTACTAGGAGTTGTATAGTTGAATGCGAGGTGAGAATACGATGACACCAGTTTTTGAATTGAAAAATGTCGATTATAATTATGATCATAAAAAGGTGTTAGAAAATATTAACATCAAAATAAATAAAGGTGAATTTTTAGCAATTGTCGGACCTAATGGTGCTGGGAAATCAACCTTACTTAAATTGATATTAGGTTTACTACCTTTACAAAGTGGCGAAATATTTGTAGAGGGTGAAAATTTTAAAAATACAAAGACTTCTATTAAATTGAGTTATGTATCACAAAAAGCAAATGCATTTAATTCTGGTTTTCCAGCAAGTGTTAAAGAAGTTGTGTTAAGTGGTTTAACTAAAACAAAACGACTATTTCAAACATTTAATAATGATGATAATGAAAAAGTTATAAAAGTGCTTGAAAGACTGAATATAGCTGATTTGATTCACAAAAACATAGCAGAATTATCTGGGGGACAACAACAACGTGTAATGATTGCACGTGCATTAATTTCTGAGCCTGCAGTACTTGTTCTAGATGAACCAACAAATGGTATTGATGCAAAACATGTAAATGAATTTTATAAAACTTTGGATCAATTAAAACAAGAAGGAATTACTATTATATTAGTTACACATGATATTGGAGTGGTAGCAGATACAGCAACAGAAGTTGCATGTTTAAACAAGCATTTACATTTTCATGGAACAACAGATGAATTTAAATCACTTGATGAAGTAGAAATTTCAAAAATTTATGGACATCCTGTACGTTTTGTCGATCATCAACATAATCGAGAATGTTGTAATTAATAAAGTATGTTTATAAATAAAATGGAAAGGCGTGTCAAAATTGATAGATGCATTACTAAATTTTGATTTTATGAGGTACTCTTTAATAAGTGGTATCTTAATAGGTTTTATTGCGCCTTTAATTGGTGCTTTTATTGTTGTAAGACGACTTTCACTTATTGCTGATGCATTAAGTCATGTAACATTAGGTGGTATTTCATTTGGTATGTTTATATTAACTGTAATGCCGACACTTGTTTTTATTAATCCAATGTGGTTTGGAATATTATTTGCAATCGTTGGTGCATTATTAATTGAAAAATTAAGAACGTCTTACACTGCATATCAAGAAATAGCAATTCCCATTATAATGAGTGCAGGTATTGCTTTAAGTGCGATTTTTATATCATTAGCTGATGGGTTTAATCAAGAAATCGTAGGTTTGCTATTTGGTTCCATTAGTGCAGTAAACATAAGTGATTTAACTACGATTATTATTATTGCAGTGATAGTTGTGTTATTTATTACATTGTTTTATAAAGAATTATTCATATTGTCATTTGATGAAGAGTATAGTAAAGTCATCGGTATTCCAAAATGGATTCAATTTTTATTTATTGTTATTGTAGCAATGGTTATTTCAGCTTCAATGCGTGTAGTAGGGATATTATTAGTTAGTGCGCTAATCACATTGCCAATTGCTATAAGTATGCGATTAACTAAAAGTTTTAAACAGTTGATATTACTGAGTGTTTTTTTAGGAGAATTATCAGTTATTTTAGGTTTAGTTCTAGCGTTTTATATGGATATTTCTCCAGGTGGTGTAATTGTAGTATTACTTGTTATTATACTCATGATTACAATGGCTTATCAGAAAATGCGAATGAAGTTTAAAAAGGGGGCTAATATCAATGAATACAAATGATGCTATTAAAATATTAAAAGAGAACGGTTTGAAATATACAGACAAACGTAAAGATATGTTAGATATTTTCGTTGAAGAAGATAAATATATTAATGCTAAGTATATACAACAAGTTATGGATGAAAATTATCCAGGTATTTCATTTGATACGATTTACAGAAATCTACATTTGTTTAAAGATTTAGGGATAATCGAAAGCACAGAACTTGATGGTGAAATGAAATTTAGAATTGCATGTACAAAACATCATCATCATCATTTTATTTGCGAAAAATGTGGAGATACAAAAGTGATAGATTATTGTCCAATTGATCAAATAAAATTATCACTTCCAGGTGTTAATATTCACAAACATAAACTTGAAGTTTATGGTATATGTGAAACTTGCCAAGATTAATATTAAAAATGAGATTTATGTACATTTGGTCAGATAAATGCATAAATCTCATTTTTTATTTTTATTGGAAAATGTATAGAAGTTTTAAAATCATACTCCGTTCGTATGATTTATGGTAATTATGTTAACTTTTTTGAAGTAAAATGTTTAATTATTTTTGTTTTGAGTTATATTAAATAAGTAGACAAAATAACAAGTGGGCAAATTTAAGCAAATTCTTTGTTGAAGCACGTTCTGCTTGTTATTATTTACTTACAGACATTTTAGGAGGATGATTATTTATGGCTTTTGAATTACCAAAATTACCATACGCATTTGATGCATTAGAACCACATTTTGACAAAGAAACTATGGAAATTCACCATGACAGACATCACAACACTTATGTTACGAAATTAAATGCAGCAGTCGAAGGTACAGATTTAGAATCTAAATCTATCGAAGAAATCGTTGCTAATTTAGACAGTGTACCAGCTAATATTCAAACAGCTGTACGTAACAACGGTGGTGGACATCTAAACCATTCATTATTCTGGGAATTACTATCACCAAACTCAGAAGAAAAAGGTACTGTAGTAGAAAAAATTAAAGAACAATGGGGTTCTTTAGATGAATTCAAAAAAGAATTTGCTGACAAAGCAGCTGCACGCTTTGGTTCAGGTTGGGCTTGGTTAGTAGTTAACAATGGCCAGTTAGAAATCGTTACTACACCAAACCAAGATAACCCATTAACAGAAGGAAAAACACCAATTTTAGGTTTAGACGTATGGGAACACGCTTATTACCTAAAATATCAAAACAAACGTCCTGATTATATTGGCGCATTTTGGAATGTTGTTAACTGGGAAAAAGTTGACGAATTATACAATGCTGCAAAATAATTAGAAATAACTATTTCGGTCTCTTTAATGAGACCGTTATTTTTTTGTCAAAAAGATAGAAATAATTTTGAAATTCATATATCATTTAAAGTGAAAGACTTTGAATAGAGGTAGGTAGTTTTGTTAAAAAGGCTAAAAGAAAAATCAAATGATGAAATCGTTCAAAATACAATTAATAAAAGAATCAATTTTATATTTGGTGTGATTGTATTTATTTTTGCAGTACTAGTACTACGCTTAGGTTATTTACAAATTGCACAAGGCTCTCATTACAAACAAATTATTAAAAATGATGAAAATATTACTGTAAATGAGTCTGTGCCAAGAGGTCGTATTTTAGATAGAAATGGAAAAGTTTTAGTAGATAATGCATCTAAAATGGCTATTACATATACTCGCGGTCGTAAAACAACGCAATCAGAAATGTTAGATACGGCTGAAAAGTTATCAAAGCTTATTAAGATGGATACGAAGAAAGTTACAGAAAGAGATAAAAAAGATTTTTGGATTCAATTACATCCTAAAAAAGCGAAGGCCCTGATGACAAAAGAACAATCAATGCTAGCTGATGGCAGTATTAAGCAAGACCAATATGATAAACAACTGTTATCGAAAATTGGAAAAACACAACTTGATGAACTATCTTCAAAAGATTTACAAGTGTTAGCAATTTATAGGGAAATGAATGCAGGAACTGTATTAGATCCACAAATGATAAAAAATGAAGATGTTAGTGAAAAGGAATATGCAGCGGTTTCACAACAACTTTCAAAGTTACCAGGAGTAAATACTGCAATGGATTGGGATAGAAAATATCCATATGGTGATACATTAAGAGGTATATTTGGAGATGTTTCTACACCATCAGAAGGTATTCCAAAAGAATTAACGGAACAATATTTATCTAAAGGTTATTCTCGAAATGATCGCGTTGGAAAATCTTATTTAGAATATCAGTATGAAGATGTTTTACGTGGTAAGAAAAAAGAGATGAAATATACAACAGATAAATCTGGTAAAGTGACATCATCTGAAGTGTTAAATCCAGGTGCTCGTGGTCAAGACTTAAAACTGACAATAGATATTGATTTACAAAAAGAGGTCGAAGCGCTACTTGACAAGCAAATTAAGAAGCTTCGAAGTCAAGGCGCTAAAGATATGGATAATGCTATGATAGTTGTTCAGAATCCAAAAAATGGAGATATACTTGCTATAGCAGGAAAACAAATTAATAAAAATGGTAAAATGACTGATTATGATATTGGTACATTTACATCACAATTTGCAGTTGGTTCATCTGTAAAAGGTGGAACATTACTAGCTGGTTATCAAAATAAGGCGATTAAAGTTGGAGAGACAATGGTCGATGAACCTTTACATTTCCAAGGTGGTTTGACTAAACGATCTTATTTTAATAAAAATGGTCATGTTTCAATTAATGATAAACAAGCATTAATGCATTCATCTAACGTATATATGTTTAAAACAGCCCTGAAGTTAGCTGGCGATCCATATTATTCTGGCATGCCTTTACCTTCAGATATAAGTTCTCCTGCACAGAAATTAAGAAAAGGTCTTAATCAAGTAGGTTTAGGTGTTAAAACAGGAATCGATTTACCAAATGAGACACGCGGTCAAATTGAGCCATTAACTAATAATCCAGGTAATTATCTTGATTTATCAATTGGTCAGTATGATACTTATACACCATTACAGTTGGCGCAATATGTTTCGACAATTGCAAATGATGGATATCGAATTCAACCGCATATCGGTTTAACAATTCATGAATCAACTAATAAAGATGAAGTTGGTCCGCTTAAAAAGAAAATCACTGGAACAGTATTAAATAAAGTTAATAATACTGAAAAAGAAATCAAACAAGTTCAAGAAGGTTTTAAAATGGCATTTAATGAAAAAGATGGAACAGGTTATGTAAGTTTTAAAGATACTGTTGTACCATCTGCTGGTAAAACTGGTACGGCCGAGGTATTCCAAAATGGTGAACCTAGAGTTAACTCAACATATATTGGATATGCTCCAATTGATGATCCGAAACTAGCATTTTCAATTGTCTATACGAATCAACCAGTACCACCACCATGGTTAACTGGTGGAGACCTAGGTAGAGATGTCATTAATTATTATTTCAAACAACTTGGTAAGGATGTTAAAGATAAAGACAAAGATAAATAAAGCTTAATGTCTACTAAATAAGCACATGGTTGTAAAATTTTAACTTTGCAAATATTATAGATGTTGGTATAATAATAAAGTCGTATTTAGAAATGATAAGGAGGAATAGCCATGCGCGTAAACGTAACATTAGCTTGTACGGAATGTGGTGACAGAAACTACATTACAACTAAAAACAAAAGAAATAATCCAGAACGTGTTGAAATGAAAAAGTTCTGTTCACGTGAAAACAAACAAACTTTACACCGTGAAACTAAATAATCATTGAATTTTAAATTTAAATAACAATAAAAAAGGTGAAATCTCAACTAAACGAGGTTTCACCTTTTTATTTGTACTTTGTGACAAGGCACTAGATTATTTAAATGAATTATGTAAATAATTTTAGAATTGTCGCATAATTCAATAGGGCAACTTAATGACATGAATAGTTATAAACGATATAATAGTATTGAATAAAGTGGGTGATGGTGTGACTAAAAAAGAGATTAGGCAAACAATTTTACATAAAATGAAAAAATTTAATAAACATGAAAAGCAAAAGGCTGACACATGGCTAGCTAATAAATTTTTTGAAACTAGTGAATATAAAGAGGCAACGACAATTGCATTGTTTCTTTCATTCAAACATGAAGTAGATACTTTCTCAATCATTTCACATGCATTGAAACAACATAAACGTGTTTTTGTACCAGAAATGGATTATTCAAATCGTCAAATGACTTTTAAAGAAATATTTAATCTAGACGATATTGAAGTTGATAGCAAAGGAATTTATTTTTCGACTTCAGAAGGTGAAATTACAAACACCATGGATTTAGTTGTTGTGCCGGGTGTTGGTTTTCGAAATGATGGCTATAGAATAGGTTACGGTGGTGGCTATTATGATAAATTTTTAGCTAAATACCAGATGAAGACAATAAGCTTACTATATGATTTTCAATTAACATCTTTTGAACCAGAATCATTTGATCAAGCAGTCGATAAACTGATTATATATAAATCAGCATAGTGGAGGACTAAATGAACATAGACAAACAATTTTGGAAGACAATTTATTATTGGATTAGGTACTTAAATTTCGATATCGTTAGTAGGGAGAAAGATGACCAAGAAATTTGGTTAGCACATAAAAGAAAAAAACAAGTTGTTATTTTTAAGCAACACATTAATTCTACTCAGGAAATGCGCTTCGATAAAGCGAAAGTTCTAGACCATAAAAAAGAAATCGCTGAATTTATATCTTTTGAACCACAAAGTTTTGAATTTTATTATTTTACAGAAGCAGCATTCTCAGAAGAACAATTAAATGAAGTTGCGCCGATTAAAATTAAATTTAATATTATAAGAAGCACAAAAGATTTAATTAAACAAATGCCGAATTTTATTTTGGCTAAAATGATTTCTGAAGATAATGATAAAAAAACATATATGTTTTATAAACGTAAAGTATTAACTGATAATTTTTTAGATAAATATATGCAGAAATTTTCACCGGCAACATACATGTTAATATTTGTTAATGTCTTAATATGGTTATGTATGATTTTATATTTAAATAATTTTTCTGATGTGAAACTTCTAGATGTTGGTGGACTTGTGCATTTTAATGTCGTACATGGTGAATGGTATAGAATTATCACATCTATGTTTTTACATTTTAGTTTTGAACATATACTTATGAATATGCTTTCATTGTTTATTTTTGGTAAAATAGTCGAAGCAATTATTGGTTCATGGAGAATGCTAAGTATTTATTTTATAGCAGGATTATTTGGTAACTTTGTATCGTTATCGTTCAATACGACAACAATATCAGTTGGTGCAAGTGGTGCTATATTTGGATTGATTGGCTCAATTTTTGCAATGATGTATGTTTCTAAGACATTTAATAAAAAAATGTTAGGGCAATTGATGATAGCATTAGTAATTTTGATTGGTGTGTCATTATTTATGTCCAATATCAATATAGTAGCGCATATTGGTGGATTTGTAGGTGGTTTGTTAATAACATTAATTGGCTATTACTTTAATGTAAATCGTAAAATGTTTTGGACTTTACTTATAGCATTATTAGTTATATTTATAGCTCTTCAAATTAGAATATTTACAATTAAAGAAGATAATATTTATAATAAGCTAATTAAGGATGATATGCTTAGTGGCAATTATGATAATGCTCAAAATATTGTTAAACAAACAATCAATAAAAACTATGCAGATGATCAAACTTATTATTTAAGTGGCATGATTATGGCGACTCAAAACTCTAAATCTGAAGGAATGACTGAATGGGAGAGAGGACTTAGAATGTTTCCTAAATCAGGAATTTTAAATTTTGAGTTAGCAATTGCAAATCGTTCATTAAATGATGATGAAAAGGCATTAAAATTTGTGCGTAAAGCACTAAATACAGATCCTAAAAATACAGATTATATTAACTTAGAAAAAGAGTTGACTAAATCACATGAGTCGAAAAATAAATAACTTTTATGATGTGCAACAATTATTGAAAAGTTATGGATTTCTAATATATTTTAAAAATCCACAAGATATGTATGAAATGATTCAGCAAGAAATTTCATCACTATATCAATATGAACTTATATCCAAGGAAGAATATTTGAAATGTACGTTGATAATTAATCAGAGAAGGAATGAACAGTAATGACAAAAATTATTTTAGCAGCTGATGTAGGCGGAACAACTTGTAAATTAGGGATTTTTACACCTGAATTAGAACAATTACATAAATGGTCAATCCATACAGATACAACTGATAGTACAGGATATACACTATTAAAAGGTATCTATGATTCATTTGTAGAACAAGTTGATGCCAATAATTATACCTTTTCTAATGTGTTAGGTGTAGGTATCGGTGTGCCAGGTCCAGTTGATTTTGAAAATGGCACAGTTAACGGTGCAGTTAATTTATATTGGCCAGGAAAAGTAAATGTGCGTGAAATATTTGAACAGTTTGTTGATTGTCCAGTTTTTGTTGATAATGACGCAAACATTGCTGCTTTAGGGGAAAAACATAAAGGTGCAGGTGAAGGTGCTGATGATGTTGTAGCAATTACACTTGGAACAGGTCTTGGTGGAGGTATCATTTCAAATGGTGAAATCGTTCATGGACATAATGGTTCTGGTGCAGAAATCGGACATTTTAGAGCGGATTTTGATCAACGATTCAAATGTAATTGTGGTCGTTCTGGTTGCATTGAAACGGTTGCATCTGCCACAGGAGTTGTCAATTTAGTTAATTTCTACTATCCAAAATTAACTTTTAGATCTTCAATTTTAGAATTAATTAAAGAGAATAAAGTTACAGCTAAGGCTGTTTTTGATGCTGCCAAAGCGGGTGATCAGTTCTGTATTTTTATAACTGAAAAAGTAGCAAACTATATTGGATACTTATGTAGTATTATAAGTGTAACAAGTAACCCTAAATATATTGTCCTTGGCGGAGGGATGTCGACGGCAGGACCAATCTTAATTGAAAATATCAAAACAGAATATCATAATTTAACATTTAAACCGGCACAATTTGAAACTGAAATTGTACAAGCTAAATTAGGTAATGATGCAGGTATTACAGGAGCAGCAGGATTAATTAAGACCTATGTATTAGATAAAGAGGGGGTAAAATAATGGCTATTGTTGATGTGGTTGTTATTCCAGTTGGAACGGAAGGTCCGAGTGTTAGTAAATATATTGCAGATATTCAGAAAAAACTTCAAGAATATAAAGATATGGGGAAAATTGATTTTCAATTAACTCCTATGAATACATTAATTGAAGGTGAATTAAGCGATTTGCTAGAGGTTGTTCAGGTCATACATGAATTACCATTTGATAAAGGTTTAAGTAGAGTTTGCACAAATATTCGTATTGATGACCGACGAGACAAATCTAGAAAAATGAATGATAAATTAACATCAGTACAAAAGCATTTAGAAAATAGTGGTGAAAACCTATGAGGATTTCAAGCTTAACTTTAGGCTTAGTTGATACTAATACGTATTTCATCGAAAATGATAAAGCTGTTATTTTAGTTGATCCATCAGGTGAAAGTGAAAAAATTATTAAAAAATTAAATCAAATAAATAAACCGTTAAAAGCTATTTTACTTACACATGCACACTTTGATCATATCGGAGCAGTCGATGATATAGTAGATCGATTCGATGTACCGGTTTATATGCATGAATCAGAGTTTGATTTTTTAAAGGATCCAGTTAAAAATGGTGCAGATAAATTTAAGCAATATGGATTACCAATTATTACAAGTAAGGTAACTCCTGAAAAGTTAAACGAAGGTAGCGCAGAAATAGAAGGATTTAAGTTTAATGTGTTACACACACCTGGACATTCACCAGGAAGTTTAACATATGTGTTCGATGAATTCGCAGTAGTTGGAGATACATTATTTAATAATGGAATCGGACGTACAGATTTATATAAAGGTGACTATGAGACACTAGTTGATTCTATTCAAGATAAAATTTTTGAATTAGAAGGCGATTTACCTTTATTCCCTGGACATGGTCCATATACGACGGTTGATGATGAACAATTAAATCCATTTTTACATGGATAAAATAGAGTAATAAAAATACCTTCTACGTGAATATATGTAGGAGGTATTTTTATGAAGATTTTATTTCAAGAGATAATCAATAAAGCTATAGAAATGAAAGCGAGTGATGTGCATTTTATACCTGTTAAAAATGAAGTGAGTATTAAATTTCGTATAAATGACAACTTGGAACATTATGAAGTAATTGGAAATAGCATTTATCAAAAGTTATTAGTTTATATGAAATTTCAAGCTGGACTCGATGTTTCTACGCAACAAGTTGCACAGAGTGGTCGATATAGTTACCATTTTAATAAAATTTATTTTTTAAGAATTTCAACATTGCCATTATCACTTGGCCAAGAAAGTTGTGTGATAAGAATAGTTCCTCAGTATTTTCAACAAACAAAATCAACATATAAGTTTAATGATTTTAAACATTTAATGAATAAGAAACAAGGTCTTTTGTTATTTAGTGGTCCGACTGGTTCAGGTAAAAGTACCTTAATGTATCAAATGGTCTCATACGCTAATAAAGCGTTAAATTTAAATGTTATTTCTATTGAAGACCCTGTAGAAATACAAATTCCTGGAATAGTTCAAATAAACGTAAATGAAAAAGCTGGGATTAATTATGTGAATTCATTTAAAGCGATATTAAGATGTGATCCAGATGTGATTCTTATAGGTGAGATTAGAGATAAAGAAGTAGCTAAATGCGTTATCCAAGCTAGTTTAAGTGGTCATCTAGTTCTCACGACCTTACATGCAACAGATTGCAAAGGTGCAATTTTAAGATTATTAGAAATGGGGATTTCAGTACAAGAACTAATACAAGCAACTAATTTAATTATAAATCAAAGACTTGTTACTACAATTAAACAGGAACGACAATTAGTGTGTGAAATATTATCACAACAACAACTTCAGTATTTTTTCTCACATAATCATTCATTACCTACATCATTTAAAAAACTAGAAACAAAACTTGATGATATGACAAAAGCAGGTGTCATTTGTGAAAGTACAATGGATAAGTATATTTAAAGAATATTCTAAGAAACGACAACTAAACAAATCACAACAAATAGACCTAATGGTAAATTTAAAGAATTTACTTCAATATGGGTTCACTTTATATCAAAGCTTTCAGTTTCTAAACCTTCAAATTAAATACAAAGATAAAGAATTATCGTCAAAGATTCTTAGTGAAATTTCAAATGGTGCTTCGTGCAGCAAAATATTAGCTATGATAGGCTATAGTGATACTATAGTAATGCAAATATACTTAGCAGAAAGGTTTGGTAATATTGTAGATATCTTAGATGAAACAGTGAAATTTATGAAGATAAATAGAAAATCTGAACAAAGATTATTAAAAACTTTGCAATACCCTATAGTGTTAGTTTCGATATTTATAGGAATGATTATGATATTGAATATCACTGTTATTCCACAATTCCAACAATTATATACTTCAATGAATATTAAATTATCAACATTTCAAAAAGCACTTTCCTTTTTTATCTCCAGTTTACCTTCTTTAATATTAATAACAATTTTTCTTATTTCGATTTTAACTATTACAATTAAATTAATTTATAACAGACTAACGATGTTATGTAAAATCAACTTTATGATGAAGATACCGATTTTATCTAGTTATTATCAGTTGTTTAAAACATATTTTGTCACAAATGAATTAGTTTTATTCTATAAAAACGGTATAACACTTCAATCTATCGTTGATGTTTATATCAATCATAGTAGTGATCCATTTAGACAGTTTCTAGGTGAATATTTATTAACATTTTCAGAAAAGGGATATAGTTTGCCTGAAATTTTATCGAACTTAAAATGTTTTAAACCACAATTAATTAAGTTTATACAGCAAGGTGAAAAAAGAGGAAAATTAGAAGTTGAGCTAAGATTGTATTCTCAAATTTTAGTAAATCAACTTGAAGAAAAAGCCATACGTCAAACTCGAATTATTCAACCGATTTTATTTTTAATTTTAGGACTATTTATTGTCGCAATTTATTTAGTGATCATGTTACCTATGTTTCAGATGATGCAAAGTATTAACTAGTGGAGGTAATAATATGTTGAAAGTTATTAAAAAAGCAAAAGCATTTACTTTAATAGAAATGTTATTAGTTCTGTTAATTATAAGCTTATTATTAATGTTAATCATTCCTAACATTGCTAAACAAACATCTCATATCCAAGCTACTGGATGTAATGCGCAGGTAAAAATGGTTAATAGTCAAATCGAAGCATACGCATTGAAACACAATAGAAATCCCTCTTCAATCGATGAATTAGTAGCTGATGGGTTTATTAAAGAAGCACAAAAAACATGTAAATCTGGCGAGATAATATCGATAAGTAATGGAGAAGCCATTGCAAATTAGAAAACAAAAGGCATTTACATTTATTGAAATGCTTGTTGTAATGATGATTGTTAGTAGTTTTCTTTTATTGACTATGACATCAAATAGGTTAAGAGACTTCAAAGTTATCAATGATGAAACTAATATCATTTCATTAATTACTGAATTGAATTATCTTAAATCAAAAGCAATCGCTAATCAAAATTTTATTAATGTACGGTTTTATGAAAACAGTGACACAATTAAAGTTGTTGAGAAAAATAAGTTCTATTATTTAAAGTTAAAAGTTGGAAAAATAATTAATGTTGCAAAAGTGGATTCGATTTATTTTGATAAACATGGCAACATTAATAAGTTCGGGAGCATTTCTATAGAAATAAACAACAGGATCTATAGAGTAATATTTCATATTGAAAAAGGAAGAATTCGTTATGAAAAATTGTAAGCTCAAAGCATCATTATTTTTAGATGGCATGGCAGCACTTATGTTAGTTGGGTTAATCTGTTTAGTATTAATACCAATGATGAATCAAATGCGTATGAATTTTTATAATGAAGTTAAAAGTATAGATGTATCAAAGACTATTTTAACTGCAGCTTCCACTAATAGTAAAAATAAGCTAAAAAAAGGAGTTATAATTGGAGAATATGTTATTAAGTTGGATAATAAACAAATTTGCGCAATTAAAAATAAAAATTCTTCAAAATTTAAAGAATGTATTCAGTATTAATGTAAAGGCTTTTTCGTTAATTGAAATGATATTAGCGATGATGGTTATAAGTATTATTTTACTCATTGTACCTGACACAATAAAAATAAGTAAGACATTTTTAAATGAGAGCAAAGATTTAACGAGTGTTGATTTTGAATTCTTTGCGAGAGACTTAATTGAAGATTTTAAAACAATAGATAAAAAACAAATTGAAATCAAACCCCATACTATTCATATTAATAAAACAAATGAGCAAATTGAGTATAAATTATTGAATAATAAAATTATAAAAACAGTTAATGATAAGGGGAATATAACAATGTTAAACAATGTTCAATCTTTTTCGATTGATAAAGGTCAAGATGCTATTTTGCGAATATCAATTTCATTAAAAGAAGGTGCATTAATACGTAACAAAATAATATTTGTTTAAGTTCGTCTATTAATTGATGTTAAAAATTGATAAAGGTTGTGAATGTACCAATAAAATTTAATAGTTTACGACAAAACGGCTATGTTACACCATTTTTATTGATGCTTACTGCAATTTATTTTGCGATTTTCACTTTTTATATTAGTCAGTATAGTTTAAAATTAAAGACATTACATAATTTAGAAATTGACTATAAAAACAAGATTGTTTTGCTTTTGAAAGAAGGGGAAGGACATGGAGCTAAATAAAGCACCAATTATATTAATTGGTTTCATGGGTAGTGGTAAGTCGACAATTGGCAAATATATTGCAGAAAAACAAAATTTGAATTTTGTTGATCTTGATTTGTATATTGAAGAAAAAGAAAAATTAACAATTCCAGAAATCTTTAATCAGAATGGTGAACGTTATTTTAGAGAACTAGAATTTAAATATTTACAAGAGTGTGTTAATACTGCAGATATTATTGCTACGGGTGGAGGAATCATTGAAAGTAATGATGCGTTCAATTATTTGAAAAATCAAAAAAAAATTATATGGTTAGATTGTGAAATCGAAATTTTGTTCAACAGAATAAATCACGATCCACATCGTCCGAATGCTAGCAATAAGACATTAGAGCAATTAAATGACTTGTATTGTTCTCGGTTTTTAAGATATAATGAAATCGCATTCAAGAAATTAGATAGTAATCTGCTATCGATTTCAGAAATATATTATGAATTGCTAAATTTAATAAATGCGAGTGATCAGTATTAGAGAGAATAGAGCTGTTAGACTCTATCGCCGAAGGTGCAAGTAATTTTTACGAAACTCTCAGGCAAAAGGATAATACTGTAACGCGTTCCTGAATTTGTGATTTATAAACAGGGTAGCAAAAGCTATCCTGTTTTTTTAATTTTAAGGGGGTATTTCAATGTCAAGTGATTTAAAACAAACACCTTTATATCAAAATTATGTTGATAGAGGTGCTAAAATTGTAGAATTCGGTGGATGGGCTATGCCTGTTCAGTTTTCAAGTATTAAAGAAGAGCACAATGCTGTTCGCTACGAAATTGGCCTTTTTGATGTAAGTCATATGGGTGAGATTGAAGTGACAGGTAAAGATGCTAGCCAATTTGTACAATATTTATTTTCAAACGATACTGATAATTTAACTTCTTCTAAGGCATTATATACTGCTTTATGCAATGAAGAAGGAGGCATTATAGATGATTTAGTAATATACAAATTAGCTGAAGACAAATATCTACTAGTTGTCAATGCTGCTAATACTGAAAAAGATTATAATTGGATTTTAAAACATAAAGACCAATTTGACGTTGAAGTTCAAAATGTATCAAATCAATATGGTCAATTAGCGATACAAGGACCAAAAGCAAGAGACTTAATCAATGAATTAGTAGATGTTGATGTCACTGATATGGGTATGTTCGAATTCAAAAAAGATATTCAATTATTTGGGACAAACGTCATTTTATCTCAATCTGGATATACTGGAGAAGATGGTTTCGAAATATATTGTGATATTAATGATACAGAAAAAATTTGGGATGGGCTTTTAGAATATAACGTATTGCCGTGTGGATTAGGTGCTCGAGATACATTAAGATTAGAAGCAGGATTACCTCTACATGGACAAGATTTAACTGAATCAATCACACCTTATGAGGGTGGTATCGCATTTGCGAGCAAACCGCTCATTGAAGCTGACTTTATTGGTAAATCAGTTTTAAAAGATCAAAAAGAAAATGGTGCGCCTAGAAGAACGGTGGGATTAGAATTACTTGAAAAAGGAATTGCAAGAACTGGTTATGAAGTCATGGATTTAGATGGCAATGTTATTGGCGAAGTAACTTCAGGTACTCAATCACCATCATCAGGTAAATCAATTGCTCTAGCAATGATAAAAAGGGATGAATTTGAAATGGGTAGAGAATTACTTGTTCAAGTTCGTAAGCGTCAATTAAAAGCGAAAATTGTTAAGAAAAATCAAATTGATAAATAATTAAAAGGGGTGTGCATTGTGAGTCATCGTTATATACCTTTAACTGAAGAAGACAAACAAGAGATGTTACAAACTATTGGTGCAAAATCTATTGGAGAATTATTTGGAGATGTACCAGGTGACATTTTATTAAATAGAGATTTAAATATCGCTGAAGGTGAAGCAGAAACAACATTACTGAGAAGATTAAATCGTATCGCAAGCAAGAATATAACTAAAGAAACGCATACATCATTTTTAGGTGCAGGTGTATACGATCATTATACGCCATCAGTTGTTGATGCAATGATATCTAGATCTGAATTTTATACAGCCTATACACCATATCAACCTGAAATTTCTCAAGGTGAATTACAAGCTATTTTCGAGTTCCAAACTTTAATATGTGAATTAACAGATATGGATGTAGCAAACTCTTCAATGTATGATGGAATGACTAGTTTTGCAGAAGCATGTATTTTAGCATTTAGCCAAACTAAGAAAAATAAAATTGTAGTATCAAAAGGTTTACATTATCAAGCGCTACAAGTACTTCATACTTATGCTAAGACACGTAAGGAATTCGAAGTAGTGGAAATCGATTTAGATGGTACTGTAACAGATTTAAATAAATTAGAGCAAGCAGTGGATGATGATACAGCAGCTGTAGCTGTTCAATATCCAAACTTCTATGGCTCTATAGAGGATTTAGAAAAAATTCATAGTTTTGTAGAAGATAAAAAAGCACTCTTCATTGTATATGCGAATCCACTAGCTTTAGGATTACTTACACCACCAGGTACATTTGGTGCAGATATTGTAGTAGGAGATACTCAACCATTTGGTATTCCTGCACAATTTGGTGGGCCACATTGTGGATATTTTGCAACGACGAAAAAGTTAATGCGTAAAGTACCAGGTAGACTAGTTGGCCAAACGCAAGATGATGAAGGAAATAGAGGCTTTGTTTTAACATTACAAGCACGTGAGCAACATATTAGACGTGATAAAGCGACTTCTAATATTTGTTCAAACCAAGCATTAAATGCTCTAGCATCATCAATTGCAATGTCAGCACTTGGCAAACAAGGTATATATGACATTGCTGTTCAAAATTTTGAACACGCAAATTATGCTAAACAGCAATTTATTAATAGAGGCTTCGAAGTACTAGAAGGCACTTCATTCAATGAATTTGTAGTTAAATTTGACAAACCAATTCAACAAATTAATAAAGAATTAGTTAAGCAAAATATTATTGGTGGATTCGATTTAGGCGTCGTTTCAGACGACTTTAAAAACCACATGCTAATTGCTGTAACTGAATTAAGAACAAAAGATGAAATTGATACATTTGTAGAGAAAGCTGGTGAGTTAAATGACTAGTAAATCAAGTCCGTTAATTTTTGAAAGATCTCGTAAAGGGAGATATGCATTTTCATTACCGAAAAGCGAAATCAAAACAGATGCAGTAGAATCATTATTAGATGATAAATTTATTCGTAAAAATAAAGCGGAGTTTCCTGAAGTAGCTGAATTAGATTTAGTTCGTCATTATACAGAACTATCAAATAAAAATTTCGGTGTCGATAATGGATTTTATCCTTTAGGGTCATGTACGATGAAATATAATCCTAAAATTAATGAGAAAGTGGCTAGAATCCCAGGTTTTAGTGAATCACACCCATTACAAGATGAAGATCAAGTTCAAGGTTCTCTAGAAATAATTTATAGTTTGCAAGAAGAGTTGAAAGAAATTACTGGTATGGATGAAGTTACGTTACAACCAGCTGCAGGTGCGCATGGTGAATGGACTGCATTGATGATATTTAAAGCTTATCATGAGAATAATGGCGAAGGTCATCGTGATGAAGTCATTGTGCCAGATTCTGCGCATGGAACGAATCCAGCATCAGCTTCATTTGCAGGGTTTAAATCAGTTACTGTAAAATCAAACGAACGTGGCGAAGTTGATATTGATGATTTGAAACGTGTTGTAAATGAAAATACAGCAGCTATTATGTTAACTAATCCAAACACTTTAGGTATTTTCGAAAAAAATATTATGGAAATTCGTGAAATCGTCCATAATGCTGGTGGCCTATTATATTATGATGGTGCTAATTTAAATGCCATTATGGATAAAGTGCGCCCAGGAGATATGGGATTTGATGCTGTTCATTTAAACTTGCATAAAACATTTACTGGTCCACATGGTGGTGGCGGTCCAGGTTCAGGCCCAGTTGGTGTTGTTAAAGAACTTGCTAGCTATTTACCTAAACCAATGGTCATTAAAGACGGTGACACTTTTAAATACGATAATGATATTAAACATTCAATCGGCCGTGTCAAACCATTTTACGGTAATTTTGGAATTTATTTAAGAGCTTATACGTATATTAGAACGATGGGAGCGACTGGACTTAAAGAAGTTTCAGAGGCAGCTGTTTTGAATGCAAATTACATTAAGGCGCGTTTATCAGAACATTTTGAAGTTCCTTATAAACAATATTGTAAGCATGAATTTGTCTTAAGCGGCGTTCGTCAAAAAGAATTCGGTGTACGTACTTTAGACATGGCTAAGCGATTATTAGATTTCGGTGTACATCCACCAACAATCTACTTCCCATTAAATGTTGAAGAAGGTATGATGATTGAACCGACTGAGACAGAGTCAAAAGAAACTTTAGATTACTTTATCGATAGTTTAATAAGTATTGCTGAAGAAGCTAAAAATGATCCTGATAAAGTGTTGGAAGCACCACATACGACTGTAATTGACCGATTAGATGAAGCAACTGCTGCACGTAAGCCAATTCTTAAATTTGAAAATCTTAAACAAGAAAAATAAATAGGTATTGAATTGACTAGTGGGTATATACATTGTGCTCGCTAGTCTTTTTATTTGGTTTTAGTGGTTGAGAAAATGTTAGTAATATATAAAATATGTTTATTGCTAAAGTTGTAGTTTAAAATTAGACTGTTGAAATATGATTGTGTAATTTCAATAGCCTTGATTAATATGCCTGAACCAATATAAATAATAAAATCTGAGTATTTAAGTTGGTACTAAATAAACACTCAGATTTTTAGGTATCTTGTATTAAGTTTACTAAAACAAAAGACTACTTCTTAGACTTAATTTTTCCAGTCCATTTTTTATAGCCGCCTTTTAACATATAGATATCTGTATATCCATTCTTTTTTAAAATACGAGCAGCTCTATAACTTGCAATCCCATTAGCATCACATAAATAAACCGGTTGGTCTTTTCTTAATCCTTGGAATCTTTGTCTAAACATTGTCATAGGAATATTGCGAGAACCATTAATATGACCATAATCATAGTCAACTTTCTCTCTAACATCGATGACTTGAGCTTTTCTAATCCCGTTATGGAATTCATTTTGATCTAATTCTTTAACAGCTCGCTTGTTAAGAATTTGTTGAACAATCATATAAGCAATAATTGCTATAACTAAAATTATTGCGATGTACAAACTAGCACTCATCTTGCATCCTCCCTAATTAAACGATAATATAATTATAAGACTGTTAGGTCAAATTATCAAAATATTTCACTAAAGAATTACAATTATTATTCATTTAGTTAAATTGGTTAATTAGCGAATCAAATATTATACATTTTGCTGATAGGAGTTCTAGAAAATGACTGAAACTTGGAATTTTATAAATACGGGAAGTAAAGATCCATATTTTAATATGGCAATGGATGAAGCGTTATTAAATTTTGTCTCAAGAGGTGAAATTGATCCAGTCATCCGCTTTTATACTTGGAATCCAGCGACATTATCAATCGGATATTTTCAAAGATTACAAAAGGAAATTGACATTGATAAAGTTAAAGAGAAGGGTTTCGGTCTCGTAAGGCGCCAAACTGGTGGTCGTGGGGTGCTTCATGATAAAGAGTTAACATATAGTGTTATAGTTCCTGAATCACATCCTAATATGCCATCAACTGTAACAGAAGCATATAGAGTAATTTCACAAGGATTGTTAGAAGGATTCAAAAATCTTGGCTTTGAAACGTATTTTGCTGTACCTAAAACGCCAGAAGAACGTCAAAAGTTAAAGCAACCTCGAAGTTCAGTTTGTTTTGATGCGCCCAGTTGGTATGAATTAGTTGTAGAAGGACGCAAAATTGCAGGTAGTGCCCAAACCAGACAAAAAGGCGTTATTTTACAGCACGGTTCAATTTTACAAGATATTGATATTGATGAGTTATTTGATATGTTTATTTATAAAAATGATAGATTGAAAGCAAAAATGAAAGAAGCTTTCGTAGAAAAAGCAGTCGCTATTAATGATATTTCAGATAAACATATTACGATAAATCAAATGGAAACAGCATTTGAGGAAGGATTTAAAAAAGGTTTGAATATTGAATTAAAACCACTTGAATTAACAGAATCACAATTAGCAGAAATAAATGAACTCACTGAAAAATATCGTTCAGATGAATGGACGTATAGAAAGTAGTTAATGTTAAACAAAATGGAAGCGAAAATAGGTTGTTTTTAACCTTACTTCGCTTCCATTTTAATTATTGTTATTTTCTTCTTTGATTTCTTTTATACTTACGCATTGCTTTTCGATATTTACGTTGGTCTTCTGTTAAGATGAAGAAGTAATAAATAAGGTAAATAATTCCAGCTATAACTGCAAAACTGATTAACATTCTAACAATTGAAAAAATAAAATCATCTAAGTTAACTATTAATCCGATTGCAGCAACAATAAGTATTATATAAAAAATTATATTACGCATTAAAATGCTCCTATCATGATTTAGCGTTTATGTTTAATTTGGATAATGCTTGTTGACCTTTAGTCAATTGCTTTTTATCCTTACTTTGATAGCCATTTTTAATATCATCAAACGCACTATTCAAATCAGAGTTTAATTTATCGATAGTTTTAGATGACTTTTTGTCATCGTCACTTAGCGATAACCCATCAATTGAATCTTTATAAGTATTATGTGCACTTTGTATATCATTAGATATTTGATTTAATTTTGATTGAACATCTTTGTCGCCTTTGTTCTTCGTTACATCTTTTTCAATATCATTATATGCTTTTAAAGCTTTAGCAACTTTATCATAATATGTTGAAGTTATATTCATGAATTTAATTTTTGTATTATTTGATGCTGTTTTTTTGCTATTTTCTTTATCTTTTTCAAGTCCTTTAATTTTGTTTTTAGAATCAGTGATTTGTTGATTAAGTTCTTGAATGTCTAATTTGAGTTGATGATTATCATCTCTTAAGTCTGTTGTTTTTTCTTCTAATGGTGCTAAGTTTTGTGAACCACAACCAGCTAACAATAATGTTGCGCCAACAATTGAAATCAATTTTTTCATTACAATCTCCCTAAAATCAATATCTATTATTTTTAATCCTTAATATGATATTATTTTAATGTATAAAGTAGAAATGCACAAACTTTTCACTAGGAGGTTATAAGATGAGTAGAATATCACAAGTGCATCGTATTTTAGAACAAAAACATTTAGATGCAGTTATTATACTTTCAGATTTTAATAGAAGATATTTATCAGGTTTTACTGGAACAAGTGGTGCGTTAATTATATCTAAAGATAAGCAGTATTTAATTACTGATTTTAGATATATTGATCAAGCGACAGCGCAAGCTCCAGATTATAAAATTGTTAATCGTAAATCTACAATTATTGATGAAGTTAAAGAGTTGTTACATCAAGAAAATTTTGAAAACATAGGATTTGAAGGTCATCAAGTAAGTTACGATACTTATTTAGAATTAAACAAAAGTCGCTTAACGTTAATTAGTATTTCAAATGCTGTAGATAAAATTAGAGATGTAAAAGATAAAGAAGAAATAGCATTGATTCAAAAAGCTGCAGATATTGTTGATGAAACCTATGAATACATACTGACTGTGGCAAAAGCTGGTATGACTGAGAAAGAATTAAAAGCAATTTTAGAGAGTAAAATGCTTGAACTAGGTGCGGATGGACCATCATTTGATACGATTGTTGCATCTGGGCAAAGAGGTGCATTACCTCATGGTGTTGCAAGTGATAAAGTTATTGAAAAAGGTGATATGATAACGTTAGATTTTGGTGCTTATTATAATGGTTATTGCTCAGATATAACAAGAACATTTGCAATTGGAGAGCCGAATCCAAAACTAAAAGAAATTTATCAAATTGTGCTTGAATCTCAAATGAAAGCAATAAATGAAATTAAACCAGGCATGACTGGAGCAGAAGCGGATGCAATTTCTAGAGATTATTTAGATTCAAAAGGTTATGGCAAAGAATTTGGTCATTCATTAGGCCATGGTATTGGACTTGAAATTCATGAAGGTCCAATGTTAGCAAGAACAATTCAAGATAAACTACAAGTAAATAACTGTGTTACAGTAGAACCAGGTGTTTATATCGATGGTTTAGGTGGAATTAGAATAGAAGATGATATTTTAATTACAGAAAATGGGTGTCAAGTCTTTACTAAATGCACAAAAGACCTTATAGTTTTAACATAAGCGTGTAAAATGAGGAGGAAACTGAATGATTTCGGTTAATGATTTTAAAACAGGTTTAACAATTTCTGTTGATAACGCTATTTGGAAAGTTATTGATTTCCAACATGTAAAGCCTGGTAAAGGTTCAGCATTCGTTCGTTCAAAATTACGTAATTTAAGAACTGGTGCTATTCAAGAGAAAACGTTTAGAGCTGGTGAAAAAGTAGAACCAGCAATGATTGAAAACCGCCGCATGCAATATTTATATGCTGATGGTGATAATCACGTATTTATGGATAATGAAAGTTTCGAACAAACTGAACTTTCAAGTGATTACTTAAAAGAAGAATTGAATTACTTAAAAGAAGGTATGGAAGTACAAATTCAAACATACGAAGGTGAAACAATCGGTGTTGAATTACCTAAAACTGTTGAATTAACTGTAACTGAAACTGAACCAGGTATTAAAGGTGATACTGCAACAGGTGCTACTAAATCTGCAACTGTTGAAACTGGTTATACATTAAATGTGCCTTTATTTGTAAATGAAGGCGACATTTTAGTTATCAATACTGGTGACGGAAGTTACATTTCAAGAGGTTAATCAATTAATTGAAAGCAAATGTATTGATATATCCTTTTTAACTTAAAGCATTATTTTTAAACAAAGTCTCATAAAAAGCTATTGCCTAAAATGATTATAGGTTATATGCTGTTATGAGGCTTTTTGATTTTAAACAGATGTAAAAAAGTTGTGTGAGTATTACTTATAACATGGTTATTAAACAAATTACGAAATAAAGCACACAGCTAAAGGTAAAATTTAAATATTAAAATGTTAAAACAAAATCATTATTCTGAATCGCTACATGAAGAGATTTTTAAATTTTAATTGGAAGAAAGATAATGATATTTATACAAGTAAATGCGTACATAAAATATTAAATGGTTTAATAATGTTAGTTAATTATGCACCTTATAATGTCGCCCGCGATATGAACATGCTTGAATTGACGAGTTGACTCAAGTAAAATAGACGGGTAGATGAAAACAAACTGAAGGAGTCAGTAACAATGAACTTTAAAGAAATTAAAGAATTAATCGAAATTCTGGATAAATCAACTTTAACGGAAATCAATATTGAAGATACAAAAGGCAAAGTTACTCTGAAAAAAGAAAAAGAGACTGAGATAATCACGCCACAAATCTCACAAATGCCAGTTGAGACTGCGGTGATGCCTGCACCACAAGTTCAAGCAACTGATAACAACAAAGCTGAAGCGCCAAAAGCTGCATCAGATAATCACAAAACAATTAATGCACCAATGGTAGGTACATTCTACAAATCTCCATCTCCAGACGAAGAAGCATATGTACAAGTTGGAGATACTGTATCTAATGAAACAACAGTATGTATATTAGAAGCTATGAAGTTATTTAATGAAATTCAAGCAGAAATTTCAGGTGAAATTGTTGAAATCTTAGTTGAAGACGGACAAATGGTAGAGTATGGCCAACCGTTATTTAAGGTGAAATAATGAAAAAGGTTTTAATAGCAAATCGTGGTGAGATCGCAGTTAGGATTATCCGAGCATGTCGTGATTTAGGTATCCAAACTGTGGCAATCTATTCAGAAGGGGATAAGGATGCGCTACATACTCAAATTGCTGATGAAGCATATTGCGTTGGTCCCACTTTGTCTAAAGATTCGTATTTAAATATTCCAAATATCTTATCTATTGCAACATCTACAGGTTGCGATGGTGTGCATCCAGGTTACGGCTTCTTAGCAGAAAACGCTGATTTTGCAGAATTATGTGAAGCATGCCAATTGAAGTTCATAGGACCGAGTTATAAATCTATTCAAAAAATGGGTATTAAAGACGTTGCTAAAGCTGAAATGATTAATGCTAACGTACCAGTTGTTCCTGGTAGCGACGGTTTAATGAAAGACGTTTCAGAGGCAAAGAAAATTGCTAAAAAAATTGGATATCCAGTTATTATTAAAGCGACTGCTGGCGGTGGCGGTAAAGGTATCCGTGTTGCCCGTGATGAAAAAGAACTTGAAACTGGCTTCCGTATGACTGAACAAGAAGCACAAACTGCTTTTGGTAACGGTGGATTATATATGGAGAAATTCATCGAAAATTTCCGCCATATTGAAATTCAAATCGTCGGAGATAGTTATGGAAATGTCATACATTTGGGTGAACGTGATTGTACGATACAAAGACGAATGCAAAAATTAGTCGAAGAAGCACCTTCTCCAATATTAGACGATGAAACACGTCGCGAAATGGGTAATGCTGCAGTGCGCGCAGCTAAGGCAGTTAACTACGAAAATGCGGGTACTATTGAATTTATCTATGATTTAAATGATAACAAGTTTTATTTCATGGAAATGAATACTCGAATTCAAGTAGAACATCCAGTAACTGAGATGGTGACAGGAATTGATTTAGTAAAATTACAATTACAAGTTGCAATGGGTGAAGTATTACCTTATAAACAAGAAGATATTAAGTTAAATGGACATGCTATCGAGTTCAGAATAAACGCTGAAAATCCATATAAAAACTTTATGCCATCACCAGGTAAAATTGAGCAATATCTTGCACCAGGTGGATATGGTGTTCGAATAGAGTCTGCATGTTATACTAATTATACAATACCGCCATATTATGATTCGATGGTAGCAAAATTAATTATACATGAATCAACACGAGACGAAGCTATTATGGCAGGCATTCGTGCATTAAGTGAATTTGTGGTTCTTGGTATTGATACAACTATTCCATTCCATATCAAATTATTAAATAACGACATATTTAGAAGCGGTAAATTTAATACAAACTTTTTAGAGCAAAATAGTATTATGAATGATGAAGGTCAATAGGAGGTCAATCCATGGTCAAAGTAACAGATTATTCAAATTCAAAGTTAGGTAAAGTAGAAATAGCACCAGAAGTGTTATCTGTTATTGCAAGTATAGCCACTTCAGAAGTAGAGGGTATTACTGGTCATTTTGCTGAATTAAAAGAAACAAATTTAGAAAAAGTTAGTCGTAAAAATTTAAGCCGTGATTTAAAAATCGAGAGTAAAGAAGATGGCATTTATATTGATGTTTATTGTGCCTTAAAACATGGTGTTAATATTTCAAAAACTGCAAATAAAATTCAAACGTCAATTTTTAATTCAATTTCTAATATGACAGCGATAGAACCGAAACAAATCAATATTCACATTACACAAATCGTTATTGAAAAGTAATGTGATATAACCAAAATAGATAAAGACAAATACAAACGTTTGAAGGAGTTAATAATGAGTCGTAAAGAATCCCGAGTACAAGCTTTTCAAACTTTATTTCAGTTAGAAATGAAAGACAGTGATTTAACGATAAATGAAGCAATTAGCTTTATTAAAGATGATAATCCAGACTTAGACTTTGAATTTATTCATTGGCTAGTTTCAGGTGTGAAAGATCATGAACCTGTATTAGATGAAACAATAAGTCCATATCTAAAGGATTGGACAATTTCACGTTTGCTAAAAACAGACAGAATTATTTTGAGAATGGCGACGTATGAAATATTGCATAGTGACACACCGTCAAAAGTTGTAATGAACGAAGCAGTTGAATTAACAAAGCAATTTAGTGACGATGATCATTATAAATTTGTAAACGGTGTATTAAGTAATATAAAAAAATAAAATTGAGTGATGTTATATGTCAGATTATTTAAGTGTTTCAGCTTTAACGAAATATATTAAATATAAATTTGATCAAGACCCACATCTCCAATCTGTATTGATTAAAGGTGAGCTTTCAAATTTTAAAAAGCATTCAAGTGGTCATTTATACTTTAATGTAAAAGATAAAGAAAGCGTTATAAGTGCCATGATGTTCAAAGGTAGTGCTTCTAAATTAAATTTCGAACCAAAAGAAGGTGACGAGGTTTTATTAGAAGCACGTGTTTCTGTTTTTGAACGTCGTGGCAACTATCAAATTTATGTAAATAAAATGCAATTAGATGGTATTGGTAACTTATATCAAAAATTAGAAGCATTAAAAAAGAAATTAGCCAAAGAAGGCTATTTTAATGACTCAAATAAAAAATCAATTCCTAAGTTTCCTAAAAAAATTGCAGTCTTAACAGCAAGCACTGGCGCAGCTATTCGCGATATTCATTCAACAATTAATAGTCGTTTTCCACTCGTAGAGCAAATACAAATAAGTACTTTAGTTCAAGGTGAAAAAGCAAAAGAAGACATTATTGAAAAAATTGAATATGCTGATAGTTTAGGTGTAGATACGATTATTGTTGGTCGTGGTGGTGGCTCAATTGAAGATTTGTGGAATTTTAATGAAGAAGAAGTTGTCCGTGCAATTTTTAATTGTCAAACACCTATCATTTCAGCTGTAGGACATGAAACGGACTTTACATTAAGTGATTTTGTAGCAGATATCAGAGCGGCAACGCCAACACAAGCTGCTGTAATTGCTACACCAGATCAGTATGAACTATTACAACAAATTCAACAATATCAATTTACGTTAACTCGTTTCATCAAAAAGTATTTAGAGCAGCATCGTAAACATATCGAACATTTATCATCATACTATAAATTTAAACAACCAAGTTTATTGTATGACCAGCAAATTCAGCGTCGAGATGATTTAGAAAAGAAATTAAAACAACAAGTTGTATTAACCTTTGAGCAACAAAGGAATCAATTGAAATTATTACAACAAAGATTTAATTTACGTGAATTATTACGAAATGTTAATCGAGAACAACAAAATAACGTTCAAATGACACAACGACTTATAAAAGTTTTAAATAGTAAAATACTAACTTATAAAAATGACTTGAAATTTAAAGTGGAAAATTTAAATAATTTAAGTCCAACTAATACGATGTTACGTGGTTATGCAATCGTTAATAAAGAAAATCAGGTCATTACAAGTACTAAAGATTTAAATGAAAATGATCAATTAACATTAACGATGAAAGATGGTTCAGTAGACGCAAAAGTTACGAAAGTTAGGTGGAATAATGACTAAAGAAACGCAAAGTTTTGAAGAAATGATGCAGGAATTAGAGCAAATTGTTCAAAAATTAGATAATGAAACAGTATCTTTAGAGGAATCATTAGATTTATATCAACGAGGTATGAAATTATCAGCAGCTTGTGACACAACATTAAAAAATGCCGAAAAAAAGGTTAATGATTTAATAAAAGATGAAGCTGAGGATGTTCAAGATGATGAATCAAACAATGAATAATTTAATTGAACAAATCAATTATGAATTGTCTGTTGCGATTAACAATTCCACTATGGATACAAAATTAGAAGAGAGTATGTTGTACTCATTGAATGCTGGGGGTAAACGAATTCGTCCAGTACTATTATTGTTAACGCTTGATTCATTAGGTGAGAATTACAAGTTAGGTATGAAAAGTGCAATAGCGTTAGAAATGATTCATACGTATTCATTGATACATGATGATTTACCAGCAATGGATAATGATGATTATCGACGAGGTAAGTTGACTAATCATAAAGTGTATGGTGAATGGACTGCAATTTTGGCCGGTGATGCATTGTTAACTAAAGCATTTGAGCTGATTTCAAATGATAGCATGCTAGCTGACCAAGTTAAAATTCAAGTATTACAACGTCTTTCTGTTGCAAGCGGTCATCTAGGTATGGTTGGTGGTCAAATGCTTGATATGCAAAGTGAAGGTAAATCAATTAATCTAGAAACATTAGAAATGATTCATAGAACTAAAACAGGTGCACTTTTAAACTTTGCAGTAATGAGTGCTGCTGATATTGCCAATGTAGATAAAAATACGAAAACACTTTTAAATAGTTTTAGTGAACATTTAGGTTTGATGTTTCAAATTAAAGACGATTTGCTTGATTGCTATGGTGATGAAACAAAATTAGGTAAAAAGGTTGGAAGTGACCTGGAAAATAATAAAAGTACATATGTAAGTTTATTAGGAAAAAAAGGCGCAGAAGATAAATTGTTATATCATAAAGATGCAGCGATTAGTAATCTTAAACAAATCGATGATAAATATAATTCAAAACCGTTATTAGATATCGTTGAGTTATTTTATAATAGAGACCACTAAAAGAAAAGTTGTCGATTAGTAACAATAGTTAAATTTGTAAATGACGTTCTGTATATTTACGACTAACATTGTTACTAATCGATTTTTTGAATAAAGAATGTCACGAAAATTTTATATAAATAATTATAAAGTGATTTTATATTTTCACAATAACAAGCACAATAATGACGCTTGTTTAAAAAATATTTCTATTTATGTTATGGACATTAAAGATAATGATTAGCAAGTAAATTACACATATATTCATTTTTATACATATTTCGAGCAATATTTATGCGTTATTTGAAAACTGAACATTGCTAAGGAAGCGAAATATAAACTATATTAACCCTTTTTACGCAAAGGTGTTTAGTAGTAGTATATGTGTGCATGTGTTAGAATAAATGTATAAATATTCGTAATCAGAGGTGTTTACTATGCCCAAAAAATCGGTTAGGCATATTAAAATTAGAGAAATTATTTCAAATGAACAGATAGAGACACAAGATGAATTAGTTAAACGATTAAACGATTATGATTTAAATGTTACTCAAGCAACTGTATCTCGAGATATTAAAGAATTACAACTTATTAAAGTACCTATACCTTCTGGACAATATGTTTATAGTTTGCCAAATGATAGAAAATTTCACCCATTAGAAAAATTGGGACGTTATTTAATGGATTCATTTGTAAATATAGATGGTACTGATAATTTACTAGTATTAAAGACATTGCCAGGCAATGCACAATCAATTGGTGCTATCTTAGACCAAATCAATTGGGAAGAAGTTTTAGGTACGATATGTGGTGACGACACTTGTTTAATTATTTGCCGTAGTAAAGAGGCGAGTGATGAAATCAAGTCTAGAATTTTTAATTTGTTATAAGGATGCGATGTGTTTATGTTACAAACCTTATCAATCAAGCAATTTGCTATTATTGAAGAGCTAGAAATTCAATTTTCTGATGGTTTAACTGTTTTAAGTGGTGAAACAGGATCTGGTAAATCAATTATTATCGATGCAATTGGTCAATTAATAGGTATGAGAGCATCATCAGATTTCGTTCGACACGGTGAAAAAAAGGCTGTTATTGAAGGAATATTTGATATTGACGAAAGTAAAGATGCAATACATATTTTGAAAAGTTTGGATATAGATGTTGATGAAGATTTTTTGTTAGTGAAAAGAGAAATTTTTAGTTCTGGTAAAAGTTTATGTAAAATTAATAATCAAACAGTAACTTTGCAAGATTTACGAAGAGTTATGCAAGAACTATTGGATATTCATGGACAACATGAAACGCAATCTCTGTTAAAACAAAAGTATCATTTAACATTATTAGATAATTATGCAGAATCTCGTTATCAAGATTTGTTAGACGAATATCATCAAACTTTTCAAAATTATAAAGACAAAAAGCAAGAATTAGAAGAGTTGGAATCTGCAGATCAAGCCTTGCTTCAGCGTTTAGATTTGATGAAGTTTCAATTAGAAGAATTATCTGATGCTCATTTAAAAGATGGCGAGATTGAACAACTTGAAGTTGATATTAAACGTATCCAAAATTCTGAAAAACTGAGTTTAGCACTTAACAATGCTCATTTAACATTAACTGATGAAAATGCGATTACAGATCGTTTGTATGAATTAAGTAACCACTTATTAACAATAAATGATATTGTGCCAAACAAATATGACAAATTAAAAGAAGATATTGATCAATTCTATTATATTTTAGAAGATGCAAAGCATAAGTTATATGATGAAATGGCCAATACAGAATTTGATGAACAAGTCCTAAATGAATATGAATCACGTATGAATCTACTTAATAATTTAAAACGTAAATATGGTAAAGATATAACTGAGTTGATTGCATATCAGGAAAAGCTTAATAACGAAATTAATAAGATTGAAAATTATGAGCAAAGTACTGCGCAACTTCGAGAAGAAATAAAAGAGTTATATCAACAAGTAATTGCTGTAGGCCAATCTTTGTCAAAACAACGTCGCATTGTGGCAAGAGAACTTAGAGATCACATAGTAGCTGAAATACAGAATTTGCAAATGAAAGATGCAAATTTAGAAATTTCGTTCAAAGCAATAGAAGAACCTAATATGGATGGTATTGAATTTGTAGAATTTCTAATCAGTCCTAATAAAGGAGAACCTTTAAAGAGTTTGAATAAAATTGCTTCAGGCGGAGAACTTTCGAGAATTATGTTAGCTTTAAAAAGTATATTTGTTAAATCAAGAGGTCAAACTGCAATTTTATTCGATGAGGTTGATTCTGGTGTTTCAGGACAAGCTGCGCAAAAAATGGCTGAAAAAATGCGTGATATAGCAGAATATATTCAAGTTATTTGCATTTCACATTTACCACAAGTTGCTTCTATGAGTGACCATCATTTATTGATAACAAAAACATCAAAAGAAGACCGTACAACTACACAAGTTAAAGAATTAATTGGTGATGATAAAGTTGATGAAATTGCACGAATGATATCCGGTGCAAGTGTAACGGATTTAACGAGAGAAAATGCGCGAGAAATGATTCAACATAATCAAAGACATTAACATATTTTTATATTGATGAATGAGTATTCTGTGAAAATCTATCAAAATTATTCATTCTATGTAAGCATTGATGTAAAATTAGTAAGTATTCAATTTAACAAATAAGTAATAGAGGTCGGGACAAAAGCGTTTAGGATTTGAGCAGAACCGAACGATGAGCAAAATTGTTTTCCAAATTTTGTCGAACCGTGAGAGTTTCTGCCGAAAATCCTGCTTTTGGGACGCCGTTAATCGGTTTCCCAGAGCACAAAAACTTTATGTCTCAGCCTCAATATTAGTTAGGAGTAAGAGCATGTCAGAGAAACAATATGATTTAGTCGTTCTCGGTGGAGGTACTGCTGGATATGTAGCAGCAATACGTGCATCTCAATTAGGTAAAAAAGTTGCCATAGTAGAACGTCAATTATTAGGTGGCACTTGCCTTCACAAAGGATGCATTCCAACTAAGTCACTGCTTAAATCTGCAGAAGTATATCAAACTGTAAAGCAAGCAGCTAAGTTTGGGGTTGAAGTTCAAGAAGCAACTGTTAATTTTGAAAATATGTTGGCACGTAAAGAAGATATTGTTAATCAAATGTATCAAGGTGTTAAACATTTAATGCAACATAATCATATTGACATTTATAATGGTACAGGCCGAATTTTAGGTACTTCAATTTTTTCGCCACAAAGTGGTACAATTTCTGTCGAATATGAAGATGGTGAATCAGAATTATTGCCAAATCAATTTGTATTAATCGCAACAGGTTCGACACCTGCTGAGTTACCATTTTTAACTTTTGATCATGATAAAATTTTATCTAGTGATGACATATTATCATTAGCGACGTTACCATCTAGCTTGGGTATTATTGGTGGTGGCGTTATTGGAATGGAATTCGCATCGTTAATGACGGATTTAGGTGTTGATGTAACTGTTATTGAGGCTGGCAAAAGAATATTGCCTAATGAAAGTAAACAAGCGGCTCAATTGCTTAAAAAATCATTATCAGCGAGAGGTGTTAAATTTTATGAAGGTGTTCAACTTTCAGAAAATGATATAAATATTAATGATGAAGGTGTCACTTTTAACATTAATAAAGAAGATATTAAAGTAGAAAAAGTATTACTTTCGATTGGAAGAAAACCAAATACTTCAGATATTGGTTTAAATAATACTAAAATTAAATTGACTTCATCGGGTCACATTTTAATAAATGAATATCAACAAACTGAAGATAAACACATATATGCCGCTGGTGATTGTATTGGGAAATTACAATTAGCTCATGTCGGATCAAAAGAAGGTATTGTGGCAGTTGATCACATGTTTGAAAGTAATCCAATACCAGTTGATTATAATTTAATGCCTAAATGTGTATATACACAACCTGAAATTGCATCAATAGGTTTAAATATAGAGCAAGCTAAAGCAGAAGGAATGAAAGTTAAAAGTTATAAAGTGCCATTTAAAGCAATTGGTAAAGCTGTAATTGATAACCATGGTCCAAATGAAGGATATAGTGAAATGGTTATTGATCAGTCAACGGATGAAATTGTAGGTATTAATATGATTGGTCCACATGTAACAGAATTAATAAATGAAGCATCACTGTTACAGTTCATGAATGGCTCAGCATTAGAATTGGGACTAACAACACATGCGCATCCTTCCATTTCAGAAGTATTAATGGAATTAGGATTAAAAGCAGAAAATAGAGCTATTCACGTATAAATAGGAGGATTTAATATGATTGATTATAAATCATTAGGCCTTAGCGAAGAAGACCTAAAAGTAATATATAAATGGATGGATTTAGGTAGAAAAATAGATGAAAGGCTATGGTTATTAAACCGTGCTGGTAAAATTCCATTCGTTGTAAGTGGTCAAGGACAAGAAGCAACTCAAATAGGAATGGCTTATGCTTTAGAGCAAGGAGACATTACAGCGCCATATTATAGAGATTTAGCTTTTGTTACTTACATGGGCATCTCAGCTTATGATACATTTTTATCTGCTTTTGGTAAGAAAGATGATGTTAATTCAGGTGGAAAACAAATGCCATCACATTTCAGTAGTAGAGAAAAAAATATTTTATCTCAAAGTTCTCCAGTAGCGACACAAATTCCGCATGCAGTCGGAGCTGCCTTAGCTCTTAAAATGGATGGATCAAATAAAATTGCTACAGCAACAGTTGGTGAAGGTAGTTCTAACCAAGGAGACTTCCATGAAGGATTAAACTTTGCTGGAGTACATAAACTTCCTTTTGTTTGTGTAATTATTAATAATAAATATGCTATTTCTGTTCCAGATTCATTACAATATGCTGCAGAAAAATTGTCAGATAGAGCTCAAGGCTATGGAATTCATGGTGAGCAAGTAGATGGTAATGACCCTTTAGCAATGTATAAAGCAATGAAAGAAGCTAGAGAAAGAGCAGTTTCTGGAAAAGGATCTACATTGATTGAGGCAGTTACTAGTCGAATGACAGCACATTCATCTGATGACGATGATCAATATCGTACGAAAGAACAGCGTGACGCATTAAAAAAAGCTGACTGCAATGAAAAGTTCAAGAATGAATTATTAACTGCAGGTATTATCGATGAGGCATGGTTGTCTGAAATTGAAACTGAACATAAAGATATTATAAATAAAGCGACTAAGGTAGCTGAAGACGCACCATACCCTAGTGTAGAAGAAGCATATGCATTTGTTTACGAAGAAGGGAGTCTAACTCATGGCTAAATTATCTTATTTAGAGGCGATTCGCCAAGCACAAGATTTAGCATTACAACAAGATAAAGATGTGTTTATACTTGGAGAAGATGTTGGTAAAAAGGGTGGCGTATTTGGCGCAACACAGGGACTACAACAAAAATATGGTGAAGAAAGAGTCATTGATACTCCTTTAGCTGAGTCAAATATTGTAGGTACTGCTATTGGTGCATCTATGGTAGGAAAAAGACCAATTGCAGAAATTCAGTTTGCTGATTTTATTTTACCGGCTACTAATCAAATTATTAGTGAAGCAGCAAAAATGCGCTATCGCTCAAATAATGATTGGCAATGTCCCTTAACAATTCGTGCACCATTTGGTGGTGGCGTTCATGGTGGTCTTTACCATTCCCAAAGTATTGAAAGTATATTTGCTTCATCACCAGGATTAACGATTGTTATTCCTTCAACACCATACGATGCCAAAGGTCTTTTATTATCATCAATTGAATCAAATGATCCGGTTTTATACTTTGAACATAAAAAAGCATATAGATTCTTAAAAGAAGAAGTACCAGAAGATTATTATACTGTGCCTTTGGGTAAAGCAGATGTTAAACGTGAAGGCGAAGATTTAACAGTTTTTTGCTACGGATTAATGGTCAATTACTGCTTACAAGCCGCTGATATTTTAGCGGCAGATGGTATTAATGTAGAAGTTGTTGATTTACGAACTGTTTATCCATTAGACAAAGAAACAATCATTGACCGTGCTAAAAAAACTGGTAAAGTTTTATTAGTTACTGAAGATAATTTAGAAGGAAGCATCATGTCAGAAGTTTCGGCAATTATTGCTGAACATTGTTTGTTTGAATTAGATGCACCAATAATGCGTTTGGCAGCACCAGACGTACCATCTATGCCATTTTCACCAATATTAGAAAACGAAATAATGATGAATCCAGAAAAAATATTGAACAAAATGAGAGAATTAGCAGAGTTCTAGGAGGGAAAGTCATGGAAATAACAATGCCTAAATTAGGTGAAAGTGTTCATGAAGGTACAATTGAACAGTGGTTAGTTTCTGTTGGAGATTATATCGATGAATATGAACCACTTTGTGAAGTCATAACTGATAAAGTGACAGCTGAGGTCCCTTCTACAATCTCTGGTACAATTACAGAAATTCTTGTTGAAGCTGGTCAAACTGTTGCTATTGACACAGTAATTTGTAAAATTGAAACGGCAGATGAAAAGACTGGTAAACCATCTAATGAGAAAGAATCAAAAGTAATTGAAGATACAGAAGTCGAAGCTGACATTGCAAATACTGTAATGGAACAGCCAAAACACCAAGAAAATGTACCTCGTAACAACGGACGCTATTCACCTGTTGTGTTTAAGTTAGCTTCAGAACACAATATTGATTTAGCACAAGTTGTCGGAAGTGGATTTGAAGGTCGTGTTACAAAAAAAGATATCATGGCAGTCATTGAAAATGGTGGTACGACATCTCAAACAGATAGCCAAGTTAATGAGACTTTACTTCAACTAGACATTACAAAATCAAGCAGTCAATCATCACAAGGAAATGGTGAAACAAATAAAATACCTGTTAATGGAGTACGTAAAGCGATTGCACAAAACATGGTAAACAGTGTTACAGAAATTCCACATGCATGGATGATGATTGAGGTTGATGCAACTAATCTAGTAAATACGAGAAACCACTATAAAAATGGATTTAAAAATAAAGAAGGTTATAATTTAACGTTCTTTGCATTCTTTGTCAAAGCGGTTGCAGATGCATTAAAAGCATATCCACTTTTAAATAGTAGTTGGCAAGATAATGAAATCGTCTTACACAAAGATATTAATATATCTATTGCTGTTGCAGATGAAAATAAATTATATGTACCGGTAATTAAACATGCAGATGAAAAATCGATTAAAGGTATTGCAAGAGAAATTAATGATTTAGCAACAAAGGCTCGTAATAAAAAATTAACGACAGAAGATATGCAAGGTGGTACATTTACAGTAAATAATACTGGAACGTTTGGTTCTGTATCATCAATGGGAATCATTAATCATCCTCAAGCAGCAATACTACAAGTCGAATCAATCGTTAAAAAACCTGTTGTAATTAATGATATGATTGCAATTCGTAGTATGGTCAATCTTTGTATTTCAATTGATCACCGAATTTTAGATGGATTACAAACAGGTAAATTTATGAATCATATTAAACAACGTATTGAACAATACACTTTAGAAAATACAAACATATATTAAAACTAATAAAAGACATCTACTGACAAACCAATTTATGTTGTCGGTAGATGTTTTATTTTTGGTTCTATAATAAATCGGACTGATGGAAAAGTTTTTTACTTTTCATCTGTCCGATTTTTTGATTTTGAATATAAAAAAAGCGCAATTATCTCTATAATTAAAAGTGCCTAAACAAATAACTAAAGGAGATAATGCGCCTATGAATAATGTTATACTAAATACCTTTGATTTTAAAGATAAAAATATTGTTTTTGACGGTAAACTTGAGAAAATTGAGTATAAAGGGAGAAAGTGTTTCTTTTATTACGCAAAACTAATCTATACACCTGAGGTGTGCCCAAACTGCAATTGTAAAAACATTAATGGTAATTTAATCAAAAATGGATCTAAGACTTCTAGAATCACTATGCCTAAAATCTCCGAATATCCAACTTATATCATGTTGCGTAAGCAACGTTTTAAATGTAAAACGTGCGAACGATACTTTACAGCCGAAACACCTGAAGTTGATAAATACTGTTTTATATCAAAAAAAACACGATCAGCTGTACTTAATAAAGCAGCAGAAATTCGTTCTGAAAAATCTATAGCGAAATCCTGCTCTGTGTCAGCTACTACAGTTTCTCGTATCATTGATGAGGCCGCTCAATCGCTTCATCAATCGCCGTATTCTGCACTTCCTGAACATATCATGATGGATGAATTTAAAAGTGTTAAAAATGTTTCTGGGAAAATGAGTTTTATATACGCTGATGCACAAACGCATCATATTATTGATATTGTTGAAGATCGTAGATTAAGTGAGTTGAAAAAGTATTTTTATCGTTTTTCACTTAAAGCTAGAAAACGTGTAAAGACTGTTTCCATTGATATGCATGAAGGCTATATGACATTGATTAAAGAGATGTTTCCGAACGCTAAAATAGTTATCGATCGATTCCATATTGTTCAATTATTAAATCGTGCTTTAAATGGTATTCGAGTCGCTGTTATGAATGAATTAAGAACGACGAATCAACCGTTATATAATAAGTTTAAAAGATATGCGAAATTACTATTAAAACCTGGAGAAGATTTAGAGGCATTTGAATATCGTAAAGTAGCTTTATTTAAGGAATGGAAGACACAAAAGGGTATCGTCAAGTATTTATTAGATCAAGATGATTCGTTAAATGACGCCTACCAATATATCAATCAGCTACGATTCAAACTTAAACATAATGATTATGAAGGCTTTATTCACGAATTAAAACATATGCCATTATCCCAAACGCATTCAGTTGTCCAACGAGCAATTAAGACACTTAACAAACATGTAGACTTTATAAAAAATACATTTGATTATTACAATTTATCAAATGGTCCTTTAGAAGGTATAAATAACAAAATAAAATTAATTAAACGTACATCTTTTGGTTATGGAAGTTACAATCATTTGCGCAATCGAATATTATTATGTTCAAAACTTTACGCTCCAAAAAGTAAAAAGGAAGTTAAGCAATGTTTAGTTGCCTAACTTCCGATATTGAACTCATCAGTCCAAAATTAAATAATGAAATTCTAAAGTAATTGGGAACTTGTCTTGGATAAAATTGTCATAAAGGACAGAAAGTTTGATAGATTGTTAAAATTGTATCTAAATATAGGTGCAATTCAGATTAGTTTATTGAACAATAAGATATTAATTAGTAGAATGAGTATAGCTTAAATATAAAGGGATAGGTGATTGGATTTATGGACATGAATTTCGATTTATATATGAACGGTGTTGTCGAACAAGCAAGAAATGAAATAGAATCTGCAGGATATGAACAATTAACAACTGCAGAAGACGTTGATCAAGTTCTTAAACAAGATGGTACAACACTAGTTATGATCAATTCAGTATGTGGTTGTGCAGGTGGCATCGCCAGACCAGCAGCATCACATGCTTTACATTATGACGTTTTACCTGATCGATTGGTGACAGTGTTCGCTGGTCAGGATAAAGAAGCGACACAAAGAGCGAGAGATTATTTTGAAGGGTATGCGCCTTCAAGTCCATCATTTGCTTTAATCAAAGATGGAAAAATTACTGAAATGATTGAAAGACACCAAATTGAAGGTCATGATGTAATGGACGTAATTAATCAATTACAAACATTATTTAATAAATATTGTGAAGAAAGATAAGAGGCACTAACCCATGTTAAAGTTAAATCCTTATAAGATTGGATTTAGAACAATAAAAACAGCAGTGGGTATGACGCTTGGTGTAATTTTAAGTAAGCTTATTGGTTTAGATAATTATGCTTCGAGCGCCATATTAGTCGTTTTATGTATCAAACATACAAAAGTACATTCGCTACAAGCGATTATTTCTAGATTAGTGTCATGCTTTTTAGTATTGTTTTTAGGTTCAGCGATTTTTAGTTTATTAGGTCAAAGTCCTATAGTGTTGGGGTTAATCGTATTATTATTTATACCTTTAACTGTCGTCTTAAAGGTTCAAGAAGGTGTAATTACTAGTTGTGTCATTTTACTGCATATATTTAATGCGAAGTCGATTGATGCACATTTGATTGTGAATGAAACGTTATTACTTTTAATCGGTCTAAGTATAGCATTTATAATGAATTTAATGATGCCAAGTTTAGATAAACAGTTGGATGAATATAAATGTAAAATAGAACAACAAATTGCAGATATTTTTAATAAATATAGTTATATTTGTGAAAAATATGAAGATACCATTGCAATTGAATTTGAAGCCTTATTGCTTAATATAAAAAAAGCAAAATCAATCGCATTCCGAGATGTAAAAAATCATTTTGTTAGAAATGAAAATTCATATTATCACTATTTTGACATGCGAGAAGAACAAGTAGAATTGTTGATGAGAATGAAAACACTCATAGAAAGTATTTGTCATAAAGATCCGCTTTTAAATGATGTGTCAAGCTTATTAAAAGAAATAGGTCAAAATGTAAACAGCAATGATTATACAGCGATGCGATTGCACAATTTATACGAAACTCGTTTGAAATTAGATGAACTACCATTGCCCACGTCACACAAAGCATTAAATTCACGAGCTAGCATTATCCAAATATTAAATGAATTAGAAGAGTATCTTCAAATTAAATCACAATTTGGCTCTTTAAAAATGCACAGTGAAGTGAGTTAAAAAATTAATCCATCCGAATGACATTTGCCAAAAAGTGTCTGCGTTACATACGCTAACTTTATGGTTTGTGAGCATTTCGGATGGATTTTTGATTTTATCACTATGTATATTATGTAGGACTAAATTATAAGATAGGAATTAAACTAGTTAATAATAAAGCCAATACGACCGATACAAGCAAGACGATGATGATGATTCTTAAAACTTTATTTTGCATTTTGATTGCCTCCAAATAAATATGCTTTCTTATTTTAACTAAGACATAAGCCTTATACCTTAAAAGGTTATTTCTATATCAAATATTAGAAACTAATAGAAAGTGAGCCATTTCTACTTATGCCATTTTCCTCATTATACGATACCATTGAAAATGCAATCAATATATTTTTGACAATGCTGTATTTAAGTTACAATTATATTATATATTTAAAACTGTGCTAACGTTATACAAAAATGACATTCAATTGAACAATTAATTGATTATTTATTTGTAAATGAATTAACGTTGCATACTGACAAATTGTAGCTGATGCTTTAACAGAAAATTCTAATATAAAAGGGGTATTCATATGATTAATGAACAAAGATTGTTAAATACATTTTTAGAATTAGTACAGATTAATTCTGAAACAGGTCATGAAGAAACCATTCAACCAATTTTAAAGGAAAAATTTAAATCATTAGGACTAGATGTAAAGGAAGATAATGCAAGTAATCATCCAAAGTTAGGCGCAAATAACCTTATATGCACATTGAAAAGTACTATCAAAGAAGGCATAGCACCAAAATTATATTTTACTAGTCATATGGATACAGTTGTGCCTGCTATAAATGTGAAGCCAATCGTAAAAGAAGATGGATACATATATTCTGATGGTACAACTATTTTAGGGGCAGATGATAAGGCTGGATTAGCGGCTATATTTGAAGTTTTACAAGTTATTCAAGAACATAGCTTACCACATGGACAAATTCAATTTGTGATTACTGTAGGGGAAGAATCAGGGTTAGTGGGAGCTAAACAATTAAAACCGCAATTGTTAGATGCTGATTTTGGTTATGCAATTGATGCTAGTGCTGATGTAGGTACTACAGTTGTAGGAGCGCCAACACAAATGTTAATATCAGCTAAAATTATTGGCAAAACTGCACATGCAAGTACGCCGAAAGAAGGTATAAGTGCAATTAATATTGCAGCAAAAGCAATCAGTAGAATGAAATTAGGTCAAGTTGATGAGTTAACTACCGCCAACATTGGGAAATTCCATGGTGGCTCAGCTACTAATATTGTAGCGGATGAAGTTATTTTAGAAGCAGAAGCACGTTCACATGATTCAGAAAGAATTAAAGAGCAGGTCAAACATATGACAGACATATTTGAAAATACTGCGACTGAATTAGGTGGTAAAGCGATAGTATCGGTAGAACAAAGTTATCCAGGATTTAAAATAAATGACGATGAAGCGGTTGTTCAAATTGCTCAAGAAAGTGCACGTAATTTAGGATTAAAAGCTAATACAGTTATATCTGGAGGTGGCTCTGACGGGAGTATTATTAACACGTTTGGAATTCCGTCTGTCATTTTAGGGGTTGGCTATGAAAAGATTCATACTACAAATGAACGTATGCCGATTAGCGCATTAAACTTATTAACAAGTCAAGTATTGGAAATTATCAAACTAGTTACTCAGCAATCGAAATGATTTAGTGTAGCGAATCATCATTTTGTGATACAATACTAATGAAAAATCAACAAGTGAGGTAAGTAATATGACACAACAAATTGGAGTTATTGGTTTAGCCGTAATGGGTAAAAACCTAGCTTGGAATATTGAATCACGTGGATACAGTGTATCAGTATTTAACCGCTCAAGTGAAAAAACGGATTTAATGGTTGAAGAATCAAAGGGTAAAAATATCCACCCTACATATTCATTAGAAGAATTTGTTAATTCTTTAGAAAAACCACGTAAAATTTTATTAATGGTGCAAGCAGGGAAAGCTACTGACGCAACTATCGATAGTTTATTACCTTTATTAGATGATGGAGATATCTTAATTGATGGTGGTAATACAAATTATCAAGATACAATTAGACGTAATAAAGCCTTAGCTGAAAGTGCAATCAACTTCATTGGTATGGGAGTTTCTGGTGGAGAAATAGGCGCATTAACAGGCCCTTCATTAATGCCAGGTGGACAAGAAGAGGCATATAATAAAGTTGCTGATATTTTAGATGCAATTGCTGCTAAAGCTAAAGATGGTGCTTCATGTGTTACTTACATTGGACCAAATGGTGCTGGTCACTATGTGAAAATGGTGCACAACGGTATTGAATATGCTGATATGCAATTAATTGCAGAAAGCTATGCAATGATGAAAGAACTTTTAGGTATGTCACATGAGGAAATTGCCCAAACGTTCAAAGATTGGAATGCTGGCGAATTAGAAAGTTATTTAATTGAAATCACAGGTGATATTTTCATGAAATTAGATGAAGATAAAGAAGCCTTAGTTGAAAAAATTCTTGATACTGCTGGACAAAAAGGTACAGGTAAATGGACTTCTATTAATGCATTAGAACTAGGTATTCCATTAACAATCATTACTGAGTCTGTTTTTGCAAGATTCATCTCTTCAATTAAAGAAGAACGTGTGAAAGCTTCTAAAGAATTAAATGGTCCAAAAGCTTCATTTGATGGTGACAAAAAAGAATTTTTAGAAAAAATCCGCAAAGCACTATACATGAGTAAAATTTGCTCATATGCGCAAGGATTTGCACAAATGCGTAAAGCAAGTGAAGATAATGAATGGAACTTAAAACTTGGCGACTTAGCAATGATTTGGAGAGAAGGTTGCATTATCCGTGCACAATTCTTACAAAAAATCAAAGATGCTTACGATAATAACCCAGGATTACAAAACTTGTTATTAGATCCATACTTTAAAAATATTGTAACTGAATACCAAAATGCATTACGCGATGTTGTAGCAACGGGTGTTCAAAATGGTGTACCAACACCTGGATTCTCATCAAGTATTAACTACTATGATAGTTACAGAGCAGCTGATTTACCAGCAAACTTAATTCAAGCTCAACGTGACTATTTCGGTGCGCATACTTATGAAAGAAAAGATAAAGAAGGCGTATTCCATACACAATGGATTGAAGAATAATATTGATTAAAGGATAGTTGAAAGATACTATCCTTTTTTTAATATTTAAATAGAAGTTAAGTATTAAAATCCTATAAATAGCATTTTTGATGATGTATCACTTCCTTGGGTGCCGTCTTAGCTACCCCAACCGGCACATTATTGTAAGCTGACTTTCCACCAATTTTTGTGCTGTGGTACTTGTCTACGACGGGCACTGCTTACTCAGGATTATCACTATTAGGTACTTAATATAAGGAAAATAGTGATTCAACGATCTGTATAGTATTAAATTCATTTCAAAAAGCTGATTTCTATCAAATAATTAATAGAAATCAGCTTTTTTTATTTTGTCTAAGAACATTATGTCTCAGATTCACTGCTTTGGCTTTGTTTATCAATAAAGCTACACTAGGCTTTTATACCTTTAAATTTATCGAAATATATAAACATATTTTCATTATTTGAGAATTGGGTATTATAAAGTAAGAATAATGAATTGTTAAGTTATACTTTGATTAATTTAATATCATAGATTTATTATTAAATAAGTTGATAACTTTAATACTGAAAAAAATACGTAAATATAAAAGATTGACCATAGATATATTGTGTGATATATTTATATTTAATGATAGTAATATTACATCATAAGAGCAATAAATTAAAGGTAAAGCTTGGTCTATTTAGATCAAGCTTTTCCAAATTTGATAGGTGAGTGTATGGAAAGTTTAATGACTATTAAGAATTTAAAAGTTGATATTAATAATAGAAAAATTCTAAACCTTAATAATAGTACTATAAATATTTATAGTAAAGATAAAATAGCACTGATAGGGAAAAATGGTGCGGGAAAAACGACTTTGATTAATTGCTTGTTAAATGAGATAAAATACAGCGGCGTTATTGATAGAATGATAAGGTCTAAAGATATAGGAATTGTTTTTCAAGAGAATAAGTATGGGGATTTAATCAAAGTACATGAATTAATTTATTTAATAACAGCTTATAGCAAACGAAGTAAACAATTTAAAGCATTTACGAAAGCTTTCTCATTAGAACATCTTATAAATAAATTTGTTAAAGATTTATCCTTGGGGGAGCAAAAGCGCTTAACTGTAGGATTAGTATTGAATGAACAAAAAAATTTATACATATTTGATGAATTGACATCTGGATTAGACTATGAAAAAAGACAAAATTTATTACAGAAAACTAAAGAAATCACCCAAAATAAAGCAGTAATTAAAATTACGCATTACTTTGATGAGGTTGAAAATTGGGCGAATAAATTAATCATTTTAGATAAAGGAGAATTATTGTATTACGGCAGTATAGATCAATTTTTCTCAAAATTTTATCACTATGCACTGATTGAAATAGTGAATCAAGAATTAGATTATCAAGTTAGAGTTGTTATTGAAAAATTAAATGCCGATGTATATTTTAATACTAAGATTGTTACCCATAATAAAGAGCAAATGAATGACGTTATTAATCTATTAAATGAACGAAAAATAGAATTTAAAATAAACATGCAAAATATATACTCAACATATTTAATATCAACTTTGGAGGAAATATGATAAATAAAATTTTGTTAAGCATAAAAATGCAATTTAGAGTTCCTATATCAGTGTTCTTTTCATTAATTTTTCCAATCATCATGGTAATAGTTGTTATTTTGTCTTATGGAAATTTTAGTATAGGAAATGGAAGACACTTTATAGATAAATATTTTTTAATTAGTACGAGTATTGGTCTGCTACCGATTGCTTTTATTAGCTTTCCAATTTGGTTAAGTGAGAGCATTGAGAATGAGACGCTAAAGCGATTAAAATATTTTGAAGTAAATATTAGTAGTTTAATCGTTTCTAATATTATTTCATACTGCTTCTTAGCGATATTTAGTGTTATTTTAAATATCATTATTGGTAAAGTATTTTTCTCATTAACTCTACCAAACACGCAATATTTTATAGCCTTCTTTTTCCAAATTTTTTATAACATTATCGCTCTATTAATGATAGGAACATTTTTAGCTTTGTTAATAAGAAAGAGTAAGGTTTTATTGCCTTTTGGAATGATATTGCTTTTTCTCACTTATATGATTATTGGTGTTTTTGTTCAGTATGGAGAGCTCCCTAATCTTTTAAAAGAAATAGGAAATTGGATACCAATCAAATATGTTACTAATGATTTTTATTCAATTTGGACAAATGAACGTATGTGGGATGCATCATTTTTAAAATTAAATTCATTGTATATCATAGTGACGAGTGTTTTAAGTTTGTTTATTTATAAGTTTAAGAAATGAGGAGAATAATGATGTTGAAAAGACAAGAAATGCGAGTGATTATTGAAATTTTAGCAGGTATTGTGTTATCCGCCATCATCACAGCCATCGCGATTTCAACAGGCTACTTTATTATAAATAAAAATGGTTATGCGAATTTTGATGTAAATTTATTAGGATTAAATTTATACAGAATACACAATTATGGCGTTAGTGGAGAGCCAATTATAACAAATATTATGTTTTTAGGTGTGATCTTGTCCATATTATTAGTGATTATTATTGAATTGCTTGTAGCAACTAACAAAAGAGGTAAAAAGCAATGATTAATTGTCAGTTGAAGGGAATGTTTAATCAACATTCGTTATTTAAATTAAATGACGATAATAGTGCAAATAATGATAATCGTAATAACTTTGCTCAAATTATTTTAGGAAATCAAGAATCAGAATCTTTAAAGTACTTATTAAATGTAAATCATCAGTGACTTAGTGACTTCAAACGCATGTTATCTTATAATGAATCGAATTATGCAGTTTTATTTAATGAACATCAATTATTAAATGAAATTAATGATAAAGATACAAGGTCACTTCCTAAAAGTGATAAAAAAACAGAAGAATAAAAGAATCTTTTAATAATCTTTGAAATTACAAAAAAATACAAGGGAATTCATATTCTTTGAAATGATTTGTCAAGAATTGACAACAATACTTAATTTTTCTTTTGGTAAAACACCTAGAAAAGTGAAATATGGGGATATAAAGACAAGTACGCTATTATATGCATCGGCAAATGAGTTACATCCGATTAATATATATTTATATCAACAATGTAGAGAATTTCTTTTCGAAATTCTCTACATTTGGGGCTCCGAGCTCTGAAAGGTTATCTAGAAACAGAAATAGTTTTTTAAAAGAACATTTTCATTCAGTCAATTGCTGCTAATATAACATTGTAGATTCTAAAACACTGATTTATGTCTCAGATGCTTTAAATAAAATAATGCAAGCAAGTTTTCTTTTATTATAAAGCTATCTCATATAAAAGCATTTTGTGAAGTAATACTTTAATTACTGTGTTATGATAGCTTGTATTATAGAGAAATAGAGGTATTAACTTATGGAGAAGTTAAATCAAGTAATGTTATATGTTGATGATGTTGAAAAAGCGAAAGCATTTTGGACAGAAACATTAGGGTTTGTTGTTGTAAGTGAAACACCGTTAGCTGAGAACTATGTTGCAGTTGAAGTATCACCTACGAAAGATGCTGAAACGTCATTGACGATTATGGCAAAAGAATTTATTGAAAAGTATAGCCCGGAGGTGAACCTAGGAACACCATCTTTAATGTTTAAAGAGAAAAACTTTGATGCATTATACTCAAAATTAAATGATTTAGGTTTAACTGGGCATGATATAGTAGAAATGAATGGTCAACGTGTATTTAATTTCCAAGATGGCCAAGGTAACTATTTCGCTGTTAGTGACTAAATATATAAATAACCTTTATATTGATTTTCGCATTGGATTTCAGTATGAAGGTTTTATTTTTACCGTTTTATGCAATCGTTTGCACAAATCTTTTGACTTTTTTAGAAAGTGTGACTAAACTGATATTATACAGGAATTGGAAGCGTTTTCCAAACCAGAGATAAACAGGAGGTGATTAAATGGTTACGATTAAAGATGTTGCTCTAAAAGCGGGTGTTTCACCTTCGACTGTTTCAAGAGTTATAAAAGGAAATCAACGTATTAGCGAAGCGACAATTTCAAAAGTGAAGAAAGTTATGGAAGAATTGAATTATTTTCCTAATACTGCTGCTAGAACTTTAATTACAAACCAAACATATAAAATTGGTTTAGTGTTAAAAGGGTCTGAGGAGCCTATTCGACTGAATCCATTCTATATAAATGTATTATTAGGAATTTCTGAAACGTGTAATCAACATGGCTATGGTACCCAAACGACAGTCTCAAATAATATGAACGATTTAATGGATGAAGTTTATAAAATGATTAAACAACGAATGGTTGATGCGTTTATACTGCTCTATTCAAAAGAGAATGATCCGATTAAGCAAATGTTAATTGATGAAAGTATGCCATTTATTGTGATTGGTAAGCCTACATCGGATATAGATCATCAATTTACACACATAGATAATGATAATATTTTAGCTTCTGAAAATTTGACACGACATGTTATTGAACAAGGTGTAGATGAATTAATATTTATTACAGAAAAAGGCGATTTTGAAGTTTCGAAAGATAGGATTCAAGGATTTGAAACGGTTGCCTCACAATTTAATCTGGATTATCAAATTATTGAAACGAATAGTGATAGGGAATCTATTTTAAGTTTTTTAAAAGGGAAACAAGCAAAATTTCAAAATCCGAAGACAAAACAGGCAATTATTTCATTAGATGCCATGTTACATTTAGCGATTTTAAGTGTGCTATATGAACTTAATATTGAAATACCGAATGATGTGATGACAGCAACGTTCAATGATTCTTATTTAACTGAAATTGCGTCACCACCTCAAACGAGTATTGATATCAAGCCTAGAATGCTGGGTCAACAAGCTGGATCTGCCATTTTAGAGATATTAAAAAATAAAAAGCAGAATATCGTTGAACTGGTCATTATAGATACAGAATTAAAAATTAGAAAATCTACACAACTATAGCAAAGGAGTTTTAAAATGAAGAAACAATGGTGGAAAGAAGCGGTAGCATATCAAGTATATCCAAGAAGCTTTAATGATAGTAATCATGATGGAATTGGTGATCTGCCAGGAATGATTGAAAAATTGGATTACCTAAAAGACTTAGGGATTGATGTGATTTGGTTAAGTCCAATGTTTAAGTCACCAAATGATGATAATGGTTATGATATTAGTGATTATAAAGAAATTATGGACGAATTTGGCACGATGGAAGACTTCAATCGTTTGTTAAAAGGTGTTCATGATAGTGGTATGAAACTTATTTTAGACTTAGTTGTAAATCATACGTCTGATGAACATCCTTGGTTCATCGAATCTAGATCAAGTAAAGATAACCCAAAGCGAGATTGGTATATTTGGCAAGATCCAAAAGCAGATGGTTCAGAACCAAACAACTGGGAAAGTATTTTTAATGGCTCAACGTGGGAATATGATGCTAATACTGAGCAATATTATTTCCATTTATTTAGTAAAAAACAACCTGACTTGAATTGGGCTAATCCTGAAGTTAGAGATGCTGTATTTGAAATGATGAACTGGTGGTTTGACAAGGGAATAGATGGATTTAGAGTAGATGCAATTACACATATTAAGAAGACGTTTGAAGCGGGAGATTTACCTGTGCCTGAAGGTAAAACGTATGCGCCGGCATTTGATGTAGATATGAATCAACCAGGTATTCAAACTTGGTTACAAGAGATGAAAGAACGCTCATTAAGTAAGTATGACATTATGACTGTTGGTGAAGCGAATGGTGTAAGCCCTGATGATGCTGATGACTGGGTCGGGGAAGAAAATGGTAAATTTAATATGATATTCCAATTTGAACATTTGGGACTGTGGAATAGTGGTGATTCTCATTTTGATGTAAATTCATATAAATCTGTATTAAATAGATGGCAAAAACAACTTGAAAATAAAGGATGGAATGCGCTATTTATTGAAAATCATGACCAACCTAGACGTGTATCGACGTGGGGTGACGATGACAAGTATTGGTATGAATCAGCAACAAGTCATGCAGCTGTTTACTTCTTACAACAAGGTACACCGTTCATTTATCAGGGACAAGAAATAGGTATGACGAATTATCCATTTGAAAGTATTGAAACGTTTAACGATGTTGCTGTTAAAAATGACTATCAAATTGTGAAATCTCGAGGTGGTGACGTAGACGCTTTACTTGCGAAATATAAAGATGAGAATCGAGATAATTCTCGCACACCTATGCAATGGGATGATACGTCCAATGGCGGATTTACAAATGGTGAACCGTGGTTCCCAGTGAATCCGAATTATAAAACTATCAATGTTGCACAACAATTAGAAGATAACCATTCAATTTTGCAATTTTATAAAGATTTAATACAATTAAGAAAATCTGACGATGTGTATATCTATGGTCAATTCGATTTAGTAGATGCTGAAAACTCACAAGTCTTCGCTTACACGAGAACACTACATGAAAAGCAAGTTCTTATTGTAGGCAATCTTACTGACCACGAAGCTGAATTAGATGTACCATTTGATTTAAGTCATGGAGAAGTGAAATTATGTAATTATGATGCCAAAGTTAATTTAAAAAATTTACGTGCATATGAAGCATGTGTTATCGAATTAAATTAACGCATTAAATTAACGCATTAAAATACCCCTTAATACAATCTAAGGACATTTATAGAGTCTATAGATGTATTAGGGGGCTTTGTTTTATCATTTTAGTCTTCGTCATAAGGACTCAGTTTAACAGGAATCCAAAGCTGAATTTTAGTGAATGGGTCATTAAATGAAATATCGAGAGGATATACTTCTACATATAAATCATTTCTTTCATATGGAAGTGTTAACTGCAAACTTGATTCAATATAATACCATGCTTCATTTGTAGCATAATCAATTTCACCTTGTAAATTGAATTTCGCGCAATGTTTGCCAGGTAAAAATCTACTTTCTAAGTGTGCTGGATAACGTTCACTTGGAACACCTACAAATATTTCTAAACCATTTTCAAGAGGACAACTAATGACGAACAATTCAAATGGACTGACATCATTATATCGTCGTAACTCTTTAATTTTACCATCAATGAGCAAGTCTTCTAAAAAATCCGGAACATTAAAAGGATGTGACAAATACTTAGTGTCTATAAATCTTGCATATCCAACCAATGAAATATCATCTGTCTCTTCTAATCTATATGGATAGGGTGCTCTCTCAGTAGTTGATAACTTGATATATAATCGCTCTTGAATTTGTAATTCATCTTTTTTAGTAGAAGCTTGAATAGGTGATACGCCATGAAAATCACTAAAATCATTTGCAAAATCATTTGAATTTGCATAGTGATATTTTTTAGCGATATCTACAAGTCGTGTAGCACCATTAATCACATCATTTGCAGCGAGCGTCATTTTGCGTGCTCGGGCATAAGCTTCTGGAGATAAGCCGACAATCATTTTAAATGATTGATCAAGATGGTATGGCGAAAGACCAACGTAATCACTTAATTCTTGCAAATTGAAAGGCTCTAATAAACGATCTTCAATATAAACAATTGCCTGTTGTATTTGCTTGATAACGTCCAAAACTTTCACTCCAATTAATTCAATCATTAATTTTTATTCTACATTATTTCTAATAAATATACACCCATTTGTTCGGTGATTATTAAAATAGTTTGGTGCAGTTTAAAAAATACTTATTCAGTATAGTCTAGAAAAAAAGCGAATGATAGAACCAAAGATTTACTTGAATAGTAATCAATGCTTGTCATTCGCTCATTTATTTATATTTAATATGTGCGTATAAATTTAATTATTGAATATCGTCCCACCAGTGGTTACCATCACGAGCAAGTAATAAATCACTTTCTAATGGACCATTAGTACCTGATTCATAGTTAGGGAACTCTGGGTCTACCATATTCCATTCATCTTGAATAGCATCTACAAATTTCCATGTTGATTTTAACTCTTCCCAATGTGTAAAGTTAGTCGCATCACCTTTTAGACAATCGAATAGTAGGTTTTCATATGCATCTACAGTATTCATTTTATCTTGGGCGCTCATGGAATATGATAATTGAACAGGTTCAGTCTCGATACCTTGTGTATTTTTCTTAGCGTTTAAATGTAAAGAAACACCTTCGTTTGGCTGAATATTGATTACTAATAGATTTGAATCTAACAGTTTATCAGTTTCATAGTATAAGTTCATTGGTACTTCTTTAAATTCAACAACAACTTGAATTGTTTTAGATTTCATACGTTTACCAGTACGAATATAGAATGGTACGCCAGCCCATCTAAAGTTATCAATTGTTAACTTGCCTGATACAAAAGTAGGCGTATTTGAATCGTCAGCAACACGATCTTCATCACGGTATGCTTTAACTTTTTTACCATCAATATAACCTTCTCCATATTGTCCACGCACAAAGTTCTTTTTAACATCTTCTGATTGGAAGTGACGAAGTGATTTAAGCACTTTAACTTTTTCAGCTCGGATATCTTCACTATTTAAACTAATTGGAGCTTCCATAGCTAATAATGCAACCATTTGTAACATGTGGTTTTGAACCATGTCTTTTAACGCGCCACTAGATTCATAATAACCACCGCGATCTTCAACGCCTAATATTTCAGAAGATGTAACTTGAATGTTTGAAATATACTTATTGTTCCAAAGGGGTTCGAACATTGCATTGGCAAAACGTAACACTTCAATGTTTTGAACCATGTCTTTACCTAAGTAATGGTCAATACGATAAATTTCTTCTTCTTTAAATGACTTACGAATTTGATTGTTTAATGCTTCTGCCGATTTTAAATCACTACCGAATGGCTTTTCAATAACTAGACGTTTAAATCCATTTGTATCTGTTAAGCCAGATGATTTTAAATAATCTGAAATGACACCGAAGAATTGCGGAGCCATAGCTAAGTAGAATAAGCGATTGCCATTCAATTTGAATTTGCTATCAAGTTCATTACTGAATTCTAATAATTCTTGGTAACTTTCTTCGTTACTTACATCATGTCTATGATAGAAGACATGTTCCATAAACGCGTCAATTTTGTGTGTATCTTTTACGTGCTTTTGAATTGATGATTTTACTTGATTACGGAAATCATCATTAGTAATGTCACGACGTCCAATACCGATGATGGCAATATGTTCATCTAAATTGTCTTGTTGGTAGAGATGGAATATTGATGGAAACAACTTACGATGACTTAAATCACCTGTTGCACCAAATATTGTGATTAAACATGGGATGTGTTTGTTTTTAGTACTCAAGATTAAAACCTCAATTCTTAATTAGATATATGATTTATTATTATAAGATAATACATTAAGTAGGTCATACAATATGCTCGACTGTATTAGCTAACTTAAAATTAATTATCACTAAATGTATCATTCAAAATGTGATACTTATTAATGTTTAGTATAACGTAATTATCAAAATTTATATAGTTATGTCTACATTTAACTTTGAAAATTTAGTATGTAAGGTAGAATTTTTAACAGAATTTGATTAAAGAATAAATTAAAACTAAATTGATACAAATTTTATGATAAAATGAATTGAAGAAAAGGAGGGGCATATATGGAAGTTACATTTTTTGGAACGAGTGCAGGTTTGCCAACTAAAGAAAGAAATACACAAGCAATCGCATTAAATTTAGAACCATATTCCAATTCCATATGGCTTTTCGACGTTGGTGAAGGTACACAGCACCAAATTTTACATCATGCAATTAAATTAGGAAAAGTGACACATATTTTTATAACGCATATGCACGGCGATCATATCTTCGGTTTGCCTGGTTTACTTTCCAGTCGTTCATTTCAAGGCGGAGAACAAAAGCCACTAACTTTAGTAGGGCCGAAAGGTATTAAAGCTTATGTAGAAATGTCATTGAAACTATCTGAGTCACATTTAAATTATCCAATTACATATATTGAAATCGATGAGCATTTAACTTATCATCATGAAGGTTTTACTGTAGAAGCACATCTACTTAACCATGGAATTCCTTCATATGGTTATAGAGTTGTTTCACCAGAAACGACAGGCACAATCAATGTTGAAGCTTTGAAGCAAATTGGTCTTGAACCGGGTCCGAAGTATCAAGAAGTTAAATCACAAGATACATTTGAACATAATGGTCAAGTTTATCAATCACAAGATTTTCGAGGCGCTTCTAAGCAAGGGCCAATAGTGGCGATATTTGGTGACACAAAGCCGTGTGCTAATGAACGATTGATTTCACAAGATGCTGATGTGATGGTACATGAAGCAACTTATATAGATGGTGAAAAGCATTTGGCCAACAACTATCATCATAGCCATATTGAAGATGTATTTGCATTGATAAAAGAAGCAAATGTAAAGCGAACATTGATTACACATTTGAGCAATCGCTATAATATGGAAGATATTAATGAAATTTATCAAACATTAATACAAAGTGAAGCTACACCAAATTTTAGTTTTGTAAAAGATTTTGATAGCTTTAAAATTTAGTTTCATTTTTATTTTGGTGTTAAAACTTAATAACAAATTTATTCAAATAAATAACCCGACTATACAAGTATGTTTCATAAATAACACTTGTTCGTCGGGTTTGTTTATTTATTAATCTTCGATATTTGATAATTCAATGCTTCGTTCTACTGCAGCATTTAGGCAATCTTCGAAAATTGACACTAAATCGTATTGTGAAAGAGTATCTAGTCCAGCTTGTGTCGTTCCACCTTTAGAAGTTATATTCTTTCTTAATTGAGCCATACTTAAATCTGAACGTTCAATCATCTTACTTGTACCTATAATAAGGTTGCGTATGGATTCTTCGACTTGTTCTTTTTCTAGTCCAAGTTTAGTCCCAGCTTTAACATATTGTTCGAATACATGATATAAAAATGCTGGACCGCTTCCTGTAATGGCAGTTACTTGATGTAAGTGATCTTCTGACACTTCAATGACTGAGCCAAACGCTTTAACTAAATCATTAATTTCATCTTTTGACTTAGGATCAAAGTTATTAGAAAAGCTAATACCAGTAACTGAATGACCAACTTGTGCATTAGTATTGGGCATAATTCTAGCAACTGGATTCTTACATTCTAATTGCTGTTTAATATAATCAATCGGAATACCTGCCATAATCGAGATAAAACAATTGTCTTTAGTAATATGAGGTTTAATTCGTGTTGCTAAAGTATCAAAGTCATGAGGTTTTGTGCCCAAAAATACATAATCAGCATCTTTCAATAATGTTGCATCATCGTAACTATAGTTAACACCTAGTTTTTCGGCAAATGCTTTTAAGGCTTGTTCATTTGATTTATTTGTTAAATGTATATCATTGGCATCTAAGTTGCTTGAGTTAATAATACCTGTAAATATAGCTTGTGCCATATTTCCTGCTCCATAAAATACGAGTTTCATTAACGTCACATCCCTTTAGTTTTTGATTTGTGTGTTATATTTCCTTATTATTGTATATATAATAAGGAAGATAATCAACTTGTCTCGTTTGAGTAAAACGATATATCGCGATTCATTTGATTGTTTGTGTAAAAAGGAAGGTCAGAAGATGAAAGGACAACATTTTATAGTAACTGGAGGAACAAGTGGACTTGGTTTATCTATCGTCCGTAAGTTACTTGTTAATAAAGTGCGTGTAACATTGTTGGTACGTGATGTTGATAAAGCAACTAGAATCTTTGAACAGGAAATCGGGAAAACTATAAATGTTATTCCTTGTGACTTAAATGATATGAAATCGATACAGGCACTGAAATTTGAAGATAATACATCATTCGATGGTTTCATTTATAGTGCAGGTTTAGGTTATTTTAAATCTATTTCAGAACATAGTGTTGCAGAAATGATTGAAACTTATCAGCTTAATTTAATTAGTTTTAATGTTTTATATACTATTTTGAGACCTTTTTTAACAACTAACGCTCATATTGTAGGTATTTCAAGCCAAGCAGCATTTACTACTCAAGCAAATGCTGCACATTATGGGGCATCGAAAGCAGGTTTTTATGCATTAATGAATGCTTTAAGGCTAGAGTCACCAAACTTACATATCATGACGGTTAATGTTGGCCCGATTGATACACCTTTTCATCAAAAAGCTGATCCATCGATGAAGTATGCTAAAAAGATGGGTAAAATAATGCTAAATGCTGACACTCTTGCAGAAGATATCATTTATGGCATTAAAACAAAACGATTAGAAATTAATCGGCCTAAATGGATGCATCATGCGTTGAAAATGTATCAAATTGCGCCTAGATTTTTTGAACGATGTTTTCCTAAATTATTTAAAAATAAAGCATAAATAGGTGGGATGGTAATGAACTGTCAATCGGAGAGTGTGGTAAGACTTTGTGTACGATATGCGGAACAACTACCAGTTTTTGAAGAATTTACAGTGCTGGATATTTTAGGCGATATTTCTGCAGACCAAATTTCAGACAGTACATTATATTATATTTGTGAAAAATTTAAACTGCTCGTACTACAAGGAAATGTGATGGGTGTGCAAATAATTGAAAACAATGCGGAAACGGAAAGTGAAGTAAAATATAAAAAGATGTTTTAGTTTAAATATGATGTTGTAAGTCATCCAACTGAAAGTATATCATCTAGAATTATATAAATAGAAAAACAGCAGTAAGTTGATTTTATGAAGAAATTTAACATACTACTGTTTTTATTATAGAGTTATGACCCAGCCTTAAACTGCTGTTTAATTCATTTCTATAGAATAAAGCGAATGGAATAACATTTTATTACTGAAAATAACTTCTAAACTAAATGGTTAGTATATTCTAAATTTTTAACACGAGCTCTAGCTGTTTTGATTTGATCTAAACTAACTTTAGCATGATAGTTATCAATATTTTCTTTTAATTGGTCGACACTGCTTGCACCAACAATAATAGAACCAATTACATCATGTGATGTTAAGTAATTAAACGTTAAAGCAGACAAATTACTTTCTATTTCTTTAATAGAAGCTATAGTCTCGCCCAATTCATCATGGGAATAATCAAAGATACCATCTTTGAATTTATTGTCGAGCACATTAACACTATTTGAAGTTAATAAACCTTTAAACACTGGTCCTCTCGCAAGAACTTTGACATCATTGTTGTGTATTGCATCCAATAATGATTCTGGACGATTATCAATCAAATTAAATTGAGACATAATTGTTTCAATTTGGCTATGTTTCAAATAATAATCAATGACATTTGGACGAATTGAAGAAATACCATAAGCACGAATAACGCCTTCTTGTTTCAACTCATCAAATGCGCTAATTGTTTCGTCTAATGGGTCATCAATTGTTCCACCATGTAGTTGATAAAGATCAATATGATCAATACCTAAGCGTTTTAGAGAACCTTTAACCGCTTCTTTAATATAAGATTTGCTTGGATCCCATGTAGTACTGCCATCTTTTGTTAAACGATTACCTACTTTAGTACCAATAACTATGTCATCTCGCTGCTGATACTTCTGAAGTGCTTTTCCAACAACATTTTCATTAACTCCTTTATCATACATATCTGCTGTATCAAAATATGTGATACCATGTTCAACAGCATAATCTATAATTTGTTCTGCTTTCTTTAAATCTGTACCTAAACTCATGCAACCTAAACCTAATTCAGATATGGCAATGCCACTTTTTAATATATTTTTTTGCATGTCTGTTCTCCTTTCGATACACTTTAACTAACAAGCATAGTGTATCAATATATAATATGAAATTAAAGGAACGTGATTAAAATGGACTTAAATGAAAAAACAATTGATCGAACAGTTATATATAACGGTAAAATTGTTGATGTAGAAATTCATACGGTAACTTTACCGAATGGAGAAACTTCAACGAGGGAATTAGTTTATCATAATGGTGCAGTTGCTGTGTGTGCCGTGACTCCTGAAAATGAAGTTGTTTTAGTGAAACAGTACCGTAAACCAATCGAAAAACCATTGCTAGAAATACCAGCTGGTAAATTAGAAGATGATGAAGATAGAGTCGAAGCGGCTAAACGTGAATTAGAAGAGGAAACAGGATATATTGCTAAAGAGTTAACGCATGTTGTAGATATGTATGGTTCTCCAGGCTTTTGCGATGAACAATTATCTATATATTTTACGGATAAATTAGAAGAAGGTACAGTTCACTTAGATGAGGATGAATTTGTTGAAGTCATTAAAGTACCTATTGAGAATATTAAATCGATGCTAATGAATAAAGAAATTGAAGATGCAAAAACTATCATAGCTTTACAGCATCTATTATTAAATTATAATCATTCTAAATAACAAATGAGAAAAGCTTGCATTTTATTGAGAAAACTGTTAATTTTAATTGTGAAGTTTGAAATAATTTGTAATGATTTTAATTATTAGTAGGGGAGTGGGCATCGTTGGAAGAACGATTAAATCGAGTTAAGCAACAATTACAACAATCATCATACAAGCTAACGCCACAACGCGAAGCTACTGTTAGAGTTCTAATTGAAAATGAAAAAGACCATTTAAGTGCTGAAGATGTTTACTTAAAAGTAAAAGATAAAGCACCGGAAATTGGCTTGGCAACAGTATACAGAACGTTAGAGTTATTAGCTGAATTAAAAGTAGTAGACAAAATTAACTTTGGTGACGGGGTCGCTCGTTTTGATTTAAGAAAAGAAGGTGCAAAACATTTCCATCACCACTTAGTATGTATGGAATGTGGTCGAGTAGATGAAATCGACGAAGATTTATTACCAGAAGTTGAAAATCGAGTTGAAAATGAGTTTAAATTCAAAATTTTAGATCATCGTTTAACTTTCCATGGTGTGTGTGAAGAATGCCAAGCGAAAGGTAAAGGATAGAAATTGCGTAGGTTAAATTAACCTTCGCTTTTTTTAGAGGTGCGGTTATGGAGACAATTATTGAAGAATATTTGCGTTTTATACAAATCGAAAAAGGATTAAGTTCTAATACAATTGGTGCGTATAGACGAGACTTAAAAAAATACCAAGATTATATGTCTGAGCATCATATTTCACATATTGACTTTATAGATAGACAAGTGATTCAAGAGTGTTTGGGATATTTAATTGATGAAGGGCAATCCGCTAAATCAATTGCACGATTTATTTCTACTATTCGAAGTTTTCATCAATTTGCTTTAAGAGAAAAATATGCAGCTAAAGATCCAACGGTATTATTAGATTCACCGAAATATGATAAAAAATTGCCTGATGTGTTGAATGTTGATGAAGTACTGGCATTACTAGAAACTCCTGATTTAAACAAATTAAATGGTTATCGCGATCGAACGATGTTAGAACTTTTATACGCGACAGGAATGCGTGTATCTGAACTCATTCATTTAGAGTTAGAGCATGTGAATTTAATGATGGGATTTGTACGTGTTTTTGGCAAGGGAGATAAAGAAAGAATTGTACCTTTAGGGGATGCTGTGATTGAATATTTAACAACATATATTGAAACAATTCGACCACAACTTTTAAAAAAGACAGTTACTAACGTATTGTTTTTAAATATGCATGGAAAGCCTTTATCACGACAAGCAATATGGAAAATGATTAAACAGAATGGTTTGAAAGCAAATATTAAAAAAACGTTAACACCACATACATTACGCCACTCCTTTGCGACGCATTTATTAGAAAATGGCGCAGATTTAAGAGCTGTTCAAGAAATGTTAGGTCATTCAGATATTTCGACAACTCAACTATATACACATGTCTCAAAATCACAAATTAGGAAAATGTATAATCAATTTCATCCTAGAGCTTAAAGCGAATATTAAATTAAAAGTCACAATACATATGACTATAAGGTCTGTGTAATTGTGACTTTTTAATTTGAAGATTAATTATGCCTATACTTTCTCATTTGAATTGCCTCTTGTTTGGCTTTGATAACATCTGAACGATCTCGGAGTTTATGATGATCAACGATAAATGAATCTGTTATTGTTTCTTGATTATAATCATAATCAGGAAAATTAACTTTGATAATATTTTCAAAGTCAGGGTTTATTGGTAAAACTACTGGTGAAAAAGACTCAGATTTATTAATCATTGCAATCTGCTGTTCAATTAAATTTTGAAACTCATCTATATTAAGATTTAAGACATATGAATCTTGAGCATTTTGTATAATTTCATTCGATTTATTAAAAGATTTATAGGCGCCTTTTAAATTATTGCGGCGATAATGATAACAAGCAGTTGCAAATAAGATTAAACTGACAACAGCATCTTGTTTACTAAAATTGTTTTCTTCTTTCCAAGCCTCTTCAAGAATGTCATGGCAAAGAAAATAATGTTGCTTTTTATGAAATTGGTAATAGAAATTTATAAGTGCCTGTTGCATTTTGTTTTCACCCCAATTTAAAAGTAAGTTATTTTCATGCTATAATATTTTAGAGAATTATGCACATATGACGCAATACGAGGTAGATATTATGTATGAAGTTAAATTAGATGCTTTTAATGGACCTTTAGATTTATTACTGCATCTTATCCAAAAATTTGAAATAGATATTTATGATATTCCAATGCAAGCATTAACTGAGCAGTATATGCAGTACGTACATGCAATGAAGCAGCTTGAAATTAATATTGCAAGTGAATACCTAGTATTAGCGTCAGAGCTCTTAATGATTAAAAGTAAGATGCTATTACCGCAATCAACATCTGATATGGAAGTTGATGATGACCCACGTGAAGATTTAGTTGGGCGTTTAATAGAATATCAAAATTATAAAGAATATACTGCTATTTTAAATGACATGAAAGAAGAAAGAGATTTTTATTTTACTAAAAGACCGACAGATTTATCTCATTTGGAAACGGATGAATCTTGGGATCCAAATCATACGATTGATTTAACAGAATTAATCGTAGCCTATCAAAGAGTTAAAAATAGAGTTGCTTTAAATACACCTAAATCTGTTGAAATCCGAAAAGAGACATTTACCATTCAACAAGCTACAGAACAAGTGACAACAAGATTGAAAGATAAAGATCATTTCAACTTCTTTAGTCTGTTTACATTTTCTGAGCCTATTGAACAAGTAGTCACTCACTTTTTAGCTATTTTAGAAATGTCAAAAGCAGGAATAATTAATATTGAGCAACAACGTAATTTTGAGGATATTAAAATTATTAGAGGAGTGAACTACCATTTTGGATAATTATGGCATTTTAGAATCGCTATTATTTACAGCTGGCGATGAAGGTTTAGATGAAAAGCAACTACTAGATATTTTAGACATGTCGAAAGAACAACTTGTAGAATTAATTGACAATTATTCATCACACGGTCTAATGATACAACGATTTGGTACGACGTATGTTTTAACGACTAAAAAAGAAGCGGCAACATATATTGAACAATTAATTGAGCAGAAATCACAAATGAAATTATCACAGGCAGCAATGGAAGTTTTATCAATTATTGCTTATAACCAACCTTTATCAAGAAGTGATATTGAATTAATTCGAAGTATCAATTCGGATGGTGCAGTTAAAACGTTGATTGCAAAAGGTCTTGTAGAAGCTAAAGTGGTTAATGAACAACGTAGCCAACAATTAATTACGACGGATTTGTTTTTAAATGTGTTTGGTATTTCAAATATAGAAGATTTGCCAACAACTGAAGAAGACGATGAAGAAATGGATGTTTTTTTCAGCAATCTAGTCAATCAAAAAGGAGAAAATAATGACTAAAGAATTAGAGAGATTACAAAAGCGTATAGCGAATAGTGGTTATACATCAAGACGTAAGGCGGAAACTTTGATTTCTGAAGGTAAAGTGAAAGTTAATGGTACAACTGTTACTGAATTAGGTACAAAAGTGAAACCTTCTGACACGATTGAAGTTGAAGGTATTAAAATTGAACAAGAGGACAAGATTTACATATTATTCCATAAGCCAACACAAGTGATAACAAGTGTATCAGATGATAGAGGTCGTACAGTGGTTACTGATTATTTTAAAGATATTGATGCTCGTATTTATCCTGTTGGACGCTTAGACTATGATACATCTGGATTGTTATTATTAACAAATGATGGAGAATTTACTAATTTAATGACACATCCTCGATATCAAATTAAGAAAAAATATGTTGCGAAACTAAAAGGCTATCTTATGCGAGAAGAAGTAAAAGCATTAGAAAAAGGCATAGAATTAGAAGATGGTTTAACACAACCAGCTGAAGTAAAAGTTAAAAAACAAGATAAAGATAAAAATACAACATTGGTTGAAATTACAATTACAGAAGGACGAAATCGACAAGTCAGAAGAATGTTTGAACACTTTGGTCATCAAGTAACAAAATTATCTCGTATTGAATATGGACCTTTAAATGTTGTTGGTTTAAATGCTGGCGAAGGCCGCGTATTGACACCTCATGAAGTTAAAGTAATGCGTCATCTTGCTGAACACGGAAAATAATTAGATAAAATATGTATTTATCACAAAGTTTGAGAATTTTTTCACAAAATTTTAGGTTTTTAATAACTGTATGCGTTTTCCTGTGATATAATACTTTTGTAAAGAAAAGCATGTGTGGGAGGTATGACCTGTATGTCGAACGAAATACTTATCGTAGATGATGAGGATAGAATCAGAAGATTACTTAAAATGTATTTAGAAAGAGAATCTTTTGAAATCCATGAAGCGAGTAATGGGCAAGAAGCTTATGACCTTGCAATGGAGAATAATTATGCTTGCATACTACTAGATTTAATGTTGCCAGAAATGGATGGTATCCAGGTGGCGACTAAATTGCGTGAACATAAACAAACACCAATTATTATGTTGACTGCTAAAGGTGAAGAAACAAACCGTGTTGAAGGTTTTGAATCTGGTGCAGATGATTATATCGTCAAACCATTTTCACCTAGAGAAGTAGTCTTAAGAGTTAAAGCACTTCTAAGAAGAACGCAATCTACAACTGTAGAACAAAGCGAACCTCACGCACGTGATGTGATTGAATTCAAACATTTAGAAATAGATAATGATGCACATCGCGTACTTGCTGATAATCAAGAAGTCAATTTGACTCCTAAAGAGTACGAATTATTAATATATTTAGCTAAAACACCAAATAAAGTATTTGACCGTGAACAATTATTAAAAGAAGTTTGGCATTATGAATTCTATGGTGATTTAAGAACAGTTGATACTCATGTTAAACGACTTAGAGAAAAGTTGAATCGTGTGTCTAGCGAAGCTGCGCATATGATTCAAACAGTCTGGGGCGTTGGGTATAAATTTGAGGTTAAATCTAATGATGAGCCGGCTAAATAGTGTCGTAATTAAACTGTGGTTAACTATTATTTTAATAGTGACGACAGTTTTAATTTTATTAAGTATTGCGTTAATTACCTTTATGCAATACTATTTCACACAAGAAACCGAAAATGCCATAAGAGAAGATGCTAGACGAATTAGTTCACTGGTCGAACAATCGCACAATAAAGAAGAAGCAATCAAATATAGTCAAACATTAATTGAAAACCCTGGTGGGTTAATGATTATAAATAATAAACATCGTCAATCTTCAGCTTCACTTTCTAATATTAAAAAACAAATGTTGAATGAAGTAGTCAACAACGACCATTTTGATGATGTATTTGATAAAGGAAGATCTGTGACGCGAAATGTAACGATTAAAGAAAAGGGTTCATCTCAAACATATATTCTGTTAGGCTATCCAACAAAAGCACAGAAGAATAGTCATAGCAAATATAGTGGAGTCTTTATATATAAAGACTTGAAATCAATTGAAGATACAAATAATGCTATCACGATTATCACCATAATTACGGCTGTTATTTTCTTAACTGTTACAACAGTCTTTGCATTTTTCTTATCTTCAAGAATTACAAAACCTTTAAGACGTTTAAGAGACCAAGCTACACGTGTATCTGAAGGGGATTACTCTTATAAACCTTCTGTCACAACGAAAGATGAAATTGGACAATTATCACAAGCATTCAATCAGATGAGTACTGAAATCGAAGAGCATGTCGATGCATTATCCACTTCTAAAAATATTAGAGACAGCTTAATTAACTCTATGGTAGAAGGTGTTTTAGGTATTAATGAGAGTCGACAAATTATCTTATCTAATAAGATGGCGAATGATATTATGGACAATATTGATGAAGATGCCAAATCTTTCTTATTAAGACAAATTGAAGATACTTTTAAATCAAAACAAACTGAAATGCGTGATTTAGAAATGAATGCACGATTCTTTGTTGTGACAACAAGTTATATTGATAAAATTGAACAGGGTGGTAAAAGTGGTGTTGTTGTAACGATTCGTGATATGACGAATGAACATAACCTTGATCAGATGAAGAAAGATTTCATCGCAAATGTATCACACGAATTGCGTACGCCGATATCTTTACTTCAAGGTTATACTGAATCAATTGTCGATGGCATTGTTACAGAGCCTGATGAAATTAAAGAATCACTTGCCATTGTCCTTGATGAATCGAAACGTTTAAACCGTTTAGTTAATGAATTGTTAAATGTCGCTCGCATGGATGCTGAAGGATTATCTGTAAATAAAGAAGTTCAGCCTATTGCAGCGTTACTAGATAAGATGAAAATTAAGTATCGTCAACAAGCTGATGATTTAGGTCTAAATATGACTTTTAATTATTGTAAGAAACGTGTTTGGAGTTATGACATGGATCGAATGGATCAAGTACTAACGAACTTAATTGATAATGCATCACGTTATACGAAACCTGGTGATGAAATTGCAATTACTTGTGATGAAAATGAAAGCGAAGATATTTTATACATTAAAGATACAGGTACAGGCATTGCACCAGAACATTTACAACAAGTATTTGATCGTTTTTATAAAGTTGATGCCGCGAGAACTCGAGGTAAACAAGGTACGGGATTAGGTTTGTTTATTTGTAAAATGATTATCGAAGAGCATGGTGGTTCCATTGATGTTAAAAGCGAATTAGGAAAAGGTACAACGTTTATTATTAAGTTACCAAAGCCAGAATAAAACTGAATATAGTTATTTAAGAACGCATGTTATCGATTAGAGACTCTAATTTATAGCATGCGTTTTTGATTGAAGTAGAGAATTTTGTATGTGGATTAGGTATTGGGAATTAGGATTTTTGCAAATAACAACTATTAAATATATTACTAATTTATATAAAAATATAAAGTTTGATAAAGTTATTTATTTGATTATAAAAATAGGGTAAAATATAGATATATTGTAATAATTAAATTATTCGAGGTGTCATATGAAAAAGTTCATTGGATCAGTTTTAACCACGACATTAATCTTAGGGGGATGTTCGGCGATGGAAAATGAATCAAAAAAAGACACAAATACAGAAACAAAATCTGTACCAGAAGAAATGGAAGCTTCAAAATATGTAGGCCAAGGCTTCCAACCACCTGCAGAAAAAGATGCGATTGAATTTGCGAAGAAGCATAAAGATAAAATTGCCAAACGAGGCGAACAATTTTTTATGGATAACTTCGGTCTAAAAGTTAAAGCTACTAATGTTGTAGGTAGTGGCGACGGCGTAGAAGTATACGTGCATTGTGATGACCACGATATCGTATTTAATGCGAGTATTCCATTTGACAAATCGATAATTGAGAGTGATAGCTCATTAAGAAGTGAGGATAAAGGCGATGATATGAGTACTCTAGTTGGAACAGTACTCAGTGGCTTTGAATATCGAGCACAAAAAGAAAAGTATGATAATTTATATAAATTTTTCAAAGATAATGAAAAGAAATATCAATATACAGGATTTACAAAAGAGGCAATTAACAAGACACAAAATAGTGGATATGAAAATGAATATTTTTATATCGTTGCAAATATACCAACACTTCAAGAATATAGAAAATATTACGAACCTCTGATAAAAAAAAATAATCTAGATTTTAAAAAAGGTATGAAGGATGCAAGAAGAGGAGTAGGCTACAAAGCTGAAATAGAATTATATACAACACTGTTTTCGAAAAGTAGAAACTTTTCAAAGGACAAGAAATTAGATGATGCTATAGATTTATCCGAAAGCGTGAAAAAGTTAAACCTTAATTTAGAAAACACGAAAATATTTTTGCAACTAACGAAATCTACCATTAATACTAAACGAGTAAATTATAGTGATAACAAACCTATTAAGATTGAGGTTGAGTGAAAATGAACAATATAAACGATAGAGATTTAACTGAGTTAAGTGGTTATTGGGTTTACCAAGATATTAAAGATGGTAGTAAATTTAGAGTTAACGATAAAAAATTCAAACAAGTCGAAGAGATAACGAAAGTAGCTAATAAAAATAATAGTTCAGATATAAAAGTTTATGAACTATTGGATGAAAATGAAACACCTACAGGCAAACAAGTATTATTATTTCAAGGTACAGATAACCAAAAGAGTGATGTGAAAAGCAATCCTTTTCGTGGGAAGGTTGCTGATGATTGGATTGAAAATATAAAGTTAATGAATGATAAAAATAAGTCAACTTCTTTATTAGAACAAAATAATGCTTATATTAAATCGTATGAACAGAAACTAAAAGATGCAGATACACTTAAAAGCTCTGATTTTTTAAGGAAATATAAGCAAAATCCGTCTACGTATAAAAACAAAACTATTAAGTCTGATGGAGGCAATTCTCAAGGGGGAGCAAGTGCTAACCACCAAGGGTTGATTAACCCGAATAAAAATATAGTTTCTACAAACCCTGCCATGTTACCAAAGTCAATATGGGAAAATTTCAAATCTCAAAACTTTAAAAATATGATTAATTATCATAGTAAGTTTGATATTTTATCTTGGCTACAGGATCCATTTGCCACTCCGACACTAGGAAAACGAGTGAATTTAGAAACTGGTGTGCCAACGATGGATGGATTAGTAAATAGTCATTTAGGTTATAAAAGAAAATTAAATCCAAGATATAATACTTATAAGGATTTAGCAGTTTATAAAATTAAATCAGTTAAAGATACTATGATTAAAAATGGTAAAAAAGTCAAAAAAACTATTGAAATCGATATAAATATGGATGATAGAATTCCAATTAATGTGTGGACAGGAGATTCAATAGCGAGAACGGGAAAAGGGACTCCTATAAAATTAAATCTAGAAAATCTTAGTGCATTAAGTAATTTGGTAACTGGTGAAACAAGTGATATGTTAACCGATTGTGTAAATTATTTGAATGAGAGCTATAACATTTCACAGGTTGAAAATTCTAATTTTGGAGAAAGAAAACATAAACTTAAACAAGATTTTAAAAATATTGTCGAAGTTGATATCCTTGAAGGGATGAGTAGGGAATTAACTTCTTTGAAAAAGGATGCATTTAGCGCAATTGATAATGTCAAAAAATATCTTGTTGGAATTGCTTTCATATTTTCATCAGTTGCAGGCCTTATTTTTGAATTAAATACTATTGAAGAAATGCTTGAAGATTTAGATAAAAAATTACAACGTGGCATAGAAAGTTTACATGATTCACTTGATAACGTAATTAAAGAAATGTTTAAAAATTTAGATCATGATTTTGAAGATGGCGTGACAGAGGAAATGATGAAGCATTTAAATGTTGTGAATAATAATATAAATTTTGTAAAAAAACAAAATGATGTATATGGAGAGCAGATAACCGATATTAAAAATATAATGTCTCATCAAGATGCAACGGTAATGGACGGAAACTTATCTATTAATTATAGCGGTGAACATATGATTTCGGGTCAAGTACAATCTTCTAATTATTTAACTAGAAAAATGACAATTTTAAAAAACCATATTGATAATGCAGTTAACAAAATTAGTGATTATGTTCAAGAAGCTTACAATAATTATTTTGAACCAGTATTAAACTACATTCTTGAAGTTATACATTCGGTAGAAACAGCTGTGAGACATATTTATGAAATAAGCAGTTTAATATACAAAGTAACAATGAAAATAAAGATAAAGGCTATGGGAATAAATGTCGACGAAATTGATAAAAGCCTTGATGTTTTAAAAAGTAAACTTAAAAATTTAGATGAGTTTTTAAATAACTTAAAAACAGCTTCACCAATTTTAGAAAATCACTTAGATGATATTATTAAAAATATGAAACCGTTAATTGTTAATCAAATTTTTGAACCATCGCATTATGACGATATGTTTATTTTAAACACACAAGCTCATGCGCGTCTTGATCAAATGGCACAACAGTTTGAAGTTGTTTGTAATGGCTTGAACGAAAATGAAGGACAAGCTATTAAAACAATGGATCAATCTGCCTCGTTAATTCGTTCAAACTTAATTCAAGTTAAAGAACAATTAGAAAAACTAGCAGTATACTAATTATTTATTAAAAGCTACTTGTTTTCATTGAGAATAAGTAGTTTTTTCAAAAATAAAATTTTTACAAACACATAAATGGGTGATGAGCCATGTTTAAAAAGACAAAATTAATCTTAATAGCAACACTACTGCTATCAGGATGTTCCGCGATGGAAAATGAATCAAAAAAAGACACAAATACAGAAACAAAGTCTGTGCCAGAAGAAATGGAAGCTTCAAAATATGTAGGCCAAGGATTCCAACCACCTGCAGAAAAAGATGCGGTTGAATTTGCGAAAAAGCATAAAGATAAAATTGCTAAACGTGGCGAACAATTTTTTATGGATAACTTCGGTCTAAAAGTTAAAGCTACCAATGTTGTAGGTAGTGGCGACGGCGTAGAAGTATTCGTGCATTGTGATGACCACGATATCGTATTTAATGCGAGTATTCCGTTTGACAAATCAATTATTGACAGTGATAGCTCATTAAGAAGTGAGGATAAAGGCGATGATATGAGTACTTTAGTTGGTACAGTACTCAGTGGCTTTGAATATCGAGCACATAAGGAAGAGTTGGATAATTTAACAGAAGTTTTAAAAGAATATAAAAGTAAATATAAATATACTGGTTATACTGAAAATGCAATTATGAAAACGCAGAATAGTGGTTTTAGAAATGAATATTATTATTTGACTGCAATTCCATATACTTTAGATGAATATAAAAAGTATTTTCAACCCTTAATCAAAGAGGATGATAAGTCTTTTAGGAATGATATGAGAAACTCAAAAAAACAGCTTAAAGATAAATCTCGTCCATATGTTGTTACAACTTTATTTAGTACTAAAGATAATTTTACTAAAGATAATACAATAGACGAGATGATTGATTTTTCTGAAGTACTAAAAAAGAAAAAGAATATTCCTCATGATTTGAATGTTTCTCTTCAAATTTCTAATAAATATATAAATACAACAAGACCTAATTATAGTAAGAAGGATGTAATAGAAGTAGGTGTATTTAATCATGAAAAAGCTAACACGAATGATTAAACTAATAACAACAAAAAGCCGTCCCAAAAGCCATCTCTAAAATTAATTAAACAAACAACATTCCAAACAATGCTCGCAAATTCATCATACATCGCCAACTTAACTAATTTTCATTTTAAGCATAGTTATTGAGGTTTTGTGATATATAGTATAAAATTAATGAGAATTAAATTTAATAATGTTAAATTCATCTTCGGGGTCGGGTGTAATTCCCAACCGGCAGTAAATTAAGCCTGCGACCTGCTAGTATGTTTCATATTAGTGGCTGATCTAGTGAGATTCTAGAGCCGACAGTATAGTCTGGATGGGAGAAGATGGAGGTTTTTTGTTGTGCAATAATCCTCCTATTCTTACGAGATGAATGGAAGGAGAAAATTGAATATGCAACAAAATAAACGTCTTATCACAATAAGTATGTTGAGCGCGATTGCGTTTGTGTTAACTTTTATCAAGTTTCCTATACCATTTTTGCCACCATACTTAACTTTAGATTTTAGTGATGTACCGTCATTACTAGCTACATTTACGTTTGGACCAGTCGCTGGAATCATAGTTGCACTGGTTAAAAACTTACTGAACTACTTATTTAATATGGGCGATCCAGTAGGTCCATTTGCAAACTTTTTAGCGGGAGCAAGTTTCTTATTAACAGCGTACGCTATCTATAAAAATAAACGTTCAACAAAATCTTTGATTATTGGATTAATCATTGCAACAATCGTTATGACTTTCGTGCTAAGTATTTTGAACTATTTCGTTCTATTACCTTTATATGGCATGATTTTTAATTTAGCTGACATTGCGAATAATCTTAAAGTGATCATTGTTTCAGGAATTATTCCATTCAATATTATAAAAGGTATCATTATTTCAATTGTGTTTATCTTATTATATAGAAGACTGGCAAATTTCTTGAAAAGAATTTAATAAACTTTAATCAAAATAATTTACACATAAAAATATAAGCAGGTAACTATCAATTTCCGATAGCATACCTGCTTTTTATATTGAACATTAATTTCAATGCAACATTTTATTCATATTTTAAAGCGTCCCCATCAAATGATTCGTCTGCAATTTTTATAGAATCTGTAGGGCAACCATCTAATGCATCTTCCATGTCTTCATATAATTCTTCTGGTACTTCTGCAGTACCTTGGTTATCGTCAAGGATTACGAAAGCAATACCTTCGTCGTCGTAATCATATATATCTGGCGCAGCTGCACCACATGCACCACATGCAATACAAGTATCCATATCAACGATTGTATATTTTGCCAATGTCTTCGCCTCCTTTGATAAAAATGCTAAAATAGAATATGACTAAAATTTTAGACAGCATCTTTTTTATTTTCAAATTATCCGTTTTACAGAGTGAGGGTTAAACTTGCAACACATTATAAAAACAGCATTACAACAAACATTTAACTATAAAACAAATAAAAGTATTTACAATATATTAGTTGGTAAGAAATCTCACCAAACTTTTTTTGACGCTTGTAGTCAACAACAGTTGTCATTATATCATAGTTTACCACTATTAAAATATCCGTCTTTTGAGCTATTTTTAGAAAATATTAATGAATTTGACTCTGAAGTAGAAATTGCATTGCATCCAAGATTTACATTTGAAAGTATGGTGCAAACATTTCAGTCAATGCAATTATTAGTGCAAACGATGTCTAATATTAAGCAACAGTCATTCCAATTTGTACCAATCTCTCAAAATAATAAGATACAAGAAACAGTGAAAATTGTCTATAACTATATTAAAGAAAATGAATTACAAAGTGATTTTGAAAATGAACTACACCACTTGTTTGAAGCCATATCTTTAAAAGGGCCTTGTTATTTACATTATTATTTGCAAGGTTATGATGAACCAATGTATACAAGACAGCAAGTAAGTTTAATAGAACAAATATTACAACAACAGTTATTTGAATATGAAATGAATAATTTAGTGGCAATGATGTTTGAATTAGAAAAAATAGAATATACCATTTTATCAAGATTAATTATCAAACCAACATTATCAAACCAGACATTTATTACTTTTACAAAATTACTTGAAAACTTTACTATGGAAAATATTGCTGAACAACAACAAGTTAAAATCAATACTATCGAAGATCATGTATTAGAAATTTTAATAAAGGGTTATATGTCAAATTACGATGACTATATTGATGACGAACTATTTCAACAATTTATAAATTTTTATGAACAGCATCGTGGCGAGCGATTGAAATATTATAAAGAAAAATTTGACTCACTATCATACTTCCAAATAAAAGTATTGATTGTTGGAATTGAAAGAGGTGATCTCATTGTTGTATAAAGCTTTAAAAGATAATTTTGGATTTGACAGTTTTAAACCAGGACAACAAGAGATAATTGAAAGTGTGTTGAGGCATAAACATACACTAGGTATTCTTCCTACTGGAAGCGGCAAAAGTTTATGTTATCAACTACCGACATATCTTTCTAATAAGCCTACGTTAATTGTATCTCCATTAATTTCTTTAATGGATGATCAAGTGATGCAATTAAAGATTAATGGTGAAAAACGTGTTGCCTGTATTCACTCAGGTATGGATGAAATTGAAAAAAAGCATAATATTAAATGTTTACGACATAGCCGCTTCATCTTTTTAAGTCCAGAATTCCTTTTACAACTAGCTAATTTCAAATTAATTTCTAAAATAGATTTTGGCATGATTGTTTTAGATGAAGCGCATTGTTTATCAGAATGGGGCTATGATTTTAGACCGCATTATGCATTAATTGGCAAAGTTACAAGCCATTTTAAAAAAGCTGTCGTATTAGCTTTGACTGCTACAGCACCACCACATTTACAAGATGATTTAACAAAAATGCTATCCATTCAATTTAATGTTATTAAAACTACTATGAATCGCCCGAACATAAGCTTTAAGCATTTTAACTTTCAAGATGATGAAGAAAAAATTGAGTGGCTTCTACCATTTCTCGAAACCTCTGGTCCAACAATTATTTACGTATCTTCTAAAAAAATGTGTCTAAATTTGGCACAAATGATATATGATTATGGTTTTCTAACAGGTATATACCATGGAGATATGAATTACCAAGAACGTCAAACGGTTCAACAACAATTTTTAAATAATGATATTCCAGTTATTGTTGCAACGAGTGCGTTTGGAATGGGGATTAATAAAAAAGATATCAGAACCATTATTCATTTTCATCTCTCAACAAGTCCATCAAATTACATACAAGAGATTGGTCGTGCAGGACGTGATGGTGAACGTAGTCAGGCGATTAGTTTATATCAACCAGATGATAGGTATATTTTAGAAACATTATTATTTACAGATATGATTACAAAAGAAGATGTCCAAAATTTTGAGTTAGGTGAATTTCTACCACCAGACAAGCAACATATTTTAACAACATTACATTCTTTCTATAAAATTGAAACATTAAAACAAATTTTCCAGCAATCTTTTAAACGAAAACAATTAGGATTCTTTCGTATGATTGGATATAGTAAGTTAGACCAATGTAGACGCAAATATTTGTTAGAATTTTTTGGAGAATTTCCACCTACACAAGAGCAATGTTGTGACAATGATTCGAATATGATGGATATAGTGGTTTTAAATAAGAAAAAGGTAATTAGAAGTATCGGTTTTGAAGAAAAGTTGCAAAATTTATTTCCTAGATAGTATTACTTTACTAAAAGAAAATTGACAAGCTATAATTAGTGTATACACAATTGAAAAATGATTGAAATAATTTTGAAAAATATACATAAACATATGTCATATGGGTATATTTTATGTAAAATCATTGTAATAGAATAGAAAGGAAGATGGCTATGTCTAATAATTTTAAAGATGACTTTGAAAAAAATCGTCAATCGATAGACACAAATTCACATCAAGATCATATGGAAGATGTTGAAAAAGACCAAGCAGAAGTAGAACATCAAGATACATCAGAGAAAACGGAGCAACAGTTTCCGCCGAGAAATGCCCAAAGAAGAAAAAGACGTCGTGATTTAGCAACGAATCATAATAAACAACACCACCATGAATCAAAAGTGTCTGAAGACAAAGTTCAAAATGAGGCTGGAACGTTAGATGATCGACAAGATGAATCAACATTACATAGTTCTTCAAATCAAGAAGTTAGCCATCATGAAAGTAAGTCTCATAATGAAGAGTCAAATTACACTAAAAATACATTTGCAATGGATAAATCACATCCAGAACCAAATGAAGAAAATGTGAAACATGAGGAAACGCAAGAAACTCAAAAAGCTCAAGTTACTGAGAAAGATCAAAGTGTAGCTAACAATGTTGATCATGAAAAAGTACAACAGCCGAAACCGCATTTTGCAACTGATACTAATAAGCCAAAAGAATCAGCAGAGAATAGTAAAGACGTGCCGGTTGATGCGAAAAATGATGATACAAAAGAAAAACATAATGGCAAAAAAGCTGCAGCAATTGGTGCGGGTACCGCTGGTGTTGCAGGTGCAGCAGGTGGCGCATCAAAAGCTAAGTATCAAGCAAAAGACAAACAAAATGTTCAAAAAGATAGCGTTGAAAAGTCTACTGAAAGTAATGAAGCAAAACAAAAGAAAAAAGATCATAATAGTAAGAAGGGTGCCGCTGTTGGCGCAGGTACCGCTGGTGTAGTAGGAGCAGCTGCCGCTTCAAAACAACAAGCTTCTGCTCAAACGAATCATCATCATGAACATCGTGATCATCAAGATAAAGAAAAAGAGCATAAAAAAGGCGGTATGACGAAAGTATTATTACCTTTAATTGCAGCCGTGTTAATTGTTGGTGCTTTAGCAATCTTTGGTGGTATGGCATTAAATAACCATAATAATGGTACGAAAGAAAATAAAATAGCGAATACGAACAAAAATAAATCTGAAGATAGTAAAGATAAAAAAACTTCAACAGATTCTGCAAAAGACAAGTCAAAATCTGAAGACAACGACAAATCAAAATCTGATGATAAAGATAAAGCAACTACTGATGATCAAAATAATGTAAACCAAGCGAACAATCAAACGCAAAATAACCAAAATCAACAACAAGCAAATCAAAACCAACAACAGCAACGTCAAGGTGGAGGACAAAGACATACAGTTAGTGGTCAAGAAAACCTTTATCGAATCGCAATTCAATACTATGGTTCAGGTTCGCCTGAAAACGTTGAGAAAATTAGACGTGCTAATGGTTTAAGTGGTAATAATATTAGAAATGGCCAACAAATTATTATTCCATAATCAATATCAATTCAATCTTTAAATTCAACTGCTACATACACATTAGTGTTTTAAAGTAATTTTAGTGAAATCTGATTTACTTATAATTCACTTATCGTAATGTAGCAGTTTTTTCGTGAAGATTTAGAAAGTGTTTATCAGTTAACTTCATTGAATAAATATCCAATTTATTACCGTTTACTGATAATAAAGATTAAATGTATATAATTGATGGTATTGCTCAAATATCAAAATTGGAATTATCAATATTCAATATTGAGTTATGACTAAGTTTTTAACTTACTTTCCTCAATAAAACTAAAGAAGAAGCGTACAATTGTACAGACGACAATATTTTAGTGTAAACCTACAAATTGTCGGAAATATATCATAAATTAGTAAGCACAGACTTAGCTTATCAACTATTGAACTGTTATAATAGTTTGGGATTAAAGGAGGCCGAAACAATGCAAAAAGTAGAAAGTATTATAATTGGTGGAGGGCCATGCGGTTTAAGTGCGGCTATTGAACAAAAAAGAAAAGGCATTGATACGCTAATTATTGAAAAGGGTAATGTCGTTGAATCAATATATAATTATCCAACACACCAAACATTTTTCTCATCAAGCGATAAATTGAGTATCGGGGACGTGCCATTTATCGTAGAAGAAAGTAAGCCAAGACGTAATCAAGCATTAGTATATTATCGTGAAGTTGTGAAGCATCACCAACTAAGAGTAAATGCATTTGAAGAAGTGTTAACAGTTAAAAAAATAGATAATAAATTTACAATAACTACAACGAAAGATGTATATGAATGTCGCTTTTTGACAATTGCAACTGGATACTATAGCCAGCATAATACATTAGAAGTTGAAGGTGCTGATTTACCGAAAGTCTTCCATTATTTTAAAGAGGCGCATCCGTACTTCGATCAAGACGTCGTAATTATTGGCGGTAAAAACTCAGCAATTGATGCAGCGTTAGAATTAGAAAAAGCTGGCGCAAATGTGACAGTGCTATATCGAGGCGGAGATTATTCACCATCAATCAAACCGTGGATACTTCCAAATTTCACAGCACTTGTAAACCATGAAAAAATAGACATGGAATTCAATGCCAATGTCACACAAATTACTGAAGATACATTGACTTATGAAGTAAATGGAAAGAATAAAACGATTCATAACGATTATGTATTTGCGATGATTGGTTACCATCCCGATTATGAATTTTTAAAATCAGTAGGTATTCAAATTAACACAAATGAATTTGGAACAGCGCCTATGTATAATAAAGAAACTTACGAAACAAACGTCGAAAATTGTTATATCGCAGGTGTTATTGCAGCAGGAAACGATGCGAATACTATTTTCATTGAAAATGGTAAGTTTCACGGTGGTATTATCGCTCAAAGCATGCTCGCTAAAAAACAAACACCGTTAGAATCATAATTTAAAAGGTCTATCTGCTAGAGGTATAGCTTTTCAACAATTGACATACTCATTATGTCCAACTTTGTTGATGACTAACCGATGCAAATAGACCTTTTTTGTTTTATACAAAAATCATAATTCAAAGTATGATTTTAGTTTAGTGGTATCTAGTTGATTACTTAATGCAACTAATAGTTTCAAACGTGCTTTAGGACCATTTAAGCCATTAGAGAAAATAAAGCCTTGTTGAGCGAGTTGATAACCACCGCCATCATATGCATAAGTAGGACTTACAATACCATTGAAAGAACGAGAAACTAAAACAATAGGTATATTTAGTTTAACTAATTGATTAATACCGTTTAATGCACTTGGAGGTAAATTACCTTGTCCTAATGCTTCAATAACCATCCCGTCAATCTTTTCACGACTGTAAAAATTAAAAATATCACTTGGCATGCCCATATATGCTTTAATTAGCGGTACATTAAGTGATTCGTCGACATTTGGTAGGGCGGGTTGACGATAAGGCATATGGTGGAATTGAACGCGATCTTTTGTTAGAACACCTAATGGTCCATGATTAGGACTTTGGAAAGTATTAGTATTTGAAGTGTGGGTTTTAGTTACATTTCGTGCAGTATGAATTTCATCATTAAATACAACCATGACCCCTTTATGGCGTGCTTTTTCATCAGAAGCTACACGTATAGCGGAAATATAATTATATAAACCGTCTGAACCAATTTCATTTGATGAACGCATTGCACCAGTTATGACAATAGGTTCTTCAATGCCTAATATTAAATCTAGCAAAAAGGCAGTTTCTTCTAATGTATCAGTGCCATGTGTGATGACAAAACCATCATAGTATTTTTTTGTTACTGCCTCTAAAATAATATCCTTTAATTGTTTAACATGTTGTATAGTCATATGAGGTGATGGAACATTAAAAGGATTTAATTCATCTATTTGTGCATATTGATTAATTACATCTTGATGCATTGAAATAGGGTTGATATCATTTGTTACTACTTTATTAGATTGGTCTTGTGACATACTTATTGTGCCACCAGTATGAATAACAAGTAGATGTTTCATATATTTCCTCCTATATTTCGTTTACCTAATTATGATAAAATATTATTCATAAAACGACAAGGAAGGGAAATGACGCATGAAAGCCATTAATATTGCATTAGATGGTCCAGCTGCTGCCGGTAAAAGTACAATTGCGAAGCGTGTAGCGAGTGAACTATCAATGATTTATGTCGATACAGGTGCGATGTATCGTGCATTAACATACAAATACTTAAAATTAAATAAAACTGAGGACTTTGCAAAACTTGTTGACCAAACAACATTAGATTTAACTTATAAAGCAGATAAAGGTCAATGTGTCATTTTAGATAACGAAGATGTTACAGACTATCTAAGAAGTAATGATGTGACGCAACATGTTTCATACGTAGCTTCTAAAGAACCTGTGCGCTCATTCGCTGTTAAAAAACAAAAGGAATTAGCTGCAGAAAAAGGTATCGTAATGGATGGTCGTGATATTGGTACAGTAGTTTTACCAGATGCAGATTTAAAAGTGTATATGATTGCTTCAGTTGAAGAACGTGCAGAAAGACGTTTAAAAGATAATCAATTAAGAGGCATTGAGTCTAATTTTGAAGATTTAAAAAGAGATATTGAAGCTCGTGATCAATATGATATGAACCGTGAGATATCACCTCTAAGAAAAGCTGATGACGCAGTTACTTTAGATACAACTGGCAAATCAATCGAAGAAGTTACAGAAGAAATTTTAGAGATGGTTAATCAAATTAAATAACTAAGAAGCTAACATTAATAAAATTTATAATTACTTGATGAACGGAAAAGGCTGTTTTTATTCTAATCGAATAGAAATGGTCTTTTGTTAATTTATAAACGAATAACGATAATACTAGAAATAAAAGTGTGTAATTAAACCAAGCATATTAGTAATTCAACTGATTTATAAACAACCTATGAATTGTATTAACAAAAAAGCTAAAATAGCATGTTATTTAAATTTACTTTTTTAAAATTAAAGAGATGCTTTAAAATACATCAATATTAAAGTGCTATTTAGCAATGACTTATTATTACGATTAACAAATGTAATCATTAAAGAATGATGCCTAATATACACACTTCTTACTAACAAAATGTAAAAGTTTCTCAATTGCGTGGCTTTTTGTTTTATAAAAGTATAAAATTTTACTATAATATATCTTGTAGAGAACAATGAAATGACAGACTTATTAAACTAAATAATGAGTTATGCTAATTTTTATACAAAAAATATGTATAAACATAGCGGACTGTATTACTTTGATACAAAAATGGTTGTAATAAATATTTATCGATATGACGACTTGAATATGATAAAGTGACATATTTATGTATATGACTATTTCGCAAAATGTAATCGAGGTAGAATTTCTTGACAATTCTGTCAGTTTATAAGATGTTATAAATATGTAGTGTATAAGGAGGCAAACAAGATGACTGAAGAATTCAATGAATCAATGATTAACGATATTAAAGAAGGTGACAAAGTCACTGGTGAAGTACAACAAGTTGAAGATAAACAAGTTGTTGTTCATATCAACGGTGGTAAATTTAACGGTATTATACCTATTAGTCAACTATCTACGCATCATATCGATAGCCCAAGTGAAGTTGTAAAAGTGGGCGACGAAGTTGAAGCGTATGTCACTAAAGTTGAGTTTGATGAAGAAAATGAATCTGGTGCTTATATTTTATCTAGAAGACAACTTGAAACTGAAAAGTCTTATAGCTATTTACAAGAAAAATTGGATAATAACGAAATCATCGAAGCGAAAGTTACGGAAGTAGTTAAAGGTGGTTTAGTTGTAGATGTAGGGCAAAGAGGTTTTGTACCAGCTTCATTAATTTCAACAGACTTCATTGAGGATTTCTCTGTATTTGATGGACAAACAATTCGCATTAAAGTTGAAGAGTTAGACCCAGAAAATAATAGAGTCATTTTAAGCCGTAAAGCAGTTGAACAAGAAGAAAATGACGCTAAAAAGGATCAATTATTACAATCTTTAAATGAAGGCGATGTTATTGACGGTAAAGTAGCGCGCTTAACACAATTTGGTGCATTTATTGATATCGGTGGTGTTGATGGTCTAGTTCACGTGTCAGAACTTTCACATGAACATGTTCAAACACCAGAAGAGGTAGTCTCAATTGGTCAAGATGTAAAAGTTAAAATTAAATCTATTGATAGAGATACAGAACGTATTTCATTATCAATCAAAGATACATTGCCTACACCATTCGAAAACATTAAAGGTCAATTCCATGAAAACGATGTAATCGAAGGTGTTGTAGTTAGATTAGCTAATTTTGGTGCATTTGTTGAAATCGCACCTGGTGTGCAAGGACTTGTACACATTTCAGAAATTGCACATAAACATATTGGTTCACCAGGAGAAGTACTAGAACCTGGTCAACAAGTTAGCGTTAAAATTTTGGGCATTGATGAAGAAAATGAGAGAGTATCATTGTCTATTAAAGCTACATTACCAAATGAAGATGTTATTGAAAGTGATCCTGCAACAACTGAGGCATACTTAGATAATGAAGATGAAGACAATCCTACGATTGGCGATATGATTGGTGATAAGCTGAAAAATCTTAAATTATAATTTAAATATAAATATTATGATGAACTCCACATGCTTTTGATTAACATGTGGAGTATTTTTCTGCAATTAACTAAAATTGTAATGAATAATAGAGAACAGAAAAAGTTAGTTATTTTGAATTGTTATATTTTAATAATAATTTTTCTTAGCACGGTTATAAACACATTTTGATTACACAGTGTCATGTGATATTATTAAAAAGATATAAGAAAGAGAGGAAGTTAGCTTATGACTAAACCTATAGTAGCAATTGTGGGTAGGCCTAACGTAGGTAAATCTACAATTTTTAATAGAATAGTTGGTGAACGTGTATCAATTGTTGAAGATACGCCAGGGGTAACACGAGACCGTATTTATTCTTCAGGTGAGTGGTTGACACACGATTTTAATATTATTGATACTGGTGGTATCGAAATTGGTGATGCACCATTCCAAACACAAATTAGAGCGCAGGCAGAAATCGCCATTGATGAAGCGGATGTTATCATTTTTATGGTTAACGTACGTGAAGGATTGACACAAAGCGATGAAATGGTTGCTCAAATTTTATACAAATCTAAAAAGCCGGTCGTATTAGCGGTTAATAAAGTAGATAATATGGAAATGCGTACAGACGTGTATGATTTCTATTCATTAGGTTTTGGAGAACCATATCCAATATCCGGATCACATGGTTTAGGTCTTGGTGATTTGTTAGATGCAGTTGTATCACATTTTGGTGAAGAGGAAGAAGACCCTTATGATGAAGATACGATTCGTCTTTCAATAATTGGACGTCCAAATGTAGGTAAATCAAGTTTAGTAAATGCTATTTTAGGTGAAGATCGTGTCATTGTCTCTAATGTTGCAGGAACAACAAGAGATGCAATCGATACTGAATATAGTTATGACGGACAAGATTATGTTTTAATCGATACTGCTGGTATGCGAAAAAAAGGTAAAGTATATGAATCAACTGAAAAATATTCAGTGTTAAGAGCATTAAAAGCGATTGAACGTTCAAACGTTGTTCTTGTAGTAATCGATGCTGAACAAGGTATTATTGAACAAGATAAACGTGTAGCTGGTTATGCACACGAACAAGGTAAGGCAGTAGTAATCGTTGTAAATAAATGGGATACAGTTGAAAAAGATAGTAAAACAATGAAAAAGTTTGAAGATGAAGTGCGAAAAGAGTTCCAATTTTTAGACTATGCACAGATTGCTTTTGTATCTGCAAAAGAACGTACGAGATTACGTACATTATTCCCTTACATTAAAGAAGCGAGTGAAAATCATAAAAAACGTGTTCAAAGTTCTACATTGAATGAAGTTATTACAGACGCGATTTCGATGAATCCTACGCCAACAGATAAAGGAAGACGCCTTAATGTCTTTTATGCGACACAAGTTGCGATTGAACCGCCAACATTTGTAGTGTTTGTAAATGATGTTGAATTAATGCATTTTTCTTATAAGCGCTATTTAGAGAACCAAATCCGTGCTGCATTTGGATTTGAAGGTACGCCAATTCATATTATAGCTCGAAAAAGAAATTAACGATTGGGGGATAATTATGACTAAAATTACCGTATTTGGTATGGGAAGTTTTGGAACGGCCCTTGCCAACGTACTAGCTGAAAATGGGCATGACGTGATGATGTGGGGTAAAAATCAAAACGCTGTTGATGAATTAAATAATTGTCATACGAATAAAAAGTATTTAAAATATGCGAAATTAAACGATAGTATCATTGCGACATCAAATATGGATGAAGCTATCCAATACGCAGATATATACTTAATGGCGTTACCAACTAAGGCGATGCGTGATGTAGCTTCTCAAATAAATGAAAAGTTAACAACTAAGAAAACATTTATTCATGTCGCTAAAGGTATAGAAAATGGCACATTTAAACGTGTTTCAGAGATGCTTGAAGATTCAATTTCCCCTGAATATAATGCAGGTATTGGTGTATTATCTGGACCAAGTCATGCAGAAGAAGTTGTAGTAAAACAACCAACAACTGTAGCAGCTTCATCAAAAGATGAAAATGTAAGTAAACTAATTCAAGATTTATTTATGAATGACTATTTACGTGTTTATACGAATGATGATTTGGTTGGCGTTGAACTTGGTGGAGCATTAAAAAATATCATTGCAGTAGCAAGTGGAATTGTAGCTGGAATTGGATATGGAGATAATGCGAAAGCTGCATTAATGACTCGTGGTTTAGCTGAAATCAGCAGATTAGGTGAAAAATTAGGTGCTGATCCTATGACGTTTTTAGGATTGGGCGGTATTGGTGATTTAATTGTTACATGTACGTCAACACATTCTCGAAATTTCACATTAGGATATAAACTTGGGCAAGGTGAATCCATGGAGCAAGCCTTATCCGAAATGAATATGGTTGTCGAAGGTATTTATACAACTAAATCAGTTTACTATTTAGCTAAAGAAAAAAATGTAGATATGCCAATTACAAATGCATTATATAGAGTTTTATTTGAAAATATTTCTGTAAAAGAATGCGTTAAAGATTTAATGGAGCGCGACAAAAAATCTGAATAAATTGTGTATTATTACACATATACAGCTATTTATTACGTATTATTAACAGAAATGGCTTAAATTCAACGTTTTTGCCACATAAATGATTGCGATTTATATAATGCTTGTGTTAAAGTTTTACCATAATGATATAAACATATCATTATCAAACCTCAGGAGGTGAATGTCTAATGAACAAAACAGATTTAATCAATGCAGTTGCAGAACAAGCTGATTTAACTAAAAAAGAAGCTGGTTCAGCAGTAGATGCTGTATTCGAATCAATCCAAAACTCACTTGCTAAAGGTGAAAAAGTACAATTAATTGGTTTCGGTAACTTTGAGGTACGTGAACGTGCTGCACGTAAAGGTCGTAATCCTCAAACTGGTAAAGAAATTGATATCCCAGCAAGTAAAGTTCCAGCATTCAAAGCTGGTAAAGCATTAAAAGATGCTGTAAAATAATTTTACTTAGAAAGCCCTGTACAAGGGCTTTTTATTTTGCCTTCATAAGTTGTAACAAATGTGAGTATATAAAACAAAAGTTGAATATGTTAATTGAAACAAGTAAGTAATCTAATTGTAAGTTAAATCGTAATAAGAATTTGTTTTGACATTCAAATCAATGTGATTCAATGATATGAATTTCATTTTTATAGAAGAAATTTGGACTGAAATGGTAAAGAACCACTAATGATTATTTATGTTGTGGTTCTTTATAAATATCCACCGCTATTTTGTACTTAATAATATGAATACATGAGTAATAATCATGTATAATAAATTTTAATTTCTAATGAAAAATCATTTCTTTGCCTGTAGAAATTGGGGGGGCAAATTCTCTGTGTTGGGGCCACCCCAACTTGCATTGCCTATAGAAATTGGGGGTCCAATTTCTCTGTGTTGGGGCCCCGCATAATTATAAAAGATGTTATGAGTGTATTTTTATTCGGTCAATTACTGTTAAAATAATATTGTTGTGCCAAGGGCTTTGATTGATGTATCATGTCCGAATTTTATGGGTAAAGATTGTAAGTAAATATTACTATTGAAGATCGATTGTGTTTATAAAAGTTGCTATTGAAACGATAATTAAAAATAGAATTGTAAAAACTACATAAAATGATGTCCGTATAAATTTAAATATAAAAATGATTAGTAATCTTAATGCTTCAAAAGATTTTAATTTCTTACATATAATGTTAATATGAATAGTGATAATATCGTGAGGTGTAGACATGGAAACAACTGTAAGCAAATTGGAAAGACAAATAAAAGAAAGATTAAAAGGCGTATCCGAGTATGAACCTATAAATATTAATCATAGATTAGGTGCATTATTAGATTCATATGATATTCCAGATGTTGCCAAAGTAGCATGCCTCACAATTGACACATCGATGAGACACCTAGATGACATTACATATAATCATTTATCTAAGCATTCAATTTTGATTGGTGATTTAATTAGTGCACATTTTTATACATTACTTGCAGAAATCAATGATTTATCATTTCAAAATGAAATTAGCAAAGCAATTGTTGAAATCAACGAATTAAAATCATCTTTACATCATCAAGCTTTAAGTGATTATGAAATATCACAAGCAATAGTAAGAATTGAAACACTTTTTCCGTATATTACAATTTCTCATTTTGGTAAGACTGTTGATGAGTCAAAAATATATAATTATTTATTTGAAGATATGTCTGATTACTATCCATCATACTTCAAGAAATATAATCAAAGTGAAGTAAAACGTTACTTACACGATATCCAAAAAAGTTATTTGAAAAGTAGAGGTAATTAAGCATGGCTGACAATAAAGCAAATAAAGAACAAGTACATCGAGTATTCCAAAATATATCAAAAAAATATGATAGATTAAACAATATTATTAGTTTTGAACAGCATAAAGTATGGAGAAAACGCGTCATGAAAGATATGGGCGTAAGAAAAGGTACTAAAGCTCTAGATGTATGCTGTGGCACAGGAGATTGGACGATAGCCCTAAGTAAAGCAGTTGGACCAACTGGCGAAGTAACAGGAATTGATTTTAGTGAAAATATGCTAGAAGTAGGAAAAGAGAAAACTGCTTCAATGGAAAATGTTAAACTTGTTCATGGTGATGCGATGGACTTACCATTTGAAGATAATTCATTTGATTATGTAACAATCGGATTTGGTTTGAGAAATGTACCAGATTATTTAGGCGCATTAAAAGAAATGAATAGAGTACTTAAACCGGGTGGTATGGTAGTTTGCCTCGAAACGAGCCAACCAACTTTGCCAGTATTTAAACAAGTATATGCGCTATACTTTAAATTTGTTATGCCGATATTTGGAAAGTTATTTGCAAAGTCAAAAGAAGAATATGAATGGTTACAGCAATCTACATTTAATTTTCCTGGCAAAGATGAATTAAAACGTATGTTCGAAGAAGCAGGATTTATAAATGTAAGAGTACGTAGCTTTACAGGTGGCGTTGCTGCAATGCACCTTGGCTATAAAGAAAAAGATAATTCCAAAGGTGATTAACGTGGCAAAGTTAAACATGAACAATGAAATTAAAAAAGTGGAACAACGACTTGAAAAGGCAATTAAAAGTAAAGATTCTGTTCTAGAACAAGCTTCTTTACATTTATTGTCTTCTGGTGGAAAACGTGTACGACCTGCATTTGTGATTCTTAGTAGCCAATTTGGTAAAGATGAACAAACGTCTGAACAAACTTATCAAGTTGCAGTCGCATTAGAGTTAATTCATATGGCAACACTTGTTCATGATGACGTTATAGATAAGAGTGATAAACGCCGTGGTAAGTTAACCATATCAAAGAAATGGGATCAGACAACAGCTATTTTAACTGGAAACTTTTTATTAGCATTAGGACTTGAACACTTAATGGCAGTAGAAGACAATCGAGTGCATAAGCTGATTTCTGAATCAATTGTAGATGTGTGTCGTGGAGAATTATTCCAATTTCAAGATCAATTTAATAGTCAGCAATCTATAATCAATTATTTAAGACGCATTAATCGTAAAACAGCACTGTTAATTCAATTGTCAACAGAAGTTGGTGCAATTACATCGCGTTCAGATAAAGAAACAATACGAAAATTGAAAATGATTGGGCATTATATTGGTATGAGTTTCCAAATTATCGATGATGTTTTAGATTTCACTAGTTCTGAAAAGAAATTAGGGAAACCTGTAGGCAGTGATTTGTTGAATGGTCATATTACTTTGCCTATTTTACTGGAAATGAGAAAAAATCCAGAATTCAAAGTGAAAATTGAACAATTACGACGTGACAGCGATCGAAAAGAATTTGAAGAATGTATTCAAACTATTAGAAAGTCTGACAGTATTAATGAATCCAAAGCAGTTAGTACAAAGTACTTGAAGAAAGCTTTAAATTTAATTGATGAACTGCCAGATGGCCATCCAAAATCACTTTTACAAAGTTTAACGAAAAAAATGGGGTCAAGAAACACTTAGTATTTATGAAAAGTATTGAAAGCGCTTTACCAACCTGTTAATATATAATAGTAATATACATAAACCTATTAAACACAGGGGGATACATAAGTGGAACGTACATTTTTAATGATTAAACCAGATGCAGTACAAAGAAATCTAATTGGTGAAGTAATTTCAAGAATTGAACGAAAAGGACTTAAACTTGTTGGTGGTAAATTAATGCAAGTACCAATGGAACTTGCTGAAACTCATTACGGTGAACACCAAGGTAAACCGTTTTATAATGATTTAATCTCATTTATTACATCAGCACCAGTTTTCGCAATGGTAGTTGAAGGTGAAGATGCAGTTAATGTATCAAGACATATTATTGGCAGTACTAATCCTTCTGAAGCTTCACCCGGTTCAATTAGAGGAGATTTAGGTTTGACTGTTGGTAGAAATATTATCCACGGTTCAGATTCATTAGAGTCAGCTGAACGCGAAATTAATTTATGGTTTAATGAAAATGAAATTACTAGCTATGCTTCACCACGTGATGCATGGTTATATGAATAAAATATAAACTGTAAACCTTTACGATTTATTTATAAAGGTAGAAAGGGTTTTGTTATGTGGTTAGTCATTATGATTATACATAACAAGACCCGTTTTTTATGTTGTAGTAAATTACTTGAAAAATTTTATAGTTTTTTTGGTAACACTTATTAAAAAGAGAGGAATATTCTTTATCAAATGAAACTAAACAGAAAGAAGGGGTTGTTAAAATGAAGAATATTATTTCAATTATTTTTGGGATTTTAATGTTCTTAAAATCAATGGAATTATTATATGGTGCTATATTTTTAGATAAACCACTTAATCCTTTAACAAAAATTATTTTTATACTGACTCTCATTTATATTTTTTATGTATTAGTAAAAGAGTTGATTATATTTTTGAAATCGAAGTATAACAAAAGCGCTTAACATATGTAATTTTTAAATATCATAATTTTTTTAAACGGACTGATTAACTTTATTAATAATTAACAGTTCGTTCTTTTGTATTAAGAAATGTAGTCAGTATATTATTTGCTAAAGTTGCGATACGATTATATTAAAACGGCTAATCATTTTTAATTAATGATTATATGATGCAACTGTTTAGAAATTCATGATACTTTTCTACAGACGAATATATTATAATTAATTTTAGTTCGTTTAATATTAAGATAATTCTGACATTTAAAATGAGATGTCATCCATTTTCTTAATTAAGCTTGAAAACAAACATTTATGAATTCACAATGAATATGATAAGATTAACAACATATTATAATGTTATTGCGGAAGTATGAAAGGAGCGAGTGTGTATGAGATATCTAACTTCAGGAGAATCACATGGACCTCAATTAACAGTTATTGTCGAAGGTATACCAGCAAATTTAGAAATTAAAGTTGAGGATATTAATAAAGAAATGTTTAAGCGTCAAGGTGGTTATGGACGTGGCCGACGCATGAAAATTGAGAAAGATACAGTAGAAATAGTATCAGGCGTTAGAAATGGTTATACATTAGGTAGTCCAATTACTATGGTTGTAACCAATGATGACTTTACGCATTGGAGAAAAATTATGGGAGCAGCTCCAATAAGTGAAGAAGAACGTGAAAATATGAGACGTACTATTACAAAACCAAGACCTGGTCATGCAGATTTGGTTGGAGGTATGAAATATAATCATCGTGATTTACGAAATGTGCTAGAGCGATCATCTGCTAGAGAAACAGCAGCTCGAGTTGCAGTCGGTGCCTTATGTAAAGTGTTGTTACAACAGTTAGATATCGATATATACAGTCGTGTTGTTGAAATTGGCGGAATTAAAGATAAAGATTTTTATGATTCAGAAACATTTAAAGCAAATCTTGATCGTAATGATGTTCGTGTAATTGATGAAAGTATCGCACAAGCAATGCGAGATAAAATTGACGAAGCTAAAAATGAAGGAGATTCAATTGGCGGTGTCGTTCAAGTTGTAGTTGAAAATATGCCTGTCGGTGTTGGTAGTTATGTGCATTATGATCGTAAGTTAGATGGTAAGATTGCACAAGGTGTTGTCAGCATAAATGCTTTTAAAGGTGTAAGCTTTGGTAAAGGATTTAAAGCAGCTGAAAAGCCAGGTAGTGAGATTCAAGATGAAATTCTATATAATAGTGAAATTGGTTATTATCGTGGATCTAATCATTTAGGTGGTTTAGAGGGTGGTATGTCAAATGGTATGCCAATTATTGTAAATGGTGTAATGAAACCTATTCCTACGTTATATAAACCGTTAAATTCAGTTGATATAAATACTAAAGAAGACTTTAAGGCAACAATTGAACGTTCTGATAGTTGTGCTGTACCTGCAGCAAGTATAGTATGTGAACACGTTGTTGCATTTGAAATAGCGAAAGCATTACTTGAAGAGTTCCAATCAAATCATATTGAACAACTTCAACAACAAATTGCTGACCGCAGACAATTAAATATTGAGTTTTAACAACGAGAACAATTGAGGTGTGATCATGAAATTACAAACAACCTATCCTTCAAATAATTATCCAATATTTGTTGAACATGGTGCAATTGACCATATTAGCACGTATATTAATCAGTTTGATCAAAGTTTTATATTAATTGACGAGCATGTAAATCAATATTTTGCTGATAAATTTAATGATATTTTATCATTTGGAAATGTACATAAAGTTATTATTCCAGCAGGTGAAAAGACAAAAACATTTCATCAATATCAAGAAACATTAGAGTATATTTTATCCCATCATGTGACTCGTAATACAGCAATTATTGCTGTTGGTGGTGGTGCAACTGGTGATTTTGCTGGGTTTATTGCGGCGACACTTTTACGAGGCGTTCACTTTATACAAGTGCCAACGACTATACTAGCACATGATTCTAGCGTTGGTGGAAAAGTTGGTATTAACTCAAAGCAAGGTAAAAATTTAATCGGTGCATTTTATCGTCCAGATGCTGTAATTTATGACTTAGACTTTTTAAATACTTTGCCATTTGATGAAATATTGAGTGGCTATGCGGAAGTATATAAGCATGCCTTATTAAATGGTAAATCTGCTACACATGACATCGAGCAACATTTTAAAGATCGAGCGTCATTACAATCATTAAATGGAATTGATAAATATATAACTAAAGGCATTGAAACAAAATTAAATATCGTTGTTGCTGATGAAAAAGAGCAAGGTGTTCGAAAGTATTTAAATTTAGGACATACATTTGGTCATGCCGTGGAGTATAACCACAAAATTGCACACGGTCATGCCGTAATGATAGGCGTAATATATCAATTTATTGTTGCAAATATATTATTTAATTCTAATCACGATATCCAACATTATATTAATTATTTAACGAAATTAGGTTATCCTTTAGAAACAATAACCGACATAGATTTCGAAACGATATATCAATACATGCTAAGTGATAAAAAGAACGACAAACAAGGAGTTCAAATGGTATTGATTAAACATTTTGGCGATATTGTAGTGCAACACATTGATCAAACAACACTGCAACATGCATGTGAACAACTAAAAACATATTTTAAGTAGGTGAAGTAAATGGTAAGTGAACAAATTATCGATATTTCAGGGCCACTTAAAGGTGAAATAGAAGTGCCTGGAGATAAGTCGATGACACATCGAGCAATCATGTTAGCATCTTTAGCTGAAGGAACTTCCAATATTTATAAACCATTACTTGGTGAAGACTGTCGTCGTACAATGGATATATTCCGACTATTAGGCGTAGATATTCAAGAAGATGATGAAAAATTGATTGTGAATTCACCTGGATATAAAGCTTTTAAAACACCTCATCAAGTTTTATATACTGGAAACTCTGGCACAACGACTCGATTGTTAGCTGGTTTGTTAAGTGGTTTAGGTATTGAAAGTGTTTTGTCTGGCGATGTTTCAATTGGTAAAAGGCCAATGGATCGTGTCCTAAGACCATTGAAACTTATGAATGCGAATATTGAAGGTATTGAAGATAATTATACACCATTAATTATTAAGCCATCTGTGATAAAAGGTATAAATTATCAAATGGAAGTTGCAAGTGCACAAGTAAAAAGTGCCATTTTATTTGCAAGTTTATTTTCAAATGATACAACGGTAATAAAGGAGTTAGATGTTAGTCGAAATCATACCGAAACAATGTTCAAACATTTTAATATTCCAATTGAAGCAGAAGGGTTATCAATAACTACAACCCCTGATGCCATTCAACATATTAAACCGGCAGATTTTCATGTACCTGGTGATATTTCATCAGCAGCATTCTTTATTGTAGCTGCACTTATTACTCCAGGTAGTGATGTGACAATTCATAATGTTGGGATAAATCCTACTCGTTCAGGTATTATTGATATTGTTGAAAAAATGGGCGGAAACATTCAATTATTTAATGAAACAACGGGTTCAGAACCTACTGCATCTATTCGTGTACAATACACACCGACGCTTCAACCGATTACAATTGAAGGTGAATTAGTGCCAAAAGCAATTGATGAATTACCTGTAGTTGCATTACTTTGTACACAAGCAGTTGGAACGAGTATGATTAAAGATGCCGAGGAATTAAAAGTAAAAGAAACAAATAGAATTGATACTACGGCAGATATGTTGAATTTATTAGGCTTTAACTTGCAACCTACAAATGATGGATTGATTATTCATCCATCTGAGTTCAAAACGAATGCAACAGTCGATAGTTTAACTGATCACCGTATAGGTATGATGCTTGCTGTTGCATCATTATTATCAAGTGAACCAATTAAAATTAAACAATTTGATGCTGTTAATGTATCATTTCCAGGATTTTTACCAAAATTAAAGCTTTTAGAAAATGAGGGATAATACAAATGGAAGATATCTATAAATTAATAGACGATATCAATCTACAAAAACTAGAAAATTTAGACTCTCGTGTTAATGAAGCAATAACGACTGACAACGATGATGCATTATTTATTCTAGGAGAAACACTTTATAATTTCGGTTTAATGCCTCAAGGCTTAGAAGTATTCCGAGTGTTATATCATAAATATCCAGATGAAAGTGAACTGCTTATCTATTTTATTGAAGGATTAATGTCTGAAAATCAGACAGATGAAGCATTAGAATATTTAAGTTATGTGGAACAATCGCCTGAAAAATTAATGCTAGAAGCGGATTTATATCAACAAATAAATATGATGGAAGTAGCAATAGATAAACTACAAGAGGCACTTGAACTAGAGCCGAATGATCCAATTATTCACTTCGCATTGGCTGAAATGTTATATTACGATGGTCAATACTTACGTGCCACTGCTGAATACGAAACGGTATTAGAAACTGGTGAATATCAAGTTAATGGTGTAAACTTGTTCTCTCGTATGGCTGACTGTAGTTTGCAAAGTGGTAACTATAGCGATGCAATTCGCTTATATGATGAAATTAATGAAGAAGAAATGACGTCTGAAGATTATTTCAAAAAAGCTATTGCATATGATAAAAATGATATTACGCAAGAAGCTATTAAAATTATGACAACATTACTTTCTAAAGACCCTGACTTTATTCAAGGATACTTATATTTACAATCTTTATATGAAAATGAAAAAAATTATCCTGATGCCATTGAAACTGGTAAGGAAGGTTTACGTTTAAGTCAGTTCTATAAAGAATTAATGTATACAACTGGTAGTCTTGAGATTGAACATGGTGATGCCAATGAAGGTGTACAATTATTAAAACAAGCTTTAGAGGTTGATAATGCATATCAAGAACCTCTGTTAATTTTGAGTGACTTATATCGAAACGAAGAAGATTATGAAGCAATTATCGAATTATTAACATATGTAGATGAAGAAGATTTAGATCCTACATTTATGTGGCATTTAGCATATGCATTTGGTCAAGAAGAAAGAGATAAAGAAGCACAACACTTCTTTGAATTGGCTTATCCAACTATGAAGACGAATATTGACTTTATGAGCGATTACTATTTCTATCTAATTGAAATTGGCCAAAAAGATAAAGCAATTGCCATTTTGGAACAATTGTTAGAACTTGAACCAACTAATGAAACTTGGCATGACGAACTACTAAGATTGCAATCTTAAAGGGGAATTCGATGTCTGAAACACTTAATCAAGTAAAAGAAAGTTTTATTGAATATTTACTTTTTCAATACCGTTTTAAATCTCGAATTGCTGTGTGGGTACTTAACTATATCAAAGCAAATCATCATAAATTAGAAAATATACATTTTGTTGATACTAAAATTAAAAATCATGAAACATTGGAAATTGCAGAAGTGGATAGTAGTGCTTCTGCAATTCAATTTACGAAACATAATCTTAAGTTAATGAACACAAATGAAATATTTGATTATATCGCAAATAATAATGTCGCTTTTGATATTCAGATTCATTTTGCAAATAAGGTAAAGCGAGAGCAAAAATTGGACGATTTAATTGTTGCGCAATTAACAGAGTCTCCCTTTTTTCAAACTTATCTCCATGATTTAAAAAGTATAACAGTAGATAGACGTAAACATGCACTGTTGATAGACTACTTGCATCATAATATTGATTTGAGTTTACAAATGAATGAAAGAAAGAGATTTTATCAATTAACACAAATTCTGAATACGTTACAGCTAACAGAAAATGCACCACAGCGATTTGAGGGTTTAAGTAATGACAATTAAAGCATTTTGGCAATATACACTTTATCAAAGACCGTGGTTAATTATTTTGTTAATATGTAATTTTATAGGAATGGTGTATGGCTATGTTTGGTATCAGGATCAGTTAAGCCATACTTTATGGCAATATAAAATTTTTGTACCAGATAGTCCAACAGCAACACTTTTTCTCGTTATTTCAATTATGTTAATGCTAATGAGACGGGAAAGTAGTATAGTTGATACATTAGCATTCGTTACATTAATTAAATATGGTATTTGGGCAGTCATTATGAATATTATATTTATAATTGAACAAGATGATATTACGATTAATGGCCTAATGTTAATTTTAACGCATAGTATTATGGCGCTTCAGGCAATATATTTTTATCCGAGGTATAAACGTTCGATAATTAGTTTAAGTGTAGCGATTATATGGGTATTTCTAAACGATTATATTGATTATATACATTTGCAATTTCCATATTATGATTTTATAGCTACACATGTGTGGCAAATTGGTGTATTATCATGTTGTCTAAGTGTTTTTGCACTTTTACTTTATATTGAATTAAACAATTTATTAAAGTGTAAATGATTTGATAAAAATCCCAAATGACAGTAAAATATTTATAAAGGAGAGTGAGTTTATTGTCTTCAATTTTTTCTATGATAATTTATTTCGTAATACTAATGGTGTTACCATTATGGGCACAACACAAAGTTAAATCTAACTATGAAAAATATTCACAAGTTAGATCTACAAGTGGTAAAACGGGTCGTGAAGTTGCATTAGAAATCTTACATGCAAATGGTATTTATGACGTTGATGTTGTTAAAGGTGAAGGATTCTTAACAGATCATTACGATCCTAAAAAGAAAGTTGTTTCACTATCTCCTGCAAACTATGACAGACCATCAGTTGCTGGTACTGCAATTGCAGCCCATGAAGTTGGTCATGCCATTCAAGATCACCAAGGATATTGGTTCTTAAGATTCAGGGCAGCATTAGTTCCTGTTGCAAACCTAGGAAGTTCATTAAGCTATATCATTATTATGTTAGGTATCGTTTTAACAGCTTTAGGTAGTGCATTTGGTTCAACTGCTTTATGGATTGGTGCTGGTTTAATGTCATTAGCAGTATTATTCTCAATCGTAACATTACCAGTTGAGTTTGATGCGAGTTCAAGAGCGATGAAACAAATTACGGCATTGAATATTGTAAATGAAAAAGAATACAAACATGCGCGTAAAGTATTATCTGCAGCAGCAATGACTTATGTTGCGGCAACTGCTGTCGCTGTAGCAGAGCTTGTACGTATCATTTTGCTTGCGCGTTCAAGTGATTAATCTTATAGATTAACAATTAACTTAAATTAGACACTTATTAACTAGCTAATCACATTTTGTGTGGTTGCTAGTTTTTTTATGTTCTATTGTTAGTGAGTTAATTAAATATAAGATAGTGTAAAGAGAGTATTATGAAAAACTTTTGAAATTAGATTTGATTTAAAAAGTTCGTGAACTAACAAAGGGTTATAATTGTTCATCTGTTCATTGATATTAGTTGCTTATATATAACTTAATATTTGAGAAGTTCGGACGTTATACGCTACATAAACTTACTGTTTTGATTTATCTATATATGCATATCAACACGTTGGATTCACAATTTTTATTTCAAAATAAATGATTCATTTTATAATGTGAGGCATTTATTCAAACCATACTGAAAAATGTTCAACCATATGAGAATTCGTTATTTCAATTTAACATGATTTTAGTAGTTTGCACTAAACATGCATGTGACATCAAATTGATATATACTATATTAGAAACGCAATATAAGGAGATCGTATAAATGAAATCTATGTCAGATATGCAACATGAAGTTGATGAATATATTGGACAATTTAAAGCAGGATACTTTTCACCATTAGCTAATTTAGCTAGATTAACTGAAGAAGTAGGAGAGCTTGCACGAGAAATAAACCATACTTACGGAGAAAAAAAGAAAAAAGAAACAGAGGCTGAAAATTCAATTAAAGCAGAGTTAGGCGATAATTTATTTGTGTTACTATGCCTTGCAAACTCAATGGGAATTGATATGACAGAAAGCTTCAATGAAACAATGGAAAAGTTTAATACACGAGATAAAAATCGTTTTGAACGTAAATAGACATTGATATATTTGTCGCTTTTGGAAAATCAGAAGCGATTATAAAACGAATGTTAATTTGAAATGCATTGCAGAAAGCTTGACGCTTTAGTTTCAAAAAAATATGGCTGAGTATATAATTTGATGCATCATTAAATATGAATCTAACGAGCCTATTAATGTTGATTTTGAAGATAAATATCAAAATGACACGATGATTTATAATATATAGAAATAGAAAGGATGGGCAAGCAAATGAAAATAGGGATAACATGTTACCCGTCCATGGGTGGCTCAGGTATAATTGCCACAGAATTAGGTATTAAGTTAGCAGAACGAGGACATGAAGTACATTTTATAACCTCAAATATTCCGTTTAGAATTAGAAAACCATTACCAAATATGATTTTCCATCAAGTAGAAGTGAATCAATATGCAGTATTTCAATATCCACCATATGATATAACACTGAGTACCAAAATAGCTGAAGTCATTAAAGAATATGACCTTGATTTATTACATATGCACTATGCTGTTCCGCATGCTATATGTGGCATATTAGCACGTGAGATGTCAGGGAAAGATATTAAAATCATGACTACATTACACGGGACTGATATTACAGTATTAGGGTATGATCATTCACTGCAAGGTGCTATTAAATTCGGGATAGAAAAAAGTGATGTCGTGACAAGTGTAAGTAAATCTTTAGCAGAAGAAACACATGATATTATAGAAACAAATAAAGAAATCATACCGATTTATAATTTTGTACGTGAAAATGAGTTTCCGACTAAGCATAATGAATCATTAAAATCACAATTTGGTATTTCACCAGACGAAAAAGTGTTAATTCATGTTTCGAATTTTAGACAAGTAAAACGAATTGATACTATTATAGAAACTTTCGCAAAAGTACGTGCCAAAATACCAAGTAAGTTGATTTTACTAGGAGATGGTCCTGAATTAGTGCCTATGCGTCAAAAAACTAAAGAATTAAATGTAGAAGATGATGTTTTATTTTTAGGAAAACAAGATTGTGTAAGTGAATTTTATCAATTATCTGATTTAGTATTACTGTTGAGTGAAAAGGAAAGTTTTGGTCTAACATTACTTGAGGCAATGAAGACGGGAGTAGTACCAATTGGTTCAAATGCAGGTGGTATCAAAGAGGTCATTAAACACGGCGAAACTGGTTTTGTCGTCGATGTAGGCGACAGTGAAGCTGCGAGTGAATATGCTATACAATTACTTCAAGATAAAGCATTATACAATAAACTTCAAAAAAATATGCTTGAAGATATTGCTGAACGCTTTGGTTCGGAACTCATTACAGACCAATATGAGTATTATTATAAAAAGATGCTCAATGATAAAAGTAAAAATGAAGGCGAGTAATAAAATGGATAAATCACTATTTGAACTAGCAAAACCTATATTAGAGCATATTCAAGAAAATGGCTTTGAAGCATATTATGTAGGTGGTTCAGTGAGAGATTATGTCATGGGAAGAGACATTCATGACATAGATATCACGACGAGTGCTACGCCCGATGAAATAGAGTCGATATTCAGTCATACGATTCCAGTGGGGAAAGAGCATGGAACAATTAATGTCGTTTATAATCATGAAAATTATGAAGTGACAACATTTAGAGCTGAAGATGATTATCTTGATCATCGTAGACCGAGTGGTGTTACATTTGTTCGAGATTTATATGAAGATTTGCAACGCCGTGATTTTACGATGAATGCGATAGCGATGGATACTGAGTATAAATTATATGACTACTTTGGTGGGCAACAGGATATTGATAATCGCATAATTCGAACAGTTGGTTTGCCTGAAGAGCGATTTCAAGAAGATGCCTTACGCATGATTCGTTGCTTAAGGTTTCAATCACAACTGTCATTTGAAATTGCAGATGATACGTTTGAAGCTATGCGTATACAAATGGCAGATATTAAGTTTTTATCAATTGAGCGAATTGTAATTGAACTTACAAAATTAATAAGAGGAATAAATGTCGCACAAAGCTTTAAACATTTGAAAACATTAAAAGCCTTTAACTATATACCTTATTTTGACCATTTAGAAATGAATAAAATTAATATTAATGAACCAATTGACTTAGAACTATTTATTGCTATTGTTTCAGTGAAGTTCGATAAAAACATGTCTGTTAAGCCTTTAAAACTTAGCAATCGCCAATTAAGAGAAATTCAGCAATATAAACAAATTATCATGACATTACCAAATATTGTAATGAAAGAACAACTGAAAATGTTTGTATATGATTATGATATAAAGTTAATTGAAAATGTATTAAGCGCGTCGGAAATTTTAATGGAAAATGACATTCAAGGTCATCAACCATTAATCGTTAACCATCAAACAATTAATGAAATTAACCATCAATTACCTATGAACAGTAGAAAAGAAATGAGTGTAAATGGTGGTGTAATAATGTCACATTTAAATAAAAAGAGTGGTCCATGGTTAAAAGATGTGTTAAGGCAAATTGAAATCGCTATTGTTACAGATAAAGTTAGCAACCAAGAAACTGAAATTTTGAAATGGGTGGATAATCATGTCAAAATATAGTCAAGATGTACTTCAATTATTATATAAAAGCAAACCAAATTACATATCTGGGCAAACTATTGCTGAATCACTTAATATTTCAAGAACTGCAGTTAAAAAAGTAATTGATCAATTGAAATTAGAAGGATGTAAAATTGATTCAGTAAATCATAAAGGTCATTTATTACAACAATTACCAGATGTATGGTATCAAGGTATAATTAATCAATATACACAAAACTCAGCACTATTTAATTTTAGTGAGGTATATGATTCAATAGATTCAACACAACTTGCTGCGAAAAAGTCACTAGTAGGCAATCAATCATCATTTTTTATATTAAGTGACGAACAGACTAAAGGACGTGGCCGATTCAATCGATATTGGAGTTCTACGAAAGGTCAAGGACTATGGATGTCGGTTGTTTTAAGACCAAATGTTGCTTTTTCAATGATATCTAAATTTAATTTATTTATTGCATTAGGTATACGAGATGCCATTCAGTATTTTAGTAAAGATGAAGTTAAAGTGAAATGGCCAAATGATATATATATTGGTGATGGAAAAGTTTGTGGTTTTTTGACTGAAATGGTAGCAAATAATGATGGCATAGAAGCAATAATATGTGGTATTGGGATTAATTTGACTCAGCAATTAGAAGATTTTGATGAAAGTATTAGACATAGAGCAACAAGTATACAATTACATGGTGAACATAAATTAGATAGATATCAATTTTTAGAGAAATTACTTCAGGAAATTGAAAAGAGATATAATCAATTTTTAACGTTACCGTTTTCTGAAATTAGAGATGAATATATTGCAACTTCAAACATTTGGAATAGAACGTTGCAGTTTACAGAAAATGACAAACAGTTTAAAGGTCAAGCAATTGATTTAGATTACGATGGCTATCTAATTGTTAGAGATGAAGCGGGTGAATCACACCGTTTAATTAGTGCAGATATAGATTTTTAACACTAAAGCAAGGAGAGATAGCTATGGGTATGGCAACCTATGCTGTTGTCGATTTAGAGACAACAGGAAACCAATTAGATTTTGACGATATTATTCAAATTGGGATAACCTTTGTGCGTAATAATCAAATTATTGATACATATCATTCGATGATTAGAACAAATTTAGAAATTCCACCATTTATTCAGGCGTTAACATCCATTGAAGAAAATATGTTGCAAAAAGCGCCATATTTTAACCAAGTTGCACAGGAAATATACGATAAAATAAAAGATTGTATATTTGTCGCACATAATGTTGATTTTGACTTGAATTTTATAAAAAAAGCATTTAAAGATTGTAACATTCATTATCGTCCTAAAAAAGTAATAGATACGTTAGAAATATTCAAAATTGCTTTTCCAACAGATAAAAGCTATCAATTGAGTGAGCTTGCTGAAGCACATGATATTACTTTAACGAATGCACATCGAGCTGATGAAGATGCTGCTACGACTGCAAAATTAATGATTTTAGCTTTTGAAAAATTTGAAAAGTTACCACTAGATACTTTAAAACAATTGTATTATTTAAGTAAACAATTGAAGTATGATTTATATGATATTTTCTTTGAAATGGTTAGGCAATATGAAGCTAAGCCTTTGGATAAGTCTTTTGATAAATTTGAACAGATTATTTATCGTAAGCAAGTAGATTTGAAAAAGCCTACAACTAAATATAATGGAAGTTTAAAATCGTTATATAGTAAAGTTGTAGAGCGCATGAGATTAACTTATCGACCGCAACAATTATACTTGGCAGAAACAATTTTAGATCAATTAATGCATAGTGACAAAGCAATGATTGAAGCTTCGTTAGGTAGTGGTAAATCGCTAGCATATTTGCTTGCCGCTTTAATGTATAATATTGAAACTGGCAAGCATGTAATGATATCAACGAATACTAAATTATTGCAAAGTCAATTGTTAGAGAAAGATATTCCTGCAATGAATGAGGCATTGAATTTTAAAATTAATGCCTTATTAATTAAGAGTAAGAGTGATTACATTTCATTAGGATTAATTAGCCAAATTTTAAAAGATGAAACAAGTAATTATGAAGTTGGCATTTTAAAAATGCAATTATTGATATGGATTACTGAAACGCCATCTGGAGATATTCAAGAGTTGAATTTAAAAGGTGGTCAAAAGATGTATTTCGACCAGAAAATTGAAACATATGTGCCGGCACGTCATGATGTACATTATTATAATTTTATTAAGCGAAATGCACAAAATATTCAAATTGGTATAACAAACCACGCGCATTTAATACATTCAGATGCGGAAAATTCCATCTATCAATTATTTGATGATTGCATAGTGGATGAAGCACATCGATTACCGGATTATGCCTTAAACCAAGTTACTAATGAATTAAGTTATGCAGATGTTAAATATCAGCTTGGATTGATTGGTAAAAATGAAAATGAAAAATTATTAAAAGCAATTGATCAATTAGAGAAACAACGAATTTTGGAAAAACTAGATATAGCACCAATCGATATATTTGGTTTAAAAGCAAGTATGAATGAAATTCATGAGTTGAATGAACAATTGTTCTCAACAATTTATAAAATTGTTAATGATTCAGAAGTTTATGATGATGATATTCATAGATTCCATAATGTTTTTACTTTTGAATCGAAAGATATTTTGAAAGACTTACATGCGATTATCGACAAGCTCAATAAAACTTTGGAAATTTTTAACGGTATCAGTCATAAGACAGTTAAGTCTTTACGTAAGCAATTATTATATTTAAAAGATAAATTTAAAAATATTGAACAAAGCTTGAAAGCAGGTCATACGAGTTTTATTTCGATTAAAAATTTATCTCAAAAATCAACGATTCGATTATATGTTAAAGACTATGCCGTGAAAGACGTATTAACTAAACAAGTACTTGAAAAATTCAAATCTTTAATTTTTATTTCTGGCACTTTAAAATTCAACCATTCATTTGAAGCATTTAAACAACTATTTAACAAAGATGTTCATTTTAATACATTTGAAGTAAACACTTCATTACAAAGTTCAAAAAATACAAGTGTGTTTATTCCGAGCGATGTGTCATCTTATCAATATAAAAATATAGACGAATATGTAGCATCGATAGTGAGCTATATTATAGAATATACGTCAATCACCGCATCAAAATGTTTAGTATTATTTACAAGTTATAAAATGATGCATATGGTTCAAGATATGTTGAATGAATTGCCTGAATTTGAAGATTATGTTGTTTTAACACAACAGCAGAATCAAAATTATAAAATAGTACAACAATTTAATAATTTTGACAAAGCGATTTTACTAGGTACTTCAACATTTTTTGAAGGTTTTGATTTCCAAGCAAATGGTATTAAATGTGTCATGATTGCTAAATTACCATTTATGAATAAACATAATGCAAAATATTGGCTAATGGATTCAGAATTTACATCAACATTTAAAGAATATGTGTTACCAGATGCGGTCATTCGATTTAGACAAGGACTTGGCCGATTAATACGAAATGAAAATGATCGAGGCGTTATAGTGTCATTTGATGATCGATTAATTAACAGTAATTACAAAAATTTCTTTGAACAAACATTAGAAAATTATCGTCAGAAAAAGGGCGACATTCAACAATTTGGAAAGTTATTAAGACAAATTCAAAAAAAGAAAAAGTAATATAAATTATAAAATCCTCGTAACAAGTTGAAATTGATATAATGTTACGAGGATTTTGTGTTTTAAATTTGAGTACGTTTAATGTTGATTCAAACAGATGGTAAAGCAAATATTATTTAAACGCATAGCTTTATAATTAAGTACGTGTATCAGGACTTAAGTAATTTAGTTGCAAAACAAGATAATAGAATCAATTTTGTATATTTTATTAAAAGTCTATAGGTAAATCATTACCATTTACACGTTATCTTTATGTGTAGTTCTAGAACTTGAAAGCGTATTTTGTTAAAATGAATGAGTATTGTATAACGAAAAAATAAATAGGAGAATGGTTATGAAAACAACGATTAAACAAGCGAAAGATCATTTAAACCAAGACGTTACAATTGGTGCTTGGTTAACAAATAAACGTTCAAGTGGTAAAATCGCCTTTTTACAACTACGTGATGGTACTGGATTTATGCAAGGTGTAGTAGTTAAATCAGAAGTTGATGAAGAGGTATTTAAACTTGCGAAAGAAATTACACAAGAATCATCACTTTATGTGACTGGTACAATTACTGAAGATAATCGTTCTGACTTAGGATATGAAATGCAAGTGAAATCAATTGAAGTGATTTCTGAAGCGCATGATTATCCAATTACACCTAAAAATCATGGTACAGAATTTTTAATGGATCACCGTCACTTATGGTTACGTTCTAAAAAGCAACATGCTGTAATGAAAATTAGAAATGAAATTATTCGTGCTACATATGAATTTTTCAATAATGATGGATTTACTAAGGTTGATCCACCGATTTTAACTGCAAGTGCACCAGAAGGTACGAGTGAATTATTCCATACTAAGTACTTTGATCAAGATGCATTTTTATCACAAAGTGGTCAGTTATACCTAGAAGCTGCTGCGATGGCTCATGGAAAGGTATTTTCATTTGGTCCAACTTTTAGAGCTGAAAAATCTAAAACACGTAGACACTTAATCGAGTTCTGGATGATTGAGGGTGAAATGGCATTCACAAATCATGCTGAAAGTTTGGAAATTCAAGAACAATATGTGACGCATGTTGTTAAATCAGTTTTAGAAAATTGTAAACTTGAATTGAAAATTTTAGAGCGTGATACTTCAAAACTTGAAAAAGTTGCTACGCCATTCCCTAGAATTTCATATGACGATGCAATTGAATGCTTAAAAGCAGAAGGATTTGATGATATCGAATGGGGCGAAGACTTTGGGGCTCCCCATGAAACAGCTATAGCAAATCATTATGATTTACCAGTATTTATTACAAATTATCCAACAAAGATTAAACCATTCTACATGCAACCAAATCCTGAAAATGAACAAACTGTATTATGTGCAGACTTAATTGCTCCAGAAGGATATGGTGAAATTATTGGTGGTTCTGAACGTGTAGATGATTTAGAACTATTAGAACAACGCGTAAAAGAGCATGGTTTAGATGAAGAAGCATATAGCTACTATCTAGACTTGCGCCGATATGGTAGCGTACCACATAGTGGTTTTGGTCTAGGTTTAGAACGCACAGTTGCTTGGATTTCTGGAGTAGAACACGTTCGAGAAACGGCACCATTCCCAAGATTATTAAACCGTTTATACCCATAATATTCGATAAATGATTTAAAAGTTTATTTTCTGACTATTAAAAGAATCGTCCAGTCTATTATTAAATGGCTGGGCGATTTGTGTTTAGTTTTTCATTAATTTATCATAGTTTGATTTGAATTAATGTTTCATTTGATGATTGATATTTCATTTCAGGTGACATATAAATTTTATGAAAATAGCTTTAATATTTTTAAATATAGTAAGCATTTTAGTCGATAATTAAAGAAAATGATTTATACTAATAAGTAATGATTTAATTTAAAGGGAGGCACTAACATGGATAAATATCAATTGAAAACAAGACCTGTAGTGATACGAAGAGAATTGTTAGACCATTACAGTGAATTAGGTTTAGATGAGCAAGATTTAGTTATTTTACTCAAATTGATTTATGCTTCCGAAACTTCAAATAAACAGCCTTCAATAGAATTATTGCAAAAAGGTTCAACAATGCAACCACGTGATGTTACTGCAGTTATTCAAAATTTAATCCAACGTGAATTGCTTGAATTACAAGTTCAAAAAGACGAAGAAGGTAAGTTTACCGAATATATGAATCTTGATCCATTTTTCGAAAAGTTAAGCCAGATTTTAAAGCAACAAAGTATGGATACGAAAGAACAAGATAATAAAGAGAAGTTCAAACAACTATTTAGAATATTAGAAGATACTTTTGCTAGACCTTTATCTCCATTTGAAATTGAAACATTAAATCAATGGATTGATGTTGATAAGCATGATACTGCAATTATTCAAGCAGCCTTAGATGAAGCGAATAGTTTAAACAAACTCAGTTTTAAATATATGGATCGTATTTTACTAAATTGGAAGAAAAACAATGTGAAAACCATTGATGATTCTAGAAAAATACGTCAAAAATTTAATAAACCTAAAATGACTCACACCGTTAAACCGGTGCCGAAATTTGATTGGTTAAATGGAGAGAACCTTGATGGTAAGTAAGAAAAAAGCATTAGAAATGATTGATGTAATAGCGAATATGTTTCCGGATGCAGAATGTGAATTGAAACACGATAATCCATTCGAATTGACTATAGCAGTACTATTATCTGCACAATGTACAGATGTTCTTGTAAACAGAGTAACTAATGAGTTATTCAAAAAATACAAAACACCACAAGATTATTTAGCGGTAAGTGATGAAGAACTTATGAATGATATTCGTTCCATTGGTTTATATCGTAATAAAGCTAAAAATATTAAAAAACTTTGCCAATCATTACTTGATCAATATAATGGAGAAATACCACAAACACATAAAGAATTAGAAAGTTTAGCAGGTGTTGGGCGCAAAACTGCAAATGTAGTTATGAGTGTAGCATTTGGAGAGCCGTCATTAGCAGTAGATACCCATGTAGAACGTGTATCAAAACGTTTAGGTATTAATCGATGGAAAGACAATGTACGTCAAGTAGAAGATCGTTTATGCTCTGTTATACCTAGAGATAGATGGAATAGAAGCCATCACCAATTAATTTTCTTTGGAAGATACCATTGTTTAGCACGTAAGCCTAAGTGTGATATTTGTCCATTGTTAGATGATTGTAGAGAAGGACAAAAACGTTATAAAGCTAGTTTGAAAGAAGCGTGAAATAATGACTAAGATAACAAAAGAAGATTTTCAAAGATTAGAAGACACTATTGATATTTTTGCTAAAAATAAAAAATTAGGTTCTGATGAAGCAAAACCATATTTAGATGAATATCATGCAAAAATCATTGCATATTTTAAGCAAATTAACGGAATTAGTGGTGATATTGATTTTGATAATCTAGATTACTATCCTGTCGTTCCTATGAATTTCAAAGAAAGATATGATTATATGATTGAACGTAAATACCATTTTATGGGATATCGACAAATGAAAACATTTATTATAGAAATAATTAAAATGAATGCCAGTTATCAAACAAGATTAAAAAATAAAAAAGTATAGATATGAAAAGAGCCATCTACATTCAATTAAAGCCCTTTTACAAAAGAGTAGTTCTTTAATTAAATAGTAGGTGGCTTTATTTTTAGACTATTAAGAAGTAGATGCAGCAATAAAACTAATTCATGAAAAATTTAGCATATAATCAAAAAACCTCAGTTACACCATAATGATGGTGTAACCGAGGTTTTTATGATGTGCGGGAATTTAATCAGTTATTAAATAATCCAGTAAATCCTCCGCTATTATTTGATTGTTGTGATCTAGAGTTATTACTATTTGATTGAGCAGTACCACTACTGTTAGCTGACGTGTCACTACCACCGTGTGTGCTACGATTTGTAGTATTGTTATCTTGACTGCCAGAAACATTAATTGATGGAATGCTACCACTTACTGAGCTTGGACGTTTGAAGTCTTCGCCATCTCTAGAAGCAATTTTAGACATTACATTTTCGTATAAATATTGTGGATATTCTTGTTGGCTATGTCCAACAAATGAATTTTCACCATATGGTTTAACTTTACTGAAGCCCATCCACACTGACATAGTGTATTGTGGAGTAAAGCCATTAATCCATACGTCTTTCGCTGCATTGTCTGGTAAATTATATTGTGAATAAGTTTCAGCACCGTAAGTACCAGTACCAGTTTTAGCACCCATATTTACGCCAGATACACCATGACCATATGCAGAACCATATGCTTTAAACGTACCTTTTAACATTTCAGCTAACATATAGGCAGTGTAATCACTCATCGCTTTATGACTAGTGTGATCATACTCAATTGTTTCACCATCACGAGTCACAACTTTTTGAATTGAGTGAGCATTGTTATAAGTACCACCGTTAGCAATAGCAGCAAATGCTGATGCTAATTGTGTAGGTGAGAATTCTGATGCAGAACCACCCAGTACTTCAGAAGGTCCGATTTCGCCATCATAATTCAATCCTAATTTTGCAGCAAATTTCTTAGGTGCGTCACTTCCAGCATTTTGCTTAACTGATTGCCAAGTTTTTAATGCTGGAATATTGAAACTTTGACGAAGAGCATCATAAATTGAAACTGTACCATGACTCTTAGTATCATAGTTTCTAAATGTAGATCCTTCAACTTGATATGAAGACTCATCTTGAATCGCATGGTTTGTTGCCCATTTCATATTTTCAATGGCAGGACCATACGCTAAGAATGGTTTTAAAGATGAACCAGTAGGGTGAGGGTCTGTTGCTTGGTTTCGGTTAACGACATCTTTGAAATCACGTCCACCAGAGATGGCAACTAAACCACCAGTTTTACTATCAAGAATTGTTGCACCAACTTGTTGGTCTTTGTTCTTGTAGAAGCTACCGTTATCAACATCATTTTGTAATGTTTTTTGAACATCTTTATCCATATTTGTATAAATCTTAATGCCACTTTGTAAAACATTACCTAAATTATCATCTTTGAACTCTTTGTTGTTCATTAATTCAGATTTTACAAAGTTAACGTAAGAATTATACTCAGAATCTTGATTTGTATCAATGTTTTGACGTTCTTCTTTAGTACGATTAACTAAATTAGCTTTAAGGTCAATTTTCTTCGCTTCTTGCCACTGTTTATCCGTAATACGCTTATGATAATGCATTAAGTATAAAACAGTGTCTTTACGATCTTCAGCGGCTTTAGGATGATCATAAATATTATAATTGTTTGGAACCTGAGGTAAACCTGCTAAATATGCTTCCTCAGCTAAGTTTAAATCTTTCAAATCTTTGTTGAAATAATACTTAGCTGCAGCTTTAATACCAGTTACACCATCAGAATAGTAAATTTTATTTAGATATACTTGGAATATATCATCTTTACTATATTCTTGTTCTAAACGATATGATAAGTATGCTTCTTGAGCTTTACGACCGATAGATTTATGTTGAGATAAAAATGCATCCTTAACAACTTGTTGTGTTAAAGTTGAAGCACCTTCAGAACCAAATCCACCTGTTAAGTTCTTACCAATCGCACCAAACAAACGTTTATAATCTAGCGCACCATGTTCGTAGAAACGATTGTCTTCAGTTGCTAATACTGCATCTTTCATTGATTTTGGCACATCTTTTAAGTTAACGTGCTCATGTCTTTGACCATTATCTAATGTTTTAACAAGTTCACCATTCTTGTCATATATCTTTGCAGGAATTGGATCTTGTAATTTAGCTTCGGTAAAAGCAGGTGCTTTCCAAGCATAATAAGCAAACAATAAGATACCTAGTAAAAGAACAACGAAAAATGCAATAATCATGAAGCCAATAATCTTAATAATCGTTCTCTTCACATTTCTATTCTTTTTTGAATTGGATTTCCCGCCATTGTTCCCATTTTTCTTTGGCTGAGAAGATCCTTTGTTTTCCGTCATACGCGGTCCTCACTTTCATCTAATATCAACTTATCAACTGCTTTTAGATAGTCTAATCTTGGTTGATACTGATAAGGAATATGGTAACCATTTTTTCGTATTTCATCAACTGTTATAGATTTTTTAATATCATCTTTGTATCTATTCCAAAATATTTCGAATTTTGAATAAGGTAAAAGATAAACTTCATCTAGCGTTTTAAAACGAATCATTAAAAATACAATACCTTTTTGTTGATATGCACTTTTCATATGTTCGACTTGGTGGTCATGGATATTGTTTAAAGGGAAGGAAGTTTTATTTTTAGTCTCCTTTGCTTCAAAGTCAATATAATAACCTTGGTAAACGCCATTGTAATCAGTTGTTGAAGGTGTACGAAAATATGCTTCATTAATCACAGCTTTACTCCGTTTTGGATAATTAACATTAACTATCTGCACAGGAGTAGGTTTCTTATGAATAACAGCAATGTCGCTTTTAAGATAAAACGAATTTGAATGTTCGATATCTTTTTCAAGTGACATACCACGTCCACCGTATTCAATATTACTAAAGGCAGGAGGCTTTTTCCCTCCGTCTATAGCACTATTTTTACGATATGGTTTACCATTTGGATAATTCATAAATTTCACCACACAAGTTTGGTAGTAAACGATGTTCATTATACACAACATTATAGTAAAACACCAAACTTAAATTAGTATAAATGCGAAAGACACAATACACCAAAGCTTATTTTAACGTGATTTCGACATTAACACAATATTATTATAATACATTTACCGTTATTGTTGGAAATTTACACATGAATTTATACTTTGTAAAAGATTTGCTTCTAAAAATTAAAATCTAAAACAAGTTTTTTAAAAATTAGTGATAATGTGTAATTGTAATGACAGGTTGGATTTTTAAAACATATCAAAAAAGTCCTTAAAAAGTAAATAAAAGATTAGTCGTATTTATTGATAAATGGTCTAGCTATAAAAATCACCATTTATATAGGAAGTTTTTAGATTATCTTGTTACACAAGCTGACTATTTTTGAAATATAAAAAATTAAAATCAATTAAAGTCTTAAAACATGACTATTGTAGTATATTGTGATAAATTTAAAAATGTAGGAGGCGTCCTCATGAATGATATAGTCGAAGCACTTATTTATGAAGTTAATAACATGCAACGAAATTTTGAGAGTGTTAAATCACAACAACTGGATCATGATTTTTACAAAATTGTAAAACCATATACAGTACATATTGATAATTTATTAAATGAAATGAAATTACAACGCGAATCAATTATTCATGTACCTTATATGAATCAAAGGAAATTTGAATTATTGATTTCAAACATCGAACAATTATCTGTTGAGTGCCATTTTAAAAGAACTAGCAGAAAGTTATTTATTGAAAAGCTGAAAAGTGTTCAATATGATTTGCAAAATATTTTAGATGGCTTAGTTAAAGAGGGTATTTATGGTTAAAACAGTTTATGTGACAGGTTATAAATCATTTGAATTAAATATTTTTAAAGACGACGCACCCGAAGTACATTACTTAAAACATTTTATAAAGCATAAAATCGAACAATTGTTAGATGAAGGATTAGAATGGGTGTTAATTCAAGGACAAATGGGTATAGAATTATGGACTGCTGAAGTGGTGATTGAACTTCAAAAAGCGCACGAATCGCTAAAGTTCGCTGTTATTACACCGTTTCTAGGACATACTGAAAAGTGGAATGAACATAATCAAAGTAAGTATGCCAATATTATTAAGCATGCAGACTATGTTGATAGTATTTTTCATACACCGTATCAAGGTCCTTTTCAATTTAAGCAAGCAGATCAATTTATGCTTGAACATTCAGATCAAACATTGCTCATTTATGATGAGGAACAAGAGGCCAGCCCTAAGTTCTTCAAGCAGATGTTAGTTGATTTTATGGAAAAAACAAACTATACTTGTGATATTGTGACGTTCGATGAATTAACAGCATTCATCAATGACTTACAGTGGTCTGAAGATCAAAGTTTCTAATGAGGTGGAAAAAATGTCAGATGTTTCATTGAAATTATCAGCAAAAGATATTTACGAAAAAGATTTTGAAAAAACAATGGCTCGTGGCTATAGAAGAGAAGAAGTAGATGCATTTTTAGATGACATTATTGCTGATTATCAAAAAATGGCCGATATGAATAACGAAGTTGTAAAATTGTCAGAAGAGAACCATAAACTTAAAAAAGAATTAGAAGAATTAAGACTACGTGTAGCAACATCTAGACCTCAAGATAATAAAAGTTTTTCTTCAAATAATACAACAACAAACGCATCTTCAAATAATGTAGATATATTAAAACGTATTTCAAACTTAGAAAAAGCTGTATTTGGTAAATAATTACTAAATACAAAAGTTTAACTGTCTTACCAATAATGACTATGTTATAATTTTAAAAGTGATATTTTGGGTAATCGCTATTTTTAAATAGAGGAAAGTCCATGCTCACACAGTCTGAGATGATTGTAGTGTTCGTGCTTGATGAAACAATAAATCAAGGCATTAATTTGACGGCAATGAAATATCCTAAGTCTTCGATATGGATAGAGTAATTTGAAAGTGCCACAGTGACGTAGCTTTTATAGAAATATAAAAGGTGGAACGCGGTAAACCCCTCGAGTGAGCAATCCAAATTTGGTAGGAGCACTTGTTTAACGGAATTCAACGTATAAACGAGACACACTTCTCGAAATGAAGTGGTGTAGACAGATGGTTATCACCTGAGTACCAGTGTGACTAGTGCACGTGATGAGTACGATGGAACAGAACATGGCTTATAGAAATATCACTACTAGTTTAGCTCTCCTAGATGATGGAGAGCTTTTTTCATGAAAAAAACACTTAAAATGAATAGTTTGTCTTGATATAATGGCAATGCCTCATTTTTTATTAAAATTAAAATATTCACAGTGAAATAATTAACTGTTATGATAAACAATTTACAAACACTGATTAAGAATAAAATAGCTGTTTAAAAGGAGAATTATATATGTTTCAATTACTTGCAGTTTGTCCGATGGGATTAGAAGCGGTTGTTGCAAAAGAAATACAAGAATTAGGCTATGAAACAAATGTTGAAAATGGTCGAATCTTTTTTGAAGGGGACGCAAGTGCAATTGTAAAAGCTAATTTATGGTTGCGCACAGCTGACAGAATCAAAATTGTAGTTGGTCGCTTTAATGCAACAACGTTTGACGAATTATTCGAACAAACTAAAGCATTGCCATGGGAATCTATTATAGATAAAGAAGGTAATTTCCCAGTTCAAGGACGTAGTGTTAAATCGACACTTCATAGTGTGCCAGATTGTCAGGCTATTACTAAAAAGGCTATAGTTGAACGTTTAAAGCGTGCTTACAATGAAAAAGGCTGGTTAAATGAATCAGGTGCTAAGTATCCAGTTGAAGTTGCTATTTTAAAAGATAATGTATTACTGACTATTGATACATCAGGGTCAGGTTTGAATAGACGTGGATACAGACTAGCACAAGGTGAGGCGCCAATTAAAGAGACGTTAGCAGCAAGTTTAATTCGTCTTGCAAACTGGAAAGGTGATACGCCATTAATTGATCCATTTTGTGGATCCGGAACAATTGCCATTGAAGCTTGTCTAATTGCTCAAAATATTGCACCTGGATTTAATCGTGAATTCGTATCAGAGCAATGGAATATCATGCCGGCAAATATTTATGATGATTATAGAGACGAAGCAGATAAAATGGCAGATTATGATAAAGAAATCGAAGTCTTTGCTTCAGATATTGATCCAGAGATGGTTGAAATTGCAAAACGAAATGCCGAAGAAGTTGGTTTAGCGGACATTATTAAATTTAGTGTCAAAGATGTAAATACTTTGACAATCGATACGGAAGAACCTGTGGCATTAATTGGAAACCCACCTTATGGTGAACGTATAGGTGACCGTGAAGAAGTTGAAGAAATGTACCGTTATATCGGTAAACTAATGAAACAACATCCATATTTATCGACATACATTTTAACAAGTAATAAAGAATTTGAATATTTAGTAGATCGTAAAGCGACGAAGAGACGTAAGCTATTTAATGGTTATATCGAGTGTACGTATTATCAATATTGGGGTAAAAAGGCTGAACGTAAAGGTACTGAAAATTAGTTTTTTAAATGTAATTGGTTAGCAATTATTTTATCATAGTAACTTTAATGTTAGATTAAAGGCGTAAGTTGATATGTCTAAATAAAAATAGATATATAATGCTTAATGTGGAGGAGTATATAAATGGGTAAAAAAATGGGTCTAGGTTTATCTATAGCATTGGTCGTTATTGGAATTGCAGTGATTTGTTTAATGATTTTTTCAAGTCAAAAAACAACATATTATGGGTATATGAATAGTGATACAAATGCTGAAAAAGTTGTCAGTGAAAAAGATGGATTAGTAAAACATAATGTTAAAGTAAAACCAGCTGATAATTTTAAACCGAAAAAAGGGGACTTTGTTAAACTTGTCTCTAAAGATGATGGTAAGACATTTTATAAACAAGATGTTGTTGAACATGATGATGTTCCTCACGGTTTAATGATGAAAATACATGACATGCATATGAATTAATAAAAAGCATCTATTTCGTATTTAGGGTCTTATAATTTCGACCTAAAAATACGTTTTAGATGCTTTTATTTTTGGATTTTATTAAATTTGACTGATGAAAAGTTTCTGTTAATTCTTTAGTTTGATTTTTAATCTTGTATATATTATTGCTTAGTTTTTCGATCTTTAAGATACAAAATTAATTCAATTATAAATACTAGTATGAGAGATAATCCAAATAAAGGCATTAACAATCCTAATATCACTAAGAATATAACTAAAGATAATGATGCTGGTTTTTTGACGCGATGTGGTAATTTCACAGAAGCATTTTTTGTACGCTTTATCCACGATACAACCCCCATACCAATCGCTACTAATAAAGCAATACAAACAAGTAAATTAATGATTTTATTTAAAATTCCAAATAAATGACCCTCATGAAGTGGAATACCCCAAGTAAACCATTTAGCTATAATACCATAATCATCATATTTAATTGTACCAAGTTCTTTGCCACTATATTGATCGAAGTAAAGTGTTTTTTCGTCGTATGGTGAGACATCTAGACCAGTCACGCCAGAGTTACTCGTATTAGACACTATAAAGGTGCCATGTTTATCACTAGGATAAACAATTGAGAATGGCTTTTTAATGCCAGATTTTTGCGCGTTAGTAACGACTTTATCTATTGAAATTTGATGATCTAAATTTGTCTGAGGCATTGCCATTCCGCCGTGGTGACTATTTGAACTCTTCTCTGAAGACGCGGGTTGTTTATTTTTACGGGTGGCCCAAGGTAACTCATTCAAGTCGGATTTAGGTGGATTTATTGATAATTCAGATTGCCCAAGATTACCATTTGTTTCCATCAATCCCGCTATCTTACTACCCATAAAACCAGACCATGGCAATCCAGTTAAGACTAAAATAAATACTGGAATTGCAATAATAATTCCAAGTATTGCATGCCATTTTTGCCAACGAAGTGCCTTGCTTTTATTAGTTATTAAATGTTTTTTAATAAGTAAATACGTACCAGATAGAATCATAAATATAGTCCAACAGGCAGTTAACTCAACCAAATAATTTATGATTGTGTTTTCAGTGAAAAGTGAACTATGTATATTCCGCATGACGTTTGAATACGTATGTTTCGCATTTTGATCAGCAACAATTTGGTTATTCTGATCTAAAAAGACATACCGTTGATTTCCTGCCATATCACTTATTGTGATTCGATTATTGTAAGGTTCTGCCATTACACTAACTTTACTGACAAAGAAGCCTTCATATTTACGTTCAACTTGATGGACGGCATCGTTTAATGTTTGATGTGTTTTAATATCGCTATCGCTGAAAAATTCATTTTTATAGATGTTATTTTCAACTTCTGGAAAAAATAGATAACCAATGCCCGAAATGGTTAATGTTATTAACAACGGTGCGATAAATAATGCTGCATAGAAATGCAATCTTTGTAATGGATTAAATGTATTTTTCATGTTTCCCTCCCACTTGGCTATTATACGGTGTCAATTCTGTGACGTGTGTGAACAAACTGTGACAAAATATATTTTTTGTAAAATTTAAAGTTGATTTGCGATTTTTAGGAAAATGAAATTTTGAAATTGATTGTTTGTATAATATTGATTATTCATATGTTTTATTAAGCGGCTATGATAAAATTTATACATAACGTTATACGTGAAGATTTATACTTTTTGTAAATCGACGTGGTTAACAAAAGGTAGTAATATGTGAACGAATCAAAGGGGAAAGTAACATGATTAATAAAGAACAATTAGATCTTTTGTATAAATTAAAAAAAGAAGTTGAAAAGTCTCAAAATGATGCACTTTTACATACAATAAATCAAGTTATAAAAAAAGTTTATCTACAGCAATACACATTATCATTTGTTGGTCATTTTTCAGCAGGTAAATCTACATTAATTAATTTACTTATTGAACAAGATATTTTACCAAGTTCACCTGTACCAACAACTAGTAATACGGCTATCGTTTCTGTATCCGACAATGAAGACATTATTGCTAATTTACCAAATCAAACTTATGCCAAATTAACAAATTATGATGAAGTAAGAGAAATGAATCGTCAAAATGTAGACGTTGAATCTGTAGAAATTAATTTTCAATCATCTAAATTTGATAATGGGTTTACATTACAAGATACACCAGGTGTGGATTCAAATGTCGCATCGCATCAATCTATTACTGAGCAGTATATGTATACGAGTAATATGATTTTTTATACTGTTGATTATAATCACGTGCAATCTGAACTCAATTTCAAATTTATGAAACACATTAATGATGTAGGTATTCCAGTAGTATTTATTATCAATCAAATAGACAAGCATCAAGATGAAGAATTATCATTTGATAAATTTAAAGAACGTGTTGAAAAGTCTATTGCAGATTGGGATATTAAATTGTCACGAATATTTTATGTTTCAAAATTTGATCATCCTGAAAATGAACTTGAAGCATTATCTAATTATCTTGTCGCTTTAGATCAACAGAGAGAAACGCTTGAAGATTATACTGCAAGAACAGTTGATTATATTACTGAAGCTCAACTTGATTATATCCAATCTGAAATTCAAGATGTATTAGAAGATTTAGGAATTGAAGAAGATGAATTTGAACAAGCATTTTTAAATAGTCAGCAACATCAAGCTGTGAGTGAAGAGGCACAACTTTTAAATAATCCAGATGAATTAATGACATTTTTAAAGAATAAGCGTAAAAATATTTTAGAAAATGCATATATTATGCCGCACGATATGCGAGAAATGTTACGTAGTTATTTGGAAAGCATGTCGCAAGATTTTAATGTGGGTGGGCTGTTCAATAAAAAGAAGAAAAAGCAGCAAATACAGCAACAGCGACTTGATAGAGTAGTAGATGCATTGCAACAATATGTCAATCAACAAATACGCCAACCGATGCGTGAAGATATGTCATTCGTAACTCGTTTCATTAATAAAAAAGAAACGGCCGACAAAGTGTTGAATCAGCATTATGAAATTAAACCGGAAATGATTGAAAGCTTATATCAACCTCAAACATCAATTAGTAATACCTATGTTTTAACATTTTCGGATGAAGTAGTAAAAGCGATAAAAAAATATGTGGAACAACAATCAACGCCAATTTTCAAAGAAATTATAGTGAATGTGCAAGCAGATGAATTACCAACTGAAGAAAATGACGATTTAAAAGAATATCAACGTTATACAGAATTAAGTGAGTTACGTCAGTCATTAACGACTAGGAATTATCGCCATTACTATATTCATTTGGATGAATCTTTGGATAAATTGATTGGCAGACAAGAAACAACGTATAACCCAAATACAGAAAATATTCATATTAGGTCAGAACATCAACAATTAAATCAAAATTTAAAATCAACGGAGACATCTATTGATATTAAAAAAGGACTCGACATTATTTCAGATGTACCATTGTTTAATCGTACAAAGCAAGATATAAAGGATACATTAACTAGATTAGATAATAAGTTAGTGAAAATTGGTGTATTTGGAACATTTAGTGCAGGTAAGAGTAGTTTAATTAATGCATTATTAGGTGAACATATTTTAGTGAGTTCACCAAACCCAACTACAGCAGCCACAACTGAAATATCTTATGGCAATGAAAGTTATATTACTTTGAAATCTAAAATACAATTGTTGAATGAAATTAATGCAGTTGTCGAGTATCACCGAATGGCATTTTCGACAATCGAAGACTTTATTAATGCAGATTTAGAAAAATTAAAAGCACAATTAAATAAAAATCAACTTGCTTTTATTCAAGCAATCGAAAAACATTATAATATGTATGACGAAATGCTTAATATTGGTGAAAAACATGCTATAAATCAACAAGAATTAAAGAAATGGAGTGCAGAAGATGAATATGCGACATTTGTTAAAACAGTGCATATTGCATTGGAGCATGAATGGTTAAAAGGGAAAATTATAGTAGATTCATTAGGTTTACATTCTAATAACCAAAGACATACAAATGAAACTGAACAAATTTTAACTTCGTCAGACTTAATTTTATATGTAAGTTATTTTAATCATTCATTTACGGATAATGATAAAGCATTTATCGAACATATGAAGGATATGAACCAACTTAATGAGAATCAAGCATTTAAAATGGTTATCAATGCTTCAGATTTAGCAGAAAATGTTGATGATCTTGAAGCGGTAAAAAATTATGTATCAGATGCATTGAGTCAAGTTAATTTACATTCAGACATTTTTGCTGTATCAAGTCGAGAGGCACTCAAGACATCAGATAAAGGTATTAACCAATTAAAAGAAAGTATTCAGTATTTTGTAGATGTAGAGTCTAAATTAATTTTAGAGCAACAAATGATTCATCAATTACAACAAATTGATCATTCGTTTGTAGAAATGATTAGCGAATTTGAAACCAATAAAGCGGATATTACTCGTCGTCAGCAAAAGTTAGAAACTTTTAAAGATAAACAGCGATTGCAATATCAGTTAATCGATGCAACTATACAAAGTACAGATAATGAAGTTGAAGAACAAGTTTATCATTTAAATGCACGTTTGAAATTACAATTACTTGATGATGTTAAATCAGTATTTAATACACAGATGACGCAAAATAGTGATTTTAACGAGGAAAAGAAAATTTCATCAAAAGTATATTTAGATCAAATACATCAACGTCTATTTTTAGAGCAATCTTTAATTACTGAACGCATTAAAAAATATTTTAATGCACAACTTGACAATCAAATCGCACCAATTATGCAACAATTAGAGCAATTACATGTAATTATTAATCCTCAATTTAATTTGGAACCTTCAGTAGTAGAACAACCATTATTGCATATTGATTTAAATGATATGTTAAGTTCACTACCAAAACAATTGACTAAACGTAAAATTTTGAATCCAAACGGACAAAGGGAGATTCATGAGTTGATTTGTCATAAGACAATTGAATTATTACAGCCACAGTTGATGCTATTAAGACATCAACTTGAAGATTACGTTAAACAAATGGCTAGTGAAGCTGAATTGCAGTTTAAAAATCTTGAAGATAATATTCAAACACAAGTGAATGATTTATTAGCATTTGATTTAGATAACTCACTTATCAATCAACTAAAAGATAAACATAAAGAACTTGAAACAATTATATATTAAGAAAGAAGGATAGTTTTAAATGCCAAATAAAATATTACTTGTAGATGGAATGGCGTTATTATTTAGACATTTTTATGCCACAAGTCTTCATAAACAATTTATGTACAATTCACAAGGTGTACCTACAAATGGGATACAAGGCTTTGTACGTCATATCTTTTCAGCTATACATGAGATAAGACCAACACATGTTGCTGTATGTTGGGATATGGGCCAATCAACGTTTAGAAATGATATGTTTGATGGTTATAAGCAAAATCGCCCTGCACCACCAGAAGAATTGATACCACAATTTGATTATGTTAAAGAAATTTCTGAGCAATTTGGCTTTGTAAATATTGGTGTTAAAAACTATGAAGCGGATGATGTTATAGGAACATTAGCGCAACAATATTCAACAGATAACGATGTTTATATTATTACGGGCGACAAAGATTTATTGCAATGTATTAATGACAATGTTGAAGTTTGGTTAATTAAAAAAGGGTTTAACATTTATAATCGATATACGTTACATCGATTTAATGAAGAATATGCCCTTGAACCACCACAACTAATTGATATTAAAGCGTTTATGGGTGATACAGCAGATGGATATGCAGGTGTTAAAGGTATTGGTGAGAAAACAGCTATTAAGTTAATTCAGCAATATCAAAGTGTTGAAAATGTTGTTGAGAATTTAGAGGCATTATCTGCAGGTCAACGTAATAAAATTAATGACAATTTAGATGAACTATATTTATCGAAACGACTTGCTGAAATTCACACACAAGTACCAATAGATAGTGAGTCATTATTTGATCAAATGTCATTTGCTACAACATTAAATCACATATTATCAATTTGTAATGAACATGAATTGTATGTTTCTGGAAAATATATTTCAACACATTTTTAAATATAAAGCGATGTCTGATTGACTAACAATTACCACTATATATTAAATGGCAATTTCTAACTTTTATGATTAGAAATTGCCTTTTTTTATTTTCAGTAAATAAAGACGAAACAATTTTGGAAAAATTAATACAAAGCCAAATTCTAGATAAAGTGTGTGAGTTCATAAATTATTTACTTAACACCTATTAAATAGAAGAGTTACAACTTTATTCAAAAATAAAACGGATTTGATTATTTAGATTTTGAGTCAATGTATAAATACAACTATAAATTATATCGAGTATAAGAGTTTAATATAATAGCATAATTGCACATCATATTTATAAATAATAATTTTATATTAAATATTTATTAACAAATTATAGATAAAATATGAATAATTAATTAATGGTATTTACATATGCATGTCCAATAGATAAAATGATTGTGAATTAATTCACAAATATAAAGAGGAGTGTTGCAAATGTTAGTTGCAGTAGTCAAAGAATTAAAACAAGGCGAAGGTCGTGTAGCTTGCACACCTGAAAATGTGCGTAAGTTAACAGATGCAGGTCATAAAGTACTCGTTGAAAAAAATGCAGGTATCGGTTCAGGTTTTTCCAACGAAATGTATGAGCAAGAAGGCGCAAAAATTGTAAGTCACGAACAAGCATGGGAAGCAGACTTAGTTATCAAAGTTAAAGAACCTCATGAAAGTGAATACCAATATTTTAAAAAAGATCAAATTATCTGGGGATTCTTACATTTAGCTTCTTCTAAACAAATAGTTGAAAAAATGCAAGAAGTTGGTGTAACTGCTATTAGTGGTGAAACAATTGTGAAAAATGGAAAAGCAGAATTACTTGCACCAATGAGTGCTATAGCAGGACAACGTTCGGCAATTATGGGAGCGTATTACTCTGAAGCGCAACATGGTGGACAAGGTACATTAGTGACTGGTGTTCATGAAAATGTGAATATTCCAGGAAGTACATATGTCATATTTGGTGGCGGAGTTGCAGCAACAAATGCTGCTAATGTTGCATTAGGATTAAATGCCAAAGTAATTATTCTAGAGTTAAATGATGACCGTATTAAATATTTAGAAGAAAAATATACAGATAAAGATGTCACAGTAGTCAAATCAACACCAGAAAATTTAGCAGAGGAAATTAAAAAGGCAGATGTATTTATTTCTACAATTTTAATTCCTGGAGCTAAACCACCAAAATTGGTTACTCGTGAAATGGTTAAATCAATGAAAAAAGGTTCAGTCTTAATCGATATAGCTATTGACCAAGGTGGAACCATAGAAACAATCAGACCAACTACAATTTCTGATCCAGTATATGAAGAAGAAGGTGTAATCCATTACGGTGTACCTAATCAACCAGGTGCTGTACCAAGAACTTCAACAATGGCGTTAGCGCAAGGAAATATTGATTATATTTTAGAAATTTGTGACAAAGGATTGGAACAAGCCATTAAAGATAACGAAGCATTAAGCACTGGAATAAATATATATAAAGGTCAAGTGACAAACAAAGGATTAGCAACATCTCATGATCTTGATTTTAAAGAAATCTTAAATGTCATTAAATAAAAAGTCTGTAATTGAAAAAGAGTGAAATGAATTTTTATATAAATAAGCAATATTTGGACTAAAAATTTACAAAACGGAAGGATGTAATCAATTATGACAACCAACACAGTAACATTACAAACAGCACACATTGTAAGTTTAGGAGATATCGAAGAAGCAAAAGCAAGCATTAAACCATTCATTCGCAGAACGCCTCTTATTAAATCTATGTATTTAAGTCAAAATATCACTAAAGGTAACGTATATTTAAAACTTGAAAATATGCAGTTTACAGGTTCATTTAAATTTAGAGGTGCTAGCAATAAAATTAATCATTTGTCAGATGAACAAAAAGCTAAAGGTATTATTGGCGCATCAGCCGGAAATCATGCACAAGGTGTAGCTTTGACAGCAAAATTATTAGATATTGATGCAACGATTGTGATGCCAGAAACAGCACCAATTGCTAAACAGAATGCTACCAAAGGATATGGTGCAAAAGTCATTTTAAAAGGTAAAAACTTTAATGAAACTAGACTTTATATGGAAGAATTAGCGAAAGAAAATGGTATGACAATTGTTCATCCATATGATGATAAGTTTGTCATGGCTGGTCAAGGAACAATAGGATTAGAAATTTTAGATGATATTTGGAATGTTAATACGGTCATTGTTCCAGTTGGTGGAGGTGGCCTAATTGCAGGTATTGCCACCGCTTTAAAATCATTTAACCCATCTATTCATATTATCGGCGTTCAAGCTGAAAATGTGCATGGCATGGCAGAGTCATTCTATAAGAGAGACTTAACTGAACATCGTGAAGATAGCACAATTGCAGATGGTTGTGATGTAAAAGTACCAGGAGAAAAAACATACGAAGTAGTAAAACATTTAGTAGATGAATTTATTCTTGTATCAGAAGAGGAAATAGAACATGCAATGCAAGATTTAATGCAACGTGCCAAAATCATTACAGAAGGTGCAGGAGCATTACCTACAGCAGCTATTTTAAGTGGGAAAATTGATAAAAAATGGCTAGAGGGTAAAAATGTCGTTGCATTAGTTTCAGGAGGAAACGTTGACTTAACTAGAGTTTCTGGTGTCATTGAACATGGATTAAATATCGCGGATACAAGTAAGGGTGTGGTAGGTTAAAACTTCCAATCTTAAAAATGAGGTGTAATTATGTCAAATGGTAAAGAATTACAAAAAAATATAGGTTTCTTCTCAGCGTTTGCAATCGTAATGGGCACGGTTATTGGCTCAGGTGTATTCTTTAAAATATCAAACGTGACAGAAGTAACAGGAACAGCAGGAATGGCCTTATTTGTATGGTTCCTAGGCGGCATCATTACCATTTGTGCAGGGTTAACAGCAGCAGAACTTGCTGCTGCAATCCCTGAAACAGGTGGCTTAACGAAGTATATAGAATATACATATGGTGATTTCTGGGGATTCCTTTCAGGATGGGCTCAATCATTTATATATTTTCCAGCAAACGTCGCAGCCCTCGCTATCGTTTTTGCGACACAATTAATTAATTTATTCCATTTATCAGCAGGATTATTAATTCCTTTAGCTATCGCTTCTGCATTATCTATAGTGCTGATTAATTTCTTGGGATCTAAAGCAGGTGGTATTTTACAATCTGTAACATTAGTAATTAAACTAATACCAATTATTGTTATCGTTATATTTGGTATTTTCCAATCAGGGGATATCACATTTTCATTAATTCCTTCTACTGGTAATTCTGGAAATGGCTTTTTTACAGCAATTGGTAGTGGTTTATTAGCTACAATGTTTGCATATGATGGCTGGATTCATGTTGGAAATGTTGCAGGTGAACTTAAAAAACCTAAGCGAGATTTACCATTAGCTATTTCAGTAGGTATCGGTTGTATTATGGCAGTATATTTACTTATTAATGCGACATTTTTATTAACACTTCCAATTGAATTACTGGCTGGTAACTTAAATGCAGCTTCCGATACATCAAAAATATTATTTGGTGAATATGGCGGTAAAATTATTACAATTGGTATCTTAATATCTGTTTACGGTACGATAAATGGTTATACAATGACTGGTATGCGAGTACCATATGCTATGGCTGAGAGAAAGTTATTACCATTTAGTCACTTGTTTGCAAAATTAACAAAATCAGGTGCACCATGGTTTGGAGCAATTATACAACTGTTGATTGCAATTATCATGATGTCAATGGGTGCATTTGATACGATTACGAACATGTTAATTTTTGTCATCTGGTTATTCTATTGTATGTCCTTTGTTGCAGTAATTATTTTAAGAAAACGCGAGCCGAATATGGAAAGACCGTATAAAGTACCTTTATATCCAATCATACCTTTAGTTGCAATTCTGGCAGGATCATTTGTATTAATTAATACATTATTTACGCAATTTATTCTGGCGATTATTGGGATTCTAATTACAGCGCTAGGTATACCAGTTTATTTCTATAAAAAGAAACAAAAAACGGCATAAAGTTTGACAATTAGCATTGAGAATAAATGGATGAATTCATCATATATTTAAAGTTTTGCACATTAAAATTAATAAAAATCATTCAATTATTCTATTAACCAGACAAATTTTCATAATGAGATTTGTCTGGTTTTCAAAAGTATAGGGAGGCAAATTGAAATGGAAAAGCCGTCAAGAGAAATATATGAAGGCGATAATAAATTATTAATAGGAATTGTCTTAAGCGTTATAACATTTTGGTTATTTGCGCAATCGCTGGTTAATGTTGTACCAATACTTGAAGACAGTTTTAATACAGATATAGGAACAATAAATATCGCTGTGAGTATAACCGCATTATTTTCAGGCATGTTTGTTGTTGGAGCAGGAGGACTTGCTGATAAATATGGACGTATTAAACTGACGAACATAGGCATTATGTTAAGTATTCTTGGCTCATTATTAATTATTATTTCTAACATGCCTTTATTATTAATCATTGGTAGATTAGTACAAGGACTTTCTGCGGCATGTATTATGCCTGCTACTTTATCTATTATAAAATCCTATTATATTGGAAAAGATAGGCAACGTGCGTTAAGTTACTGGTCAATAGGTTCTTGGGGCGGCTCTGGTGTTTGTTCATTTTTTGGAGGAGCAGTAGCAACGCTTTTAGGTTGGCGTTGGATTTTTATACTTTCAATCGTGATTTCACTAATTGCGCTGTATTTAATTAAAGGTACACCTGAAACAAAAGCGAAAAGTATTTCAATTAATAAATTCGATATCAAAGGATTAATCGTTTTAGTTATTATGTTACTAAGTTTAAATATAGTAATTACAAAGGGTGCAGAATTTGGCGTGACTTCAATGATATTTATCGTTTTGCTAGCGATTACAATTGGATCTTTCGCTTATTTTATATTTCTTGAAAAGTATGTTAAGAACCCTTTAATTGATTTTAAACTATTTAAAAATAAAGCCTATACAGGTGCAACTGCTTCAAACTTTTTGCTAAATGGTGTTGCTGGAACGTTAATTGTTGCCAATACTTTTGTGCAAAGAGGTTTAGGTTATTCTTCATTGCAAGCAGGTAGTTTGTCAATTACCTATTTAGTGATGGTACTTATTATGATTCGTGTAGGAGAAAAGTTACTTCAGACACTTGGTTGTAAGAAACCGATGTTAATTGGTACAGGAGTCCTAATAGTCGGAGAGTTTCTGATTTCATTAACTTTCTTACCAGAAATAATATATGTTATTTGTTGTATCGTTGGCTATTTATTCTTTGGATTAGGACTTGGAATTTATGCGACACCATCAACAGATACTGCAATAGCGAATGCACCATTAGAAAAAGTAGGTGTCGCTGCAGGTATTTATAAAATGGCTTCATCTTTAGGAGGAGCTTTTGGCGTTGCATTAAGTGGTGCAGTTTATGCGATTGTTGCTGATATTTCAAACATTTATACAGGCGCAATGATAGCATTGTGGTTAAATGCTGGTATGGGAATTTTATCATTCATTATCATTATGTTCCTCGTACCAAAACAAAATGTATCACAATTACAATAAAAAATAATTGACTGAGATAGAAATAATAAAAGTCGCTACACTAATAAAATAAACCGTTTCTTTTGTGTAATCATTTTAGATGATATAACAAAAGGACGGTTTTTTATTACTCTTTTACACTACTTTATTTATAATTATTATAAATTGTCACAAATTCAATTTACCTAACAATATATTTTGTGTTGTTATATTCTGGATCATAAATAAATTGTTCAACACATAGTTGTAATGTATTTCAATATGGTTTAGATAGATTGTTAAATTGTATTGAATCGTCATCTATTTTCTTTTTTAAATGAGAATGGGATACGCATTACAATACCCAATCAATCAAATGTATATACATTCACAACACAACAGAGACATAACAACAAGATAAGGAGTGAACAATAGCTGTGAATTATCGTGATAAAATTCAAAAGTTTAGTATTCGTAAGTATACAGTTGGAACATTCTCAACAGTCATTGCGACGTTAGTATTTTTAGGATTGAATACATCACATGCACATGCTGCAGAAACAAATCAACCAGCAAGTGAATTTAAACAGAAGCAACAAAGTAGTAATGAGCAGACTGAGAATCGAGAATCTCAAGTACAATCTTCTCAAAATTCACAAAATAGTCAAACATTATCTACGCCTAGTGAAAATGAACAATCGAATAATAATCAAACAAGCCATGTAGGTGCAAATGAAGCACAACCGTCTACAACTGAACATGAACAACCTTTATCTCAAAATAAGCAATCTAAAAATGAGACAAAAGATACTGTTGTAAAACCACAATCTGATAAAAAAGAAACTAGTCAGGAGCAAAATGAAAATCATGTTGCAAACAAACCAGTAAATGACAACGAAGCAACGCATGTAGAAAGTCATCAAGTAAATATAGTAACTGCTTCAGATGCAACAGAAAATGGTAATGTACAACATGATCGAAATGAATTACAAGCATTTTTTGATGCAAATTATCATGATTATCGCTTCATTGACCGCGAAAATGCAGATTCTGGAACATTTAACTATGTAAAAGGCATTTTTGACAAAATTAATACGTTGCTAGGTAGCAATGATCCAATTAATAATAAAGACTTGCAACTTGCATACAAAGAATTGGAACAAGCAGTTGCTTTAATTCGTACAATGCCTCAACGTCAACAGACAAGTCGTCGATCAAGTAGAATTCAAACACGTTCAGTTGAATCAAGATCAGCAGAACCTAGATCAGTATCTGGTTATCAAAATGCAGACTCATCATACTATGTTGAAAATGCTAACGATGGTTCTGGTTACCCTGTAGGTACGTATATTAATGCTTCGAATAAAGGGGCACCATACAACTTACCAACGACACCTTGGAATACGCTGAAAGCATCAGCTGCAAAGGAAATAGCTCTGATCACAGCGAAACAAACCGGAGACGGTTATCAATGGGTTATTAAATTTAATAAAGGACATGCACCACATGATAATATGATTTACTGGTTTGCTTTACCGGCAGAACAAGTGCCGGTTGGACGCACTGACTTTGTAACCGTTAATGCAGACGGTACAAATGTACAATGGAGTAACGGTGCAGGAGCAGGTGCAAACAAACCGCTTACACAAATGTGGCCATATGGTGTAAATGACTCTCGTTCGTGGGACTTTAAAATTAGAAATAGAAGTGGGCAAGTAATCTATGATTGGCCAACTGTTCATATTAATAGTTTAACTGATTTAGCTCGTGCAGGAGATTATTTCAGTGAAGCTGGTGCAACAGCTGCTACTAAAGCCTTCGGTAGACAAATCTTTGAATATATTAACGGTGATAGACCAACTGAATCACCTGGTGTGCCTAAAGTTTATACTTTTATCGGTAAAGGTGATGCGAGTTATACGATTTCATTTAAAACGCAAGGTCCAACAATCAATAAATTGTATTATGCTGCAGGTGCTCGTGCATTAGAATACAATCAATTATTTATGTACAGTCAATTATATGTTGAATCAACACAAGACCAACAACAACGTCTTAATGGTTTAAGACAAACTGTTAACAGAACATATCGCTTAGGTACAACTAAACGAGTTGAAGTAAGCCATGGTAACGTACAAACTAAAAAAGTACTTGAAAGCTCAAACTTAAACATTGATGACTTCGTTGATGATCCTTTAAGTTACGTTAAGACACCAAGTAACAAAGTGTTAGGATTTTATCCAACTACTGCAAATGCTAATGGCTATAGACCGGGTGGTGTTCAAGGATTAAATGAATATCAATTAAGCCAATTATTTACTGATCAAAAGTTACAAGAAGCAGCAAGAACTAAAAATCCAATCCGCTTAATGATTGGTTTTGACTATCCTGATGCTTATGGAAACAGTGAAACTTTAGTACCTGTTAGCTTAACGGTATTACCTGAAATCCAACATAATATTAAATTTTATAAAAATGACGATACACAAAATATTGCTGATAAACCGGCTTCAAGACAAGCTGGACATCCAATTTTTTATGTATATGCAGGTAACCAAGGGAATGCATCTGTAAATTTAGGTGGTAGTGTAACAACGATTCAACCATTGCGTATTAATTTAACAAGTAATGAAAACTTTACAGATAAAGATTGGCAAATTACCGGTATTCCGCGTACATTACACATAGAAAACTCGACAAATAGACCTAACAATGCCAGAGAACGTAACATTGAACTTGTTGGTAACTTATTACCAGGTGATTACTTTGGAACGATACGTTTTGGCCGTAAAGAACAATTGTTCGAAATACGTGTTAAGCCACATACACCAAGAATTACAACGACAGCAGAGCAATTAAGAGGTACAGCATTACAAAAAGTACCGGTTACAGTTACAGATATTCCATTAGATCCATCGGCATTAGTTTATTTGGTTACGCCAACAGCTCAAACAAGAGATGGTGGAACTGAAGCTGATCAAATACCATCGGGTTATACAACACTTGCGACGGGTACGCCTGATGGTGTGCATAATACAATAACTATACAACCTAAAGATTACGTTGTGTTTATTCCACCGGTAGGTAAACAAGTTAGAGCATTGATTTATTACAACAATGTAGTTGCCTCTAATATGAGTAATGCAGTTACAATATTGCCAGACGACATTCCGCCAACATTGGAAAACCCAGTTGGTATCAATGCAAAATATTATCGCGGCGATGAAGTTAGCTTTACCATTGCAGCAGCTGATAGACATACTGGATTAAAAAATACGACAATTACTACATTACCAAGCGGATGGACATCCAATTTAGCTAAAACTAATAGTGACCATAATGGAACAATCACAATTACTGGTAGGGTTCCAATGAATCAGGCCTACAACAGTAATATTACTTTTAAAGTTGCAGCAACTGATAATGCAAATAATACGACGAATGATAATCAATCTAAACATGTTTCAATCCATGTAGGACAAATTAGTGAAGATGTGCATCCAATTGTATTAGGAAATACAGAAAAAGTTGTAGTTGTAAATCCAACTGCTGTATCTAATAATGAAAAGCAAAGCATTATTACTGCCTTTATGAACAAAAACCAAAATATAAGAGGTTATTTAGCTTCATCTGATCCAGTAACTGTCGATAATAATGGCAATGTTACTTTACATTACCGTGATGGCTCATCAACAACACTTGATGCTACAAATGTGATGACATATGAACCGATTGTGAAGTCTGAATATCAAACTGCCAATGCCCCTAAAACGGCAACAGTAACAATTGCTAAAGGACAATCATTTAGTATTGGTGATATTAAACAATATTTCACTTTAAGCAATGGACAGGCTATTCCGAGTGGAACATTTACAAATATTACATCTGATAGAACGATTCCAACAGCTCAAGAAGTAAGTCAAATGAACGCAGGAACACAGTTATACCATATAACTGCTTCAAATGCGTATCATAAAGACACTGAAGATTTCTATATCACATTGAAAATAGTTGATGTGAAACAACCTGAAGGCGATCAACGTGTCTATCGTACATCAACATATGACTTAACAGCTGATGAAATTTCAAAAGTTAAACAAGCATTTATTAATGCGAATAGAGATGTAATTACGTTTACAGAAGGTGATATTTCAGTAACAAATACACCAAATGGGGCCAATGTAAGTACAATTACAGTCAATATTAATAAAGGTCGCTTAACAAAATCGTTCACGTCTAATCTTACAAATATGAATTTCTTGCGCTGGATTAATTTCCCACAAGATTACACAGTATCTTGGACAAATGCGAAAATTGCAAATCGACCAACTGATGGTGGTCTATCTTGGTCTGATGACCATAAATCATTAATTTATCGTTATGATGCGACATTAGGTACTCAAATTACGACGAATGACATTTTAACAATGTTAAAAGCAACAACTACAGTGCCTGGATTGCGTAATAACATTACTGGTAATGAAAAAGCACAGGCTGAAGCTGGTGGAAGTCCTAACTATAGAACGACTGGTTATTCACAATCAAATGCGACAACTGATGGTCAACGTCAATTTACGTTGAATGGTCAAGTGATTCAAGTGTTAGATATCATTAACCCTTCAAACGGTTATGGTGGCCAACCTGTTACAAACTCTAATGTTCGTGCTAATCATAGTAACTCTACAGTTGTTAATGTAAATGAACCGGCAGCTAATGGTGCAGGTGCATTTACAATTGATCACGTCGTGAAAAATAATTCTACACGTAATGCAACTGATGCTGTTTATAAAGCACAGTTATACTTAACACCTTATGGTCCAAAACAATATGTTGAACATTTAAACCAAAATACAGGTAACACTACTGATGCAATCAATATTTATTTTGTACCAAGTGATTTAGTAAACCCAACAATTTCAGTAGGTAATTACGCAAATCACCAAGTGTTCTCTGGGGAAACATTTACAAATACAATTACAGCGAATGATAACTTTGGTGTGCAATCTGTAACTGTACCAAATACATCACAAATTACAGGTACTGTTGACAATAATCATCAACATGTTTCTGCAACAGCACCAAATGTAACATCAGCAACTACTAAGACAATCAATTTAGTGGCAACTCATACAAGTGGTAATACTGCTACGACTTCTTTCAATGTAACAATTAAACCTTTACGTGATAAATATCGAGTTGGAACATCATCAACGACTGCTAATCCTGTTAGAATTGCCAATATTGCGAATAATGCGACAGTATCACAAGCTGATCAAACTGCAATTATTAATTCGTTGACGTTTACTGAAACAGCACCAAATAGAAGTTACGCGAGAGCAAGTGCAAATGAAATCACTAGTAAAACAGTGAGTAATGTGAGCCGTACAGGAAATAATGCTCATGTAACAGTAACGGTTACTTATCAAGATGGCACAACATCAACTGTTACTGTACCAGTTAAGCATGTCATTCCGGAAATTGTTTCAAATCCACATTACACTGTACAAGGGCAAGATTTCCCAGCAGGTAATGGTTCTAGTGCATCAGATTACTTTAAGTTATCAAATGGTAGTGCAGTTCCAGATGCAACGATTACGTGGGTAAGTGGTCAGGCACCTAATAAAGACAACACTCGTATTGGTGAAGATATCAATGTAACAGCACATATCTTAATTGATGGTGAAACAACACCGATTACGAAAACTTCAACATACAAAGTAGTAAGCTCAGTTCCGAAACATGTCTTTGAGACAAATAGAGGCGTAGTGTTCCCAGGTGTATCTGATGTGTATGATGCGAAACAATATGTTAAACCAGTTAATGATTCTTGGACACAAAATGCGCAACGTATGAATTTCCAATTTACAAATTCATATGGACCAAGTAAAGATGTAGTGGGTATTTCAACAAGGGATATCCGTGTTACTTATGATAATCACCAAACGCAAATTATTAAGATTTTAGCTAAAGTTAAGCCAGATCCACCGAGAATTGATGGAAACTCTGTGACTTATAAAGCAGGACTTACTAATCAACAAATAAAGATTAATAATGTATTAAGTAGTTCATCTATTAAATTATTTAAAGCAGATAATACGCCATTAACGATTACTAACACAACATATGGTAGTGGTAATAGTGCAGTAGTTACTGTAAGTGATGCGTTACCAAACGGAGAAATTAAAGCAAGATCTTCGATTTCAATGAACAATGTAACGTATACGACACAAGATGAGCATGGTCGAGCAATTGATGTCACAAGAACAGAATCTGTAGACTCTAATGATAGTGCGCACGTAACAGTGACACCACAATTACAAGCGACATCTCAAGGTCCAGTATTTATTAAAGGTGGCGACGACTTTGATTTCGGTCATGTAGAACGATTTATTCAAAATCCACCACATGGTGCAACAGTCGCATGGCAAGATAGTCCAGATACATGGAAGAATACAGTCGGTAACACTCATAAAACTGCAGTTGTAACATTACCAAATGGTCAAGGTACACGTAATGTTGAAGTGCCAGTCAAAGTTTATCCAGTTGCTATTGCCAAAGCACCATCTCGTGATGTGAAAGGACAAAACTTGACACATGGTACAAACGCTATTGATTACATTACATTTGATCCAAATACAAATACAAATGGTATTACAGCAACTTGGGCAAATAGACAACAACCAAATAATCAACAAGCAGGCGTTCAAAACTTAAATGTCGATGTAACATATCCAGGCATTTCAGCTGCTAAACGAGTTCCTGTAACTGTGAACGTATATCAATTTGAATTCCCTCAAACTAGTTATACGACAACAGTTGGTGGCACTTTAGCAAGTGGTACGCAAGCATCTGGTTATGCACAAATGCAAAATGCTACAGGTTTACCAACAGATGGATTTACGTATAAATGGAATCGTGATACTACAGGTACAAATGACGCAAACTGGTCAGCTATGAATAAACCGAATGTGGCTAAAGTCGTTAATGCAAAATATGACGTCATCTATAACGGACATACATTTGCATCATCTTTACCAGCGAAATTTGTAGTAAAAGATGTCCAACCAGCGAAACCAACTGTGACTGAAACAGCGGCAGGAGCGATTACAATTGCACCTGGTGCGAACCAAACAGTCAATACTCATGCTGGTAATGTTACGACATATGCTGACAAATTAGTTATTAAACGTAATGGTAACGTTGTGACGACATTTACACGTCGCAATAATACGAGTCCATGGGTGAAAGAAGCATCTGCAGCAACTGTAGCAGGTATTGCTGGAACTAATAATGGTATTACTGTTGCAGCAGGTACTTTCAACCCTGCTGATACAATTCAAGTTGTTGCAACACAAGGTAGTGGTGAAACAATCAGTGACGAGCAACGCAGTGATGATTTTACAGTTGTCGCACCACAACCGAACCAAGCGACTACTAAGATTTGGCAAAATGGTCATATTGATATCACGCCTAATAATCCATCAGGACATTTAATTAATCCAACTCAAGCAATGGATATTGCTTACACTGAAAAAGTAGGTAATGGTGCAGAACATAGTAAGACACTTAGTGTTGTTCGTGGTCAAAATAATCAATGGACAATTGCGAATAAGCCTGACTATGTAACGTTAGATGCACATACAGGTAAAGTGACGTTCAATGCCAATACTATAAAACCAAATTCATCAATCACCATTACACCGAAAGCAGGTACAGGTCACTCAGCAAGTAGTAATCCAAGTACATTAACTGCACCGGCAGCACATACTGTCAACACAACTGAAATTGTGAAAGATTATGGTTCAAATGTAACTGCTGCTGAAATTAATAATGCAGTTCATGTATCAGAAAAGCGCAATGCAACGATTAAAAATGGCACAGCAATGCCAACTAATTTAGCTGGTGGTAGTACAACGACGATTCCTGTAACAGTAACTTACATTGATGGCAGTACTGAAGAAGTGCAAGAGTCAATTTATACAAAAGCGGATAAACGTGAGTTAATCACAGCTAAAAATCATTTAGATGATCCTGTGAGCACAGAAGGTAAAAAGCCAGGTACGATTACGCAATACAATAACGCAATCCATAATGCGCAACAACAAATTAACGCTGCAAAAACAGAAGCGCAACAAGTGATTAATAATGATCGTGCAACACCACAACAAGTGAACGCAGCATTATCTAAAGTTCAAGCTGCACAAACTAAGATAAATGAAGCTAAAGCATTACTTCAAAATAAAGAAGATAATAGTCAATTAGTAACATCTAAGAATAACTTACAAAGTTCTGTGAACCAAGTACCATCAACTACTGGTATGACACAACAAAGTATTGATAACTATAATGCGAAGAAACGTGAAGCAGAATCTGAAATTACAGCAGCACAACGTGTCATTGACAATGGTGATGCAACTGCACAACAAATTTCAGATGAAAAACGTCGTGTCGATAACGCATTAACAGCATTAAACCAAGCGAAACATGATTTAACTGCAGATACACATGCCTTAGAGCAAGCAGTGCAACAATTGAATCGCACAGGTACAACGACTGGTAAGAAACCAGTAAGTATCACTGCGTACAATAATTCAATGCATGAGCTTCAAAGTGACTTAACAAGTGCTAAAAATAGTGCCAACGCTATTATTCAAAAGCCAATAAGAACAGTACAAGAAGTGCAATCTGCATTAACAAATGTAAATCGTGTAAATGAGCGATTAACTCAAGCTATTAATCAATTAGTTCCTTTAGCTGATAATAGTGCTTTAAAAACTGCTAAGACGAAACTTGATGAAGAAATCAATAAATCAGTAACTACTGATGGTATGACGCAATCATCAATCCAAGCATATGAAAATGCTAAACGTGCGGGTCAAACAGAATCAACAAATGCACAAAATGTTATTAACAATGGTGATGCGACAGATCAACAAATTGCCGCAGAAAAAGCTAAAGTAGAAGAAAAATATAATAGCTTAAAACAAGCAATTGCCGGATTAACACCAGACTTGGCACCATTACAAACTGCAAAAACTCAGTTGCAAAATGATATCGATCAACCAACTAGTACGACAGGTATGACAAGTGCATCTGTTGCAACATTTAATGAAAAACTTTCAGCTGCTAGAACTAAAATTCAAGAAATTGATCGTGTATTAGCATCACATCCAGATGTTGCGACAATACGTCAAAATGTTACAGCAGCGAATGCCGCTAAATCAGCACTTGATCAAGCACGTAATGGCTTAACAGTCGATAAAACACCTTTAGAAAATGCGAAAACTCAACTACAACATAGTATTGATACGCAAACAAGTACAACTGGTATGACGCAAGACTCTGTAAATGCATACAATGCGAAGTTAACGGCTGCACGTAATAAGATTCAACAAATCAATCAAGTATTAGCAGGTTCACCTACAGTAGATCAAATTAATACAAATACGTCTGCAGCAAACCAAGCTAAATCTGATTTGGATCATGCGCGTCAAGCGTTAACACCAGATAAAGCGCCGCTTCAAACTGCGAAAACGCAATTAGAACAAAGCATTAACCAACCAACGGATACAACAGGTATGACAACTGCTTCGTTAAATACGTACAACCAAAAATTACAAGCAGCGCGTCAAAAGTTAACTGAAATTAATCAAGTGTTAAATGGCAATCCGACGGTCCAAAATATCAATGATAAAGTGACTGAAGCAAACCAGGCTAAGGATCAATTAAATACAGCACGTCAAGGTTTAACTTTAGATAGACAACCAGCGTTAAATACATTACATGGTGCATCTAACTTAAACCAAGCACAACAAAATAATTTCACGCAACAAATTAATGCTGCTCAAAATCATGCTGCACTTGAAACGATCAAGTCTAACATTACAGCTTTAAATAATGCGATGACGAAATTAAAAGACAGTGTTGCGGATAACAATACGATTAAATCAGGACAAAATTACACTGACGCAACACCAGCTAATAAACAAGCGTATGACAATGCGGTCAATGCAGCTAAAGGTGTCATTGGAGAAACGGGTAATCCAACGATGGATGTTAATACAGTGAACCAAAAAGCAGCATCTGTTAAATCGACGAAAGATGCTTTAGATGGTCAGCAAAACTTACAGCGTGCGAAAACAGAAGCAACAAATGCGATTACGCATGCAAGTGATTTAAACCAAGCGCAAAAGAATGCATTAACACAACAAGTGAATAGTGCACAAAATGTTCAAGCAGTAAATGATATTAAACAAACAACTCAAAGCTTAAATACTGCAATGACAGGCTTAAAACGTGGCGTTGCTAATCATAACCAAGTCGTACAAAGCGATAATTATGTCAACGCAGATACTAATAAGAAAAATGATTACAACAATGCATACAACCATGCGAATGACATTATTAACGGTAATGCACAACATCCAGTTATAACACCAAGTGATGTTAACAATGCTTTATCAAATGTCACAAGTAAAGAACAAGCATTGAATGGTAATACAAAATTAAATGCTGCGAAGCAAGAAGCGAACACTGCATTAGGTCATTTAAACAATTTGAATAATGCACAACGTCAAAACTTACAATCACAAATTAATAATGCGCATCAAATTGACGCAGTTAATACAATTAAGCAAAATGCAACAAACTTAAACAGTGCAATGGGTAACTTAAGACAAGCTGTTGCAGATAAAGATCAAGTGAAACGTACAGAAGATTATGCGGATGCAGATACAGCTAAACAAAATGCATATAACAGTGCAGTTTCAAGTGCCGAAACAATCATTAATCAAACAACAAATCCAACGATGTCTGTTGATGATGTTAATCGTGCAACTTCAGCTGTTACTTCTAATAAAAATGCATTAAATGGTGATGAAAAATTAGCACAATCTAAAACAGATGCTGCAAGAGCAATTGATGCATTACCACATTTAAATAATGCACAAAAAGCAGATGTTAAATCTAAAATTAATGCTGCATCAAATATTGCTGGTGTAAATACTGTTAAACAACAAGGTACAGATTTAAATACAGCGATGGGTAACTTGCAAGGTGCAATCAATGATGAACAAACGACGCTTAATAGTCAAAACTATCAAGATGCGACACCTAGTAAGAAAACAGCATACACAAATGCGGTACAAGCTGCGAAAGATATTTTAAATAAATCAAATGGTCAAAATAAAACAAAAGATCAAGTTACTGAAGCGATGAATCAAGTGAATTCGGCTAAAAATAACTTAGATGGTACGCGTTTATTAGATCAAGCGAAGCAAACAGCGAAACAGCAGTTAAATAATATGACGCATTTAACACCTGCACAAAAAACTAATTTAACAAATCAAATTAATAGTGGTACTACTGTCGCTGGTGTTCATACGGTTCAATCAAATGCCAATACATTAGATCAAGCAATGAATACGTTAAGACAAAGTATTGCCAACAAAGATGAGACTAAAGCAAGTGAAGATTACGTAGATGCTAATAATGATAAACAAACAGCATATAACAATGCAGTAGCTGCTGCTGAAACGATAATTAATGCGAATAGTAATCCGGAAATGAATCCAAGTACGATTACACAAAAAGCAGAGCAAGTGAATAGTTCTAAAACGGCACTTAATGGTGACGAAAACTTAGCTACGGCAAAACAAAATGCGAAAACGTACTTAAACACATTAACGAGTATTACAGATGCTCAAAAGAACAATTTGATTAGTCAAATTACTAGTGCAACAAGAGTGAGTGGTGTTGATACTGTAAAACAAAATGCGCAACATCTTGACCAAGCAATGGCTAATTTACAAAATGGTATTAACAACGAATCTCAAATTAAATCTTCTGAGAAATATCGTGATGCTGATACAAATAAACAACAAGAGTATGATAATGCAATTACTGCAGCGAAAGCGATTTTAAATAAATCGACAGGTCCAAACACTGCGCAAAATGCTGTTGAAGCAGCATTACAACGTGTTAATAATGCGAAAGATGCATTGAATGGTGATGCAAAATTAATTGCAGCTCAAAACGCAGCGAAACAACATCTAGGAACTTTAACGCATATCACTACAGCGCAACGTAATGATTTAACAAATCAAATTTCACAAGCTACAAACTTAGCTGGTGTTGAATCTGTTAAACAAAGTGCGAATAGTTTAGATGGCGCTATGGGTAACTTACAAACGGCTATCAACGATAAGTCAGGAACATTAGCGAGCCAAAACTTCTTGGATGCTGATGAGCAAAAACGTAATGCATACAATCAAGCTGTATCAGCTGCCGAAACAATTTTAAATAAACAAACTGGACCAAATACAGCGAAAACAGCAGTTGAACAAGCACTTAATAATGTTAATAATGCGAAACAAGCATTAAATGGTACGCAAAACTTAAACAATGCGAAACAAGCAGCGATTACAGCAATCAATGGCGCATCTGATTTAAATCAAAAACAAAAAGATGCATTAAAAGCACAAGCTAATGGTGCTCAACGCGTATCTAATGCACAAGATGTACAGCATAATGCGACTGAACTGAACACGGCAATGGGCACATTAAAACATGCCATCGCAGATAAGACGAATACGTTAGCAAGCAGTAAATATGTTAACGCAGATAGCACTAAACAAAATGCTTACACAACTAAAGTTACCAATGCTGAACATATTATTAGCGGTACGCCAACGGTTGTTACGACACCTTCAGAAGTAACAGCTGCAGCTAATCAAGTAAACAGCGCGAAACAAGAATTAAATGGTGACGAAAGATTACGTGTAGCAAAACAAAACGCCAATACTGCTATTGATGCATTAACGCAATTAAATACTCCTCAAAAAGCTAAATTAAAAGAACAAGTGGGACAAGCCAATAGATTAGAAGACGTACAAACTGTTCAAACAAATGGACAAGCATTGAACAATGCAATGAAAGGCTTAAGAGATAGTATTGCTAACGAAACAACAGTCAAAGCTAGTCAAAACTATACAGACGCAAGTCCGAATAACCAGTCAACATATAATAGCGCTGTATCAAATGCGAAAGGTATTATTAATCAAACTAATAATCCGACTATGGATACTAGTGCGATTACCCAAGCTACAACACAAGTGAATAATGGTAAAAATGGTTTAAACGGTGCTGAAAACTTAAGAAATGCACAAAGTGCTGCTAAGCAAAATTTAAATACATTATCACACTTAACAAATAACCAAAAATCTGCAATCTCATCACAAATTGATCGTGCAGGTCATGTCAGTGAGGTAACAGCAGCTAAAAATGCAGCAACTGAGTTGAATACGCAAATGGCTAACTTGGAACAAGCTATCCATGATCAAAACACAGTTAAACAAAGTGTTAAATTTACTGATGCAGATAAAGCTAAACGTGATGCGTATACAAATGCGGTAAGTAGAGCTGAAGCAATTCTGAATAAAACGCAAGGTGCAAATACGTCTAAACAAGATGTTGAAGCGGCTATTCAAAATGTTACAAGTGCTAAAAATGCATTGAATGGTGATCAAAACGTTACAAATGCGAAGAATGCAGCTAAAAATGCATTAAATAACTTAACGTCTATTAATAATGCACAAAAACGTGACTTAACAACTAAAATTGATCAAGCAACAACTGTAGCTGGTGTTGAAGCGGTATCTAATACAGGTACACAATTGAATACAGCGATGGCTAACTTACAAAATGGTATTAATGATAAAACAAATACACTAGCAAGTGAAAACTATCATGATGCTGATTCAGATAAGAAAACTGCTTATACTCAAGCCGTTACGAACGCAGAAAATATTTTAAATAAAAATAGTGGATCAAATTTAGATAAAGCTGCCGTTGAAAACGCGTTGTCACAAGTAACAAATGCGAAAGGTGCCTTAAATGGTAACCATAATTTAGAGCAAGATAAATCAAATGCAAACACTACTATAAACGGACTTCAACATTTAACAACAGCACAAAAAGATAAATTGAAACAACAAGTGCAACAAGCACAAAATGTTGCAGGTGTAGATACTGTTAAATCAAGTGCCAACACATTAAATGGTGCTATGGGTACGTTAAGAAATAGCATTCAAGATAACACAGCTACGAAAAATGGCCAAAACTATCTTGATGCTACAGAAAATAACAAAACAAACTATAACAATGCTGTTGATAGTGCTAATGGTGTCATTAATGCAACAAGCAATCCAAATATGGATGCCAATGCAATTAACCAAATCGCTACACAAGTGACATCAACAAAAAATGCATTAGATGGTACACATAATTTAACGCAAGCGAAACAATCAGCAACAAATGCCATCGATGGTGCTACTAACTTAAATAAAGCACAAAAAGATGCGTTAAAAGCACAAGTGACAAGTGCGCAACGTGTTGCAAATGTAACAAGTATCCAACAAACTGCAAATGAACTTAATACAGCTATGGGTCAATTACAACATGGTATTGATGATGAAAATGCAACAAAACAAACTCAAAAATATCGTGATGCAGAACAAAGTAAGAAAACTGCTTATGATCAAGCTGTAGCTGCTGCGAAAGCAATTTTAAATAAACAATCTGGATCAAATTCAGATAAAGCAGCAGTTGACCGTGCATTACAACAAGTAACAAGTACGAAAGATGCATTGAATGGTGATGCTAAATTAACAGAAGCGAAAGCGGCTGCGAAACAAAACTTAGGTACTTTAAACCATATTACGAATGCACAACGTACTGCGTTAGAAGGTCAAATCAATCAAGCGACGACGGTTGATGGTGTCAACACTGTAAAAACAAATGCCAATACATTAGACGGTGCAATGAATAGCTTACAAGGTTCAATCAATGATAAAGATGCTACATTAAGAAATCAAAATTATCTTGATGCAGATGAATCAAAACGAAATGCATATACTCAAGCTGTCACAGCGGCTGA